>NZ_JBWKPO010000002.1:0-748722 GCF_059418285.1 Sphingomonas sp. GW821-FHT09B04
TACGCACGCCAAAACCCTTTCGACAAACGTCCGCGCGCTCTTAGCGCAACCCCACAACACAGCAAGTCCATGTGGTTGGCCCCGAATAGCCCGCGAAGCACCGACTGTGCATCAGGTGCGATCAACTGGTTACATTTTGGTCTATGCGCTGCGGACGAGCGGGATATAGTGGTTGCGCGGGATTGCCGCATGAAGGGGAAAATCGACATGAGGTTGAAGAACATCCTGACGGGCGCCAGCGCAGCTCTGTTGCTGGCCGGCTCGGGTGTCGCGCAGGCGAACTCCGCTAAGTCGCTCAGTCTGTCTCAGAGCCCTGCCATTGACCGGGCGGCGACGGCGTCGTCCAAAAGCAACGAGGCTGCGGGCGGTTTCCTGCTTCCGCTTCTTGGCGTCGTCGCTGTCATCGCTGTGGTTCTGGTCGTTTCAGGCGGCGACGATTCGGACAGCAATTAAGCCAGGCGCACCTGCCAGGGCGCAACGAAATGGCGGCTTCGGCCGCCATTTTTTTCAGCCGCGCCTGGGATTGGTTTGCGCTCAGCGACGCACGCCCGTCCGTACAAGCCACTTTTTCTCGATCTGTCACTACGCTATGCGCGCGCCATGATGATCAAACCGCTTCGCAAGGCTGTATTCCCCGTCGGCGGGCTCGGCACCCGCTTCCTCCCCGCGACCAAGGCGCTTCCCAAGGAGATGCTGCCCGTCGTCGACCGCCCGCTGATCCAGTACGCGGTGGACGAGGCGCTGGAGGCCGGGATCGAGCAGCTCATCTTCGTCACCGGCCGCGGCAAGAGCGCGATCGAGGACCATTTCGACATCTCCTATGAGCTGGAGACCACCATGGCCGCGCGCGGCAAGTCGCTCGATGCGCTCGACGGCACGCGCCTCAAGCCCGGTGCGATTGCGTATGTGCGTCAGCAGGAGCCGATGGGGCTCGGCCATGCTGTGTGGTGCGCACGCGACATCGTCGGGGACGAGCCCTTCGCGGTCCTCCTCGCCGACGATTTCATGGTCGGCGCCGCCAGCCAGCCCGGCTGCCTCAAGCAGATGGTACAGGCGTACAACAAGGTCGGCGGCAATTTGCTCTGCGCGCAGGAAGTGGCCGACAGCCACACCGACAAATACGGCATCATCACCCCCGGCATGCGCGACGGCACGTTGACTGAGGTCAAGGGGCTGGTCGAAAAGCCCAAGGCTGGCACCGCCCCCAGCAATCTCGCCGTGATCGGCCGCTACATCCTCCAGCCGGAGGTGATGCGCGTGCTTGAGGGGCAGGAAAAGGGCGCGGGCGGCGAGATCCAGCTGACCGACGCGATGGCCCGCATGATCGGCGGCCAGCCCTTCCATGGCGTCACCTTCCAGGGCGTGCGCTATGATTGCGGCGACAAGGCCGGCTATGCGCAAGCCAACCTCGCACTGGCGATCAGTCGCGAGGACATCGGGCCGGCGGTGCGAGCATTTGCTGTGGACCTTCTTAACTCTTCGTAGGTTAGCAGGTCTCCAGTATATCGAGGTGACTATGCCTGCGGCGCTTCTGGCCACGTATCGAGTGGAGAAACCCTGGGGGCGGTCGCATCTCTGGCCTGGCTTCGTCGATCCGGAAGCGGGCGGGGAGCCGGTCGGTGAGGTCTGGTTCCAGACGCCCGGCGATGGGGCGCCCGATCTGCTGGTCAAATATCTCTTCACCAGCGAGAAGCTGTCGGTGCAGGTACACCCCGATGACGCGCAGGCGCGTGAACGGGGGCTGCGGCGGGGCAAGGACGAGTGCTGGGTGATCCTGGCAGCCGAGCCCGATTCGACGATCGCGCTGGGAACACATGAGAAGGTGGATGCCGATACATTGCGTGCGGCAGCGCTGGACGGATCGATCGAGGGGCTGCTTGACTGGAAGCCGGTGAAGGCGGGGGATTTCGTCTATGTCCCGTCGCGCACCATCCACGCGATTGGCGCTGGGATCACGCTGATTGAGATTCAACAGAATAGCGAGACCACCTATCGGCTCTATGACTATGGTCGTCCGCGCGAATTGCATCTGGAAGACGGGGTGGCGGTCGCTCGCGCGGTACCTTTTGTCGACGCGCCGGTGCCGGGAGAGGCGGAGCCGGGGCGGGTAATCCTCGTGGAGGGTCCCAAATTCGTGGTCGAGCGTTGGTCCGGTGGTGAGCGCGACGCAACCATGCCCGACGGGGCGACCGGTTGGCTGGTGCCGGTGCGCGGGCATGGTACGGTGGATGGTATCGCGTGGAAGGCGGGTGAATGCCTGACCGTGACGGGGCGCATTGCGCTGACCGCTTCCCGCGACAGCGATCTACTCTTTGCCTATCCGGGCACCAAGCGACTCGAGTGAAGGGCCGGTGTTGGTAGCGGGGCGAGCGGTCAGGAGAATATTGTGAGTGACACGAGCAAGCCCATCGTCCCGGTCATCCTGTCCGGCGGAGCGGGCACCCGGCTATGGCCAATGTCTCGTCCGGAACAGCCCAAGCAGATGCTGGCACTGACCGCCGACGAAACGATGCTTCAGCTCACTGCTTGCCGTACGCCGCAAGGAGAGCGTTTCGCCGCGCCGATCATCGTGGCAAGTGCGCTGCACGCGGATATGGTCGAGACCCAGCTTGACGCGGTCGGCGCTGGCGCTCAGGCGCTGATTCTTGAACCGCTCGGTCGCAACACGGCACCGGCGATCGCGCTGGCGGCGCTGGCGGCGCTGGCCGCTGGCGGCGGCAACACCCCTCTGCTGGTGATGCCGTCAGATCATGTCATTGGGGACGTCGGCGCGTTCCACGCTGCGATTCAGGCCGCAATGCCCGCAGTCGAGGCGGGCTGGCTGATGACGTTCGGCATCACGCCTGACGCGCCCGAGACCGGCTACGGCTATATTCAGGTCGGTGCACCGATCGGCGGAGGAGTGCATCGCGTCGAGCGCTTCATTGAGAAGCCGCAGCGCGCGGTTGCGGAGGCGATGATCGCGGCGGGGGATCACGCCTGGAATGGCGGGATCTTCCTGTTTCTCGCTGGCACCTATCTCGATGCGTTGGCGGAGTTTGCGCCTGAGATGCTCGCGGCATCGCGCGCGGCGATGGCGAAGGCGGTTCGCGATGGCGTCCGGATTCTGCCCGATGCCGCTGAATTCGCCAGTTCGCCGTCCGATTCGATCGACTATGCGGTGATGGAGAAGGCTGCGCGGGTCGCGGTCGTCCCGGTCAGCATGGGCTGGTCCGATGTCGGAAGCTGGGACGCGCTCTACGCGATCAGCGGGTGCGATTCGGCGGGGAATGCTTGTCGCGGCGACATTGTCGCGATCGATACCGCCAATTGTCTGATCCAGGCCGGGAAGGGCAAGCGGGTCGCGCTGGTCGGGGTCTCCGACTTGATCGTGGTCGTCGACGGCGACGATGTGCTGATCCTGCCGCGCGGGCGCGGTCAGGACGTGAAGCGCGTTATCGAAGCCATGAAGAAATGATCGTTGACGCTGGCGATTGCGCTGCGTCACCTTCCAGAGCGTTCGACCTGGCGCTCAGCCGCGAGGATATCGGCCCGGCGGTGCGCGAACTCGCCAAGGGGTTGCTGGGCTAGGGCTACCCCGGCTTCGGATCAGAGCCCGTCGAGCTTCAGTCGCGCGGCGAGCAGGTCGACGAACGCGCGGACCTTGGCGGGCGGAAACCTGCCCTCTTGCCACAGTGCGTGGACGGGCACCGGCCTCGGTTCGAATTCCTCCAGCACGATCTCGACCTCCCCGCTCTGGACAAGGCGCCGGATCTGCCACAGCGGCGAGTAACCAAGGCCAAGGCCCGCGCTGACCGCCGAATAGACTGCGCCCATCGTGTTGGTTCGGAACGATCCGCGCACCCCCACCGCGTGCTTCTTTCCGCCGATCTGGAACGCCCATTGACTGGGTCGCTGGTCGATCGTGCGGATGACACAGGCATGCTCGCGCAGCTCGGCGGGATGCAGGGGCCGGCCATGCCGCGCGAAATAGGACGGCGCACCGAACACGACGCGGCGCAGCGCGCCCAGCCGTTTCCCCTGCAAGCCTGAATCGGGCAGCTCGGCGATGCGCACGACCAGGTCGAGCCCCTCGGCGGCGAGATCGGTGAACCCGTCGCTCAGCTGCAGATCGACTTCGACCTGCGGATGGCGCGCCATGAACTCCGCGATGATCGGAACCAGGAAATCGGGACCGAACAGCACCGGCGCGCCGACGCGCAATACCCCCACCGGCTCGACCCGCCGATCGGCCGCCTCCAGCCGCGCCTCCCGGATCTCCAGCACCGCCGGTTTGATCCGCCGGTAATAGGCCTGCCCCGCCTCGCTCAACGACGAACGGCGCGTGGTGCGGTGAACCAGCTGCACCCCGATCTCCGCCTCCAGCGCGGCGAGCGACCGGCTGACGGTCTGCAGCGACCGGTTCAGCTGCCGCGCCGCCCGGGTCAGGCTTTCGCCCTCGGCGATCGCCACAAACGTTTCCAGGTCTTCGATGCGCGCCATGATTATCTCGAAAAACGGGATGGAGACTAGCCTATAGCCCGGATTGTTCGCGATATCTTTGACAATATATCCGCGTTCCACGGCCTGCCACAGGCGGGCGAGCGGACAAGGAGTATCGGCGATGCACATCGATCAGGAACGGCCACGACGCAGGAAGCTTCCGCCCGGCTATGCCCGGATCCTGATGCCGCTGATCCTGTCGATCATCATGTCCGGCGTCGTCTCGGCGGTGGCGACCGTCGCGTCGATCGGGCTGGGACCGGATTTTGCCCTGGGCTGGCCAAAGGCATGGGGCGCATCATGGATCGTCGCGTTTCCCACGCTGCTGCTGGTGCTGCCCATCGTCCGCCGGATCGTGGGTGTCATCGTGGAGCAACCGCAGGGGCAGTGATCGGTAGGCGACCCGTCACCTGCGGGGCGCCCGCGATGATTGCGGCGACAAGGCGGGCAGCGCGGGACCATCTCGCGCTGGCGCTGCATCGCGAGGGCGATCGGCCCTTTGGGAAGGGTCGTGGGGGTGGGGTGCTGCATCTAGCACGCACCGAAACCTAACTCTCTGATTTTCTGAGCGGTAATTGCGGGTCTCGCGCCTGGCAATCGCAAAGTCGCGTCATAATGCCTTCCGTGGGTTTGCCTCCACCTGCGAGTGGAACGTTTAGGGGGTCATGTTCCGCTTTCCATTAGTCAGGATTCGTTCTCCTTGTGGTTGACACGGAGGGTGAATGAGAGGATCAGGGGGCGTGACCAACGACTCTCTGTCCAGTATGTTCGAGCTGCCCGGCGCGGAAGACATCCGGCGCTGGCAGGCGGAGCACAAGAAGATTGAGGACGCGATCCGCCAGCTACATGAGAAGCGGCTATATCTTGAGCGCCTGATCGCTGTGGCTAGGGGGGAGAGTCTCGCGCCGTCCAATGCGCGGCGCGCCGATGGCAGAATGATGCCCGGGTCGTGGATGGACGAGATTTCCAACATCGCGAAGGAAAACGCTGAGGGTATCTCCTACAGCGACCTGAAAGATGCGCTTCCGGGTGCTCTAGCCGAGGTGCTCAAGAAAAATTCGAACCATAAACCATTCTATGGTGCGCTCCGTAGGCTGGAGCGCGATGAAGTTATCGTGCGGCACATGAATCATGTGTTCACCCCGGCGGGGTACAAGCGGTACCTGGATAAGGTGCAAGCAGGTGAACGCCACCCGGTTCGCGGTCATGATCCGCGCTATTCGCCAATGGCGGACGAGGTGAAGCGCTTTCTCGCGGAAAACGGTCCGTCGCGCGCTACCGCAATGCGCGATCATCTGGCTGCGCTACCTCAGTTTCGCCTGAGCATGCGCAACAGTTCCTCAATCTACAACATACTCAAGCGCCTTGTAGAGCGGGAAGAGCTTGTCCACGACGAGGAGGCATCTGTGTATGCCCTCCCTGGACACGAGAAGGCCCCGAACGGACCAGCCGCCGGGGCCTCTCAAGCCGAGGAAGCGTCAACTTCCTCCGATGATGCGACACCACTCTTTCGGGTGGTGAAGTGAACCTAGCCCGTGCGGGGCAACCGATCTGGGGCGGTTCTGTCCCCAGGGTCTGGAGGTAACCAATGTTCGCTACAAGTCTGATCGCTCTGGGGGCTTTCGCCCTAATCGCGATCTTGTTGTTGTGAACACCGGCGCGGCGGGAGCCTTGGCTCCCGCCGTAGTCATACATAGCGAATCGTTAGGAACCAGTCCATAGGGAGGGGATGCAGATTGACCTTCTCGAGCAGTCGCAATCGTTTTAATTTATTGAAAGATCGACTCTTTCAGGCGGAGAGCGGTCGCCTTTGATTCCGCAAAGCGCAGTCAGTGCGACGTATCTTTCAACCCTGCATAGCCCGGCTTGAACGTCCATCCCGTCACCCACGCCACCAGCCGCGGCACGGGCGCGTTGCGCTCCCTTGGCCAAGGCGGTCAGTTGCCGAACGGCCCAATGGCGGACATTGAACCAAAGGTGGCCGTAGCTATGGTGTTACCATGACGCCATCTGATGAACCGATCTATTATCGCCTCCGCTGGCCCGATGCGGAAGTCCCGGCTGAGATGCCGGCCTGGCTTCACTACGAGGTCAGCGAGGTGGCAGATGCCGTCATCCGGACGATCGAAGTCTTTGCAGATGGCCGCATCACCAGAAACAGCATCGAAATCGAAGAGCGCCACGGCGATCATTGCCCTTCTCTGATTGATGTGTCGCTAACCGAGGGCTTCGATGGGCTGGAGCTTCAAACCATGTCTCGTGAGGGCTTCGAGGCGCTTTGGCAGCAGGGCGTGGACACACCCGTCTGGTTTGTCCGCTAACCGCCCAATCCGCCCCCGCTTGCAATGTTGGAATTGGTTTGCTTGCATCGACAGGCCGCATGGCGGCCGCTCTTTGATCGCGTCGATTCGACCGGTTCGATGACGAACCCGAACCCTCCGACAAAGGCGACCGGATTGACAGAATGAATCGCGTTCCGCGTAACTGTGTCAACTTCGCCGAAGATCAGTCGGCGCGCTGATCCAGATTCTTCAACCCCGCATAGCCCGGCTTGAACGTCCACCCCGTCACCCATGCCACCAGCCGCGGCACGGGCGCGTTGCGCTCCATCCACTCGCTATATTCGCGATAGGCCGGGTCGGCGCCGAGGTGCTTTTCCTCGGTCTTGGCGCGGATGTAATAGACGCCGCTCACCGCGGCGAGCAGCACCGTCGCGCGGATCGCGTCGTACAGGCTGCCCGTGGTCACCAGCAGCGGACAGGTGCTGATCCACCAGAACAAATTCTTGGACAGATACGCCGGGTGCCGCGTCCATGCATAGGGCCCGTGGGTGATGATCCCGCGATGCGTGAGGTTTGAGAAGCGGAAGCCGAACGCCATCGTTGCCCAGGCATAGATCGCGGTCAGCGCCACCAGCACCGCGCCGATGATCCACAGCAAGATGTCATGCCCCGCCAGCCAGTGGGTCCAGTCCGACGTGCCGGGGTGATAGTCCAGCGGTCCGCCATTCCCCATCAGGATGAACGGCGGGTAGCAGATCAGCGCGAACGCCCAGCCCGCGGCATAGGGGTTGGCGGTGCGGATATGGCTGTCGAGCGGGCGGAAGGTCAGGATATAGCCCACCGTCGCGAACGCCACGTCGAGCATGAACATGCCCGTGATCAGCCACTGCGCCAGCGCGATCGGGTTGTGCAGGATGCCGTCGGTACTCGCGCGCACAAACCCGCCATAACCCGGCGGCACGATCGCGAGCATGAAGGCAAGGAAAAACGCCTTCACCGCCCAGCTGCGCAGATGGTTGTGGATCGCGTCGTGATCGATCTCGTCCTTGTTGCCGAGCAGCCAGGCGCCCAGCATCCATGCGCCGTCCTTCGGCTTTTCCAGCCGCCGGTCGATCCACAGAACATAGGGGACGGAGAGGATGAACAGCGCCGGCGCCGCCATCTGGAAGCACCACATGGCAAAGGCGAAATTGCCCTCCCAGTAGAAGCGGCACACCGAATAGATTGCTGCGATCCCGCCCCAGGTCAGCCACAGCCCCGCGATCTTGGTGATCGAGATGTCGAGCGTTTCTCTGAGCGGTCGGGGATTCTCCCACTTCACGCCGGTGCTCGGGTTGCGGTGGACCTTGTCGACCAGCACTGCCCACAGCACCATCGGCACGCCGCCCGCGACCAGATTGACCAGCGCCGCATAGGGGCCGTCGAGTCCGCGGCTGCGCGCAAAGGCCAGCCAGCATGCCATCCCGATCAGACCGGCCAGCCCGCATCCGGTGCTGACCGCGGACTTGGGCCGCGGATCGGCCTTGGCCGGAGTGGCGAGGACAGGGTCGTGATACATGTCGTTCCGCATAGCCCGCGAATGGTAAGCAAGCCATGAAGGGTGTTTCCAGTCCTATTCCTCTGCGTGCCCGGGATAGGCTGGTGGGGACTTTACCTCGCCGCCCCGCCGCGCCTAAAGGTGTAACATCATATCCTTTCCTACACCTGAGGCCCCTATGCGCCGCGTCATCGCGCTTTCCGCTCTGCTTCTCGCCACCGCCGCCGCCCCTTCTGCTTTTGGCCAGAACAGCGCGCCCCAGCCGCTGCCGTTCGACAACCGGATCCCCGCAGCGCGCGACACCGCCTATCCGGGCACGATCACACTTCGGGTCGACGCGACCAACGTCCAGCAGGCGATCTATCGTGTGAAGCAGACCATTCCGGTGGCACAGGACGGTCATATGGTCCTGCTCATGCCGGCCTGGCTCCCCGGCAAGCACGCTGCGCGCGGCGAGGTCGAGAAGCTGACCGGCCTCAAGATCAGCGCGGGCGGCAAGGCGGTGCCGTGGAAGCGCGACACGGTCGATGTCTGGGCCTTCCATGTCGATGTGCCGCGCGGCGCAAAGCAGCTCGATCTCGAATTCCAGTTTACCGGCGCCACCGACAGCGATCAGGGCCGCGTCTCGATCGCGCCCGCCATGCTCAACCTCGAGTTCGAGCAGGTGAGCCTCTATCCTGCGGGCTGGTTTACCCGCCGCATTCCGATTCAGGCGACCGTCACTTATCCCGAGGGCTGGACCGCGGTGTCGGGCCTCCCCGCGAAGAAGCAGGGCGCGGCTTATGTCTATGACAAGACCGATTACGAGACGCTGATCGACTCGCCGGTGTTCGCCGGCCTCAACTATCGCGAGTTCAAACTGTCGGATCGCGTCGACCTCAACGTCTTCGCCGACGAGGCGAAGGAGCTCGACGCCAAGCCCGAGCAGATCGAGGCGCACAAGAGCCTTGTGACGCAGGCGGTCAAGCTGTTCGGCGCGCAGCATTACGACCGCTATGAATTCCTGCTGTCGATCAGCGACGAGATGGGCGGCATCGGGCTCGAGCATCACCGCAGCTCCGAAAATGGTGTGAAGCCCGGCTATTTCACCAAGTGGAGCGACGGCCCCGGCTCGCGCAATTTGTTGCCGCATGAGTTCGTGCACAGCTGGAACGGCAAGTTCCGCCGCGGTGCTGACAGCTGGACCCCCGATTTCCGCACCCCGATGCGCAACTCGCTGCTGTGGGTCTATGAGGGGCAGACCCAGTTCTGGGGCTATATCCTTCAGGCGCGCTCGGGCATCGTGTCGAAACAGGATACGCTCGACATGCTGGCGAACATTGCCGCCAGCCTCGACAACCGCCCGGCGCGGACCTGGCGGGCGATGGTCGATACCACCAACGATCCGATCATCTCTGCGCGCCGGCCCAAGGGCTGGGTGAGCTGGCAGCGGTCGGAAGACTATTACAACGAAGGCCTGCTGATCTGGCTCGAGGTCGATTCGATGCTGCGCGCACAGACCGGCGGCAAGAAATCGATGGACGATTTCGCGCGCGCCTTTTTCGGGATGCGCGACGGCGACTGGGGTGTGCTGACCTACAAGATCGACGATGTCGCTGCGACGCTGAACGCGATCCAGCCCTATGACTGGGCGGGCTTCCTCAATCAGCGCCTCAACGGCCTGACCGAGCGCGCGCCGCTCACGGGGTTCACCGCCAATGGCTATCGCCTGATCTACACCGACGAGCCGACCGCGGCGTTCAAGGACAGCGAGAAGCGCGCCAGCCGCACGGACCTCAGCTATTCGCTCGGCCTGTCGGTCGGGAAGGGCGGGGCGATCGGCTCGGTCACGTGGGATTCGCCGGCGTTCGAGGCGGGGCTCGATGTCGGCGACACGATCGTCGCGGTCGGCGGTCGCGAATATTCGGACGACCGCCTCAAGGATGCGGTCAGGGCAGCAAAGGGGACGAAGGAGCCGGTCAGGCTGCTCGTCAAGAAGGGAACCCGATACCGCGAAATCGCCATCGACTATCACGAAGGGCTGCGCTATCCGCGCCTCGAAAAAATCGGCACCGGAGAGGGTGG
Source organism: Sphingomonas sp. GW821-FHT09B04 (assembly GCF_059418285.1). Classification (NCBI taxonomy): domain Bacteria; kingdom Pseudomonadati; phylum Pseudomonadota; class Alphaproteobacteria; order Sphingomonadales; family Sphingomonadaceae; genus Sphingomonas; species Sphingomonas sp. GW821-FHT09B04. The sequence goes on from NZ_JBWKPO010000002.1 coordinate 10,366, forward strand.
TCTGGATCGGTTGCTCGCCCCGCGCTGACGGGGAAGCCGAACCAACAGAGGAAGTTTAGATGCGCATCGACATGATTCCTGTCGGCGACAATCCGCCGCACAGCCTGAACGTCATCATCGAAGTCCCGACGGGCGGCGAGCCGGTGAAGTACGAATTCGACAAATCCTCGGGCGCGCTGTTCGTCGACCGCATCCTGCACACGCCGATGCGTTATCCGGCGAATTATGGCTTCGTGCCGCACACGCTGTCGCCTGACGGCGACCCGCTCGACGCACTGGTGATCTCGCGTTCGCCGTTCATTCCGGGCTGCGTCGTGCGCGCCCGCCCGATCGGCGTGCTCAAGCTCGAGGACGAGGCCGGCGGCGACGAGAAGCTGATCTGCGTCCCCGTGGACACCACTTTCCCTTATTATTCGGACGTGGGCGAGCGGCAGGATCTGCCCTCGATCGTGCTCCAGCAGATCGAGCATTTCTTCAAACACTATAAGGACCTTGAGTCCGAAAAGTGGGTGCGCATCGGCCAGTGGGGCGATGCCGACGAAGCCCGCCGCATCGTCGTCGAGGCGATCGAAGCCGCGAAGAACGCCAAGGCCGCCTGAGCTATCTGGCCACCCGCCCGCATCTCGCCTAGTCTGGCGCGATGCGGGAGGGGGCAGATCAGCACCGCCGTTCCATCGGCAACCGGATCGCGCCGCCGCGCTTCCTGTTGTTCGCGGCAATCCTCGCTATCGGCTCTTCAGCCGCAATTCCCGCGATCGGCCTCCGCTTCGGCGTGATGGCGGCATTCGACGTTGCCGCGCTGGCCTTCCTTCTCGCCTGCGTGCCGCTGCTTCGCCATGAATCGCGCCGTATGCGCGCGGCGGCTCGGCAGAACGACGCCAACCGCGTCGCGTTGCTGGTCATCACCACCGCGATCAGCCTGGCTGTGTTCGCCGCGATCGCCAGCGTACTCCTTCCGCCCGGCGTACCGGAGCCGGCGCGGCTCGCGCTGGTCATCGCGACGCTCGCTTTGTGCTGGCTGTTCGGCAACACCGTCTATGCGCTGCACTATGCGCATCTCTTCTACTCGGCGCGGAGTGGGCAGGACGCAGGCGGGCTCGAATTCCCCGACACCAAGGAACCCGATTATTCGGACTTCGTCTATTTCGCCTATTGCCTCGGTATGACCTTCCAGACGAGCGACGTGACGATCACCACGCGGCCGATGCGGCGCGCGGTGACCTTCCATTGCCTCGCCGCGTTCGTGTTCAACCTCGGGATCATCGCCTTCACGATCAACGCGCTCGGCGCTTAGCTTTCGGCTTCTTCTCGGGCGCTCGCTGTCCGGCTTCCAGTCCCAGCGCCGCCCATTCGCGCATCGCATCGGCATCGTCGAACACATCGTCGGGCGCGCGGCGATAGTTCATGCTCGCGACCCGGCCCTTCATCTCATAGGTGAAGCGCTCGCAGCCCGCCGCGTCCCACACCGCATCGCTCTGCGCATCGGCCTTGAACCACAGCACGTCGTCGCTCGAGATGGTCGCGAACAGCGTCCCGTCGAGATAGAGTGTCACCCCGCCCATCATCCTGCGGTGGGTGACGGTGCCCATCGGCTCCATCGCCTCGGCGACCCAGTCAAGCAGGCCGGCGTCAAACGCCACGCGCCAGCGCCTCGATCGCGTCGATCTCCATCCGCCAGCGCTCCCAGCCGTCGACCGGCCCCGCGCCGATTGAGCGGTAGAAGCCCTTGCCCAGCTCGTTCCAGTCGAGCACCGCCCATTCGAGCCGCGCACCGCCGCGCTCGACGACCAGCCCGGCCAGCCGCGACAACAGCGCGCGGCCAAGGCCTGAACCCCGCGCATCGGGGTCGACGAACAGATCCTCGAGCCAGATTCCCGGCTTGCCCTCGAAGGTCGAGAAGGTCTGGAAGAACAGCGCGAACCCGCTCGGCACGCCATCAACCTCACCGATCAGCACCTCTGCCGCTGGCCGCTCGCCGAACAGATGGCCGCGCAATACCGCGTCGTCGAAACGCACCTCATGCGCCAGCTTCTCGTAATCGGCGAGCTTGCGGATGAATGCAGCGACCAGATCGAAATCCTCGGGGCCGGCTTGTCGAATCGAAATCATGGAAGAAGTGCCTCGCTGTCGGCCACCGGGGCATGGTCACGCCGCCGCGCGGCGAGGATGCACCCGCCGACGATCAGCGCCGCTCCGGCGACGGTGAAAAGGGATACGTGCTCGCCGAACACCACCCAGCCCCAGAGCGTCGCCCAGAGGAAGCCGGTATATTCGCTCGGCGCGAGATAGCTGGCCTCGGCATGGCGATATGCCCAGGAGAGCAGGAACAGCGACGCTGTCGCCAGCAGCGCGGCAAAGATCAAAGCGGGCGCCTGATTCAGCGGCGGCGGCACCAGCAGCCATGGCGCGGCGAGCAGAAACACGGCGGTGACGATGATCGTCTGGAAGAAGGCGACTTCGCCTGCTCCCGCGACCAGCGACTGCTGGCGCATCAGGATGATGTTCCAGGCATAGCAGACCGCGGAGGCGAGGATGGCGATCGCACCCCGGAACGCATCGGGTCCCAGATCGGCGCGCGCCTGCCCCCACAGGATCACGAGCACACCGGCGAACGCCATGGCAGTGGCGATGATCGTCATCCGCGTGATGCGTTCCTTGAGGATCAGCGCGGCGAGGAACAGCGCGATGATCGGTGCGATGAAGGACAGCGCGATCGCCTGTGCCATCGGCACGCGCCCCAGCCCCCAGAAGAACAGGAAGGCCATCGCCGCCGAGACGATGCCGCGCACGAGATGGATCTTCAACACCGCGCGCGGCGGCATCCGCGGCCGCGACAGCGCATAGGGAATTCCGCTCACCACCGTCCCGGCCAGCATGCGCCACGCCAGCGCGTTGTATGCGCCAAGGCCGATCACCAGCCCCTTCATCACCGCATCCATCGACGAGAAGATGGCGATGCCGAGCGCGGCGACGGCAAAGGCCGTCAGGTGTGAAACGGGACGCATGGCGCGCCTATCGCCGGTCAGGCTTGGCGGGCGCCGGATAGGCCGGGGCGACATCGATCGAAGGTTCGGCGGGCGCCTTGGGCGGCGCATAGGACGGCGGCACCGGTGCCGGCGGCGGCAACGGGATCAGTTCGGGCGGCCTGGGCGGCTTGGGCGGGAGCGGCATCCGCCCGCTGTCGCGCGTGCCCGGACGTTTTTGCCGGGTGATGAAGTCCATGCACGCGCTGTGCGCCGCAACGGCTTCATCGACCTGCGACAGCTGCACGCGATACAATTCGCGTCCTCTCACGGAGAAGGCGATCCAGCCATTGGCAGGAAGGCGGCCGAGGATGCCGATCGCCGGCGCCTTGCGGTCGGCATAGACGAGCAGGCCGTCGCTAAGGTCGACGGCTTCGCCGGTCGCCCGTGCGCGTGTCACGGTCCCGCTCGCATCCGCCCAGCTGATGGTGACCGGGAAGGTGCCCGCAGGCAGCGTATAGTCACCCTTCTCGAAGCCGATATGGTGGAACACGCCGCCGCTTGGCCCATCCTTCCAGCCATAGATCGGGCCGGAGATGCGCAGCACGTCCTCGCCGTCGACCGCGAAGCCGGCGTCGCAGGTCGCTTCCTCGTCCGTGATCGTCCAGCTACCGACGACGACCGTCTCGAACCGCGGCTGCTCCGCCGCCGCCGGTGAGATGAGCAGCGCTGTCGCGAGGGGAATCGGAAAACTCACCGGCCGTGGTTGGCGTGTCCGCGGGCGCGGGTCAATCGCCGGTGCGCGGTTCCGACTTCTCCTTCGCCAGCCGCTTGTCGAGCCGTTCGGTGTAGGTCGCGGCAAGCGTCTTGCACGCTTTCCCGTCGATCATCGGATTGGGCGTCCGCGACCGCTCCAGCGCGGCGAGGTGTTTGAGCGTGTCGTTGGTGCCGGGGTGCGACGGGATCGCGACGTCGCAGCGTAGCCCGGCCAGCGCCGTGGCACCCCGGCGCAGCAGCGCCGCGCGCTCGGGATGGTCGGTGAACCGGTAATGGTCGTCGCTCACCGGGTTGATGCTGGCGGAGAAGACGAAGGTCGCGCAGGTTTTGCCCTCGCACGATTGCCATTGCCAGCTGGTGCTGCCCGCCGTGTGTCCCGGCGTCGCCCGCGCGACGATGGTCACGCCACCGATCCGCAGTTGCTCGCCGTCGCGCATGCCGCGGATGCGCGACACGCCGGGCATGGGTTCGTGGATGCTGGCTTGCGGATCGTCCTTGCCGACATTGCCGCGGCGCAGCTCGGCGACCGCTGCAGCGCCTGCGATCACCGTCGCGCCGCTGTCGCGTGCGAGTGCTGCTGCGCCACCCGCGTGATCCCAATGCGGCTCCGTAATCAGGATGTACTTGATCTGCGTCGGGTCGAAACCGAGTTTGCGGATGTTCGCCTGGATCGCGCGCACCGCTTGCGGCACCCCGGCGTCGATCAACACCAGTCCGGCATCGGTGCGGATCAGCACCACGCCCAGCCCCTGAAACCCGACATAATAGCTTTGCCCGTGCATCCGCACCGGCGTCTGCGGCTCCAGCCATTGCTTGGCATAGTCCGCCGCGATCGGGCGCAGCAGCGGGTCGTCGCGATCGGCATCCTGCGCGACGGCCGCACCGGTCAGGGTCATCAGGGCCGCAATCAAGACGCCAGTTCTGCTCATCGCCATTCGCTCCGTTTCGGTGTGGAGCCAGAGAGTGGCGAACCTGCTTCCAGCGTACAAAGCATCAATTCTCGACTTAGCTATGAGCTCAGTTCATGGATGGCGCATGGATCGCCCTCAGCTTCCGCTCAATGCCCTGCGTGCCTTCGAGGCTGCGGCGCGCCACCTCAACTTCACCCGCGCCGGGCTTGAGCTGTGCGTCAGCCAGGGCGCGGTGAGCCATCAGGTCGCGTCGTTGGAGCGGCGGCTGGGCGTGCCGCTGTTCCGGCGCCTGCCGCGCGGGCTGGCGCTCACCGATGAGGGGCTGGCGTTGGTGCCGGTGCTGGGCGAGGCGTTCGACCGCATCGGGACGACGCTCGACCGCTATGAAGGCGGGCGGATGCGCGAGGTGCTGACGCTGGGCGTGGTCGGCACCTTTGCCACCGGCTGGCTGCTGCCCCGGCTCACCGCGTTCGAGCATGTGCATCCAGAGATCGATCTCAGGTTGATGACCAACAACAACCGGGTGGATCTGGCCGGGGAGGGGTTGGACTATGCCATACGCTTCGGCGACGGCGCGTGGCATGGGACGCACGCGGTGCCGCTGCTCGCCGCGCCATTATCGCCGCTCTGCATCCCCGCTATTGCGGGGCGTCTGTCAGGCCCGGCCGACCTCGCCCGCGAAACGCTGCTGCGCTCCTACCGTGCCGACGAATGGCCGCGCTGGTTCGAAACCGCCGGCGCGCCATCACCGCGACTGACCGGCCCGGTGTTCGACAGTTCCACGCTGATGATCGCCGCCGCTTTGGGTGGCCATGGCGTCGCGCTCGCCCCGCCCGCGATGTTCGAGGGCGACCTCGCGGCGGAGCGTCTCGTCCAGCCCTTTGCGGTCGAGATCCAGCTCGGCCGCTACTGGCTCACCCGGCTCAACTCACGCCGGGAGAGCGTGGCGATGCGGGCGTTCGCGGCGTGGCTGGCGGAGGCTGCCGCACCGCTTGAAATGTAGGATTTCGCCTGCTTCACTCGACGGGCCGGAGGCTTCCGGCCGCTCTTTGACGTCGTCGATTCCTCAGCTGGTGTCCGGCCCTCGCGCGCGCGTGGCAGTGTGACTTTTGGGACTTTCGGCGCCGTCTCAGGCTGCCGCTTCGGCCTTCGCCGCGTCTGCCGCCTCGATCTCCGCCGCCTTGGCCTCGACCAGCTTGACGATATGGTCGAGCATGTCGGCGTCCTCGACCGTATGATCGGTCAGGCCCGAGAGATAGACCATATGCTTGCCGTTGCCACCGCCGGTCAGGCCGATATCGGTCTCGCGTGCTTCGCCCGGTCCGTTGACGACACAGCCCAGCACCGAAAGCGACAGCGGGGTGCGGATATGCTGGAGCCGTTCCTCCAGCGTCTGGACGGTGCGGATCACGTCGAAGCCCTGCCGTGCGCAGCTTGGGCAGCTGACCACGCGGACGCCGCGGTTGCGGATGCCGAGCGCCTTCAGAATCTCGAAGCCGACGCGGACTTCCTCCTCGGGTTCTGCCGAGAGGCTGACGCGGATCGTGTCTCCGATGCCGTACCACAGCAGCGATCCGATGCCGATCGCGCTCTTCACCGTCCCGCCGACGAAGCCGCCCGCTTCGGTGATGCCGAGGTGCAGCGGGCAATCGACCACTTCGGCGAGCTGCTGATAGGCGGCGACCGCGAGGAACAGGTCGCTTGCCTTCACCGCGACCTTGAAGTCGTGGAAGTCGCGGTCCTGCAGCAGCTTGATATGGTCGAGCGCGCTTTCGACCAGCGCCTCGGGGCAGGGCTCGCCATATTTCTCGAGCAGGTCCTTCTCGAGCGAGCCGGCGTTGACGCCGATGCGGATCGCGCAGCCATTGGCCTTGGCGGCGTTGACCACCTCGTTGACGCGGTCGGCGCTGCCGATATTGCCGGGGTTGATGCGCAGGCATGCCGCGCCCGCGTCGGCAGCTTCGAGCGCGCGCTTATAGTGGAAGTGGATGTCCGCGACGATCGGCACCTGCGCCGCGCGTACGATCTGCTTCAATGCCGCGGTGCTCGCGACGTCTGGGCAGGACACGCGGATGATATCGACGCCGGCCTCTTCGCAGCGGCGAATCTGGTCGATCGTCGCCTTGACGTCATCGGTCGGGGTGTTGGTCATCGTCTGGACGGTGACGGGCGCATCGCCGCCGACGGGCACATTGCCGACCATGATCTGGCGGCTTTGGCGGCGCGCGATATCGCGCCAGGGACGCACGGACATTGAGGTTCCTCTGGGTTCGCCCGCCCTATAGCCGATCGTCAGCGGGCGAGGAAGGCGGCGCTAACCAATTGGTGAGCCGGCGTGGCTATAGGCTCGGAGGTGACCGAAACGACCGAACCTTCCCCGCGCATCAACCGCCATTATGGCCTCGACTGGCTGCGCATCGCCGCCTTTATGCTGCTGATCGTCTACCATATCGGCATGGTGTTTGCGCCGTGGGACTGGGTGATCAAGACGCCCTATCGGGTCGACGCGCTGATCGCGCCGATGTCGCTGCTCACGCCGTGGCGGTTGCCGTTGCTGTTCGCGGTGTCGGGCTATGCGTCGTGGCACCTGTTCACCAAGTCGGGCAGCGCGAGCACGTTCCTGCGCTCACGCAACGTCCGCCTGCTGATCCCGCTGGCGTTCGGTATGGCGGTACTCGTGCCGATCGAGATGTGGGTGCGGGTGATGGACAAGGGCTATCCCCATGGCCTGATTCAGTTCTGGGCACATGACTATTGGCGTTCGGGCGAGTTCTGGGGGCGCGAATTTCCGAGTTGGGAGCATCTGTGGTTCGTCGCCTATCTTTGGACCTACACCGCGATCCTCGCCGCCGCACTGGCATGGGGCCGTAGCCCGATTGAGAAGGGAACGGTCTGGCTGGTAGCGTGGCTGGCGAAGGGCTGGCGGATCCTGTGGGCGCCGGTGATAGCGCTGGCGGCGGTCAAGGTGGTGCTGACCTTCCTGGTCGAGGAAGAGCATGGCCTGTTCCGCGACTGGGCCGGCCATGCGCAGTATTTGCCGATGTTCCTGTTCGGCTTCGTCCTTGCCGGTTCGCCACAGCTCTGGGCGCCGCTTCAACGGTGGTGGAAAGCGGCACTGGCGCTCGCGGCGGCATCCGGCGCGATCGTCGTCGCGGTCGAGCTGATCTTTCCGGGTGAAGCGGTTCCGTCGCATTGGGTGATGGCGGCCGAGCGCGCGGCGGTCGCGGCGATGGCGTGGACGATGACCATCGTGCTGTTCGTGCTCGCCGACCGCCACTGGAACCGCGATCATCACTGGCGCAAGCCGCTCGCCGAGGCGGTATTCCCCTTCTACCTGATGCACCAGCCGGCGATCGTGCTGATTACCTGGTACTCGCTGCCCTACCGGCTCAGTCCATTGCTTGAGTTCGCCACGTTGTTGGCAGGGACGGCGGCGATCTGTGCGGCCTTCTACCTGTTCGGGCGCGAGTTCGGCTGGTTGCGGCCGCTGATCGGGCTTGGACCGCGGACGCCGCGCCAGCCGCCCGAAGTTTTGCCGCAACCGGCCTGACATGGGCGTCCGGGCGCGCTAAGGCGCAGGGGTGGAACGGCATTATGGCATGGATTGGTTGCGGGTCGGCGCGTTTGCGCTGCTGATCCTCTATCATATCGGCATGGTCTTCGTTCCCTGGGGCTATCATGTGAAGACCGCGACCCCCGCCGAATGGGTGACGGTGCCGATGCTGTTCACCAGCCCCTGGCGGCTGACCCTGCTGTTCCTCGTCTCGGGCTATGCCAGCCGGGCGCTGTGGATGAAGTCGCGCAAGCCGGGCCGGTTCGTCGCCAACCGCAGCTGGCGGCTGATCGTGCCGCTGCTGTTCGGCGTCGCGGTGATCGTGCCGCCGCAAACCTGGGTCGAGCTGACCACTCAGCATGGCTATTGGTTCAACTACTGGACCTTCTGGGCGCACCATTACTGGTATTTCGGCAAGATCGCCGGGATCGTCGTGCCGACCTGGAACCATCTGTGGTTCGTCGGCTATCTCTGGCTCTATACGCTCGCGCTCGCCCTGATCGTGCTGCTGCCAGGAGGGAACTGGTTCCAGCGCATGTTCGATCGGCTGTTCGCCGGGACACGCGTGTTGTGGCTGCCTACCGCCTATCTGCTGATCACGCAGGTGGTGGTGTTCCAGCGCTGGAGCGACAGCCACGACGTGATCAACGACGGCATCGCGCATCTCGCCTATTTCCCCGCCTTCCTGTTCGGCTTTGCGCTGGCGGGGTCGGATGCGGTGATGGGTTGGATCGCCCGGCTGTGGAAGCCCGCGGCAGTAATCGGCTTTGCCGGCTATGTCGTGTCGGTCGCGATCGACATCGCCTATGTCGCCGATCCGCCATGGGCGGTGGGGCGGGTGATGCTCGCGGCGCGCTATATTCAGTGCTGGATGACGATCGCTGCGCTGATCGGCTTTGCGGAGAAGTATCTGAACCGCGATCACACGCTGCGGCCGATGCTGACCGAAGCGGTGTTTCCCTTCTACCTGATCCATCAGACGATTATCGTCGTCGCGATGTACTGGCTGCTCAAGCTCAATCTGCCGGGGGTCGCCGAGTTCGCGATCCTGGTGCCGGTGACGGCGCTCGGCTGCTGGATCTTCTACCGCATCGGCCGTGAGATTCCGTTGCTGCGGCCGCTGATCGGCCTCAGAATGGAGCGGCGCGACCGTCCCAAACCAAGCCCGGAGGCCTGAATGACCCGCCTGTTCCTTATCGCCGGAGGCCTGCTGATGTCGATTCCCGCCATGGCGCAGACCAAGCCGCAATGGACGCTGGTGATCCATGGCGGGGCGGGGGTGATGGAGCGCACAAGGATGACGCCCGAGCGCGAGGCGGCGGCGCGCAAGGGGCTGGACGCCGCGCTCGAGGCCGGGTCGAAGGTGTTGGCGGGGGGTGGCAGCGCACTCGATGCGGTCGAGGCGGCGGTGAAGGTGCTGGAGGACGATCCCAATTTCAACGCGGGCCGCGGCGCCGTATTCACCTATGACGGCACCAACGAACTCGACGCCTCGATCATGGAGGGTACGACGCGGCGGGCGGGCGCGGTTGCCGGTGTGACGCGGACCCGCAACCCGATCAGCCTTGCGCGCAAGGTGATGGAGGACAGCCCGCACGTCATGCTTTCGGGCAAGGGGGCGGACCAGTTCAGCGCCGAGAAGGGGCTGGTGCAGGTCGATCCATCGTATTTCGCGACCGAGGAGCGTCGCCGCCAGCTTGAAGCGCTGAAGGCGAAGAAGGTCAGCTGGTTCGACGTCGATCGCAAATTCGGTACCGTTGGTGCGGTGGCGATGGACGCCAGGGGTCATGTTGCCGCTGCGACCTCGACCGGCGGGATTACCGGCAAGCGCTGGGGCCGGGTAGGCGATTCGCCGGTGATCGGTGCCGGCACCTATGCCGACGATCGTGCCTGTGCCGTTTCGGCGACGGGGGCGGGCGAGTATTTCATCCGTGAGGGCGTGGCCCACGAGATCTGCGCGCGCGTGCGTTTCAAGGGTGAGAGCCTCAAGGCTGCGGCGGACGTGGTGATGAAGGAGACGGCTGATCTTGGGGGTACCGGCGGGGTGATCCTGACCGGGCCGAACGGCGAGATGGCGTGGAGCTTCAACACCTCGGGCATGTACCGCGGCAAGGTCTCCGCAGGCGGCAAGAAGACCGTCGCGATTTACGGCGACGAAGACTAAGGCGCGGCCATGATTCGCAGCATCCTCGCCGCCGCCGCGCTCGCCGCATCGCTCATCGCCAGCCCGGCAATGGCCTATTGGGAATATGGGCACGAGACGATCGCCTCGATCGCCTACAAGAATGTGAAGCCTGAGACGCGGCGGGCGATCGACCGGATGCTGGCCAAACAGGGCCTGCTCGAAACGCCGACCTGTCCGGCGAAGACGATCGAGCAGGCGAGCGTGTGGGCCGACTGCATCAAGCCGCTCGGCGCGCGGTTCAGCTATGCCTATAACTGGCACTATCAGAACGTGAACATCTGCAAGCCGTTCTCGCTCAAGGGCAATTGTCCCGACGGCAATTGCGTTTCGGCACAGGTCGAGCGCGGCGTGAAGCTGCTGCAGGACCCCAAGGTGCCGGTCCGCGAAAAGGTCATGGCGCTGGCGTTTCTCGTCCATTTCGTCGGCGACCTGCACCAGCCGCTGCATGCCGGAGACAAGGGCGATCTGGGCGGCAACCGGGCGCGGTCGGACTATGGCGTCTATGGGCCGGAGCGGCTGAACCTCCACACCATCTGGGACGGCTGGCTGGCCGAACGAGCGATCTCGACCCCGCCGCCGCTGATCGTCGCCTATCCGGCGGCGGACCGGACATCGATCGGGGCGGGCACGGTCGAGGACTGGAGCCGCGAGAATTGGGAAATCGCCAAGGAAGCCTATGCGGCGGCCTATGGCGGCGATCCGTGCCGGACCGACATGCCGCCGCGCGGCAAGATGGACGACGCGACCGTCGAGCGGCTGGTGCCGGTGATGCGCCAGCAGATTACCCGTGGCGGCTTGCGCCTTGCCCGGCTGCTTGACGAGGCGTTCGGCCCGCCGCCGCCGGCCGAGACCCGGCCCGCGCGCTGATCAATCCTTCTTCTCCGGACCCCAGCGCCAGCGGAAGCCGCCATCGGTCTTGGTCCAGATGAAATAGATATAGGCGGCGCTGACCGGGACGATCGCGGTCAGTTTAAGCGCGCCGGTCGGCATCAGCCAGGCGAGCAACCCGACCACCGCGAGATAGATCAGCGTGCTCAGCCAGCCCTGCCAGGTTACCGGGACCGCGCCATAGCCATAGAGCTTCTGGGCGAACCAATAGCCTTCACGCACCTTGAGCGCGTCGAGATAGGCGCGGGGGCTCATGACAGCACCGCGGCGGTGACGCCAGCGACCAGTAGCAGGACAGACAGCCCGGCGAGGCGGGGGAGGTGCTCCCGGCGGGCGAACAATGCGATCATCATCTCAACTTCCTTGTGTTGACGGCGCGCGCCTAGCTGCGCGCATAATTTTCGAGAAAGCCGCAGCGCTGGCAGCGCCAGGTGCTGATCTCGATCGGCTTCCCCTCACCGGACTTGACCCCGAACCAGCCCTTGCGTGGGGCGCCGCGCGACCAGTTGAGCAACGTCAGCTTGCTGTGGCGTTCGGTGACCACGAAGCCTTCGGACATCGATCCCTGGCATTTGGGGCATGGGTTCGAACGCATCTCAGCTTTCCTCCTTGGGTGGCCGCCCGCGCTTGGCACGCACCGGGTCCGCGAGCTTGACGCCGCGCCGGGCCAGTGCCTCGCGCAGCAGGCATTCCACCTGCGCGTTCACGCTGCGCAGGTCGGTTGCCGCGCTCCGCTCGATCGCCGCGTAGAGCGCGGGATCGAGGCGGAGCGGGAACGCCTTTTTGGGTGGCACACTCATGACACGCTTACTGGTAGAGCGAGCCCGCGTTCACCACCGGCTGGGTGTCGCGTTCCGAACAGAGCACGACCATCAGGTTCGAGACCATCGCCGCGCGGCGCTCGTCGTCGAGTTCGACGACATTCTTTTCGGAGAGCTGCTCGAGCGCCATTTCGACCATGCCGACCGCGCCCTCGACCAGCGTCTTGCGCGCGGCGACCACGGCCTCGGCCTGCTGGCGACGGAGCATCGCCTGGGCGATCTCCTGCGCATAAGCGAGGTGGGTGAGGCGGCACTCGTCGATGTGCACGCCGGCCATCTCGACCCGTTCCTGCAGCTCGATGCGCAACTCGTCGCTGACGTGATCGGCATTGCCGCGCAGCGTGATCTCCTCATGCGTGAAGTCGTCATAGGGATAGCGCGAGCCGATCGCGCGCACGGCGCTCTCGATCTGGATGTGGACGAACTCGCGATAGTCGTCGACGTCGAACAGCGCCTGTGCGGTGTCGGCGACGCGCCACACCACATTCGAGGCGATCTCGATCGGGTTGCCGCGCAGGTCGTTCACCTTGAGCCGTTCCGAGGTGATGTTGTGGATGCGGACCGACACCTTCTTCTTGATCAGCCACGGCCACGCCCAACGCAGGCCGTTGGTGCGATCGGTGCCCTGATACTCACCGAACAGCAGGATCGCTGCGGCCTGATTGGGCTGGAGCAGGTAGAAGCCGCACGCGATGAAGCAGAGGATGATGACGCTGATGGCGATCACCGGCGGCGCCCAGAGTGCGTGGCCGACCTGCGTGGCAGAGGCGGCGATGACGGCGATGGTGCCGAGGACGAGCAGCAGCATGGCATAGCCGCTGGCGGTGGATGCAGGGCGTTCGGCGCTGCTGCGGAGCGCGCGGGGGTTCGAATCGGACATGTTTGCCTCCTATAAATTATGATATCAGTTTTATATCGAATTTGGGGAGGCGCAAGCGGAATCGGCTGCAGGCAAAGTTGCGGGACATTCGCGTCATTTTTCAACTTAGCCCGAGGGCGGGGTGGCGGTTAGCGCACGCAGCGCAGCGAGGAGCGCACGCATGTCGTCGCGGCGAACGAGTGTGCCCGTGAAGTTCCCGCGATAGCGGCGCGGCGTGAGGGTGCCGGTAAAGGCGGCGTCCATCGCGAGGGTCAGCGCGCGTGCCCGGGCGTCGGCGAGGGCGCCGTCCCACGCCGTAGCAAAGCTGTCCGCCCCGATCCGTCCGCGGAGTTTATAGGCCGAAGTGACACTGAGACCCGCAGCACGTGCCGCGACGGCGACCTGGCCGGTGGACGCGAGCGTGGCAATGAATCTGCGCTGCCGTTCGGGCGTCCAGCCGTCGCGGCGGTGGCGGGTGAGCGGCACCGGCGTGAAGGCCGGGATCGCTGCGGTTTCCGCGAAGGGGGGAAGATCGAAGTCGCGCATCGACCAGTTTATGCGCGCAGCGATACCGTGTAGGAAAGAGAAAAGTTCATGATATGTTCTCATGCGCTTCAGGACAATCGGCGCCGGCGATTGCGGAGCCTCGACCGATTTGCGCAACGAATGTCGATTCCCGGTATGCCCGTTCGTCGTCATCATGAAGCCGGAACTTCCTCTGGCTCGAGCAAGGAGATGGACGCGATGAATCCCACCATTACCGCCTTTGACCGCTCGCCGGACGGCGGCAGGGGACTGGCGCGCGATACGCGTGTGCGCTGGGCGTTCGAGGAAGTCGGCCAGCCCTATGACGTTCGCCTCGTCTCCTTTGCGGGGATGAAGGAGCCTGCGCATCTGGCGCTGAACCCCTTTGGCGCGATCCCGACCTATGAGGCGGGCGGGCTGGTGTTGTTCGAGACCGGCGCGATCGTCCTGCATATCGCGCAGACGCACGCGGGGTTGTTGCCCGCGGATGCCGATGCCCGCGCCCGCGCGATCATGTGGATGTTCGCGGCGCTCAATACGGTCGAGCCGCCGATCTTCGATCTGTCGAACGCCCGAATCCACGAAAGCGACAAGCCGTGGGCGCAGGAACGGATGCCGCTGGTCATGGATCGGGTTCGCGCCAGGGCAGCGCAGTTGTCCGACCATCTTGGCGATGCCGAGTGGCTCGACGGCGCGTTCAGCGCAGGAGATCTGATGATGGCTTCGGTGCTGCTGCGCCTGCGCATGTCGGGGATCTTGGACGAGTTTCCCCGGCTCGCCGCCTATGTCGCCCGCGGCGAGGCGCGGCCGGCCTATCAGCGCGCCTTTGCCGCGCAGCTGGCGATCAACGCGCCGGCTGGCTGAGCGCCGGCACCGCGGCAGCAAAAAGGGCGCGGACCATGCGGTCCGCGCCCCCTTGTTCGTCCGCAAAGGGCCGATCAGTTGATGACGACGGTCACCGCGCGGCGGTTCTGCGCCCAGCTCTGCTCGTCGGAGCCGAGCGAGATCGGGCGTTCCTTGCCGTAGCTGATCGTGGTGATGCGCGTTGCCGAGACGCCGCGTGCCGCGAGATAGTTCTTGGCCGCATTGGCGCGGCGGTCGCCCAGCGCGAGGTTGTATTCGCGCGTGCCGCGCTCGTCGGCATGGCCTTCCAGCGTGATCCGCGTGTTCGGATACTGAGTCAGCCACTGCGCCTGGCTGTCGAGGATCGTGCGCGCCTGCGCGTCGATGTCATACTCGTCGAGGCCGAACAGCACGGTGTCGCTCGACACATTCTGCTTGAAGTGCGCGGCAGTGCCCGGCTGGACGCCGGCACCCGTGTCGGGGCCGGGTGTGGTGGGGCCGGTATCGACCTCGCCCGGGCCGGGTGGCAGGGTTTCAGGGCGCTTCTTCGAGCAACCGGCGACGGCAACTGCCATCGTGGCGATGATGAGAGCGGTTTTAAACTTTGCCATTGGTCGTATCTCCCTAGGCATTACAGATTCGGTGAGCGGGTTCGGTTCAGGGACGTAACGGTCCCCAAGCCGGATCGGATCCATCGAGCGGGGTGGGGATGCGCCGGGCGTTGGCGCCTGTCAGGTCCACCGACCAGACATCGGCCTTGCCCGCGCGGCCCTGTGCACCGCGGTAGAACATCAGCACGCGGCCATTGGGCGAGAAGCTGGGACCCTCGTCACCCCAGGCCTCGGTCAGCAGTTTCTCGCTGCTGCCCGACGGGCTCATCACGCCGATGCGGAAGCCGCCGCCCATGCGGGTGAAGGCGATGAGGTCGCCGCGCGGGCTCCACACCGGCGTCGCGTAACGCCCGCCGCCGAACGAAATGCGCTGGGGGTTCGATCCGTCGGCGTTCATCACATAGAGCTGCTGCGTGCCCGAACGGTCGCTCTCGAACACGATCTTGCTGCCGTCGGGCGAGTAGCTGCCGCCGGTGTCGATGCCCGGGCCGCTGGTCAGCCGCTGCGGCGAGCCGCCCGTGGCGGAGACGCGATAGACATCGGCATTGCCCGCGGTCGACATGGTGAACAGGATCCACTTGCCGTCAGGCGAGAAGCGCGGCGCGAACGCCATGCTGACATTGGTGACGAGCAGCCGCTGGGTGCCGTTGGACAGATCGTAGACATAGAGCGCGGGCTTATCGCCCTGATAGCTCATATAGGCGATGCGGCGGTCGTCAGGCGACAGGCGCGGGGTCAGCACGATCGACTGGCCGTTGGTCAGGAAGCGGTGGTTGGCGCCATCCTGATCCATGATCGCGAGCCGCTTGATGCGCTTGTTCTTGGGTCCGGTCTCGCTGACATAGACGACGCGGCTGTCGAAATAGGGGCCTTCGCCCGACAGGCGCGAGTAGATCGAATCCGCGCATTTGTGCGCGGCGCGGCGCCAGTCGGACGGGCCGACCTCGAACCCCGAACGAGTGAGCTGGGTGCCGAGCGCGACATCGTAGAGATAGCAGCCGACGGTGAGGCGGCCGCCCGCGCCAGCCTGGACATAGCCCTGCACCAGCGCCTGCGCGCTGCCGTTGCGCCAATAGCTGAAGTCGGGTGCGCGGACCTCTCCGACCGACGGCGCACGCACGCCGTCGGGACCGACCGGCTTGAACAGCCCGGTGTTGCGCAGGTCCGCAGCGACGACCTCGGCGATCTGGCGGCCGAGCGTCTCGGTATTGCCCGCGGGGGTCTGAACCGCCTGCGCCGCGGGCATGGCGGGGATCATGATCGTGAGATCGGCCGAGGCAGTGTCGGTGACGTCGACACTGAGGCCTTCCTCTTCCTGCGCAGGGGCGGGAATAGGCGGCGGGGTCACCTGCTGCGCGGCGACGGGCGCGGCGATCAGGAGGGCGACGAGCGGGGCTAATGGCTTCATCGGCTGAGGTTCCTGTCGAAATTGGGTTTGAGGATCTTCCACGCCTCATAATATTCGGCGGGAAGGTTGAACGGGGCCGCCAGCCGCGCGGCGTTGAGCGCGCGCTCCTTGTGCAACTCGGCCTGCGCGCGGTTGCTGGCGTTGACGCCGGTCTGGTTGATCACGCGCGGCGGCGCGGCGAGCGAGCCGTCGGGCTTCAGGCGAATCTCGACCGTGGTGCGCAGCAGCTCGACATCGGCGCCGGTGGGCGAGCGCCAGTGCGGGCGGAGCTGGCGGATGACCTCGGCGGCAAGGCTCGACTTGACCGCCGGCCCGATCTGGCTGGCCTGCGGTGTGGTCGCCTTGCCCTTGCTCGGCTGATCGGTGAGGCCGTTGACGATGCCGGTGAGGCGGCCGGTCGGGCGCACCTCGCGCCGGGTCGGCTGTGCGGGGGCCTTGGGCGCAGGGGCGCTGGCCTTTTTCGGTTCGGCCTTCTTGGGCGGCTCGGGCTTCTTCGGCGCCGGGCGCGGCTCGGGCTTGGGCGGGGCGGGGTTGGGTCGCACCACCGGTTCGGGCTCGGGCTGCGCCACCGGCGGCGGGGTGACCGGCTCGGGCGGTGCGGGGACTTCGGCAAGCCGCTCGGCCGGTGCCTCGCGGTTGATCACCGGGGCCTCGCTCTTGATGCCGGCTTCGTCGGTCAGCGAGATTTCGATCGGGGTCGCCTCGATCTTCTCGGGCTCATGCTTGGGGATCAGACCGAATGCGAGAATGCCGAGCAGGACCGCATGGCCCAGCACCGCCAGGCCAAGTCCCGTTCCCTCGCGCCGGTCGATCGCCACTGCCATCAGCCGCCGTCCACCGGCGCCGTCACCAGCGACACCTTGTTAAGGCCGGCACGGTTGAGCTCACCCATCACGCGCATGACCTTGCCGTATTCGAGGCGCAGGTCGGCGCGCAGATAGACTTGTGGCTTGTCGTCGGGATTCTGGCCGGCGATGCCTTCGAGCAGGGCGGGCAGGCCTTCCTCGGTGACCTCGTCATTGTCTAGATAGAGTTTTCCCTGCGGGTCGATCGTGATCTGGACCGGCTTCTGGTCCTGCTCGAGTGGCTTGGCGCGGCTTTCGGGCAGGTTCACCTGAACCCCGGCGGTGAGCAGCGGCGCCGTCACCATGAAGATGATCAGCAGCACCAGCATCACGTCGACCAGCGGCGTGACGTTGATGTCCGCGATCGGCGCGCGCCGGCCCTTGCCGCGGGCGGAGGGGAGCTTCGCGCCCATCAGAGCTTGCCGGGTGTCGGGCCGCTGTCGAGCTGGCGGCTGAGCGTCGCGTGGAAGCCGTCGGCGAAGCGGTTGAGGTGCGCTTCGACCCGGTTGATGCCGTGGCTGAAGCGGTTGTACGCGATCACCGCGGGGATTGCGGCGAACAGGCCGATCGCGGTGGCGAGCAGCGCCTCGGCGATGCCCGGTGCGACCACGGCGAGCGAGGTGCTCTGTTCGCCCGCGATCGCGGTGAAGCTGCGCATGATGCCGAGCACGGTGCCGAACAGGCCGACGAACGGCGCAACCGAGCCGATCGTGGCGAGAATGTTGAGGCGATCCGAGAGCTTGTCGATCTCATGCGCGACCGCGGCGCCCATCGTCGTCGCGAGCCGCTCACGCGTGCCTTCCTTGTCGAGCGCGCGACCGCCGGTCGAGCGGCGCCATTCGGTAACGCCCGCGGCAAAGACGCGTGCGACCGGGTGGGTGGCATCGCCATGCATGCGGTAGAACACGTCGATATCGTCGCTCTTGCGATAATCCTGCTCGAACGCTTCGGTCGACTTGCGTGCGGCGGCGATGCGTCCACGCAGGCTGAAGATGATCGCCCAGGTCCAGATGCTGGCGAGCAGCAGGCCGATCATCACCGCCTGCACATCCCATTTCGCCTGCAGGAACAGGCCGATCACCGACGTGTGTGCGTTGGTATTAATGAACCAGTCCATGTGTCGCTCAATTCCCCATCATGACAAGCGGCACGAATGCATCGGCCCACCCTGCCGGAAGCCGCCGCAAACGCCCCGATGGCGCCACGAACGCGGCTTCGACCTCTGCTTCAACCAGCAATTCCCCGTGCCGCATGACTCGTTGCTGAATGTCGACGGACGCGGCGCGTACGCGCACCACCCGGCTGACGACGATCAACGCGTCATCGAGCCGTGCGGGTGCAGCAAAGCGCAGCTTCATGCGCGTGATCGCGAATGCGCCTTCGCCGGCCTCGAACACCGCGCGCTGATTGATGCCGGTCAGCCCGAGCATGTCCGATCGCGCGCGCTCCATGAAGCGCAGATAATTGGCGTGATAGACCACCCCCGACAGGTCCGTGTCCTCGAAATAGACACGGACCGGGAAACGATGCTCCAGACCGTCGAAGCGGCCGGCGATCACGGGGTCGTCGGCGGGCATTAAGTATCTTCCCTAGCGGCGAGGAGTCGCGAGGGGAACCCGTTGGCAGGTCGTTACGGCTTCGACATGTCGATAACCTGCTTCCACTCGTCGGGTGTGACCTTGCCGACCGAGAGGCGCGAGAATTTGACGAGCTCCATCTCGGTGAGCTTCGGTTCGGCCTTCACCTGCTTGAGTGTTACCGGATTGGTCAGCGGTTCGACCGGTTTCATTTCGACCGAGACCCAATGCTTGCCCTCGCCATCGGGCTTGGCCTCGCGGCTCACTTCCATGATGCCGACGATCTGAAGCCCGATATTGCTGTGATAGAAGAAGGCCCGGTCACCGAGCTTCATCGCGCGCATGTTGCCGGCAGCAGTGTAGTTGCGCACCCCGTCCCATTCGGTCTTGCCGTCACGGACCAGGTCATCCCAGCTGAAAACGTCGGGTTCGGACTTCATCAGCCAGAGGTTCATGGGAGGTTCCTTGTTTTATGGCGGCTCGCGCCGGCCGGCACTGGCCGTTGCCGCCTTCAAAACGCAAACCTCCATAAACCGCAAGTGAACACGCGATTTTGGGACAGTTCAGATCGAATCGGGCAGATATGCATCCAAGGCGCCCGCATATGCGTTTCCGGCGTCGACAGGTGCAGCTTTGCACGAGGAGGAAGTCATGCAGACCATCACCAAAGCGGTGCTCGGACTGACGCTTGGCGCCACCGCGCTCACCGCGGCTGCGCCGGCGGAAGCGCAGCGCTATCGTCATCGCGACCGCGATAACACCGGCACGGCAGTCGTTGCTGGTATCGCCGGTATCGCGATCGGTGCCGCGATCGCATCATCGGGCCGGGATCGCTATCGCGATCGTTATCGCGACCGGTATGACGATCGCTATTACGACGGGTATGACCGTCAATATTACAACTACGACAAAAGCTATTACGATTACGACCGGCCCTATTATCAGAGCCGCGGCTATTATCCGCGCGATGGCTATTACTACCGCCATTACGAGCAGCGCGGCTGGCGCGGCTGTTCGGTCCGCCGGGTGTACGACCCGTATCTGGGGCGCCGGGTGAACGTGCGCTACTGCCGCTGACCCAAGCACAGCGACAGCAAGGGCGGCGCGGGTTTATTCCCGCGCCGCTTTTGGTTAGAGGGGCGCGTATGAGCGATACCCCTCCCGACCGGCTCTCGGTCAATCCGAAGAGCCCCTATTTCGACCAGACGCTGCTTCAGCGTGGCATCGGCATCCGCTTCAAGGATAACGAGCGCCGCGACGTCGAGGAATATTGCGTCTCCGAAGGCTGGATTCGCGTCCAGCTCGGCAAGAAGACCGACCGCAAGGGCGATCCGCTGACGATCAAGCTCAGCGGCCCGGTCGAGGCGTGGTTCGAGACCTCGTCCGAGGATGGGGCTTCGGAAGAAGCTTAAGTCTGCCCCGTCATCCCGGCCTTGTGCCGGGATCCACCGGGAGGCGGGCACGGGTCAAAAGGCTCACCGACACCGCTTGGGAGCCGTGGACTCCGGCACGAGGCCGGGGTGACGGCTTGAGTGCGACTATCCGCCGAACGCTTCCCGCGCCGCGTCCTCCAGTCCCTTCATCGCCGCACGCCATGGGAAGGGTCCGTGGCTGATTCGTGCGATGCCTGTCGCGGCGACCGCGGCGGTATCGGGCGCGCCCGGGAAGGCCATGAAGTTCACCGGCAGCGGTGATTCCCAGCAGACCCGCGCCAGCAGTTCCAGATTGGCGAGGCCGGGGACGAAGAAGCCGCTCGCGCCGGCCTTGGCATAGGCGTGGGCGCGGGCGATGGCGGCGTCGACCTTCGCTTCATCATGCGTATCGGCTTTGGCCTGCAGGAAAATGTCGGTGCGCGCATTGATGAAAAAGGCGGGGCCGGTCGCGGCGCGAATCGCCGCGATTCGCTCGGCCTGAACCGCACAGGGGTGGATGCCCTCGCCGCCGATTACCTGATCCTCGAAATTGCAGCCGACCGCGCCGGTTGCGGCGAGGCGCGCGACATTGGCCGCTACCGCCTCAGGTTCCACCGCATAGCCGCCCTCGAAATCGATCGACACCGGCAGGTCGGTCGCAGCGACGATCCGCGCGGCATTGTCGAGAACGAGGTCGAGCGGCACCACCTCGCCATCGCCGAAGCCATGGGCCCGGGCGACCGAGGCGCTGCCGGTGGCGAGCGCCTGCGCGCCCGCCACGGTCACGGCGCTGGCCGATCCTGCGTCCCAGACATTGAACAATATCAGCGGCGCGCGCGGCGCATGCAGCGCGGCGAAGCGATCGAATTTGGCGGTCATCGATTCCTCCTGTTTCCGGCAGTTCTACTGCCGGAACGAAGAGGGAACAATCCCGTTTCTTGCTGATAAACGACCGTTCGGCGAAGCCGCGTCAGTGGACGAAGCGCGCCACGACGTCGCGATAGGAGCGGCTGACCTTCACCTGCGATCCCGAATCGAGGACAAGGAAGCATTCGCCGTTGGTGTGCGGCTTGACCTGCTTGACCTGATCGAGATTGACGATGGTCGAGCGGTGGACGCGCTGGAAACGGCGCGGGTCGAGGCGCTTTTCGAGATCCTTCATCGTCTCGCGCAGCACGAGCGTGTTGTCCGCGGTCTTGATGCACATGTAATCGCCCGCGGCCTCAACCACCTCGATGGTGTCGACATCGACGCGGAAGATCTGGCCGCGATCCTTGATGTTGATCAGCTTCTCGTAACGGTTCGACGCGACTTCGGGATTGTCGCCGGCGAATTCCTCGGCGGCGTCGGGCGCAACCTCGGCGAGCACTTCCTTGAGCTTCTCGACTTCCTCGACGCCGCGCTTCTCGGTCAGGCGCTGGCGCACCCGCTCAAGCGTGTCGGCGAGGCGGGCCTCGTCGACCGGCTTCATCAGATAGTCCATCGCATTCGCTTCGAATGCGCGGATCGCGTGGTCCGAATAGGCGGTGACGAACACGAACAGCGGCGGCTCGACCTCCATCAGTCCCTGCACGACCGAAAAGCCGTCAAAGCCGGGCATCTGGATGTCGAGAAAGACCAGATCGGGTTTGTGCGTCTTGATCGCGCGGATCGCCTCGCGTCCGTTCTGGCACTTGTCGATGATCTCGACATCTTCGTGCGTCTGGAGCCGCAGCTCGAGGCCCTGGATGGCCAGCGGTTCGTCATCGACCAGGATGGTGCGGATCGTCATGGTTTCACTTTACTCTCATCCGGCGCCGCATCGATGCCCCGAAGCGGCGCTAACAATCCCCTGCCTTTGTGCCCTAACGAGTTCGTTACGGCGCGGTTCCGGTCAGGCTGCTTGTCTGGCTTGCTCCTCGACCTGGAACGGAATTTCGATCTCGACGCGGAAACCCCCGCCGGGGGTCGATCGCGCCTCGAACCGATGATCCGGCCCGAAAGCTTGTGCCAGACGTTCCCTTATATTGGTAAGCCCGACCCCGGTTGAAAGGCTTGGCCGGTTCTTGCCCTCGATCAATCCCGGCCCGGTGTCCGATACGGTGATCTGCACCCGTTCGCCGGTGAGCCGAGCCGCGACGGCGATTTCGGCGCCTTCCTCCTGCGGGGTGACGGCGTATTTGATCGCATTCTCGACCAAAGGCTGGAGCAGCAGCGAAGGGAGGCGGGCCTTCACCACGCGCGGATCGATGTCGAATACGGGCTTGAGCCGTTCTTCGAAGCGCATCTTCTCGATCTCGAGATAGAGTTTCAGCGTCTCCACCTCTTGCGCCACCGTGACGTGCGCGGTGGGTTCGTTGGCGAGCGTGTAGCGCAGGAAGTTGGACAGGCGCGCGAGCATCGCATTGGCGCGGTCGGTCTGCTTGAGCAGCACCAGCGTCGAGATTGAATTGAGCGTGTTGAACAGGAAATGCGGGTTGAGCTGGTAGCGCAGCATCGCGAGCTGTGCCGACGACGCTTGATTCTCGAGCATCTCCATCCGGTCGATCTGATCCTCGACGATCAGGTAGAAGTTGATGCCGAAATAGAGCGCGGACCAGCCGGCCAGCACGGTGAAATTGAGAAACAGGCTGCCCAATACCAGTGAGATCTCGATCCCCGGATCACCGCGCATGACCGAGACGGTGAAACCGGTGAGGATGGCATAAACGAGCGTTGCTCCGGCGAGCGTCGCGATTGTCGCAAGGATGCCGGTGATGCGGGGGAGGCGGCGGAAATAACCGTATAGCGCAGAGAGTAGCAAGGTGAGGCAATAGCCGACGATCGATTCGATCGTGACGCGGATCAGGTCCTCGAAACTGAAAGTGCGGTTCGAAAAGTTCGAAACCGCGCGCAGCAGCAGATAGCCGCCCCAGCCCGCGCCCTGCAGCATCCAGAAGGCGCGGCTCTTCTGCTCGAAGAAGGGGCGGGAGATGACGGCGGGATTCTGCATGTGTTGTCGATTTCTCTAATCGGTAATCCTCGTCGCGCAAAGCGGGACACCTTGCGCTATCCCGGCGTTACGCAATCGAATCGAACGTGTTGCAACGAGGAGATGTTCCCATGACCACCCGTACCGCCACCGCCCGCTACTCCGGCTTCGGCAAGGAAGGGAAGGGTGCGATCACCACCCAGTCGGGCGTGCTGACCGACCAGTTCTATGGTTTCAACACGCGATTCGAGGACGAGCCGGGCACCAACCCCGAGGAACTGATCGCCGCGGCGCACGCCGGCTGCTTCACCATGGCGCTGAGCTTCGGCCTCGCCCGTGCGGGCTATTCGGAAGGCACGCTGGAGACCAAAGCGGCGATCAAGCTGGAGCAGAAGGACGGCGGCTTCGCGATCACGCGGTCGGACCTGACGCTGACCGCATCGATCCCCGGGATCGATCCGGCCGAGTTCGAGAAGCTGGCCAAGGACGCCGAGGCCAATTGCCCGGTGTCGAAGGTGCTCAACGCCGAGATCACGCTGACGCACACTTTGGTGTGAGGAGTGGGGCGGAAGCCCCGATCCCCTAGCCGTCACCCCGGCCTTGTGCCGGGGTCCACGGTGCCGCGAGGGCCGAGCAAGAGGCTCGAATGCCGCGCCTGCCTCCCGGTGGATCCCGGCACAAGGCCGGGATGACGGAAGAATGGGCGCCTTAGCGCTCGTTGAGGTAGTAGCGATCCAGCGCCGTCAGATCGTCGGCCAGCTCATAGACGATCGGCTGGCCGGTCGGGATTTCGAGGCTGGCGATCTCGTCGTCCGAGATGCCCGACAGATGTTTGACCAGTGCGCGCAGCGAATTGCCGTGCGCGGCGATCAGCACGCGCTTGCCGGCCTTGAGCTCGGGCGCGATCCGCTCTTCCCAATAGGGCAGGACGCGGTCGATCGTGTCCTTGAGGCTCTCGGTCTGCGGGATCGGGATGCCCTTGTAGCGGACATCCTGCGCCAGATCCCAGGGCGAGCCCGTTTCGGGCAGCGGGGGCGGGATGTCGAAGCTGCGGCGCCAGATCTTGACCTGATCGTCGCCATGCTTCGCCGCGGTCTCGGCCTTGTCGAGGCCGGTGAGGCCGCCATAATGGCGCTCGTTGAGCTTCCAGCTCTTCTCGGTCGGCAGCCACAGCCGACCCATCGCTTCGAGCGCGAGATTGAGCGTCTTGATCGCACGGCTCTGGAAGCTGGTGAAGGTCAGGTCGAAGTCGAGACCCTTTTCCTTCATCAGCTCGCCCGCGGCCCATGCTTCGCTGACGCCCTGTTCGGTCAGATCGACATCCCACCAGCCGGTGAAACGATTTTCCAGATTCCAGGCGGACTGGCCGTGGCGGATCAGGACGAGCGTGGGCATGGGCTTCTCCTTGCGGGAATTTGCCCGCGTCCTTAGCGGATGATGCGCAGAGGGCAACGGAGGATGGACATGGCGATCGAAAGGCAAACCATCGTGTATGACGGCCCCGGCGGCCCGTTCGAGGGCGTCGCGGCGTTCGATCCGACATGGGAGTCGCCGCGGCCCGGCGTGATGATCGTCCCCAATGTGCTGGGCGAGAAGGAACAGGATCGCGTCGTCGCCGAGCGGCTGGCGGCGCTGGGCTATGTGGGGTTCGTCGCCGACACCTACGGGCAGGGCAAGCGGACCACGCGCGAATCACCCGACTCCACGCTCTATATGAACCAGCTCAACGCCGACCGTGCGCTGCTGCGCGACCGGCTGCAGGCGAGCGTCGCGGCGCTGGAGGCGTTGCCGCAGGTCGATCCCGCGAAGGTCGCGGCGATCGGATATTGTTTCGGGGGCAAGTCGGTGATCGACCTGGCGCGGTCGGGCGGCGTGCTGGGAATCGTAGCGTTCCACGGAATCTTCGATCCGCCGGGTTACGACTATCCGAAGCCGATCACCGCGAAGCTGCTGATCTGCCATGGCTGGAACGATCCGCTCGCGCCGCCCGAAGCCGTGACCGCACTCGCGGCCGAGCTGACCGAAGCGGGCGCCGACTGGCAGCTGCATGGCTATGGCAATGCCGGGCATGCGTTCAGCGACCCTAGCATGAAGGGATCGCCGCGGCCGGGCTTTGGCTATGACGAGACGGCCGACCGGCGCAGCTGGCAGGCGATGCGGAATTTTCTGGACGAGCTGTTCGGCTAGGCCGGCTTTGGCGGGAGCAATCTGCGCAACCACCGTCGCAGCATCACCAAAGCCGCGATCGTCGCGGCGAGGATCAGTACGGCGATCACGACTGCAGCGATCGGGTTGGCGAGCGCGAGGACGAGCAGTCCGCCGGTGAGGATATCCTCGCCGGTGGAGACCACGACATTGCTCACCGGCTCGGGACTGGCATTGACTACGGCACGCCCGCTGGCCTTGGCGCCGTGGGTGAGCAGCGACGCGCTGCCGCCGAGCAGCAGCGCCATCACCTGCCATGCCGGGTCGGAGGGATCGACGATCGCCAGCGCGAGCAGTGCGCCGCCGACCGGGCGCACCAGCGTATGCACCGCGTCCCACGCCGAATCGAGCCACATCACCTTGTCGGCGAAGAACTCCGCGACTGCGCCGAACCCGGCAATGCCGATCACCCACGGATTGGCGAGGACGTCGAGCGCCTTCAATTGCTGGGGCAGCTCGACCCAGCCGGTGTACATCGCGAGGCCGACGGCAAAGACACAGAGGTAAAGCCGCCAGCCCGCGAGCAGGCTGATGCTGGCGGCAAGCCCGATGATCTCGACCGCGCCCATCGCGCGCCGCGCCTCAGCTTGCGGGTTTCGCCGCGGGCTTCCGCGCGGCGGGCTTGCGGGTGGGGGCTTTTCGCGTTGCGCCCGCCTTCAAGGGAGCGGCGGGTTTGGGCTTTGCTGGAGCTTTCGCCGCGGGCTTGGCGGCGGCGGTCTTCGGCTTGGCTGCCGCCTTGGCTGGCGCCTTTGCCGGAGCGCTGCGGGTCGGGCCGGCCTTGAGCGGGGCGGCGGCCTTGGCGCGGGTCGAGGTGCGCGGCTTGACCGGCGCGCGGGCGGGTGTCGCGGCGGGGGCCTCCGGCGCAGGCGGTGGGGCGGGGCGCTCAGCGAGCTTGCTGGTGATCTTTTCGGCGGCGCGCGTGGCAACCACCGTGGCGAGCGTCGCGGCGGTCTTGCCCAGCGCCTCGGCGGTGGTGGTCTTGTCCTTCGCCTTGCCCGCATCGCCGGCGTCGTCCGCGGCCTTGCCCTGATTGCGGACATTGGCGGCGAGCGCGACCAGACCCGCGGCGACCAGATCGCCGACCATCGGGTTCTTGATCAGGTCGAGCAGCTTGGCGCCCTGCTTGCGCAGTTCCTTGGGCAGCTCGATCCCGGCGACGGACTTGGGCAGCTTGCCCGCCTTGGTGGACTTGCTCTTCTTCGCCTTGGCCATCGCCGGTCTCCCATTGTGTTACAGGAGCGTCACACTAACCGGCGGCGAGGTCAATCACCGAAGACTTCGTCATTCCCGCGCAGGCGGGAATCCATTCGCCGTGACGTGGCGGATGGAGTCTCTGCGGCAGCCCCAATGGATTCCCGCCTTCGCGGGAATGACGGGGTGGGGTGTTACTCCCCGAACACCCGGGCGAAGATCGTGTCGACCTGACGGAAGTGGTAATCGAGGTCGAACTTCTCCTCGATCTCCTGCGGCGAGAGCGCCGCGGTGACCTCGGCATCGGCCTTGAGCAGTTCGAGCAGCGACAGCTCGCCGTCGCTCTCCCACACCTTCATCGCGTTACGCTGGACGAGGCGGTAGCTGTCCTCGCGCGACACGCCGGCCTGAGTCAGCGCGAGCAGCACGCGCTGCGAATGGACGAGGCCGCCCATCCGATCGAGATTCTTCTGCATCCGCACGGGATAGACCAGCAGCTTGTCGATCACGCCGGTGAGGCGGGCGAGCGCGAAGTCGAGCGTGATCGTCGCGTCGGGGCCGATATAGCGTTCGACCGAGGAGTGGCTGATGTCGCGCTCGTGCCACAGCGCGACATTCTCCATCGCCGGGATCGTCGCGCTGCGCACCATGCGGGCGAGGCCGGTGAGGTTTTCGGTCAGCACCGGATTGCGCTTGTGCGGCATCGCCGAGCTGCCCTTCTGGCCGGGCGAGAAATACTCCTCGGCCTCCAGAACTTCGGTGCGCTGAAGGTGGCGGACTTCGACGGCAAGGCGCTCGATCGACGATGCGATCACGCCGAGCGTGGCGAAGAACATCGCGTGACGGTCGCGCGGGATGACCTGAGTCGAAACCGGCTCGACCGCAAGGCCGAGCTTGTCCGCGACATGCGCTTCGACGCGCGGATCGATATTGGCGAACGTGCCGACCGCGCCGGAGATGGCACAGGTCGCGATGTCCGCGCGCGCGGCGAGCAGGCGCGCCTTGTTGCGGTCGAATTCGGCATAGGCTTCGGCCATTTTGAGGCCGAAGGTCACCGGCTCGGCATGGATGCCATGGCTGCGGCCGATCGTCGGGGTCAGCTTGTGCTCGTACGCGCGGCGCTTGAGGACTTCGAGCAGCTGGTCGAGATCGTCGAGCAGGATGTCCGACGCGCGGACGAGCTGGACCGACAGGCAGGTGTCGAGCACGTCCGAGCTGGTCATGCCCTGATGCATGAAGCGCGCCTCGTCGCCGACATTCTCGGCTACCCAGGTCAGGAAGGCGATCACGTCATGCTTGGTGACGGCTTCGATCGCGTCGATCGCAGCGACGTCGATCGCAGGCTTGGTTGCCCACCAGTCCCACAGTGCCTTGGCGGCGCTTTTCGGCACCACACCCAGATCCGCCAGCGCTTCGGTCGCGTGCGCCTCAATCTCGAACCAGATGCCGAAGCGGGTTTCGGGCGACCAGATCGCGGTCATGGCGGGACGGGAATAGCGGGGGACCATGGAATGCCTTTCGTGCTGCGCGGGCGCCCCTAGCAAAGGTGCTGCGTCGCGGCAAACCGGGCGCTCATCCAACTCTCGCGGATCGGTTCGTCGCAAAACCAGCACGCAAGCGCGATGAGATGAAGTTGATGGCCGTTAAGTTGAGGTCGCGTCAAGTTTTTGAATGGAACGTGATAAATATGCAACGTGTTTAATGGTTGTGGATCAATCGAGATATCCTATCTGTTTTTGCAATAATGCGGATAGAATAACTTAGGAGATAGAAAATGATTAAGTCCATTCTTCTTGCGAGTGCGGTGATGATTTCGGCACCTATTCTTGCGCAGGAGGCTCCTGCACAGGAAGTTCCTGCTCAGGAAGCGCCGGCTCCGGCTGAGAAGCCAGCTGAAACGCCCGTGCCTGCCGAGCAGCCGGCCGAGACCGCACAGCAGCCGCAGGAGGCACTTCCTGCCGAACCCGCCGCGGCCCCGGCTGAACAGCCTGCGCAGACCGCGGAGCAGCCTGCGACCCCGCAGGGCCAGCAGCCGGCCAACGCCACCCAGATCGCCGCGGTCGTCGATCAGGGGTTCCCGACCTATGACAAGGATGCCGACGGCAATCTGAAGGCCGAGGAATTCAACAGCTGGATGGTCGCGCTGCGCTCGGCGAGCGAACCCGCTTTCAAGGGCGATTCGGTTGCCGGCAAGCAGTGGCTGGGGATGGCGCTGGCCCAGGCCGATACCGACAAGTCGGGTTCGGTGAACAAGGACGAGCTCAAGACCTTCCTCACCCCGGCTGCTGCCGCCTCGTAACGCAGCCGCCACTTCGGGACGGGAACCTCGCATCTCCCGTTCCACGGCCGCCGGACTTTGGTCCGGCGGCCGCATTGCGTGCAGTCGAGTTGTGGCGGTGGCCTTCTTTCTCTTCGTCACCCCGGTCTTGTGCCGGGGTCCACGGCGCCGCAACGGCGGCCTTGGAGCCTCTTGCTTCATGCCTGCCTCCCGGTGGACCCCGGCACAAGGCGGGGGTGACGGAGGGGGCGTCGGCTACATCAATCCCATCGACCGCAGGCTCGAATGCCCCTCGGTGCCGATGATGATGTGATCATGCACCGCGATGCCGAGCCGCTTGCCCGCCTCGACCACGTTGCGGGTCAGTTCGATGTCGGCGCGGCTGGGGGCGGGGTCGCCGCTCGGGTGATTGTGGACGAGAATGATCGCCGCGGAGCCGAGGTCGATCGCGCGGCGGATCACCTCACGGACATAGACCGGCGCTTCATCCACCGATCCTTCCTGCATCAGTTCGTCGCGGATCAGCATGTTGCGGCTGTTCATATGGAGCACGCGCACGCGCTCGATCGCGTGGTGCGCCATGTCGGCGCGAAGATAGTCGAGCAGCGCCTGCCAGTTGGCGAGCACGGGGCGTGCCGCGACTTCGCCGCGTAACAGGCGCAGCGCGGCGGCATGCGCGATCTTGAGCGCGGCGATCGAGGTCTCGCCCATCCCGGGCACGCGCGCAATCGCCTCGGCATCGGCGGTGAGCAGCCCGGCGATGCCGCCGAATTCGTGGATCAGCGCCTTGGCGAGCGGCTTGGTGTCGCGCCGGGGAATCGCCAGCGCAAGGAGATATTCGATCAGCTCATGGTCGAGCAGCCCCTCGCCATCGGTCAGCAGCCGCTGGCGCAGGCGGGCGCGGTGGCCGGTGCCGTCGGTGATTCCCTCGCTGTCCGCTGCCCCCATATAAGGGAGCCTATCCGGGGCGTGTCCGGCAGGGAAGGGGCGACCGCGGCCAGGCGTCCTATGACCGCAATGCTGCACCGCGGTTGACTCGGGGCACCCCCCTTTCTAAAGCGCGCGTGCCTTGGCGGGCTCGCCGCTCGGTATATGCGTTTAGCCTAGTGTCACAGGCACTCAGGAGAGACGATATGGCCGAGAACGAGCCCGGACTGGACCCCCTCAAGGAGGATGCGCGCGTCACTTCGCTCAATGAGCGGCTGGCACGGGCACAATCCGAAGAGGCGATCCGCAATGGCGAGGGCGACGGGGAAAGCGGGCGTAACTATCGTCTGGGCAACCGGGTTCTTGCCGAGCTGATCGGCGGGCTGTTGGGAGGCGGGGTGATCGGGTGGACGCTCGATTATTTCCTCGGCACCTCTCCCTGGCTCCTGCTGGTGATGTTGACCCTTGGGGTCGTCAGCGCCTTCAGGAACATCATTCGGATTTCGAACCAGCGCTCGAAATGACTTTCGGGCGCTTCGGTTACATGGGAAGCGGACGTGGCTGAAGAAGCAGGCAAGATCGACCCGATGCACCAGTTCGAGGTGCAGTCGATTGCCGACATGTTCAATGTCGGCGGACATCAGATTGCCTTCACCAACAGCGCGCTGTGGCTGATCGCAGCGGCGGCGCTGCTGTGGGTGTTCATGCTTGGCGGGATGAAGCGTCAGGTCGTGCCTGGCCGCTGGCAGATGGCGGTCGAGGGCTTTACCGGCTTCATCGACAAGCTGCTTGAGGCGAATATCGGCAAGGAAGGGCGCAAGTTCCTTCCCTATGTCTTCTCGCTGTTCATGTTCATCCTGTTCGCCAACATCGTCGGCCTGCTTCCGCTGGGCCTGATCCCGGGCGTTCACCCCTTCACAGCGACCAGCCACTTCACCGTCACCGGCGTGCTGGCGATCCTGTCCTTCTCGATCGTGCTGATCGTCGGCTTCGGCAAGCATGGTCTGCGCTTCTTCAAGCTGTTCGTGCCCCATGGCACCCCGATCCCGGTGCTGCTGCTGGTGGTTCCGATCGAGATGGTGTCGTTCATGGTGCGGCCGTTCAGCCTTGCGCTGCGACTGTTCGTCGCGATGACCGCGGGCCATATCCTGCTCAAGGTGCTGGCGGGCTTCATCATCATGTCGGGTCCGACCGGCTGGGCAGTCCCGGTGGGCGCGGCCAGCTTCGCGCTGATGGTCGGCGTCTCGGCGCTCGAATTGCTGGTGGCGGGCGTGCAGGCCTATGTCTTCGCGCTGCTCACCTCGCTCTACATCAACGATGCCGTGCACCTGCACGAACATCATTGATCCGTTTTTTCGTTGAACCTTTGAACTTTTGAACTGGAGTTAGAATCATGGACGCAGAAGCAGCAAAGCTCCTCGGTGCAGGTCTCGCGGCGGTTGGCGCCGGCCTGGCAGCACTGGGCGTGGGCGCGGTGTTCGCCGCCTTCCTGCAGGGCGCACTGCGCAACCCGGGTGCGGCAGCGAGCCAGCAGGGTAACATGTTCATCGGCTTCGCGGCCGCCGAGCTTCTCGGCCTGCTCGCGTTCGTCGTTGCAGTCCTGCTGATCTTCGTCGCCTAACACTCGTCTGAACTTCCACGCCGGGCGGTGATCCGTCCGGCGGCGGAAGGGGAATTCCGATGCCTCAGATATCCCAGCTCGCAGCGACATATGCGTCGCAGATCTTCTGGCTGTTGCTGACCTTCGGCTTCGTCTTCTTCGTCATCGGCCTGGGCATGGTACCCAAGGTGCAGGGGACGATCGACAGCCGTGACAAGTCGGTGGCCGACGATCTCGCCGCCGCCGAAGCTGCGCGCGCCCAGGCCGACGCGGCCGAGGAAAACTGGCGGCAGCAGGAAAATGCGGCGCGTGAGCAGGCGCAGACCCTGCTTGCCAAGGCGCGCGACAAGGCCGCTGCGGCGACCGCAAAGTCGCTCGCCAGCGCTGCCGAGAAACTGAACGCCAAGCTGGCCGAGGACGAAGCGCGCATTGCCGCTTCGACCAAATCCGCGCTGGCGGAAATCGAATCGGTCGCGGCGGACGCGGCGCAGGATATCGTTGCGCGCCTCTCCGGCGTGAAGACGACTGCCGCCGAAGCGCAGAGCGCGGTGAAGACGGTGATCGCCAATGGCTAATATGCAAACCTTGCCCCCGGCTTCGGCCGAGGTCGCGAACCGGCTGGAAAACGCCGACAAGCTCGAGGGCATGCCGCACGCGGGCACCGAGGCCAAGGGTGGTGCCGAGCACCATGCCGAGCCGACCGCGCTCGGTCTCGACGCGACCATGTGGGTCGCGGCGGCGATGGGCATCCTCATCCTCGTCGCGGTCTGGAAAGGCGTGCCCAAGCTGATCGGCGGGATGCTCGACAAGCAGATCGCAGCGATTCGCACGCGTCTGGCCGAAGCCGAGCAACTGCGTGCCGAAGCCGAAGCGCTGCGCGACGAATATGCCGCGAAGCTCGCCGGCGTCGAGACGCAGGCAGCGGCGATGGTCGCGCATGCCGACGAAGAAGCGCAGGCACTGATCGCCAAGGCCGGAATTGATGCGGACGAGCTGGTGAAGCGCCGCGCCAAGATGGCCGAGGACAAGATCGCTGCGGCCGAACGTGCCGCGCTCGATCAGGTCCGTGCCCATGCCGCCGACGCGGCTGCCCGGGCTGCGGCTGCGATCATCGCGCAGAAGCATGATGCCGGCGCTGACAAGCCGCTGATCGACAGCACGATCGCGGGGCTGTCGCGCCTGAACTAGGCGTAACGTAACGCTGGCGAAACAAGGGGGCGTGGCATCTTGCCGCGCCCTTTTTTTCGCGTAGTCTCAATCGCATGGGGGACGCTCGCAAAGATCGTGGGCTGATTGCGCTGATCCTCGGCTTTGCCGTGATCGCGGCGGCCGTGGTCGGCACCCTCGCGCTGTTCAAACGCCAGCAGGCTGCCCAGCGCATGGTGGTCCATACGCTGCAGGTGCAGGAACAGCTCAGCACGATCCGCTCGCGGTTGCAGGATGCCGAGACGGGGCAGCGCGGCTATCTGGTGACGCGCGACCCGGCCTATCTCCAGCCCTATTTCGACGGCCGCCGCCAGCTCGGCGGCGACCTCGCTGCGCTCAAACCGATGGTGACGGATTATCCGGACCTTTTGGCTGCCGCGAACCGGCTGGAGATTTGCGCCCACGCGCGGGTCGAGCGGCTGTCGGTGGGACTGGATCAGGCGCGCGACGGGCGGTTCGATCGTGCTGCCGAGGCCGTGCGCGCCGGTGTCGGCAAGACGCTGATGGACCGGTGCCGGGGGATCATTGGCGCGATGAAGGCCGAAGAGAGCCGGCTGCTGGCCGAGCGATCGCAGGTGCTGGCGAGCTGGTCGGCCTGGCTGACCCTGTGGCTGATCGCGAGCGCGTTCGCGGTGTTCGCGCTGGCCGCCTATGCCGCCCGCGACGCACGCCGCCGGGCAAGGGCCGCGATCGAGGTCGGCGAAGCGCTGCTCAAGGCCAACCGCAGGATCACCGAAGAGGCGGAGAGCCGTGCCGCGGCCGAGGCGCAGCTGCGCCAGATGCAGAAGATGGAATCGCTCGGCCAGCTTACCGGCGGGGTTGCGCACGACTTCAACAACATGCTCGCGATCGTCATCGGGAGCCTCGACATGGCGAAGCGGCGGTTCGAGCGCGACCCGGCCAAGGCACGCGCGAGCATCGACAACGCGATGGAGGGCGCCGAACGCGCGGCACAGCTCACCGCGCGCCTGCTCGCCTTCTCGCGCCAGCAGCCGCTCGCGCCCAAGGCACTCGACGCCAACAAGCTGGTGGGCGGCATGTCCGAACTGCTGCGCCGGACGATCAGCGAGAATATCCGGATCGAAACGGTGCTCGCAGGCGGCCTGTGGGCGACCTTCATCGACGGGGTGCAGCTCGAGAATGCGTTGCTCAATCTGTGCGTCAATGCGCGCGACGCGATGCCGGGCGGCGGGCGGCTGACGATCGAGACCGCGAACACGCATCTCGACGACGGCTATGCCGCCAGCCATGCAGAGGTGGCGCCCGGCCAGTATGTGATGGTGTCGGTGACCGATACCGGCACCGGCATGCCGGCCGAGGTGATCGAGCGCGCCTTCGACCCCTTCTACACCACCAAGGGGGTGGGGAAGGGCACCGGGCTCGGCCTCAGTCAGGTGTTCGGGTTCGTCAAGCAATCGGGCGGGCATGTGAAGATCTATTCCGAGCCCGGGGTCGGGACGACGGTCAAACT
Source organism: Sphingomonas sp. GW821-FHT09B04 (assembly GCF_059418285.1). Taxonomy (NCBI): domain Bacteria; kingdom Pseudomonadati; phylum Pseudomonadota; class Alphaproteobacteria; order Sphingomonadales; family Sphingomonadaceae; genus Sphingomonas; species Sphingomonas sp. GW821-FHT09B04. The sequence goes on from NZ_JBWKPO010000002.1 coordinate 44,372, forward strand.
CTACCTTCCGCGCCACTTCGGCGATGCGGAGGCCCCCGGCATGGTGCACATGGCGGGCGAACTGCCCCGCGCGAAGGCGGACGAGATCATTCTGGTCGTCGAGGATGAGGATGGCGTGCGCCACATGTCGGTCGATGCGCTGCGCGAGCTGGGCTATGTCGTGGTGCAGGCATCGGACGCCAATCAGGCGTTGACCGTGCTCGAGATCCAGCCGCGGATCGACCTGCTGTTCACCGATATCGTGATGCCCGACATGAACGGCCGCGTCCTGTCAGACCGTGCGCGCGAGGCCCGGCCGGGGCTCAAGGTGCTCTTCACCACCGGCTATACCCGTAACGCGATCGTCCATAACGGGATGCTCGACCATGACGTCGCCTTCCTGGCGAAGCCGTTCACGGTGCAGCAGCTGGCGCTCAAAGTGCGCGAAGTGCTCGACGCCTGACACATGCCGTTGATCTGAGGTTCAGCGTTGCGGCGGACTAAATTCCGCACGCCATAATTCGGGCAAATAAAGGCCCGGCTCCGAAACGACCACCGGTACCGGCCGATATGCAGCGGCCGAGTCCGCTCGAGGAGCAATCGCGTACCCCTTTTGCCGGCCCCTTGCCGGTACCCCGACCTATGAGGAGCAATATCATGCGAAACATCGCGAAGATTCTGATTCTGCCCGCAGCTCTGGCTGCTCTCCCTGCCGCCGCGCAGGAACGTGAGCCGTTTACCGGCCCCAGCGTCGTCGTCATCGGCGGTGTCGATCACGCCAGCGGCGGCGGGTTCAAGGACACCGGCGTACTCTATGGTGGTGCCGCCACCTATGATCTGGGCGCGGGCAAGCTGCGCTATGGTGTCGAGGCGGAAGTGACCGGATCGACCAAGAAGGGCTGCGTGTCCAGCGTCGTCGTTGCCAATGACCGCGCCTGTTCCGAAACCGGGCGCGATTTCTATGCCGGCGGCCGCCTCGGTGCGGTAGTGAGCGACAATGTCATGATCTACGGCAAGGCCGGCTACACCAACGCCCGACTCAGCAGCAGCTATGACACTCCCGCCACGACGGTGAATCCCGACAGCAGCTCGGCGGAGAACCACGGCGGCTACCGGCTCGGCGCGGGTGTCGAGTATAATATGGGCAAGTTCGTCGCCCGCACCGAATATCGGTTCTCGGACTATAACGGGATCGTCGGCAGCCGCCATCAGGGCACCGTCGGCCTCGGTCTCCGCTTCTGATCGCTTCGCCCGCGCGGAGGTGTTTCGTGCGGGCGAAACTTTTTTCGGATCGCGTGTCGAAAACGGCGATCTCCGTTCGTCGTCCTCATGAAGGCGCACAAGCTTGCGCGCCGGAACAGGAGACGAAGACATGCTCGCAACGATCCGCTCGCACCTGCTACTCGCCGCTGCCGTGCTGGCCACGCCGCTCGCCGCTCACGCCCAGCCTGCACCCGCCGCAGCCCAGTCCGCGGTCCGTTCGGGCGCCGTTGAGGTGGCGGGTATCGCCTATCATTACGAGATCTACGGTCAGGGTGAGCCGCTGCTCCTGCTCCATGGCGGACTCGGCTCGATCGAGATGTTCGCGCCGATCCTGCCCGCGCTCGCCGCCGGACGTCAGGTGATCGCGGTCGATCTTCAGGGCCATGGCCGCACCCCGCTCGGTACCCGGCCGATCGCGATCGAGCCGATGGGCGACGACATGAACATCCTGCTCGACAAGCTCGGCTACAGGCAGGTCGACGTGATGGGCTATTCGATGGGCGCCGGGGTCGCGTTCCAGCTCGCCGCGCAGCATCCCGATCGCGTGCGCCGCCTCGCGCTGGTGTCGATGACGCTGTCCACCGCCGGCATCCAGCCCGAAATGGTGCCGATCCAGCGCCAGCTCACCGCGGCGATGGCGCCGATGATGAAGGGCACGCCAATGTATACGAGCTATGCCGCGCGCGCGCCGAAGGTCGAGGATTTCCCGCGCCTGCTCGACCAGATGGGCGATCTGATGCGCCGCGACTTCGACTGGTCGGCGCAGGTGAAGGCGCTGACCATGCCGGTGATGCTGGTGGTGGGCGACGCCGATATGTGGCGGCCCGAGGGGAGCGTCGAATTCTTCAAGTTGCTCGGCGGCGGCCAGCGCGACGGTGGGTGGCAGCGCGAGCATGTGACCAAGCACCGCCTCGCCATTCTGCCCGGCCGTACGCATTACGACATCTTCCTCGCACCCGAACTGGTGCGCACCGTGCGTCCATTCCTCGACGGCAAGGAAGGGCGCGCCGACTGGCAGTGAAGCCACCCAAGGCGCCGCTTCCGGTCCGGGAGCGGCGCCTTACGGCGTCTGCTGCATCAGCCGGTCGACCAGCGGCATCAGCGGCTTGGTGCCCTGCCGCGTCGTCACCGTGCCGAGCGCGATGCCGGTCGCGGGCGCATAGGCGGCATAGGTGCCCCAGAAGCCACTATGCCAATAGCGTTCGCCCCTGGGCGTCTGCTGCACGAAGATGCCGAGGCGATAGGTCTCGGCATTCTTGTGCGGCCCCTTCCACAGCATTTCCCTGATCGTGTCCGGCTTGTCGAACACGCGGCCCTCGAACAGCGCCTTGAAGAAGGTGGCGAGGTCGCGCGCAGACATCAGCTGTCCGCCGCCGCCGAACAGGTCCATCGACGGATCGACTGCGGTTACGTCCTTGTCGCCGATGAACTGTTTGGCGCGGCCCTCGGCCCCTTTGGGCGGCGCCTCGTAAATCTCCCACCAGCTCGCCTTGAGCCCAAGCGTGTCGAGCTTGAGCAGCTCGCGCACCGAGGTCGCCAGCGTCTTGCCCGTGATCCGCTCGACGATATCGCCGAGCAGGATGTAGCCGGTGTCGGAATAGCGGAATTCGGTGCCGGGCTTGCTCTGCGGGTCGGCATAGTCGGTGGCGAGCTTCACCAGCGCCTCGCGCGTCCAGACCTTGCCGGGATCGGTCATCAGCGATTCGACGAAGCGCTTGTCGCCGCCATGGTCGTAGAGCCCGCCGCTATGGCTGAGCAGGTGGCGCACGGTGATCGCGCTGGTGTCATAGCCGTCGGCGCGCAGGATGCGATCGAGCCGCGGGTTGACCAGCCCGCCGATTGGCGCGTCGAGGGCGATCCGCCCCTGTTCCCACAGCCGCAGCACCGCCGCCGCCGTGAAGGTCTTGGTATTGCTTGCGATCCGCACCGGGGTGTCGACGGTCAGTTCGCGGCCGGTGGCGGGGTCGGCGAGGCCGTCGGCATAGCCCTGCTCCGCGCCGCCGCCGGTGACGAAGATCGCGGCGGGCTTGCCGATTGCGGCAAGCTCCGCCTCAACGCTCGCATTCGCCCATGCGGATGGCGCCGCGGCGAGCGCGACAGCGGCGATGACGGTGCGGATCACTTGGCGCGCGGCTTCACGAACTTGAAGGCGAACTGGTCGGTTTTGCCGCGGATCGATGCGTCGAACACGTTGGCGGAGTGCGGGTCGGCGGCGTTGCGTAGCAGGTCGGTTTTGCCGACATAGCGAAAGCCGACCTTCTCGATCTCGCGCCGCGCCACCTCGGGGTCGATGCGGTGGAGCGTATTCGGCGCCTTGTTCTCCGGATCGGCATTGGCGACGTGATCGATCACCAGCAGCACGCCGCCGGGGCGCAATGAATTGTAGAGCTTGCGCGTCACCGCCTCGCCCGTGCCCTTGGGGAAGGGCGCAAGGAACAGGTCGTGATAATTCTGCACGGTGACGATCGCGTCGAGCTGTTCGGGGAAGCTGAACGCGGCGAGGCTGTCGCTCAGCGCGACGGTGTTGGCGAGACCCGCGACTGCAGCCTTCTGCTCGTCGGCATAGGCGGCGCGGAACTTGATGAATTCGGCGGGCTGATAGGCATAGACCTTGCCCTTCGCGCCGACGAGCGGGGAGAGGATGCGCGTCCAGTAGCCGCCGCCCATCACGAAGTCGGCGACCTTCTGTCCCGGCTTGACCCCCGCGAACGCCAACAGCTCGCCGGGCTTGCGCGCGGCGTCCTTCTCGCGCTGGTCGGCCGGGCGAGAGGCATCGGCGAGCGCGGCGGTGATGGCGGGCGTCGCCTTTTGCGCGGCGAGCGGTGCGGTAGCGGCAAGTAAAATCGCCGCAGTCATAGCAAGCTTCATGATATCCTCCCCAGAATTCGGAGCGAAGCTATGAAGCTGCAGCACGGCGGGCAATCGCCTTTCGACAAACGCCCGCCGGTTTCTGCGCTATTTCTTGAGCAGATCGAGCACCGCGACGGTCATCGCGGTGGTGCCCAGCGTGACCGAGGGCTTGGGATCGATCTTGAAGAAGGGCGAATGGTGGCCGGATACCGGCTTGCCGCCCTTCTTGCCCGCATCGATATCCGCCTGCGGTGTTCCGCCGACCACGAAATAGGCGCCGGGCACGCCCGTATCCTTCTGGATGAAATAGGCGAAATCCTCGGCGCCCATGCCCTGACGCTCTTCGAAATGGATGATCCCGTCGCCAAAGGCATGGGTGAACGCGCCGCGCACGCGCTTGGTCAGCGCGGGGTCGTTGAGTGTCACCGGGGTCGATTCGAAGCCGACCCTGACCTGCGGCAGCTTGTCTTCGGGCATGCCGTTCATGCGGCCGACATTGGTGGCGATGCGCTTGATCCCGTCGATCAGCTTCTTGCGCGTGTCCTCGTCATCCGAGCGGATGGTGAGCTGAAGCTCGGCCTTGTCCGAGATGATGTTGTGCTTGAAGCCTGAATGGAACGACCCGACGGTGACCACGCCGGGCTTGAGCGGCGCGATCTCGCGGCTGACCAGAGTCTGCAGCGCCATCACGATCTCGGCGCCCATCACGATCGGGTCCTTGCCCATGTGCGGCGCTGCGCCGTGGGTGCCGATGCCGGGGATGGTAATGTCGACGCTGTCGGAGGACGAGCTGCTGATCCCCGGCTCCAGCCCGATCTTGCCGGTCGGGATGCCCGCGGTAACGTGGAAGGCGACGGCGTAGTTGGGCTTGGGGAAGCGCGTGTAGAGGCCGTCGGCCATCATCCGCCGCGCGCCGTCGATCCGCTCCTCGCCCGGCTGGACGACGAACAGGACGGTGCCCTTCCATTTGTCTTTCATTTTGGCGAGCTGGCGCGCGGTGCCGATCATCGAGGTGATGTGCACGTCATGCCCGCAGGCGTGCATCACCGGCTTCACCACGCCGTCGATGTCGGTCTGCGTTACGCTGGACATGTAGGACAGCCCGCTATCCTCCTTGAGCGGCAGCCCGTCCATATCGGCGCGCACCAGCACGACCGGGCCGTCGCCATTCTTCATCACGCCGACTACGCCTGTCCCGCCGACGCCCTCGGTCACCACGATCCCGCCGACTGCGCGCAGCTCCTTCGCCATGATCGCGGCGGTGCGCGTTTCCTTGAACGACAGCTCGGGGTTCTTGTGGAAGTCGAGGAACAGCTTTTCGAGATGCGCAGCATAGTCCGCGTCCACCGCGGGAGCGAAGTCCGGCCCGGCGAGCACAGGTGCCGCGAGCAGGCTGGTGGCGAGAAGGGCGGTAAGCATACGCATGTGACAGGTCCCCCGATATTGGTCTGGACCAAAGCTATCAGATGGAAACCGGTGTGCAATCCGCTTACATCGCGCGGAGCATGTCCGACCCCAATTCCCCCAATCGCTTCAACGAAGAGACCGCCACCTATGCCGTGCGCGGGTCGGAGACACCCGACCTCGACGCGGGCGTCGCGGCGATCCGCAATGTGCTGAAGACGCTGCCGGCGCGGCCCGGTGTCTATCGCATGCAGGATTCGCGCGGCGACGTGCTCTATGTCGGCAAGGCGCGCGCGCTCAAGAACCGTGTCGCCAACTACACCCAGCCCGCCAAGCTCTCCAACCGTCTGCGCCGGATGATCGCGCAGACGCGGTCGATGACCGTGGTCACGACCAACAACGAGGCTGAGGCGCTGCTGCTCGAGGCGCAGCTGATCAAGCGCTTCAGGCCCGCCTACAACGTCCTGCTGCGCGACGATAAGTCGTTCCCGTACATCCTGCTGCGCGGCGACCACGCTTTCCCGCGTGTCCAGCTCCATCGCGGCGCGCGGCGGATCAAGGGCGACTATTTCGGGCCGTTCGCGGGCGCAGGTCAGGTGCGCAAGACGCTCAACGCGCTGCAGAAGCTGTTCCTGCTGCGGTCGTGCACCGACGGCTTCTACAACACCCGCGACCGGCCGTGCCTGCTCTACCAGATCCGCCGCTGCTCGGCGCCGTGCGTCGATCGGATCGACAAGGCCGGGTATGACGAGCTGGTCGGCGATGCGCGCGACTTCCTGATGGGCAAGTCGACCAAGGTTCAGGCCAAGCTTGGCGAGCAGATGGAGGCCGCGGCCGGGAATCTCGACTTCGAGCTGGCCGCGGTGCTGCGCGACCGTTTGAAGGCGCTGACCTTCATTCAGGGGTCGCAGGCGATCAATGCCGAGGGGGTGGGCGACGCCGACATCTTCGCGCTCGCCGCCAAACAGGGCATTATCGGTATCCAGGCCTTCTTCATCCGCGGCGGCCAGAATTGGGGTCACCGCGCCTTTTTCCCCGCGCACACCGCCGAGGTGCCCGAGGAAGAGGTTCTCGCGCAGTTCCTGATGCAATTCTACGAGGAGGTGCCGCCGCCCCGGACGGTGCTGCTCGACCGCGAGCTGACTGAGGCGGAGCTGCTGGCGGAGGCGCTGGGCGAGCGCGCCGGGTTCAAGGTCGAGATTTCACGCCCCCAGCGCGGCGCGCGGCGCAGGTTGATGGAACAGGCCGAGCGAAACGCGGTCGAGGCGCTCGACCGGCGCATGGCCGAATCGACCACGCAGGCGAAGAATTTGCGCGACATCGCCGATCTGTTCGGGCTCGCCGAACCTCCCGACCGGATCGAGGTCTATGACAATTCGCATATTCAGGGGACCAATGCGGTCGGCGCGATGATCGTCGCGGGGCCGGAGGGGTTCCGCACCGGCCAGTACCGCAAGTTCAACATCAAGAGCGCCGCGACCGACGACGATTTCGCGATGATGCGCGAGGTGTTCACGCGTCGCTTCAGCCGCGCGCAGGAAGAGGATCCGGATCGCGACAAGGGCACCTGGCCCGACCTCGTCCTGATCGACGGCGGCCGCGGCCAGCTCAACGCCGCGCGTGCGGTGCTGGAGGAGCTTGGGATCGAGGATGTCTGCATGGTCGGCGTCGCCAAGGGGCCGCATCACGGGCGCGAGGGGCGCGAGGTCTTCCACCTGATGGACGGCAGCGAGCGGATGCTGCCGGTCAATTCGCCCACCTTGTTCCACATCCAGAAGCTGCGCGACGAGGTCCACCGTTTCGTGATCGGCGCGCACCGCCAGAAGCGCGCCAAGTCGCTCACTGCCAGCCCGCTGGATGAAGTGCCGGGCATCGGCCCCGCACGCAAAAAGGCGTTGCTGATGCACTTCGGCACCGCGCGTGCGGTGCGGGGGGCGAGCCTCGACGATCTCAAAAGGGCGCCGGGGGTCTCGGCCGCGGTGGCACAGCAGGTCTACGACTTTTACCACGCGCAGTGATCCCGCTTGCCCACGCGTTGCTTCGCGCTAGATTCAACGCGAACACCGGGGGGTATGATGATCCGTAAGACTGCGTTGCTGAGCGTTTTTCTTGCATCCACGGCATGGGCGAATGACAAACCCGTCTACGCGCCCGTTCCCGATTGGGTGAAGCCGGCACCGCCGGTCGATATGGCCGCGATCGGCGAGGATGCGCCGGTGTTCCTGATCTTCGATCAACAGCAGCGGATCGCCGACGGGCAGGTGTGGCATTATATGGAGAGCGCCACGCGGATCGCTTCGCCCCAGATCCTGGCCCAGGCGGGCACGATCCAGCTGCCGTGGAGCCCCGACCGGGGTGAGCTGGTCGTCCATAGCGCCTCGATCCTGCGCGGCAGCGAGACCATCGATCTGCTCGCCAGCGGCAAGCAGCTTTCGGTGATCCGGCGCGAACAGAAGCTTGAGCAGATGCAGCTCGACGGGCTGTTGACCGCGACCATGCCGGTGGAAGGATTGCGGGTCGGCGATGTCCTTCGCCTTCGCTTTTCGACCACGCGCAAGGATCCGACGCTGGGCGGGGAGGTGCAGAGCAGCCTGCCGCTGTTCGCCGATCCGATGCGCGTGCAGTTCGGCCGGGCGCGACTGATCTGGCCGGAAGACGCGACGGTGAAGTGGAAATCCTATGCGGGCCATACCCAGCCGCAGGAAGGCAAGGTCGCGGGCGGCTATCGCGAGTTGAGCATCGCCCTGCCGATCGGCAAGCAGGGGGAGGTGCCAAAGGACGCCCCTGCGCGGTTCCAGCCGATGACCTTCCTCGACGCGACCAGCTATCCCGACTGGTCATCGGTCGCGAGGACGATGGCGCCGCTCTATACCACTAAGGGTCTGATCGCGCAGGGAAGTCCGCTGGCTAAGGAAGTTGCCGCCATCGCGGCCACCTCGACCGACCCGCGCGTGCGGGCGGCGGGCGCGCTGCAGCTGGTGCAGGACAAGGTCCGCTATCTGTTCAACGGCATGGCGCAGGGCCATTATGTGCCTCAGACCCCGGCTGAGACCTGGTCGGTGCGCTACGGCGACTGCAAGGCAAAGACGCTGCTGTTGCTCGCGATCCTGCACGAGCTGGGGGTCGAGGCCGAAGCAGCGCTGGTGCACAGCAGCCTTGGGGATTTGCTGCCCACCCGGCTGCCGATGCCCGGTGCGTTCGACCATGTCATCGTGCGCGCTACCATTGGCGGCGAGAGTCTGTGGCTGGACGGCACGTCGAGCGGTGACCGGCTCGCCGATATGAGCAACGTGCCCGCGTTCCGCCACGCGCTGCCCCTTCGCGCGGCCGGGGCCGAGCTCGTCGCGCTACCAGCCCGCCCGAGCGCGCGCCCGGACGCCGACGCCGAGATCGATCTGGACCAGAGCGCGGGTATCCACCTGCCCGCGCCGTTCACCGCAAAGCTGACGCTGCGCGGCCAGATCGTGCAGATGCTGCGCGCCGCAAACGCGGCGGTTGGGAAGGCCGAGGTCGAGAAGATGGCCGGGGGGGCCATCGACGAATACATCGCCAACAGCACCTATACCCAGCGCAAGCTGAGTTTCGACGATGCCGCGGGCACTGCGGTCATCACTGCCGCGGGGATCGCCTATCCGACCTGGGCGCGCGAGAATGAACGGTTCAAGGCCACGCTCGATTTCGCCGTGCAGGGAATCGGTTTCCAGCCCGATCGCAGCCGCCCGGTGTGGCGCGACCTTCCCGTCTCGACCGGCGATCCCGGTCATGTCCGCCTCCGCGTCAGCTATCGCTTGCCCGGTGCCGGGAGCGGGTTCGCGTTTGAGGGCGACGAGAAACTGCCGGCGCAGATCGCCGGTCGCGTGCTGGCCCGGCAGACCAGCCTGGCAAACGGTGTTCTCATGGTCGAGGATCGGCGCGTCGCCACCGGCGCCGAGGTCGCGCCCGCCGACATCGGCGCCGCGCGCCAGCAACTCGCTCAAGCCAAGACGCGCCTGCTCCGCGCTGTAGCCCCTGCCGCCTATCCTCAGCGCTGGCAGGAGGTGGCGGCGGCGCGCAAGAATGGCGGGCTCCAAAAGATCCTGGCCGCTTATACCCAACGGATCGCCAACGATCCGGGTGAGGCGGAAGGCTATGTTCATCGCGCCTGGTTCCATGAGCGCGTGTTCGACTATCCGGCGGCGATCAAGGATATGGACAAGGCGATCGCGCTCGAGCCTTCGGTCGACTCCTATTTGCGCCGCGCCGGCCTGTTGCAGGCGACCGGCCAGCTCGACAAAGCGATTGCCGACGCCGATGCCGCGCGCGCGCTCGATCCCGGATCGTCCGAGGCAATCACCTCGGCGATCAACCTGCTCGGCGAAAAGGGCCAGCGGGCCGCCGCGTTGGAAATGGTTGAGCTTCAGATCGAATCGGCCGGGAAGGACAAACCGGATTTCCTCGCGATCAAGGCGGACCTGCTCGCCGACGATGGCCGTGCCGACGAGGGGCTGGCGGTGCTTGATGCGGCGATCACGGCGCACCCGGGCAACCCTGATCTGCTCAACAGCCGCTGCTGGCTCAAGGGAACGCGGAAACTTGCGCTCGATACCGCGCTCAGGGACTGCACGCGCGCGATCGAGCTGAGCGACAGTCCTGCGGCCGCGCTCGACAGTCGCGCGATGATTTATTTCCGCCTGGGCCGGGCTGAGGAGGCGCTGGGCGATCTCAATGCCGCGCTCGACAGCGATCCCGACATGGCCGCCGCGCTGTATATGCGCGGCGTCGTGCGCAAGGCCGCTGGGCAGGCGGGAAGCGAAGACGATCTCGCCGCCGCGCGGATGATGGCGCCGCGGATCGACACCGAATATGGCAAATGGGGAATCAAGCCCTGACCGTTCGTTGGGAAATCTTCATTGCCGCGCGATAAAACGGCCTCGCCATGCCCGCGCGAGCCGATCAGGCGCGTCGTTGGCGCGATCCTCGAGGCCGGGCAGGAGGTGCAGTTGCGCTTCCATCCCAACTGGGGCGCGGTTGGGCAGAGCGTCCGGAATAGAGGGCGCTGAACGAGGGACTTTCAGGCGCCCTGCGGTGCCCCCCACCGAAGCGCATCACGCCGCACCAGCCGACCGCAAAGGACCATCAGCAACGCGGCGAGCACGGCGATGCCGCTGAGCAGGATGAACGGGATGCGATACGATCCCGTCGCATCGAAGACATAGCCCACGCCCGCCGGACCGACCGCCGCGCCCAGGTTGAACGCCGTCGTCATCACGGCGATCACCCGGATCATCGCCACCGGGCCGAAGATCTGGCGGGAAAGCACCGGGATATTGACCAGAAACCCGCCCTGTGTCGGGCCATAGACGATCGCGAGAAGGACAATCGTGCCGACTCCGCCGACGGGCAGCGTCAGCAGCACGCCAAAGGCCGCGATGAAGAAACAGGCAGCGGCCCCGCTCGTCGAAAAGCGCTGGATCAGCCAGCCGAAGCCGATCTTTCCGACATTGCTCATCAGCATGACGCTGGAGAAGCCGATAGCGGCAACGGCGGCGCCGAGCTGCACCTCGCGGTCGAGAAACAGGAAGAGATGGGTGGCGACCGATTCATCGACCAGGCCGATGAGGAAGTTCGAGCAGAGCAGCAGGATCAGGACAGACGAAAAGCGAATGCTGCGAAACGCCTCCGCCGGGCTTTCCTCGACGGCGGAGCCGTCCTCCGTTTCGGCGGACGGCCGAACATGTTCGCGCGCGCCCCACATCAGGACCGGCAATGCCACGACCCAGATTCCGGCGCTCATGATCAGCACGGCACTACGCCAGCCATAGGCTTCGACCGCGATGGTGGTCAGCCACGGCACCACCACGCCCGCGGAGCTCAGGCCGATAAAGGCGATGCCCACCGCCACCCCCTGGCCCTCCGCGAACCATTGCGACACGAAGATCTTCATCGAGGTCGCGGTGCCCAGCGCACTGAAGCCCAGCAGCGCTCCGACGAGATAGAGCATGGGCAAGGTCGTGGCATTGGCGAACATCGCCAGCGCCACGCCCGCCATCACGGCGCACAGGACGGCAAGGCGCTTGACGCCGAACCGTTCGACGAGGTGCCCCGTGAAGAATGCGGTGGCGGCGCCGACCCCGAATTTGATCGAGTTGAGGGTCGATACATCCCCTCTCGACCAGCCGGTATCGTCCTGGATGGCGCCGAGCAGCACCGGAATCATCATCGCCGGGATGCCGACCGTGCAGAACAGGATCGTGAAGGCGACGAACAGATTGCGGCGAGCCGCCTTCCGCTCGCTGGGAGCCGGAAGATCGTCTTGGCTCAACGGACGCGATTTGATCATGATACCTCGAAAGCCGGCGAGAAGCTGGCGGCATGCGATGCGGTCTGGCGGACGACGATCCCGGCACCGCTCGGTGAAAGGGTCGCGACATCCGGGGATATGCAAACCGCATCGTGTTTGAACGTGAGGGCGGCGGCATTACTTGCCACCCATTGCCGCGGGGATCATGCGCGCAATCGACGCGTCCGGCGGCCAATCAGGCGGTGAGCATCAACTGAGGATGCCGGTCCGGCTCATGACAAGGGCGAAGGAGACAAGGCTGAAGCGGCGGATCGTCATACCGGTCATCGTTACGCTCCGTCCCGAATTACGCCTCGGACATGTGGCCCTGTGTTGCCTGCCTTGCGCTCCAGCTCAAGAATTTTCTCGAAGCGTCGGCGTTTCCGCACCTCGGGGAGGGTGGGAATGCCGGATGATGTCCGGATTTGGGATTTCTTCACGGGGGAAGGATAAAGCGGCGTCATGCCGACTCGCGCGTTCCTGACTGTCGATACCGAATTGATGTGGCGTCACCATGCCGCAGGGCTGGATATCGACGCCATTTCCGAACGCTCGCTGGAGCCGGCGGGTGTCGGGATCGGCTATCAGCTGCGCAAGCTTGCCGAGCATGACCTCAAGGCGACCTTCTTCGTCGATCCGATGCCCGCGGTTGCGTACGGCATCGAACCGATCAAGCGTGTCGTCGGTGCGATCCTCGAGGCGGGGCAGGAGGTGCAGCTGCATCTCCATCCCAACTGGGCCGCGGCCAGCGCCGAAGACCGGACCAAACATGCCTCGTTCGAGCTGATCGACTTCACGCTGGTAGAGCAGCGCGAGCTGATCCGCGCCGCGTCGGACCTGCTGGTCGCGGCGGGGGCGCCGCGGCCGATCGCCTTCCGCTCGGGCAGCTATTCGGCGAGCGACGACACGTTGACGGCGCTGGCCGAGCTCGGCATCCGCTATGATTCGAGTCATAACGGCTCCGAGCACCCCTGGCCCAGCGCGATCGGGCTGCACGAGCGGCAGATCGCGCCGGTCGAACATCGCGAGGTGATCGAGCTGCCGGTGACGCTGATCGAGGATCGCGTGGGGCATTTGCGGCATTTCCAGATCTGCGCGCTGTCCACTGGCGAGATGCGCGATGCGCTCGACCATGCGGTGCGCGCGGATCATGCCGCGGTGACGATCGTCAGCCATGGGTTTGAGCTGGCTAATCGTGCCGGCACCCGCGCCAATGCGGTGCATGTTGGCCGGTTCGACGCATTATGCCGTATGCTCGCCGACCGCCGCGGCGCGATCATCACCAGCCACTTCGCGGACTTGTCGGGCCTGCCGCTCGACCACAACGACGTGCCGCTGGGTCCCAGCCTGATCCGCACGCGTATCCGTCAGGCGCAGCAGCTCTGGTCGAACCTCGTGTCGGAACGCGCGGCGTGACCCATATCGCCGCGGCTGCGCTCAATTTCCGTATCGGCGCGCGCACGGTGCTGCGCGTGCGGCGAACGATGGTGCCGGTGGCAATGACCCTCGACGATGCGCGCGATGGACAGCTGCCCCCGCTTCCGCCGCTGCCGGACGAAGCACAGGGCTATATCGTCACGTCGTTGCCCGAGGACCGGCTGGAGGCGATGACTGAGGCTTCGGGCGGGATGATCGGCTTCGTGCGCCAGCGCTACATGCGCTATTTCGCGGATCTGACCGGGACGTATGACGGCTATCTCGGAACGCTCTCTTCGAGCGCTCGGCAGGGCGTGAAGCGCAAGGCGAAGAAGGTTGCGCAGGTCTCGGGCGGGCAGCTTGATGTGCGGCGTTTCCGTACCCCCGCCGAGCTGCAGGTGTTTCACGGCATCGCGCGCGCTATCGCCGTCAACACCTATCAGGAAAAGCTGATGGGGGAGGGGCTGCCCGGTACGCCCGAATTCGTGCGAACGATGCTGGCAGATGCGGCGGCGGATGCGGTGCGCGCCTGGCTGCTCTATATCGGCGACCAGCCCGCGGCGTATCTCTATTGCCCCGCGCAGGGCGAGACGCTGATCTACGAATATGTCGGGCACGACCCCGCGTTCAACGATCTGTCACCGGGCGCGGTGTTGCAGATGGAAGCGTTTCGCGAGCTGTTCGAAGAGGGCAGGTTCGCGCGCTTCGATTTCACCGAAGGCGAGGGGCAGCACAAACGCCAGTTTTCGACCGACGGGGTCGCCTGTCTCGATCTGCTGCTGCTGCGTCCCAGCCTCTCGAACCGCGCGGCGACGACGGCGCTGGGCAGCTTCAACCGTGCGGTGGCGGGCGGCAAGGCGCTGGTCGAAGCGGCGGGGCTGGACCAGCTGAGCAAGAAGCTGCGGCGGGGCTGACGGCCCGGAGCTGCATGCTACAAGCGGCCGATGCACCTTGCCGCCAGCGCCATTGTTCTCGCGATCCGTCCGCACGGTGAATCCGGGGCGATCGTGCGTGCGCTGACGGCGGAGGCGGGGTTGATGGCGGGTTATGTCCGTGGCGGGCGGTCGCGGCAGTTGCGGCCAGTCCTTCAGCCGGGGAATGTCGTCCTCGGCGACTGGCGGGCGCGGACCGAGGAGCAATTGCCTGCGCTCACCGTCGAGCTGGTGCACAGCCGCGCGCCGATGTTTCGCGAGCCGTTGCCCGCCGCCGCGTTCGAATGGGCGACGGCGCTGACCGCGGCGGCATTGCCCGAAGGGCAGCCCTATCCGCAGATTCACGCGGCATTGGGAGGCATGCTCGACGCGGTCGAGGCTGCGCCGGCGGCGCGCGGCTGGGCGGCGGCGCTGGTGCGATACGAACTGCTGATGCTCGCCGAACTCGGCTTCGGGCTCGATCTCGAGCGTTGCGCCGCGACCGGGATCAACGATGACCTGGCGTTTGTCAGTCCGAAGAGTGGCATCGCGGTCAGCCGTTCGGGCGCGGTGGGGTATGAATCGCGCCTGCTGCCATTGCCGCGCTTCGTCGTCGCGGGCGGGGCGGCGGAGTGGGACGATATCTTCGCGGGTCTGCGCCTCACCGCGCACTTTCTCGAGCGCGACCTGCTCCACGGCAAGGCCGCCGAAGTGCTCGCGGCGCGTGCTCGGCTGGTCGACCGGCTGAACAGGGCGGTTGCGTGAAGCGGTCAAGGCGGTAAGGCGCCCCAGACCTCAAGACTCAGGTGGAGTGCAAATGCCGCTGATCGCAGTTCTTTCCGGCGACGGGATTGGCCCCGAAGTCACCGCGCAGGCGCGCCGCGTGCTCGACGCGCTCGACCTTGGCCTCACCTTCGAGGAGGCTCCGGTCGGTGGCGCAGCCTATTTCAGCGATGGCCATCCGCTCCCGGCACGCACGCTTGACCTGGCGAAGCGTGCCGATGCGCTGCTGTTCGGCGCTGTGGGCGATCCGCGCGGCGACAATCTGGAGCGTCACCTGCGCCCGGAACAGGCGATCCTCGGCCTGCGCAAGGAGCTCGAGCTGTTCGCGAACCTGCGCCCGGCACGGCTGTTCCCCGGCCTTGAGGATGCCTCGACGCTCAAGCCCGAAGTGGCGCGCGCGATCGACATGGTGATCGTGCGCGAGGTCAATGGCGACGTCTATTTCGGCGAGAAGGGCATGCGCACCACCGCGGACGGTCGTCGCGAAGGCTATGACATCATGTCGTACGACGAAGATGAGGTTGTGCGCATCGCAAAGGTCGGGTTCGAGACGGCGCGCGTGCGCAACCGCAAGGTCTGCTCGATCGACAAGGCCAATGTCCTCGAAACCTCGCAGCTGTGGCGCGACGTGGTGATCGAGGTGGCGCGCGACTATCCCGACGTTGAACTCAGCCACATGTATGTCGACAATGCCGCCATGCAGCTGGTGCGCAATCCCGGGCAGTTCGACGTGATCCTGACGGGCAATCTGTTCGGCGACATCCTGTCCGATCAGGCGAGCATGTGCGCGGGATCGATCGGCATGCTACCCTCGGCCACGCTGGGGAGCTCGGGCAAGGGGCTGTACGAGCCGATCCATGGTTCTGCGCCCGACATCGCCGGACTGGGCAAGGCCAATCCGTGTGCGACGATCCTGTCGGCGGCGATGCTGCTGCGCTATTCGCTGGGCATGGAAGATGCAGCCGACCGGATCGAGGCGGCGGTGACCGCGGCGCTGGTGGGTGGCGCACGCACGGCGGATCTCGGCGGCACGCTCTCCACCGAAGCGATGGGTGACGCAGTGCTGAAGGCGCTTGCATGAGCGCTGAGCTGCTCGAGCTGGCGGTCGTCATTCCGACCTTCAACGAGCGGCGCAATGTGCCGATTCTCGTCGCTGCGCTCGACAAGGCGCTGGCCGGGAGGCGCTGGGAAGCGATCTTCGTCGATGACGACAGCCCCGACGGCACCGCCGATGCGGCGCGCGAACTGGGCCGGACCGACACCCGCGTGCGGGTGATCCAGCGGATCGGGCGGCGCGGACTTTCCTCGGCAACGATCGAGGGGATGTGCGCCACCGCCGCGCCGCACGTCGCGGTGATCGACGGCGACATGCAGCATGACGAGACCTTATTGCCGAAGATGCTCGATGCGCTGCAGGCTGACGCCGGCCTCGATGTCGCGATCGGTTCGCGCTTCGTGGATGGCGGCGGCACTGGCGAATGGGACAAGGACCGCGTCGCCAAATCGGCGCTGGCGACCAGGCTCTCGCGCCAGGTGCTTAAGGTGGACCTCAGCGATCCGATGAGCGGCTTCTTCATGATCCGCAGCGAAGTGGTGCGCGAGATGGTGCCGCATCTCTCGGCGATCGGCTTCAAGATCCTGCTCGACATCATGACCGCCAGCCCGCGGCAGTTGAAGTTCGTTGAGCTGCCCTATGTCTTCCGCACGCGGCAGGAGGGTGAAAGCAAGCTCGATCACGTCGTCGCGATGGAATATCTGATCGCGCTCTACGACCGGATGTTCGGGCGGGTGATCCCGGTACGGTTCGCGATGTTCTCCGCGATCGGCGCGCTGGGGGCGGGAGTCCACTTCAGTGCGCTGTGGCTGTTCTATCGCCTGTTCGGGTACAGCTTCCTGACCGGCACGATCGTCGCGACGATGGTCGCGATGACGTTCAACTTCTTCCTCAACAACGCGCTCACCTATCGCGACGCGCGGTTGAAGGGATTCCGCCAGTTGCTGGACGGCTGGATCGGTTTCTGCATCGTCTGCTCGGTCGGCGCTGTCGCGAATGTCGGCGTTGCCGCGTTCCTGCACGACGTGCAGCAGGCGCAATGGGCGCCCTCCGCATTGGCGGGGATCGTGGTCGCAGCGGTGTGGAATTTCGCGCTGTCGTCGCGCTTTGTGTGGGGGCGATACTAAGGCTGCCTTATTGGCGCTTTGATTGCGGGCGAGGAAGCCGCGATGATCAGGTCGCGTTTGCTGCTTCTTCCGCTTACCCTGTTGTCGGTAAGCATTGCTGTTCCTGCCGTCGCGCAGGAGGCCGCGCCGGATTCTGGGGAAGAGGTGGTCGTCACCGCGCGGCGCTCGGGCGCGCCGATGTGGACGGTCGAGACGTCGACCGGGGTCGTGCTGCTGGTTGGCGAGATCACCGAAGTCCCCAAGGCGACACCCTGGCACCCCGACCGGCTGGAAAGGGCCACCGCCGGCGCGCAACGCATCATCCTGGGCACCAAGGCCAA
The DNA here is from genome assembly GCF_059418285.1 of Sphingomonas sp. GW821-FHT09B04. Taxonomy (NCBI): domain Bacteria; kingdom Pseudomonadati; phylum Pseudomonadota; class Alphaproteobacteria; order Sphingomonadales; family Sphingomonadaceae; genus Sphingomonas; species Sphingomonas sp. GW821-FHT09B04. The sequence goes on from NZ_JBWKPO010000002.1 coordinate 61,798, forward strand.
GGTTTCGCCGGGCGATATTCTGAGGCTCATCTTCAAGGGCGGGAAGCTTACCAAGCTGCCCCATAAGGGGGTTGCCGGCGACTATCTCGATGCGACCCGGTTAGCTCGCCTTCGGGCGCTCGAGTCGCGGTATGGCCAGCGCTACGACCGGAGCAATTTCCTGATGACCGCCTTCGACCTGCTTTCGAAGCGGCTCGCGTTCAGCAAGGACACCACCGACGATGCGACCGACGTGGTGCGCAAGTCCGCGCGGCGTGCGGATATCGCCACGCGTCCGGTCGGTGAGGTGCGCGGCGAGGATATGCTCGACAATCTGTTCGCGGCGGCGCCGGCCAGCCATCTTCCCTGCCTCGACGCCGCGATGGCTGCGGCTGAGGTTGGCCCCGATATCGTGACGGCGCGGGGCAAGGCCTGGACCAGCTTCGATATTCCCGCGGTGATGACCAATCCGCTCGAAACGGCGCTCGGACGTTGCTGGCCCTGGACCGACAGCAGCTTCGGTCCTGCGCTTCGCGGGCAGTGGATCGCGGCGATCGACGAGGCGATGGCGCAGCCGGGCGTGACCCTTGCCGTGGTGCCGATCCGGGTATTGGCGGAGAGCGACGGTGTGCTCGACCAGCTCGAACGCCGCGGGTTGCCGGTGACAGGTCCCGCGTGGCGCATCGCGCGTTAGCTCAGGCCCAGTTCGGGAACCAGATCCAGCGTTCGAACCCCCGGTCGCTGGGCAAGGCAAGCGCGGAGAGGATCGGGTAGAAATAGGCGAACAGCCCGACGCAGAGCACCAGGTACCATTCGTCGTTGCGCTTCACCCGCGCCGCATAATGCTGGAACGCGACTGCCAGCACGACCGACAGGATGATGCCGGGCAAGTAGTAGTAGTAATAGAAGCCGAGCGACTTGGGGATCACCGCCCAGACGCCGAGCGAGAAGGTCCACAGGATCGCCGCGGCGAGCGGCACGCCGGCCTTTTCGCGCAACCCGGCCCACCAACAGGCCGCGACCGCGACCAGTCCGCCCCACATGATCGCCGGATTGCCGATCAGCAGTACGCCGCGTGTCGCACCCTGATCGGGTTCGTAGAAATACCAGATCGGGCGGATCATCAGCGGCCAGCTCCACCAGTCCGACTGGTAGTTGTGCGGGGTGAGTTGCTGGGTCTGGAGCTCGAGCATCTCGAGCTGGAAGGGAATCAGCCGCGCCAGCGTCAACGGATTCACCGAATAGAAAAAGGCGGGAGCGAAGGTCAGCAAATAGGTGCCGATGCTGATCGCGCCGAGGATCGCGAGACCGGCAAACCAGCCCATGCCACCAAAGCGTTCAGGGTGGCCGCGTCGCAGCCACAGGAACGCCACACCCGCGAATGCGACATAGGGGATTGCCGCCCATTTCACCGCGACTGCGCTGCCAAACAACACGGCGCATACTATCCAGCGCGAGGACGCGCGCCGCGAATCGCCCTGCATTGTCCACAGGAAGGCGGTACCCGCCCATATGAGGAACAGCCCGAGAAACGCGTCGAGCATCGCGATCCGGGCCTGAATGAAGACGAGCTGGCCCAGTATCGCGAACAGCGCCGCGAACAGCGCGGTGCGCGTTGCGTGCGTGAGCAACAGGGTGAAGGCGTAGACGCCCATGATCGTCAGCGCCCCGGCAAATACGGGCATGATCCGCCACCCGATCGGGTTGTCGCCGAAGATCAGCATTCCGAGTGCAATCAACGACTTGCCGAGCAACGGGTGTTCGATGTTCACCGGGTGCGACAGGTCGAGCAGCACGCGCGCAGCGGGCACATAGTGCACTTCGTCGAACATCAGAATGCTGGGACGCTGGACGCCGATGCCGAACAGCAACAGCGCCGCGATGCCGATCAGCAGCGCCAGCAGGACGGGGCGTTGTTCGAGGCGATCGAGCATCCGTCGATGCGATAGCGTAGCTTGGGGCGTCCGTCACCCACCACCCTTGCGCGCCTGTGGGCAACGCTTCTAGAGGGTTCGCCATGAAGCGTCGTACCGGACAAGATCGCGAGATCACCAAGAACTGGAAGCCTGCCACGCTCGCCGTGCGCGGGGGGACCGCCCGCAGCGAATGGGGCGAGACGAGCGAAGCGCTCTTCCTGACCTCGGGCTATGCCTATGATTGCGCCGGCGACGCCGCTGCGCGCTTCTCGGGCGATCAGCAGGGCATGACCTATTCGCGCCTGCAGAACCCGACGGTGGAGATGCTCGAGCATCGGATCGCACTGCTGGAAGGCGCCGAAGCATGCCGCGCAACCGCGTCGGGGATGGCCGCGATGACGGTGGCGCTGCTGTGCCAGCTGTCGGCGGGCGATCATCTGATCGGCGGACGCGCTGCGTTCGGCTCGTGCCGCTGGCTGACTGACACGCAACTCCCGAAGTTCGGGATTGAGACGACGGTGATCGATGCGCGCGACCCGCAGGAGTTCGTCGACGCGATCCGCCCGAACACCAAGGTGTTTTTCTTCGAAACGCCCGCCAACCCGACGATGGACGTGGTTGATCTGAAGGCCGTCTGCGCGATCGCCCGCGAACGCGGCATCGTCACGGTGGTCGACAATGCCTTCGCTACGCCGGCGCTGCAGCGGCCGATGGATTTCGGTGCGGACGTTGTCGCCTATTCGGCGACCAAGATGATGGACGGACAGGGCCGCGTGCTCGCCGGTGCAGTATGCGGGACCGAGGATTTCATCAACAACACGCTGCTGCCCTTCCACCGCAACACCGGGCCGACGCTGTCGCCGTTCAACGCGTGGGTGGTGCTCAAGGGGCTGGAGACGCTCGACCTGCGCATCCAGCGCCAGAGCGAGAACGCGCTCAAGGTCGCGCGCTTCCTCGAGGGCCGCGTTCCGCGCGTTAATTTTCCTGGCCTGCCGAGCCACCCGCAGCACAATCTGGCGATGAGCCAGATGGCTGCAGCGGGGCCGATCTTCTCGATCGAGCTCGACGGCGGACGCGCTCAGGCACACGGACTGCTCGACGCGCTCGGCCTTATCGACATCTCGAACAATATCGGCGATTCTCGTTCGCTGATGACTCATCCTGCCTCCACCACGCACAGCGGCGTCGCCGAGGACCAGCGCCTGTTGATGGGCGTGGGCGAGGGCATGCTGCGGCTCAATGTCGGCCTTGAAGATCCGGAGGACCTGATCGCCGATCTCGATCAGGCCCTCGGCTCGGTCGGGTTGTGAAGGCGCTCTTCTCTCAGGAAGAAATCACGCGCGACATCGTCGTGCGCGTCTCGGTGAGCTATCTGCCCGAACAGTCGGAGCCCGACCGGGGCCGCTGGTTCTGGGCGTATCACATCCGCATCGAGAATGAGGGGCGTCAGGCAGTGCAACTGCTCACGCGCCACTGGATCATCACCGACGGTCGCGGTTCGCGCCATTCGGTGGAGGGCGAGGGCGTGGTCGGCGAACAGCCGATGATCGCGCCGGGCGCCAGTTACGACTATGTCTCGGGCTGCCCGCTCGCGACGCCCACGGGTTCGATGCAGGGCAGCTACCACATGATCGGCGCGGACGGCATGGAGTTCGACGTGGCGATTCCCAAATTCACTCTGTTGGCACCGGCGGTTGCGGAATGAAGCGGACTCATCTCCCCTTGAACGGCCTGCGCGTGCTCGACGCGGCGGCGCGGCATCTGTCCTTCACGCGCGCGGCGGATGAGCTGGCGGTGACCCCGGCGGCAGTCGGTCAACAGATCCGCGCGCTCGAGGATACGCTGGGTGTGGTGCTGTTCCGCCGCACAACCAAGGGGCTGGAGCTGACGCCTGAGGCGGAGGCCGGTCTCGCTGCGCTGCGCGCGGGCTTCCTCCAGTTCGAGGAATCGGTGCGGGCGATGCAGGCGGGGCAATCGTCCAAGTCGCTGACCATCGCTGCGCCGCGTGACCTGACCGAGAAATGGCTGATGCCGCGCCTCGCTGAGATTGCCCGCGACGATGCTGAGCTGCGCTTCGTGCTCATCACCGCGGATGAGGCGATCGACTTCACCGAAGCCAATCTCGACCTCGCGATCCGCTGGGGCGAAGGGCCGGGCGAGCATGAGGGTGAGGCACTGGAGAGCGACGGCATGGTGACCGTCGGTCGCCCCGGCTCCAATGCCGACACACCGATCGCCTGGCCGGGTTGTGTGGCCGAGGACGGGGCAGCGCTGGTACGTGTCGGCGATGCCGGCCTTGCGCTCGATGCCGCCGCAGAAGGCCTGGGCCGCGCGAGCGTGCCCGAATTGCTTGCGCGCGGGGATATCGAGGCGGGGCGGGTCGCAGTGCTCGGCGATCCGCGGCCTTCGCGGCTCGGCTACTGGATGGTCGCGCCGCTGCCGCAATGGCGGCAGAAGAAGGTCAAGACGCTGGTCGAGGCGCTGGGAGAAGCGTGACCCCGCCGCAACGTGAAATGGTGACGATCGAGACGGAGCGGCTCGTTCTGCGGCCGCGCAGGCTCGATGATGCCGAGGCGTTGCACCGTGCCTTCGCCGATCCCGAACTGATGCAATATTGGTCCGGTCCGCCACATGCGAGCGTTGAGGAGACGCGCGCGGATCTGGCGCGCGACGCGCCGGAGTGGCGCCGCTGGGCGATCACGCTCAAGGGCGACGATACTGCGATCGGCACGGTTGTTGCGGGCGAGAAGCGGCAGGGCAACGTCACCGAGATCGGCTATATCCTCGTGCGCGATCACTGGGGCAGCGGTATTGCCCGCGAGGCGGCATCGGCGGTGATCGACCAGATCTTTGCCGAAGGGCAGCGGCGTGTGTTCGCGGATACCGATCCGGACAACAAGCCGTCCCGCGCAATGCTCGAGCGGCTGGGCTTCAAGCACGAAGCGCTGCTGCGCGCCGAGTGGGAAACGCATCTGGGCGTGCGCGACACGACGATCTATGGGCTGTTGCGCGACGAGTGGATCGGCGGCAGGCCCTAGCGATCCTTTGCAGGGCGGCCAGCGGCCTCAGCCGCCCTTACTGGACTCGCGCGGCGCCGAACCGGCGGGTTCGGGTGTCAGGTCAATCGAAGACAGCCGGCCTATGAGTGCACGGGAACGTAACCGCGAACCGGTCGGGGTGTGCGTGTCGAAGACCATCGTGAACCGTTCGATCCGTTCGAGTCCTTCTTCCTCGGCCGCCAGCCTGAGCGGTGCGTAACGGCGGCCCGCGACCGCCTCGCGCACCTTCCCGGGCCATAGGCCGTGCACCGCGTCGGATTGCCGCAGCGTCTCGACATCGTTGACGGTGCCGTCGGCGGCGATGCGGAAGCGCACGTCGATCCATTGAGGGCCGGTATCGAGTCCCAATGATGCCAGCCCAACGCCGGTCGGCGGGACGTTTGACTGATCAAGCTGCACGATGGGCGCGTAGATCAATACAGGCTTGTCGACTTTGGTGCCGAGTGACGCCACGGCCTTGTCGACCGCCTGCTTGTCGCCATGCCTTGATGCCAGGCTGGCGCGGAGCATGCCTGCCGCAGAGCGGAACGGCGCCAGCTCTGGCTGAACCGTCTTCTCGATCCGCGCGATCGCGTTCTCAGCCGCGCTGCGATAGGCTGGCCTTTGCTGGCTCACTGCGCCGTAGAGCGCGGCTTCGCGGAACATGGCGTAGCCGCGAACCTGCGGCAGTCCGGCCTTGTCGGCTTGCTTCGCGACCTTGCGATAGACGTCGATCGCCGCGACGACCCGTCCCGCGCGGGCATATTCGTCGCCGGTCATCAGCCGTTGCATCAGGACACGTGAATCGCCCTTGTCGAGCCCCGCCTTGAGCGCATCAAGCGATTCGATCTGGAGGAGCCGGCTGAGGTTGCGATAGCCGTCGAGATCGCTAAGCCGCCCATAGGCGCGGGTGAGATCGGCGACTTCGACCGGATATTGGCTGGCAAAGCGGGCATTGCGTCCGCGCGCCGCGGCAAGCGTGATTCGCGCGGCATGATACTCGCCCGCAACGAACTGGTTCTCGGCATATGCAAGGCTGGCGTCGATATCTTCCCTGGGCGGGCATTGGCGGGCGAGGCAGGCCTTGAGCTGCCTTTCGGTCTCCGCCAGCGGCTTCCCGGTGACCACGACTGTCTGAACGTCGGAGCTGTCCTGTGCCTGGGCGATGGCGGGCAAGACAAACAATGCAGAGCCGATCAGTAACACCTTCTGCGCGATCATGAAGACCTCCCCCTATTCGATGCTTCGACACAGAAGTGGCGGGCATCCGACAAACCTGCTCTTGCCGATCTGCAGAATTACGAGGTTTCGAGATTAACATTCGCTGACCGGATCGATTTTCGCGTCTGGTCGTTGCGGCACCAGCTCTGCTGAGCGCGCACGAATGGACCGACTAGCGATATCTAGCGGCTGGCGGTTTGCGTCAGCAGCCGGTTCATCAGGATCGCAAAACCGCGCTCATCCACGGCGGCGTCTTTGCGGGTCCAGCCGCCGGTGATTGCGTACCAATTGCCCTTTTTCGTCTTCACCAGCCAGCTCATATAGATCACCCCCGGCTCGGATCCGCCCTTGAACCCGGCATAGTCGAACAGCGCAGCTACGGGCGCGCCGGGGTTAACCGCGAGGATCGCCAGTGCTTGCTCGCCGCCGTTGGTGCGCAGCCAGTTGAGCACCGCGGCTTCGTCGCGGGCGCTGGCGAACCATTCCACATCAGGCGCCAGCGGCTTGTCGGCGAACATCGAGGGATCGATCTTCGTCGCCGCCAGCCGCGCGCGATTGTCGGCGAGCAGCTTGCGGCGGCCGTCCGGCCCGGCCGCTTTCCACTGCGCAGCGAGATCGGCGTTGGCGGGGACCTTGAGCTGGAACAGCTCCATCGTCGTCAGCAGCGGAAGCGTCGCGGCGGGATCGGCGACGCCGGTCTGCGAGACCATTGCATCGACCTTGTCGCGTCCGAGCGCGAGGAGCAGCGCATCGGTCGCGGTATTGTCGCTGATCGAGATCATCAGCGTCGCCAGCGTGTGGAGCGTCACCGGCGCACCTTTGGGCCAGTGCTGAGTGATCCCGGATGGCATCGAGCGCTCGTTCAACGTGACGACGTCGCTCCACTTGCGCATCCCCGTGTTCACCTGCCGCGTGGCTTCGGCAAGGATCCACAGCTTGAACGCAGACCCGATCGGCATGGGCTGGCTGCCCGCCAGTTCGGCGACGGGCGTCACACCATCGCCCAACGCATAGATGCCGAAAGCAGCGGTGCCGGGCAGCGTGCGGATATCTGCCGCCACCTTCGCTACGCTGTCGCCGCGCGGCTCAACGCGCGATATCCGCAGGCCGGTGACGCGATGCGGCGGGGTGGGATCGACGACGATATCGACGATGGCGATGCCCTTCTCGAAACCCAGTTCGACGGTGGCGGCATGGGGCGAGGCCGCGGTGACCTTCTCGACCTTCACCACCGCGCCAAATTGTGCCTTCAGCTGCGGGCCGATCTGGTCGAACTGGGTCTTGGGTATCTGTGCCTTGAAGGCGGGGGCGAAGAAGTCTTCGAAATCGCCGGCGCCGTTGATCAATGCCGGCAAGGCGTCGATCCGCGCCTTGAGCGCCGGCGGAACCTCGGCATTCGCGGACGCCGGCTGTGCAGCGGATTGCGCGAGGGCGGGAGCGGTCATTGCGGAGATCAGGCAGCAGGCAGCGAGAAGGACTGTTCGCATCAGGAATCCTTTCGGGGACGGATCAATCAATAGCCGGATCGGCGTCGAGCGTCGCGATTTCCATGGCGATGATGCGGGCGGCGGCGCGGTTGAGCCACAATACCAGCCCGAAGATGAGTGTGATCACCGCGGTCCCGATGCCGCCGTTGAGCAGCGCGGTGCTGAGCGGCACAGTTTCGGCCTGTGCGAGGACGCTCGCCGGGACGAAGGCGGCCATACCGGGGATGAATGGGGCAATATACCAGCGGCCTACGCTCGCCAGCGCGTCGTGGCGTGCGACGAGCAACTGGCGATAGTGGGTGCGTGCATCCCGGGCCAGCGCCGCCGGGTCGTCGGCAGGGCGTCGACGCCATAGATTGCGGATGACGATACAGACACCGGCGATGATCATGAGGCTGGCGATGCGGACGCCCCAGTCGGACGCCTTGATGGCGATGTTGCCGAAGAAGAGGATGCCCAGCGCGCCGGCCCCATATTCGACCAGATTGCTGACGCGCATCCGATTGCGGAACCGGCTGGCGCGCACGGCCAGCTCGGCGACGGAGGGAGGGCGAGCACCGGTCTGTTGTGCGGTCCAGAGATTGACGATCGGATCGGTCATGCTGGCGCTCCTGTTACGAAATGGCTGGCAAGCAGCGCCTTGATCCGGTGCACCTTTACCGCGACGTTGCCGGGTGAGAGTCCGATGACTTCGGCGATCGTCGATGCATCGACCCCTTCGAGATAGAGCAGGATGACGCTGCGGTCGGTGGGCTTGAGAGCCGCGATCAGGCCGTGCAGGCGCGCGAGCAGACGGCTTTGGTCGGCGATCGTTTCCGGATCGTCGGCCGTCAGGATCGTGCCGGCCTCGTCGAGCGAAACGAGGCGTGCGCTGCGTCGGGCGCGCGCGACGTGGGTCGCGGCGATGTTGTGGACGACGCGGTAGGTCCAGGTCCCGGGTGCGCAGCGGCCGTCATAGGCGGCAAGGCTGCGCCATAGCGCGAGGTGCATGTCTTGTTCGAGGTCGCGGGCGCGGTCTGCATCGGCTTCGACCGCGCGTGCAAGGCGGGCAATTGCCGGCGCGTGAGCCGTGGACATTTCGGCATAAAGCCGGTCCTGTACCGTATCCCCGCGCTCGATCTGGGCCATTTCCGCGTTCATGCCCCTTTAGTCGCGGGCGACGGGGATTCCTTACACGCGGTGGCGGAAAAGATCAGGCGTCGATCGCTTCCTCGTCGAGCCGGGCCGCATTCTCCTGAATGAAGGCGAAGCGGTGGGCAGGGTTGGTGCCCATCAGCCGATCGACCAGATCCTTGACGCCTGCGCGCTCCTCATATTCCTGCGGCAGGGTGATGCGGATCATGCCGCGGGTCTTGGGATCCATCGTCGTTTCGCGCAACTGGCCGGGATTCATCTCGCCAAGGCCCTTGAAGCGCGCGACCTCGACCTTGCGGCCCTTGAACTCGTTCGCCTCGATCTGCGCGCGATGCGCGTCGTCGCGAGCGTAGAGCGACTTGGTGCCTGCGGTCAGGCGGTAGAGCGGCGGCTGGGCGAGATAAAGATGCCCGCGGCGGACGAGGTCGGGCATCTCCTGGAAGAAGAAGGTCATCAGCAAGGTCGCGATATGGGCGCCGTCGACGTCGGCGTCGGTCATGATGACGACGCGTTCGTAGCGAAGGTTGTCCACAACGCAGTCCTTGCGCGTGCCGCAGCCGAGCGCGAGGGTCAGGTCGGCGATCTCGGTATTCGCGCCGATCTTTGCCGTCGTCGCGGAGGCGACGTTGAGGATCTTGCCGCGGATCGGGAGGATCGCCTGGGTCTTGCGGTCGCGCGCCTGCTTGGCGCTGCCGCCGGCCGAATCGCCTTCGACGATGAACAGCTCGGTGCCGGCGGGATCGTCGGCCGAGCAGTCGGTGAGCTTGCCGGGCAAGCGCAGCTTGCGCCCCGAGGTCGCGGTCTTGCGCTTGACCTCGCGCTCCTGCTTGCGGCGGAGACGATCGTCCATTCTTTCAAGGACATAGCCGAGCAGCGCCTTGCCGCGGTCCATGCGGTCGGCGAGGAAATGGTCGAAATGGTCGCGTACCGCCTTTTCGACCAGCGCCGTCGCCTCGGGCGAGGTCAGGCGATCCTTGGTCTGCGACTGGAACTGCGGCTCGCGGATGAACACCGAGAGCATCAGCTCGGAACCGACCATGATGTCGTCGGCGGTGATGTCCTTGGCCTTTTTGTTCCCGACCAGATCGCCAAAGGCGCGGATGCCGCGCACCAGTGCCTGCCGCAGTCCCTGTTCGTGAGTGCCGCCATCGGGCGTCGGGATGGTGTTGCAATACCAGCTGTAGCTGCCGTCGCTCCATAGCGGCCATGCGACCGCCCATTCGACGCGGCCCTGTGAGTCGGGAAACTCCTGGCTGCCCGAGAAGAACTCCGCGGTCGCGCCTTCGCGCGTCCCGATCTGCTCCTTCAGGTGATCGGCAAGGCCGCCCGGGAACTGGAACACCGCTTCGGCGGGGGTGTCGTCCGAGATCAGCTCGGGCGCGCATTTCCAGCGAATCTCGACACCCGCGAACAGATAGGCCTTGGAGCGGGCGAGCTTGTAGAGCCGGGCCGGCTTGAAGTTCATCTCCCCGAAAATCTCAGTATCGGGGGTGAAGCTGACGAGACTGCCGCGCCGGTTGGGGGTTCCGCCGAGATGCTCGAGCGGACCCAGCGTCTGCCCCTGGCTGAAGCGCTGGCGATAGAGCTGCTTGTCGCGTGCGACCTCGACCACGGTATCGACCGACAGCGCGTTGACCACGCTGATGCCGACGCCATGCAGGCCGCCGGATGTTGCATAGGCCTTGCCCGAGAATTTGCCGCCCGAATGAAGCATCGAGAGGATCACCTCGAGCGCCGACTTGTCGGGGAATTTGGGGTGCGGATCGATCGGAAAGCCGCGGCCATTGTCGGTGATGGTCAGCCGGTTGCCGACATCGAGCGTCACCTCGATCCGGTTGGCATGGCCCGCCACCGCTTCGTCCATCGCATTGTCGAGCACTTCGGCGGCGAGGTGATGCAGCGCGCGCTCGTCGGTGCCGCCGATATACATGCCGGGACGGCGACGGACCGGCTCGAGCCCTTCAAGCACCTCGATCGACGAGGCGTCATAGGTGTTGGCGGGCGTGGCGGACGAGGGCTGGAACAGATCGGAGGACATTGCCTGTTGCTATATCGTTCCGCGGGGTGCGGGCAAGCGGGGCTGTTGCTGCAATGCAACACATTCGGCGGTTTGCGACAAAGCACGGGATAGAATGGCGCAATCGCTCGTTATCCCGCCGCTAGTAACCAATGGAGTACCCCCTAACATGCGTATGCGTACCCTGCTGGGTGCCGCCACCGGCGCCCTGACCCTCGCTGTCGCCGCAACCCCGGCTTATGCCCAGGATGCCGCGGACGGCGACGAATTCACCGGTTTCTATGTCGGCGGATCGGTCGGCTACACCGTTCAGAAGAACGATGTCGGCGAATCGATCCTGTTCGACGCGGGCCGCAACGGCAGCTTTGGGGACACCATCGCGACGTCGGGCGGCGGCAACGCCTTCGCGCCGGGCTTCTGCAACGGCGCGGCGACCTCGACCGCCAACCTTGCGTGCAAGAACGATAAGGACGGCGTCGAATATTATGCGCGGCTCGGCTTCGACAAGCAGATGGGCAAGGTCGTGCTCGGCCTGGTCGGCGAGTTCGGCAAGTCGGAAGTGCGCGACAGCGTTTCGGCGTTCAGCACCACCCCGGCCTTCTACACCATGACCCGTGAGCTCGACTGGAACGCAGCGCTGCGCGCCCGCGCCGGTTACACCGTTGGTCCGAAGACGCTGGTCTATGCGACCGGCGGCGGCGCCTACGCCAAGATCGACCACAGCTTCGCGACCAGCAACACGACGAACTCGTTCGCGCTGTCGGGCAAGGACCATGCGTGGGGCTGGCAGGCCGGCGGCGGTCTGGAGCAGAAGCTGAGCAAGAACGTCTCGCTCGGCGTCGAATACATCTACAGCCGCTACAATGACGACGATGCGCGGGTGAATGTCGGCACCGGCACCGCGGGCGCGACCAACCCGTTCGTGCTGGCGGGCGGCGCGGACTTCGCGCGCAGCCAGAACCGGTTCGACATGCATTCGCTTCGCGCGACGGCGGCGTTCCGCTTCTAATCAGCTTGTGAGCGAGGGCGACGGCCGGTGGAGCGATCCGCCGGCCGTTTTCTTTGTGTGCTTTATGATGCGCCTTGCGGCGCGCGGCACCAGCCCGCTCCCCACCCGGCCACCCAGAGGATACTGGCGTTGGGTGGCCGGGTGGGGGAGCGGGCTAGTGCCGCCAAATCAATCCCTCAGGCGGCGGCGATCCCTGTCACGAATTGCTTCGTTGCGTCGTCGAGCCGTCTTGCGGTCGCCGACAGGCTGCGGGCGGCGCCGGCGACGCGATCGGAGAGCGTCTCGGTCTCACTGGCGATCGAGGCGATTTCGCCGACGCGATCGGCCATCGCCTCGACCCCGAGCGCCGTGTCGCGCGCCGAAAGCTCGATGGCAGCGGCGGTCAGGCGCTGGGTTTCGACCGCGCTCCGGATCGCATTGGCGGCGGTGGCGAGGTCCGCGACCATCGCCGAAATCTGGATGAGCGCATCCTGCGCGACATCGGCGCCCGAATCGACCGATCCCGCCAGCTGGCGAATCTCGTCGGTCGCGGTCGCGGCCTGCCCGGCGAGCATCTTCACCTCGTGTGCGACCACCGCGAAGCCGCGGCCGACATCGCCGGCATGGGCGGCTTCGATGGTCGCGTTGAGGGCTAGCAAATTGGTGTGCGCCGCGATGTTGTGGATCGAGTCGGCGAAGCCGGTGATGCTGTGCGACTGTTCGGTCAGGATGCGGACGGCGTCGCGGCCGGCGGCGGAGATGCTGTTGGCATCGTCGCTTCGGCGGGCCTGCTGGTCGGCGCTGGCGGCGATCGCAGTGATCGACGCGGCCATGTCGTGCAGTCGGGCGGCGAGGATGTCGGCGCTCGCCGAGGCCTGAGTCGCGCGGCTGGCGGTGTCGGTTGATTCGCGGCTGCCGCGCCGCGCCATGTCGAGCAGGGCGTGACCGAGATTGTCGAGTTCCGCGGCCGCATCGCCGACCGCCTGCACCACACCCGAAACATTGTCCTGAAAGTCGAGCGTCAGGCGCTGCATCTGCGCGCGCGCGGCGGCGGCGCGCTCGATCTCGGCCTGGCGCCTGCGCTCTTCCGCATCGCGGCGCGCGGTTTCAGCGGCGGCGGTCATCGCATCCTCGGCGGCGCCGCGGCGCGCCTCGGCATCCTCGGCGACGCGCTCGCTCGCCAGCCGCGCATCGGCCTGACGCTGCATCAGTCCGCGCAGCACATGGATGAGGAAGATGAGCATCGCCGCCTGCATCACCACTGCGGCGGCGTGGAAGAACACGCGCCCAAGGCCGCTCCCGTCATAGAAGACCCAGGCGGGAGCGATGAACTGCAGGATGAGATGGTGGAGCGCGATCAGCGCCGAAGCGACGATGATGACGCTCCAGTCGCACAGGATCGTCAGCGCTGCGAGCGCCACGAAGAAGTACATATGGGCGTCCATCTGCCAGCTGTAGCCGCTGAGCGCATAGACGCCGATCGAGGGCAGAATCGCCGCGAGCGTGCCGATCGTGATGCGCGCTGCGCGGTCGGTGCGGTTGTGCAGCGCCATCCAGGTCGGGAACAGATTGGCGGTGGCGCCCATGACCAGCACGGGGAATGCCTTGTCCTCGGCGAAGATGGCAGCGGCGAGCGCGATGAACAGGGTGATCGCCCAACTCGATGCAACGAGGATCCGTACTCCGCGCAAGCGCAACAACGTCACCTCGGGCGGGGTCATGTGCGCTTCCTTTCTGCGCCGCACCAGTCTTCGGGCGCCGCTATGACGAGAACCCCGTGCGACAGCATCGGCCACAACAGCTTGTCGCGTTGTCCGTCGACGATCAGGATATTGGGGCGAGGTCCGCGGCCTCGAAGTGCCGCGCCGCGTTCGATCGCGGGACCCGCCAGCGTTCCCGCGTCGCGGCCGTCAAGCGCGATCAGTGCCATCGGCCCTTGCGCAGCGGGATAAAAGGAGGTGGCGAGCAGGCTCAGCAGAACAAGCCCGATCTGCATCGAGGGCAAGGAAACGCGAGAGGAGGTTAGCCGCTCGATCACCCCGCTTTACTATCATCCATTACTTATCGAGCGGTAAACTGTGCTTGTTTGTCGATGGATTGTGCTATGAGAGTGGGGCGTGATCTGCCGCCCGGCAGTGGTGGTGGGTGGAGCGGCTGTGCATGTCTTGCGCGCGTAGTAGAGCGTTTCGACGCGAGCCTGTCATCGATCTACGCCAGATTTGGCCGGAACGCGTTGTTTGGGGGAGAAGCGCGATGCCTTTTCTGGACGATGACTTTGTCGATATGCGCTGCGACGATGGCAGCATCTGGCACCTCTATTGGGGTGATGAGGTCGAGCTGGTCTCGACCAGCGCGGCCGGCCACCGACTCAAGGCGCTGGAGCATGGCGGCAAGGTGCGGCGCGAGGGGCTGGTTAAAGCCTCGGCGAAGTTCCGCGATACTGCGCTGCTGCGCCTGTCGATGATCGACGTGCAGCAGGGCGACGGGCTGATCCTCGACACGCCGGGGCGCAAGACGATCTTCATTGATGGCGGCGACAACAAGCTGTTCGCGCGGCACGCTGCGTTCCGTTTTCGCGGTACGACTGCCGCCGATCCGCTCAAGGTCGATCTGCTGCTCGTCACGCACGGCGATGCCGATCATTTCGAGGGGCTCAACATCCTGCAGGGGACCGAGACCGAGGCCGGGATCGACGAGCGGCAGCGGCTCTTCATCGCTCCCCTGCGCTATTATCACAACGGCATGGTCAAGCGGCCGGGGAAGAAGCCCGACGGCAAGCCGCGCAAGGACCTGGAGATGCTGGGCCGCACGACCGAGGTCGATGGCGTGCCGTTCGTTACGGGACTGGTCGACGATCCCGCCGATGTGCCGGAGGCGGAGCGCAACAAGCATTTCAAGCCATGGGTGAACGCGCTCGAAACCTGGGATGCGCGCACCATGGCGCTGACGGGTGCGCCGATGGTCCGTCGCCGGATCGATCATCTCAGCACCGATGCTTTCGATTTCCTGCACGAGGACGGGGTGACAGTCGAGCTGCTCGGCCCGATCAGCGAGCCGACTCCGGACGGGCCGGGGCTGCGTTTCCTGCGCAGCGCGCCCAACGACGCCGACATGATGCTGGGTACTTTCCCGCCGCCGGGAAAGGGAAGCTGGTCGGAGAGCCATACGATCAACGGCCATTCGATCACCTTTCGCCTGCGCTACGGCAATGTCCGTTTCATGTTTACGGGCGACATGAACCAGGAATCGATGGCGCGGATGCGCGCGGCGCTGCCCGATGCGGCGCTGCGGTCGGAGATCCTCAAGACCCCGCACCACGGTGCGGCGGACTTCGACATGGAGTTTCTGAAGGAAGTCGGCGCCGTCGTGTCGATGATCTCATCGGGCGACGAGAGCAGTGCCAAGGAGCATATCCACCCGCGCGCCACGCTGATGGCGGCGCTGGGCAAGGCGTCGCGGACAACCCCGGCGGTGATCTTCTGTACCGAACTCGCGGCGTTCTTCGCGATGCGGGGGACGTCGCGCGTTCTGGAACCGAAAGCGGGCGAGAAGCCGGTCTATTTCGGGTTCGAGCGCACCAATTACGGCATCATCCACGTCCGCACTGATGGCGTGCGCGTGCTCGCCTTCACGCATTCGGGCGAACGCGGGACGAACGAAGCCTATCGTTTCGCGGTATCGGCGAATGGCGACATCGCCTTCGCGCCCCGACCGGTATCGGTCAGCGCGCCGAAGGCGAGTTAGCCGGCTTAGCGAGCGCGCTTAACCGACGCGCTCAACGGACTCTGGGGCCGCCATAGGGCATGGGCGGCGGCGGACGGCGGTCGCGGCGCGGAAGCTGCGCCTGATAGGCGTGGCCGCAATGCGCGACGCAATAAGGGAAGCCGGGGTTCACCTTGTCGCCGCAGAAGTGAAAATCGGGCTCGCCCGGATGGCCGAGCGGCCATTTGCAGATCTTGTCGTTGAGATCGAGCAGGCTGGTCTTGCCCGCGATCGCATCGCTCGGCTTGGCGGGAACGAGGCGGCGCGGCGGAGCGGGCGAGATCGGCGGCGCCTGTTCGCCCGGGTTCTGACGGATGAAGCCGCCGGGACCGACCGAGCGCAGCACCGGGCCGGGGGTCGCGGGCTTGGCCGTCGCGGGTTCCGCAGGCACATCGGCTGCCGGAGCGGACTCGCGCGGTTCGGGCGCTGCAGCAGCAGGGGGAGCGGGTACAGGCTTCGGTACGGGAGCCGGCCGAGGCGGCGGCGGCGCTGCAGCAGCGGTGGGGGCGGCAGGCTTCGGCTCAGCCGTGTTGGGCTTCACGGGCGAGGGGCGCGAGGCGAGGCCGAGGCGATGCGCCTTGCCGATCACGGCATTGCGGCTGACTCCGCCCAGCTCCTCGGCAATCTGGGTGGCGGTCAGGCCGCTATCCCACATCTTGCGCAGCGTCTCGATCCGTTCGTCGGTCCAGCTCATTCAAACGTCCTTCATCATCCCCGTTGCGGGGGGCAGCGGGAGCCATTACCCGGCCTAACCATGGCCGAACAACCCCAGTCGCATGAAACCATCATCGCCGCCCCCGGCGTTCCGGTGATTCGCAACGTCAATTGGGGAGGGCTGTGGACGCTATATGTGAAGGAGGTGCGCCGTTTCTTCAAGGTGCAGCTCCAGACGATCTGGGCGCCGGCGATCACCACCTTGTTATTTCTGGTCGTTTTCACCGTGGCACTGGGCGGCAGCGGCCGCACCGTCACGCTCGACGGCGTGTCCGTTCACTTCGCCGACTTCATCGCGCCCGGCCTGATCGTGATGGCCATGCTGCAGAACGCCTTCGCCAACGCCAGCTTCTCGCTGCTGGTCGGCAAGATTCAAGGGACGATCGTCGACTATCTGATGCCGCCGCTGTCCACGGGCGAGCTGCTCGCGGCATTGTGTGCCGGCGCCGTCACGCGCGCCTTCTGTGTCGGCAGCGCGGTTTGGCTGGCGATGGCGCTGTGGCCGGGTGTGAGCGTAACCCCGCATCATTTCTGGGCGATCCTGTGGTTCGGTTTCCTCGGCGCGCTGTTCCTGTCGCTGCTGGGCGTGATGACCTCGATCTGGGCCGAGAAGTTCGATCATGCCGCGGCGGTCACCAACTTCGTGGTCGCGCCGCTCGCGCTGTTGTCGGGCACCTTCTACTCGGTCGACAAGCTCGCGCCGGCGTTCCAGACGATCAGCCACGCCAACCCGTTCTTCTACATCATCTCGGGCTTTCGCTACGGCTTCCTCGGTGTTGCCGATTCGCCGATCATGCTGGGCAGCGCAGTGATTCTGGGGCTGGACGTGGTGCTTGCGCTCGCCTGCTACGCGCTTCTGCGCTCGGGCTGGAAGACGCGGAGCTGACCGGCAGGCTGAACGCGTGCTGTCAGGCGCGTTCAGCATTTCGTTCTTCGTGCGCAACTACGCCGTCTCCATCGACTGAGGAGGCGATGAGCATGCGTAAACTGATGATCGGACTCGCGCTGGCGGGCGCTTCGATGGCTGCGTTGCCGGCGGCGGCGCAGGACTGGGACGGCGGCTATCGTGACGAGCGCGGGGGCTATGGCGATCGTGGATATGGCCATCGCGGCGATTCGCTGCGTCGCGCGTCATGGATGCTCGACCGCGCGATTGAGCGCGGGAGCCTGTCGCGGCGTGAGGTCCATTACTATCGCGGCGAGCTGAGCCAGCTCTATCGGCTCGACGCGCATTTCCGCCGTGACGGCTATTCGCGCTGGGAGCGCGAGCAGATCAACGACCGCGCCGACCGGCTGATCCACCGGTTGCGGATGGAGCGGCGCGACGACCGTCAGCGCGACCGCTGGGACGACGATCGCCGCGACGACGATCGCTGGGACGACTGAGCGCGCACGGTGCGGGGAGAGTTTCCCGCACCGCGTCCGCGAGGTGTTGACCACACCCCCCTTCCGCTCGTAAATCCGCGCTCCGGGCGGTCCGGTTGGGCCGCCTTTGTTGTTTCCGGAGCCTAGCCCGAGTTTTTTGAAGGAGGAGCAGTCAATGTCGATCACCCCACTCATGCCCGTCTACCCGCGGTGTGAAGTGCGTCCGGTGCGAGGCGAGGGCTGTTATCTGATCGGGGAACGAGGCGAGCGCTATCTGGACTTCGCCGCGGGCATCGCGGTGAACGCGCTTGGCCACGGCCATCCGCAGTTCACCAAGGCGATCGCCGAGCAGGCCGCGACGCTGATGCACGTCTCCAACCTCTACGGTTCGCCGCAGGGTGAGGCGCTGGCGCAGCGTATCGTCGACAACAGCTTTGCCGACACGGTGTTCTTCACCAATTCGGGCGTTGAGGCGATCGAGTGCGCGATCAAGACCGCGCGCCGCTATCACTACGTCAACGGCAACCCGCAGCGGCACAAGCTGATCACGTTCAAGAACGCCTTCCACGGCCGTTCGATCGGCGCGATCAGCGCGACCGACCAGCCCAAGATGCGCGACGGGTTCGAGCCGCTGCTGCCTGGCTTCGACTATGTGAAGTTCAACGATCTCGAAGGCGCGATCGCCAAGATCGACGACGAGACCGCAGGTTTCCTGGTCGAAACGGTTCAGGGCGAAGGCGGCATGACCGCCGGCACGGTCGAGTTCATCCAGGGCCTGCGCAAGGCGTGCGATGAGCATGGCCTGCTGCTGATCCTCGACGAGATCCAGTGCGGCTATGGCCGTACCGGCAAAATGTGGGCCTATGAGCATTACGGCATCACGCCCGACATCATGACCGCGGCGAAGGGGATCGGAAACGGCTTCCCGCTCGGCGCCTGCCTCGCGACCGAGGAAGCGGCCAAGGGCATGGTGTTCGGCACGCACGGCTCGACCTATGGCGGCAATCCGCTCGCGATGGCGGCGGGGCAGGCGGTGCTCGACGTGATGCTGGAGCCGGGCTTCTTCGAGCGCGTCGAGCAGATGGGCGAGCGGCTGCGTGCGGGGTTCGAGCAGCTGATCCCCAATCACGACCATTTGTTCGACGAGATCCGCGGCAAGGGTCTGATGCTGGGCGTCAAACTCAAGGAGCCGGCGGTGGCACGCGATTTCGTGGCGCATCTGCGCGACAATCACGGACTGCTCACGGTCGCTGCGGGCGAGAACGTGTTCCGCGTCCTTCCGCCGCTGGTGATCGACGACAGCCATATCTCCGAGTGCATCGAGAAGCTGAGCGCCGGCGCGCGCAGCTACGTGCCGCCCAGCGACGATTGATCCTTCCCGCCGGTGTCGCAGCGCGGCACCGGCGGTGACGGGGGAGCTTTCACATGACCTATCGTAACTTTCTTTCGCTTTCCGATGCGGGACCGGACGGTGTCGCCGCGATTCTGGCCGACGCGATCGATCGCAAGCGCGCCCGCGCCGGCCTGCCCAAGGGCACGCCCGACGCCGATGCGCCGCTCGCGGGCCGCGCGCTCGCCATGGTGTTCGAGAAGAGTTCGACCCGCACCCGCGTCAGCTTCGAGATGGCGATCCGCCAACTCGGCGGCAGCGCGGTGGTGCTTGATGCCGCGACCAGCCAGCTTGGCCGCGGCGAGACCGTGGCGGACACCGCGCGCGTCCTGTCGGGCTATTGTGACGCGATCATGGTCCGCACCGACGATCATGCCAAGCTGCTCGAGATGGCGCAGTACGCGTCCGTTCCGGTCATCAACGGCCTGACCGATGACAGCCATCCGTGCCAGATCATGGCCGATCTCCAGACGATCCTCGAGAGCGGGAAGGCGTTGCCCGGACTCAAGGTCGCGTGGCTTGGCGACGGCAACAACGTCCTCGCCTCGATCGTCGAGGCGGCGGGCATGATGCATTTCGACGTGATCGCGGCGTGCCCGCAGAGCTTCGCGCTGCCCGAAGAGGTGATGGCACTGGGCAAGGGGCGTGCGCGTACGGTCAACGATCCGCTTGAAGCGGTCGCGGACGCCGACGTGATCGTTACCGACACCTGGATCTCGATGGGGCAGGCACATGCCGAAGCGAAGCTCGCGGCGCTTGCACCCTATCAGGTGACCGAGGCGCTGATGGCGCAGGCAAAGCCTGACGCGAAGTTTCTGCATTGCCTCCCCGCGCATCGCGGCGAGGAAGTGACCGATGCGGTGATCGACGGGCCGCAGTCGCTGATCTGGCCCGAAGCGGAGAATCGCCTGCACGCGCAGAAGGCGGTGTTGCGCTGGTGCTTCGGCCAGATCGGGTGATTCCGGCGGCGAGTTGAAGCGGGGCTTCAACTCCCCATATTCGGCGAAACCTGACAATCCATTCGCGTCCTGACCCGGGATCGGCAACGATCCCGGGTCAGGCATGAATGGTGGAGACACGACGATGACGACGCCCCCCACCGACCTTGACCGTACGGTCAACTTCACGATCCCTGCACGCCATGCGCGCGGCCGTGTCGCGCGGCTGGGGCCGGTGCTCGACCGGATTTTGGCGGCGCACGCCTATCCCGCGCCGATCGAGCGCGTGCTCGCCGAGGCGCTGACGCTGACCGCACTGCTGGGGTCGACGCTCAAGGATTCGAACGGCCAGCTGACGCTGCAGGCGCAGACGCCAGCGGAACGAGGTGGTGGCATCATCCGCCTGCTGGTTTGCGACTATAAGGGCGGCGAGCTGCGCGGCTATGTGCAGTTCGATGCCGAGCGGCTGGCCGAGCTGGGCGAGACTCCGTCGCTCTATGCGCTGTTCAATCAGGGCTATCTGGCGGTGACCTTCGACCAGGCGGTGACCGGCGAGCGCTATCAGGGCATCGTTCCGCTCGACGGCGGATCGCTGGCCGAGGCGGCGGAGAATTATTTCGACCAGTCCGAGCAGATCCCGACGCTCGTGCGGCTGGGCATCGGTCATGACGCACAGGGCAAATGCATCGCGGGCGGTTTGTTCCTCCAGCACCTTCCTGAGGGCGAAGCGGACGGCGAGCGGCTGCATACGCGCGAGACACATCCCGAATGGGAGCATGTCGAAGCACTGGGTTCGACGATGGGTGCGGATGAGCTGGCCGATCCGGCGCTGCCGCTCGAGAATCTCGTCTGGCGGTTGTTCAATGAGGAAGAGGAAGTGCGCGTGCAAGGCGGGGTCGATCTCGTCCGCGGCTGTCGCTGCGATTCGGCTTATATCGAATCGGTGCTCGCCAAGTTCAGCATCGAGGATCGGGCGGAGATGGCGGAGGACGGCGTCATCACGGTCGATTGCGCGTTCTGTGCGCAGAAATTCCCGATTGCGGTCGATGCCGCCTGACTACAGCCGCAATTCCCGGGTCTAATTGTCAGCTAAGTGAAAGCCGAATCGTGCTAGAGGGGCGATGAAATGAGTAAAGTCGCTTTCATTGCTGGTGCCCTTGCCCTCTTGATCGCGGGTGGCGGCTACGCGCTTGCCCAATCGGGCACGCTCTCTGCGCTCGCTCAGCTTGAGCGTGGCGAGTGGACGTTGCGCGCTTCTGACGGGAGCACGCGTGCGATCTGCGTCACCGACCCGCGCGTGCTGCTCCAGCTGCAGGACCGTTCGGCGGGCTGCACCAATTTCGTGGTCGAGAATGGCGCGAACGGGGGACGTATCTCCTTCAGCTGTCCTTCCGGCAAGACCGACACACGTATCACGGTGGAAACCCCGCGCTTGGTGCGGATCGAGACGCAGGGGATCAGCCGCGGCTTGCCCTTTACCGAGGAATATGAGGGCCGGCGGACCGGCGCGTGCAAGGCAAGCGCCCGCTAAACTTGCCGCGCTGCGGCAAAGCCGGTAGCTCGCGACCATGACCGACAGCAAGATTGCCGTCGCCCTTGTTTCGGGCGGCCTCGACTCATTTGTTTCCGCCGCCAGCGCCCGCGCTGACGGCTATCGCCTGCTTGCGCTCTCGGTCGACTATAATCAGCGCCATCATGTCGAGCTGGCTGCGGCGCGGCGCATCGCGCATGCGCTGGGCGCCGAGCGGCATATCGTGCTCCCGCTCGACTTGTCGCAATTCGGCGGATCAGCGCTCACCGCCGACATCGATGTGCCCAAGACCGGGGTGGAGGAGGGCGGCATCCCGATCACCTATGTTCCGGCGCGCAACACGATCTTCCTCAGCCTGGCGCTTGGCTGGGCCGAGGCGTCAGGCGCCCGCGACCTCTATATCGGGGTCAATGCGCTCGACTATTCGGGCTATCCCGATTGCCGTCCCGAGTTCATCTCCGGGTTCGAGAAGCTGGCCGAACTGGCGACCAAGGCGGGTGTCGAGGGCGAGCCGTTCCGGATTCGCTCGCCGCTCCAGTACATGACCAAGGCGGATATCGTCCGCGAAGGGATGCGGCTTGGCCTCGATCTCGGTCTCAGCTGGTCGTGCTATGACCCGGCACCGGGCGGGCTGCATTGTGGCCTGTGCGACAGCTGCCGGCTGCGGTCCAGGGGGTTCGAGGAAGCGGGCGTGCCCGATCCTACCCGCTATGCCGAAACCCCGCGGTAGGCGCCGGCCATGAGCTATGCGGTCAAGGAGATGTTCCTCACCCTGCAAGGGGAAGGGGTGAACGCCGGCGCGCGCGCGGTATTTGTGCGCTTTGCCGGCTGCAATCTCTGGTCAGGGCGTGAGCAGGACCGAGCCGATGCGGTGTGCAAATTCTGCGACACCGATTTCGTCGGCACCGACGGGCTGGGCGGCGGCAAATTTGCCGATGCGGAGGCGCTGGCGGCGGCGGTCGAGGGGTTCTGGGGGCCGGGGGCTGAACGCCGTTTCGCCGTGCTGACCGGGGGCGAGCCGATGCTTCAGGTCGATGATGCGCTGGTCGATGCGCTTCACGCGCGCGGCTTCCGCATCGCGATCGAGAGCAACGGCACGCTGCCCGCGCATCCCGGTATCGATTGGGTGTGCATCAGCCCCAAGGCGGGGAGCGAGGTCATCCAGCGCAGCGGCGATGAGCTCAAGCTGGTCTGGCCACAGGCGGGCACCGATGTCGCGATGCTTGAGCAATGGGATTTCGCCCATTTTCTGGTCCAGCCGATGGATGACGCGAACGCCGCCGCCAATGTGCAGGCGGCGGTCGATTTCGCGCTCGAACGGCCGAAATGGCGCCTGACCCTGCAGGCACATAAGAGCCTGGGGCTGCGCTAACCGAGCCGTAATGATATCCGCGAGACCGTCAGCCCAGTCCGGCGGCGATGCACGTCAGCATAACAACAACCCCCTCCGCCAGCAGCCAGACCGCGCCGAGGATGCCATAGGCGATCGCCATGGCGCGTTTCATCGTCCCGGCGGCTACCGCGGCCGCGATGGCCAGCGCGACGGAAGAGAAGAAGACGGCGCCTGCCCCGGCCCCGAAGATTATGCCGAACAGCAACTGGGTCAGGCCGAATGCGAGAGCGCCTGCCCAGATTGCCGCGATCACCCTGCGGTGCGGCGTCGGCGCGTCGGCGAACGCGGCGACCTTACGGTAACGGGCAAGGCGATCAGGCATGAAGCGATCCTGTCAATCCGCTCCACCCAGGGCTTCGACCGCTACCAATCGCATCACTTCTTCGGCTGGCAACGCGCCGGCGTGTAGATTTCCTTGCGCCAGCACTTCTCGTTGGCGAAGACCGGGGTCGAAATCGGGACATAATAGGCGCGGAAGACGGGGAACTGGTATTCGCCCCATTTGGTCAGGCTGTTGCGCAGCTCGCGCAGGCGTTCTGCCGCGACCTCGCCGAACTGGCCGCGCGGGGCGAAGATGACCTGCTGCGAGATGTCGTCCGCGGTGTAGCAAAAGGTGAGCTGGGCGTGGACTGCCGAGAAGCTCGAATAGACCCGTGTACCGTACTGATCGAGCGCCATCTGGCCCGCCTTGGGGGTCTTGTTCGTCCGCACGAAATATTTGGTCAGCGTCGCATAGGAGCTGTTCAGCTCGGCGGCGTGATCCTTGAGGATGGTGTTGTAGTTGGGCAACGTCTGCAGCGTCTTGGCGAACTGGCACTGGAGCGCGGCGACGTTGAGCGCGGCGCGCAGGTTCCACACCATCGCGGCGCGAATCTCGCCCGGGTTCGCTCCCGGCAGTTGCTGCGCGAGAATACCCGGCTCTTCCCCGGTGACCCGCGGACCCGCGATATCGGGGCCCTTGAAATAAAATTGTGCCGATGCGGGCGCCGCACCGAACAATGCCGCCGCTCCCGCGGCCGCGCACATCAAACGCGAAACGAGCATCCTGACCCTCTTGAACGCAATACCGTGATGTCCGGGGTTACGGATTTTTTACCCTGTGCCCAAGCGCTTTTTGCCCTGCATCGTTGCGGCCGCGCAAGAAGCCGCAGAATTACAAGGGCTTAAATCGAAAGGGCCGCCCGGTTTCCCGAGCGGCCCTGCAGCTGAAATTCGCCGGGGCGAACTTACATGCCGTTGCCCATGGTCATGTTGCCCATGGTGTCGTTGGCCATGCCGGTGTCGTTGCCGGTGGCGCCGTCGACCATCGTCATGTTGTCGCTCATGGTGCCGTCGAGCACCGGGTCGGTGGCGTTCACGTCCATAACCGCGGTGTTGTCAGCAGTGGTCTCGGTCTTCTCGCCGCAAGCCGACAGCAGCAGCGCTGCGCTGGCGATCATCGAACCGGCAACAGCCTTGGTGAAAAGTGCACGCATGTATGAGGCTCCCTAGATATGGATATTGGGGCGGGCAGGTCAGCCGCAATTCCCCAAACCGGCGGGGACATTAGTCGCTAAGCGCGATCCCCTCAACCCCGCTTTAGGCAGCGCAGGCGCCACCTACCGCATCGAGAAAGGTCGGGAAGGCCAGGGCGAGCGCTTCGTCAAAGCTCGCCGGGGGGATCTGCTTGCCCAGCGCAGCGGCGCTCGTCACCGGGAATTCGGGCAGCCCGCACGGCACGATCCCGCCGAAATCATTGAGATCCGGGTCGAGATTCACCGCAAAGCCGTGCATTGTCACCCAGCGCCGCACGCGAACCCCGATCGCGCCGATCTTGGCCTCGCTCCCGCCGTCGCGCGTCCAGATGCCGATGCGCCCCTCGGCGCGGAAGGCGTTGATGCCGAATTCGCCCAGCGCGGCGATCACCCAGCCTTCGAGCGCATGGACATAGCAGCGCACGTCCTTGTTGCGGCGGGAGAGGTCGAGCATCGCATAGCCGATCCGCTGCCCCGGCCCGTGATAGGTGTAGCGCCCGCCACGTCCGGTCGCGAAGACGGGGAAACGCGGGTCGATCAGCTCGGTGGGATCGGCGCTCGTGCCCGCGGTGTAGACCGGCGGATGCTCGAGCAACCAGATCAGCTCTCCCGCCTCGCCATTCTGGATCGCCGCGACGCGCGCTTCCATCGCTGCCAGCGCTTCGGGGTAGGGCACACGCCCCTCCGCCACACGCCATTCGATGCCGCTCTTCATTTCCATCGGGCGCAGATGGCCCGCGTCGCCGAACTTCGCAATGTCTGAAGCACGGCACCGGCCCGCTCAGCGCTGCTGAGCCAACTCTAGTGGCGCGCCGTTTCGCGATCGGCTAACGGTTCGCGACAAGGGGTGTGATATGGTCAGCATGGGTACCGTCTGGGATCGGACGGCAGAATTTCTGAGCGAGAACCTGGGAACGGTGCTGCCGGTCGCGCTGGGCGCGATCTTCGTGCCGGCGGCGGTCAGCGGCAGCCTGTCGGGGCTGCAGAACGGCGCCGCACCAGGGCTGGCCGCCGTGCTGGGACTTGCCTCGCTGCTGCTCGCGATCGTCACCTTCTGGGGCCAGCTTGCCGTGACCGCGCTTGCGCTCGATCCCGCGATCGGTCGCGGCGCTTTGAATGTCGCCACCCGGCGCTTGCCTGCGGCACTGCTGGTGACGGTGGCGTTGTTCGTCGCCCTGTTTCTGCTCGTCATTCCCGCGGGGATCATCCTGGCATTGAGCGGCGCCGATCTGAGCGCCAGCGCGACGGGCGCGATGCCGCAGGTACCGCCTGCAGCGATGCTGTGGGTGGTCCTCTATTTTCTTGCGCTGCTGCCGGTTGGGCTGTGGCTCGGCGCACGCCTGATCGTCGTGGCACCGGCGATCGTCGGTGAAAAGGCCATGTTCGGCGCGATCCCGCGCAGCTGGTCGCTGACGCGGGGTTCTGCGCTCCGGATCGTCGGCGTGCTGATCCTCTATGCCATCGTTGCGACGGTAGCCTATCTCGCCGCGACCACCGCGTTCGGCGCGATCATTACGCTGATCGCGGGACGGGGTGAGGACGGGCTGTCGCTGGCAATGGTGCTCACCGTGATTGTGGGCGGCGCGGTCTCGACCGCCTTTACCGTGCTCGGCACCGCGTTCACCGCCAAACTCTACCTTGCGCTCCGCACCGACAAAGAGGCCGCACCCGCGTAATGAGACTTTCAATTGGCGGCGCGCTTGCTGACGCTGCGGCCCTGTGGCGTGCGGAACGCGATCTGATCGTCCGCATCGCCGGGGTCTTTTACCTGCTCCCGCTCCTCGCGCTGGCATTGCTGGCGAGTAGCATGACGCTGCCCGAACAGGCGACGCAGGAACAGCTCCGCGAGGTGGTGAGCGAATTCTACCGCGCGAACTTCGTCTGGCTGCTGCTGATCTCGATCGCGTTCGAGTTCGGATCGCTGGCGCTGCTCAAGCTGTTCCTCCAGCGCGGCGAAACGGTGGGTGGTCTTCTGCGCGCCGCCGGGGTCCGGCTGCTCCCCTTCGTGCTGCTCGGCTTCGCCAACGGGGCCGTAATGCAGCTCGGCTTCACGCTGTTCATCCTTCCCGGAATCTACGTCTTCGGCCGCACCTGGCTGATGGGCGCGGCCTATGCCGCAGAACCCGAGCGCGGCCTGCTGCGCGCGGTCGAGAGCGGATTCCGCCTCAGCATCGGCAATGGCTGGCGGATCGCATTTCTCGGCTTCGGGGTCGTGGTGGTCGCAGGCGCCGCGGCGCTTGCCCTGCTGATCGTCGCGCAAAGCGGCATCACCCTCGCCGGGGGAGCACAATGGGCGCAGACGCTGTTCATCCTGCCCGTTGCCGCGGCTGCTGCGGCCTATACCGCCTTTACGCTGGTCCGGGTCGCCGCCTATCGCCGGTTGGCGGGATCCAGCAATGGAATGTGAGGCGCCGCCTCACGCGGCAGATGGCCTGACAGGCGCGGGTCGGGAAAGGTCTCGATCGCGCGGGTAAAGGGCACAAAGCCCGACGCGCGATAGAAGCCCAGCGCCGAGGGATGATCGAGCGTACAGGTGTGGACCCACACCCGCGTCACATCGGGCAGCCATGCGCGCATCAGCGCCTGCGCCATCAGCCAGCGGCCATGACCCTGACCCGCCAGTTCAGGCACCAGACCGACGAAGGACAGTTCGCAGGTCGCGGCTTCACGGAAATCGAGTTCGAGCAATCCGATCTCGATCCCGCGCGGATCGATGACCGCGAAGATCTCAATCGCAGGATCGTGGATGATCCCGGTCAGCCGCGCCTCGTCCATGATCAGGCGCGAGAACCACAGCCACGGCTCGCCGATGCGGCGAAACAGCGCGCGATATTTCCCGGGCGCCGGCTTCTCCCACTTCACCAGCCGCAGCGGCGAATCAGGTAGCGGCCGGGGGCGGGGCCGCTCGAGCATCTCTAGGCTGGTGACGATTGTCGCCACCTCGCCCGGCTTGACCGGGATCAGGGACATGCCTGTGCGCTCCGCGATGCGGCACCGACCCGCTCCCCCACCCGGCCACCCATATTATGCTGCCGCTGGGTGGCCGGGTGGGGGAGCGGGCCGGTGCCGTGCGCCGTCAGGCGCATCATCAACCCCATGTGGCCAGCGGTGGCAGGCTCATCAGGATCGCGTCGATATTGCCGCCGGTCTTGAGCCCGAACAGCGTGCCGCGGTCATAGACGAGGTTGAATTCGGCATAGCGCCCGCGCCATTCGAGCTGCTGCGCCTTGTCGGCGTCAGTGAAGGGGGTTGCCATTCGCCGCCGCACGATCGCGGGGAAGGTTTCGAGGAAGGCGCGCCCGACATCCTGAGTGAAGGCGAAGTTCGCCTCCCACGCGTCCCCTTCGCTGTCGAGGTGATCGTAGAAAATCCCGCCGACGCCACGATGCACCTTGCGGTGGGGGATGTAGAAATAGTCGTCAGCCCATTTCCTGAAGCGCGGATAATGTTCGGGATCGTGCGCATCGCACGCCGCCTGTAGCGTCGCGTGGAAATCGGCGGTGTCGTCCGCATAGGGAATCGGGGGATTGAGATCCGCGCCGCCGCCGAACCAGCGCTTTGTCGTGCACAGGAAACGCGTGTTCATATGCACCGCGGGGACATGCGGGTTGGCCATGTGCGCGACCAGGCTGATCCCGGTAGCGAAGAAGTGCGGATCCTCGCCCGCGCCATGGATCGTCTTGGCGAAATCGCCTTCGAACGTGCCGCCGACGGTTGAGACATTGACCCCGACCTTCTCGAACACCTTGCCCTTCATCACGCCGCGCACGCCGCCGCCGCCGGGTTCGCCCGACGGGTCGGCGCGGTCCCATGGCGTGTAGTCGAAGCCGGCGTCCGAGCCTGCCTCGCGCTCGATCGCTTCGAACTCTGCGCAGATCTGGTCGCGCAGGGCTTCAAACCAGGCGCGGGCGGTGGCTTGTTGATCGTCGAGGGTCAGCATGGGCGGCCCCTAGCCGATCGTCGCAGGGGAAGGCCATAGGGCGGTTTGTCTCAGCCCCTCGGCCAGCACGATCCCGACCGACACTGACAGGTTCATCGATCGCAACCCCGGCGCCATCGGGATGATCACGCGGGCATCGGCGCGCCTATGGA
This sequence comes from Sphingomonas sp. GW821-FHT09B04, assembly GCF_059418285.1. Classification (NCBI taxonomy): domain Bacteria; kingdom Pseudomonadati; phylum Pseudomonadota; class Alphaproteobacteria; order Sphingomonadales; family Sphingomonadaceae; genus Sphingomonas; species Sphingomonas sp. GW821-FHT09B04. Next base: position 90,277 of record NZ_JBWKPO010000002.1, read on the forward strand.
CATGTTCGGGCGCCCCGGCGCTCTCGCTGCCGAACAGCAGGATATCGTCGGGCGCGAAGGCGAAATCGTGAAGCGGAGTCGCACCTTTGGTGGTGAGCAGCACGATTCGGCCCTGCGCCTGTCGCTCGAATGCGTCCCAGCCATCATGGCGAACGACCTCGACATGGTCGATATAGTCCATGCCCGCGCGGGCGACGCGTTTGTCGTCCCATGCGAATCCCATGGGCTCGATCAGATCGACGGGTGTGGCGAGGCACGCGCCGATCCGCAGGACGGCACCGACATTGCCGGCGATATCGGGCTGGAACAGGGCTACGCGCATACCCGCTCCGATAGGGCAGGGGCGGGGCCAGCCGCAAGCCGGGCAAAAAGGCGGTTGGCAAATGCGGCATGTGCCGTCTATCAGGCCGCCCAGCCACCGGGGGCACCGGGGGGCTTGGTGTTGCGTTCGCGCGTTTCACCGCACCGGTTTTTTACAGGCGCATTCGCGCAGAATTTTGAAGTGCAAGGGCTGATGCATGGCAACGCATGATGAAGCTGTTACCCAGGACGGAGCGATCGACGCGCCGGCCGATCCTCGCCGTCGCGACTATCTCGCGATCGGTGCGGTCGCCTGGGCGGGTGTTGGCGCCGGCGTAGTTGCGCTGCCGCTGATCAACCAGATGAGCCCGTCGGCCGACGTGCTCGCGCTGTCGACCACCGAGCTCGACGTGTCGGCGATCCAGCCGGGACAGTCGGTCAAGGCGACCTTCCGCAAGCAGCCGCTGTTTGTGCGTAACCTGACCCAGAAGGAAATCGACGAGGCGAACGCCACGCCGGTTTCGGACCTGCGCGATCCCCAGACGCTTGCGCAGCGCACCAAGGAAGGCAAGTCGAACTGGCTGGTCACGCTGGGCGTGTGCACCCATCTCGGCTGCGTGCCGCTGGGCGCGGGCGAGGGCGAGAACAAGGGCCCGTTCGGCGGCTATTTCTGCCCGTGCCATGGCTCGGCATACGACACCGCGGGCCGCATTCGTACTGGCCCCGCGCCGACGAACCTGCATGTTCCTGAGTATGAATTCATTTCCGACACCGCGATCCGGGTCGGCTGAGGGCTATTGGCATGAGCTTCCCATGGGCAAAGCAGTATGAGCCGAAGCATCCCGTGATGAAGTGGGTGGACGATCGTCTGCCGCTTCCGCGCTTCGTCTACAACGCCGTCGGCGCGGGCTATCCGGTGCCGCGCAACCTCAACTATTTCTGGAACTTCGGCGTCCTCGCCGGGATGTTCCTGGCGTTCCAGCTCGTCACCGGCATCGTGCTGGCGATGCACTATGCGGCGAACGCCGGCATCGCGTTCGACAGCGTCGAGCACATCATGCGCGACGTGAACGCCGGCTGGTTCCTGCGCTATGCGCACGCCAACGGCGCGTCGATGTTCCTGCTGGTGGTCTATATCCATATCGCCCGCGGCCTGTGGTACGGTTCGTACAAGGCGCCGCGCGAGATGGTGTGGCTGCTGGGCGTCGTCATCTTCCTGCTGATGATGGCCACCGCGTTCATGGGCTATGTCCTTCCCTGGGGCCAGATGAGCTTCTGGGGCGCGCAGGTGATCACCGGCTTCTTCTCGGCGATCCCGGGCGTGGGCGAGACGATCCGCGTGTGGCTGCTGGGCGGTTTCGCGCCGGACAACGCCGCGCTCAACCGCTTCTTCTCGCTCCACTATCTGCTGCCGTTCGTGATCGTCGGTGTGGTCATCCTCCACATCTGGGCGCTGCACATTCCGGGTTCGTCGAACCCGACCGGCGTCGAGGTCAAGAGCGAGCAGGATACCGTGCCGTTCCACCCCTATTACACCGCCAAGGATGGCGTGGGCGTGGGCGTGGCGCTGCTGGTGTTCGCGTCGCTGATCTTCTTCGCGCCGAACATGCTGGGCCACCCGGACAATTATGTCCCGGCCAACCCGCTTTCGACCCCGGCGCACATCGTGCCCGAATGGTATTTCCTGCCCTTCTACGCGATCCTGAAGTCGTTCACGATCGACTTCATCTTCCCGGCGAAGCTGTGGGGCGTGCTGGCGATGTTCGGTTCGATCCTGCTGCTGTTCTTCCTGCCGTGGCTCGACACCTCGCCGGTCCGTTCGGCCAATTACCGCCCGACCTATAAGTGGTTCCTGCTGGTGCTGCTCGTGGACGTGCTGGTGCTGGGTTACATCGGCGGCGCATCGCCGACGCCAAGCGTGATCCTGATTGGCCAGATCGCTACGGTCTATTACTTCCTGCACTTCCTCGTGATCCTGCCGATCGTGTCGGCGATGGAACGTCCGCGTCCGCTGCCCAACTCGATCACCGAGGCTGTGCTGGGCGGCAAGGGCGGCACCTCGCCTGCGCCGACCGCGCTGGCTGCCGAATAAAAGGGGCTTGAGATAACATGGTTCGCATTGGCGGATTTATCGTCGGCGTCGGCTTCGTCTTCGCCCTCCTCCTCGGCATCTGGGACACGGTCGCCAACTGGATCAAGGAGCCCCCGGTCGCGACCGCGGAGCACGAGTTCCATGAGCACCCGAAGAAGGTCGACTTCTCGTTCAACGGCGCGTTGGGCAAGTTTGACAACCGGCAGCTCCAGCGCGGGCTTCAGGTGTACAAGGAAGTGTGCGCTGCCTGTCACTCGCTGCGGCTGGTGTCGTTCCGCGACCTCGAGGCGCTGGGCTATAGCGAAGGTCAGGTGAAGACCATCGCCAAGGGCTTCCAGGTCGCATCGATCAACCCGGAAACGGGTGAGCCGGCGACGCGTGACGGGATCAATTCGGATCGCTTCCCGCTGGTCTATGCCAACGACGTCGCTGCGCGCGCCGCGAACAACAACGCGGTTCCGCCGGACCTCTCGCTGATGGCCAAGGCGCGTCACGACGGCAGCAACTACATCTACTCGCTGCTGACCGGCTACAAGGACCAGCAGCCCGCAGAGCTCCTCAAGGAGTTCCCGGATGCGAAGACGCCGAAGGGGCTGCACTACAACCCCTATTTCGCGACGCTCAACCTCGCGATGGCGCCGCCGCTCAAGGATGGTCAGGTGACCTATCTGGACGGCACCGCAGGGACGGTCGACAATTATGCCAAGGACATCTCGGCATTCCTGACCTGGACTGCCGAGCCGAAGATGCAGACCCGTAAGAGCTGGGGCCTCGGCACCCTCCTGTTCCTCGTGATCTTCTGCTTCCTCGCTTATGGCGCCAAGAAGCAGATCTGGCGGAACGTGAAGGACTGACGTCCTCCGCCTGACAATTTTCCGACGGCCCGGGAAGCGATTCCCGGGCCGTTCGTTTTGAAGGGAGCCGCCATGACCGATTCCGCAAACGATCTCGCCGCGCTGATCCGCACCATTCCCGATTTCCCCAAGCCGGGAATCCTGTTTCGCGACATCACCACGCTGCTGCTCGATCCCGCCGGCCTCGCGCAGGCGGTGGAAGCCATCGTCGACGCGGTGGACGGGCCAGTCGATCTGGTCGCGGGGATCGAGGCACGCGGCTTTCTCTTCGCTACGCCCGTCGCGCTGGCACTGGGGGCAGGGGTGCTGCTCGTGCGCAAGGACGGCAAGCTGCCCGGCGCGACCATCGCCGAGGACTATGCGCTGGAGTACGGCACCGATCGTATCGCGATCCATGCCGACGCCTTTGCGCCGGGCGCGCGCGTGCTGCTGATCGATGATCTGATCGCCACCGGCGGGACCGCGCGGGCCGCCGTACGGCTGCTGCGCAAGGCCGGAGCGACTGTCACGCAGGCAGCCTTCGTGATCGACCTGCCCGAGCTGGGCGGCGCGGACGCGGTGCGGGCGGAGGGGATCGACGTTATTACGCTGGTCGCCTTCGACGGCCACTGAGGGAACCGCGCAGCCCTCTCCACCGTTTCCGGACGGTTAAGGACGCTTTCACGCGTCCGTGGAGAGCAGTCATGACCATCCCGCGTATCTTTACCGCAGGCCTGATCGGGGCGGCGGCGCTCGGGCTTTCCGCCTGCACCGACGGCTATGGCTATTCGGGCGTTTCGGTGGGCTATGGCAGCGGCGGCTATTATGACGACGGCTATTATGGCGGCGGCTATGGCAGCCCGTACTGGGGCTGGCAGGGCGACTATTATTATCCGGGCACCGGCTATTACGTCTACGACAGCTATCGCCGCCCCTATCGCTGGAACGACAGCCAGCGCCGTTACTGGGAGCAACGCCGCCATGGCTGGCGGGGCGATCGCCGCGAGGTTCGCGACAATTGGCGTGAGTTCGGGCGCGACCGGCGGCAGGATGACCGTGACTATCGCCGTGACCGGCGAGGCGACCGCGAGGCCTATCGTGACGGGCGGGTCACGCGCGATCAGTATCGCGAGGAACGCCGTGACGACCGGCGCGACTATAACCGCTAGTATCGGCAGGACCGGCGCGAGCTGGGACGCGAGAACCGCCGCGACCGGCGGCGCCCGAACTAGACTGACGAACTAGGCGGGGCGCCGCGCGACCAGACCGCGGGCGATGAAGCTCATCACCGGCTCGTCATGTTGGTTGTAGACGGTCATGCGCGCGCGCGTCCGGCCCATTTCGGGGCGTTTCTCCATCGCCTCCTTCTCGAGCAGTTCGTTCTCGCAACGCAGCGTGTCTCCGGGAAAGACCGGCTTGATCCAGCGCAGCTCGTCGATCCCGCCCGCGCCGAGGCTGGCCGAGGGATTGGCCTTCATATGTGCGACGAACATCGACATCGTCATCGCACAGGTGTGCCAGCCGCTCGCCGCGAGCCGCCCGAAATGAGTCTTCGCCGCGGCCTCGTCGGAGAGATGGAAGGGTTGCGGATCGTATTTCTCCGCGAACGCCAGCACTTCCTCGCGCGTGACCTCATAGGAGCCGAAGCTCGCTCTGTCGCCGACCGTCAGGTCCTCGAAATACTTCATGGAATCAGTTTCGATCAGAAACGGATTGGAAGCAAGGCCTATGGTGCGATCTGGGCCAGCGTCGCCGTTTTGCCGTCGATGGCTTGCGCGGGCGGGAGGCCGGTGAGGCGGCGCAGCAACGGATAGACGTCGACATTGTCGAACACCGGCAAGGTGCCGGATCGCGCGATCGCCGGGCCATGCGCGATGAACAGTGCGCGCATTTCCGGAGCATCGGGATCCCAGCCATGCTCACCCTTGCCGGTGCCCGGAGCAGGCGGACCGGAGGCGATCATCCAACCCATTTCGGGCAGGCACAGGAAGGAAGGTGTGCGCGGGTTGGTGCCGTAGCGGAGCCGTTCGGGAATCGCGTTGCGACGCCAGCATTGCATGTGCGGATGCGGCTTGAGCAGCGTCGCGGCCAGCTCCGCGTCGCGTCCGGGGTTGGGTTCGATCGCGGCATAGGGGCCTTGCTCGACCACCCGGTACAGGTCGGCGGGCATCATCTGGTCGAGCCGGATCCGGCGTTCGGGACTCGATTCACCCATGCCGTGATCGGCGACGATGACGAGATTGGCCGGCTGATCGAGCTCGGCGAGCTTGCGGAGCAGCTGCCCGATCAGCGCATCGATCTCGGCCAGAGGCGTGTCGAGCTCGCTGGCGTCGGGACCAAATTTATGCCCGGCGCTGTCGATTGTGTCGAAATAGACACCCACCAGCCGCGGCCGCGTTGCCACGGGGCGGCGGAGCCAGTCGATGACGGTATCGACCCGCTGTTGCCCGCTCACCGCCATGTCGAACGGGCGCCAGTCGGAGGGACGGAGCCCGTGCACCGCGACGCTGGAACCGGGCCAGAACAGGATCGAGCTGCGGATACCGGCGCGTTCGGCGGCGACCCAGATCGGCTCTGCCTGATCCCACCAGTACGGCTCGGGTGAAGTCTGGGTGAAGCGTTCGCCGGCGCGCGCGGGGTCCTCAAACCGGTTGGCGACGATGCCGTGGCGGTCGGGTCGCTGTCCGGTGACGAGCGTATAGAAATTGGGAAAGGTCTTGACCGGGAAGGACGGCCGCATTGCCCCGTGTGCGCCCTCCGCCGCCAGCCGTGACAGGGTCGGGGTGACGCCGCGGTCGAGATAGCCGGCGCGGAACCCGTCGATCCCGATCAGGATCGTCACCGGCGCGCGCGTCTCACGGACCGGGGCGGGAAGCGTCTCGGGCACAACTGAGGGCGTCGTGCAGGCGTGAAGCAGCATTGCGGCGGTGGCGGCCAGCGTGAAGCGTATCCAGTGCATCCGCGCGGCCTATCCGGATCGGATGACAAGGTGAAGGCGGAGCGCACGTTGTTGCCGTGGCGTGGCGTCGTGCCTAGTTTCGTGCCATGCCTCCGCCCGATCTCGCCGCTGGACTTCGCACCCGCCTGATCGGGGTGGTGCGGCGCACCTTCAACGATCAGGGCAAGGGCGAGAAGCCGGTCCAGCGCAGCGACGACGCACTGTTCCCGCGCGGATCGGTCACCTGGCGCGTGCATGGCGACGTGACCACGATGATGGTCGGCGGGGTCGCTTCGCTGCTGCTGCAGATGCTGCACCCGGCGGTGCTCGCCGGGGTGTGGGACCACAGCGCCTTCCGCAAGGACATGCTCGGCCGCCTGCGCCGCACCGCACGCTTCATCGCCGAAACCACCTATGCCGAGCGCAGCATCGCCGAGGCGTCGATCGCGAAGGTGCGCGAGGTGCATGAGCGGGTCGCGGGCACGCTGCCCGACGGCACGCCCTATCGCGCCGACGATCCCGCATTGCTGGCATGGGTGCATGTGACTGAGATGTGGAGCTTCCTCGCGGCATGGCAGCGCTATGGCGTGCCCATCAGCCGCGCCGAGGAGGACATCTACTACGCGGAAACCGCGCGGACCGCCGAAGCGCTCGGCACCGATCCGATCCCGCGCAGCAAGGCGGAGGCGGAGGCACTGATCGCGGCGATACGGCCGCAGCTGGTGGTCGATTCACGGACCCGTGAGGTCGCGCGCTTCGTGCTCGAGCATCCTGCACCCAGTCTTGCCATGGCGCCGGCGCAAGCCGCGATCTTCGCCGCGGCGGTCGATCTGCTGCCCGACTGGGCGCGGGCGATGCACGGCCTCAAGCGCCCGCCCGCGACACCGCTGGTGCGCGGATCGACGCTGGTGATCGCGAAGACGTTCAGATGGGCGTTCGGGTAATTTCCCTCCCCCGGCGGGAGAGGAGAAGACTCAGACGTTGAAGCGGAACAGCATCACGTCGCCGTCCTGGACGACATATTCCTTGCCTTCCGAACGCAGCTTTCCATTGTCGCGCGCGCCGACCTCGCCGTTGAACTTCACATAGTCGTCGAAGGCGATGGTTTCGGCGCGGATGAAGCCGCGTTCGAAATCGGTGTGGATCTCACCCGCCGCCTGCGGCGCCTTCGCGCCGACATGGGTGGTCCAGGCGCGCGCTTCCTTGGGACCGACGGTGAAGAAGGTGAGGAGGTGGAGCAGGCTGTAGCCGGCGCGGATGACGCGGGCGAGGCCGGTTTCCTCAAGGCCCAGCTCGCCGAGGAACTCGCCGCGCTCGTCGGCGGGCATGGTCGCGATCTCGGCTTCGATCGCGGCGGAGACGACCACCGCCTCGGCGCCCTCGGCCCTGGCCTTTTCGAACACGCGCGCGGAAAAGGCGTTGCCGTTGGCGGCGTCTTCCTCGTTGACGTTGCAGACATAGAGGACCGGCTTGGCGGTGATGAGCTGTGCCTGTGCGAACAGACGCTCTTCCTCGATGTCCTTGGGCTGAGTCAGCCGTGCGGGCTTGCCCTCGCGCAGCAGGTCGAGCGCTTGCCCCAGGACCGAGGCGGCGATCTTCGCTTCCTTATCGCCCTGCGCGGCCTTCTTCTGGAGGTTGGGGACGCGCTTTTCGAGCGACTCCAGGTCGGAGAGCATCAGCTCGGTTTCGACCGTCTCGGCATCGGCGATCGGATCGACCTTGTTGTCGACATGCTGGATGTCGTCATTCTCGAAGCAGCGCAGGACGTGGACGATCGCGTCCACCTCGCGGATGTTGCCGAGGAACTGGTTGCCGAGGCCTTCGCCCTTGCTCGCGCCGCGGACGAGGCCGGCGATGTCGACGAAGCCGAGCTGGGTCTCGATGATCTTGGCCGAGCCGGCGATCTTCGCCAGCGAATCGAGACGCGGATCCGGCACGGCGACGTTGCCGACGTTCGGCTCGATCGTGCAGAAGGGATAGTTGGCCGCCTGCGCCGCCGCAGTCTCCGTCAGCGCGTTGAAGAGCGTCGATTTGCCGACATTCGGCAAGCCAACGATGCCGCAGCGAAAGCCCATGATCTGGTCCTGTAACTCGGGAAAGGCGCGCAGATAGGGCGGACCGGCCAAAAAGGCCAGCCCAACAAGAAGGCCCGCCGATCGTGAGACCGGCGGGCCGTTCCTGTCGCTATGCGCGGATCAGCGGCAGCGCACGTTGCCGCGGTCGATCTCGCGGCCCGCGAGGGCGCCGCCGGCACCACCGAGTAGCACACCGAGTAGATCACCATTGCCGATCGCGCCGCCCAGGACGCCGCCGAGCGCTGCGCCGACCACCAGACCGGTGGTGCCATCGTTGCGACGGCAATAATAACGGTTGTCGCGACCGCGATAGATCTGGTCCTGGCGGGTCATCCGCCGCTCGCGGTAATTGCCCTGGCGGTAATTGTCATAGGGATCCCAGCGGCGGTCGCTGCGGTCGCCGCGCCAGCGATAGTCGCTGCTCCGGCGATCCCGGTCGCGGTCGCGCCAGTTCTGGTCCCGATCGCGGTCCCGCCAGTTCCGGTCGCGCCCGTCGCCGCGGCGTTCGTTATATTCGCGATCCCGATCGCGCTGGCGCTCTTCCCAGCTCTGCGCATGCGCGGTGCCCGCAAAGACGGGCGCCGCGAGGGCAGGAACGGTCAGCGACAGCGCGAGAAGTGCTGTCAGTCCTTTGCGCATGATCAATCTCCATGAAACGTAGGAGGGTTAATCGTATCACATGCGCAATGGTTCCCGAAACGGGGCGGCCAAACGCCAGATCGATGCGATTCAGCGATAGTTGAAGCTGATGCTGATGCGGTCGGCCTTCGCGGTGCCCGCGACCACTTCGTGCCGCAGCCAGCTTTCCCACAGAAAGATCGTGCCGGGCGCCGGCTGCGCATAGACGAAGGTCTGCAGGTCGTCGGGCGCGTCGGGCCGGCGCGAGGGCGCGGCCATCATCAGCGGCAGGCGGGGGTCTTCGAGTTTGAGCGTGCCCGCGCCCGCCGGAATCTCGACATAGAGCGTGCCCGAGATAATGCTGTGCGGGTGGATATGCCCCGAATGGGTGCCGCCGGGCTTGAGGATGTTGACCCACAGGCTGTCGAGCTTTGGCTTGCGGCCAAGATCGAAGGCGCATTCCTCCGCGAATTTCGCGGCATGGCGGTTGAGATGGCGAACGAGGTCGCCAAAGCGCGGATCGCGTACCGGCAGGTCGTCGAGCGAGGCGTAGGATGTGTAGCCGCGATAGCCGTGCGCCTTGGACCAGGCCTGGCCCGCACGATCCTGCGCCGCCAGATCGCGGCACGCTTCGCTAAGGTCGGCGAGCAGCGCATCGTCGTTGAGTGCGGTTTCGGAAAAGCGTGTGGCGAAGAGATTGCGGATCGTCATGACGCCCCGCACAGCACGCGCGCGACCGACACGCAAGCGGCGGCGTGTTGACACCCCGGTCGCAGACGGCAAAGTCACGGCTTCCAATGGAGAGGAAGTCCATGAAGCGCATCGCTATTCTCATGCCGCTGGCATTCATGGCGCTGGCCGCTTGCGGCGACAATGGCGCGAAGGAAAAGGCGGCGGCAGATGCCAGGGCTGCGGCGCAGGCCGAACAGAAAGCGAAACTGCTCGAGGATGGGCTCGCGCTCAACACGCGCTGCTTTGCCGCGGTGAAATGGCAGCAGCAGCTGCTCGACAGCCCGGTGCCGCGTTCGATCGCGGGCGGGGCGGCGCCGTTCCTCGATTATTATCGCAAGATGACCGCCGACAAGCTGGGCGATCAGGTGGTCCCGGCCGCGGATCCCAAGCCCGAACTGTCGAAGGCCAATCTCGACGCCTATCTCGACTGGGCGGCGAAGGATCAGGCTGCGACGGTGTTCGACAAGGGCGACCGCACGCAAAACTATGCCACCGTCACCACTTGCGTGCAGAGCGCGGCCGAATTCGGCACCGGAACAATGTCGAAGATCAGCCCCGCCGAGCGGCTGGGCAAGATCCAGCGGCTCCGCCAGATCATGGATGCAACGGGCAGCTGAGCGCGGTCGCGACGGAGCGGACCATACCAATTGCGGTCTTTCGTTTCCGTCTCCGTCACGCTACCGGAGAACGCACGCAACCCTTGCGGGCAAGGACCGTTCATCTGCGGTAAAGGCGAAAACCGCCTTGCAGTTGAGCAAGTAACAGGAGTCGAAGGATGATTCGCCGTTCCATTCTGATCGCCAGCACCGCCGTGGCGCTGACCGTCGCCGGGTGCGGTGGCAAAGACCCGACGCCGACCCCCACGCCCAGCCCGACGCCGACGCCCAGCCCGTCGCCGACTCCGGTCAGCTATTCGACCCTGCCGCTTACCGCGCCGCTCGAGGTGTTCACGGTCAGCGCGGCGACGAGCTACACCGGCGATCTTGCCGGCCCGGTCACGCTGGGCACTGCGGGCACCGACGCCTTCTCGAATCGCGTCCGCCTCGCGCTGCAGAGCACCATCACCTCGACCATGACGACCGAGGAAGTCGTGCGCGAGAATGCCGAGGAATCGCGCTTCAAGGGCGCAGACATGACCACCGGCCCCACGCCCGCTGCGGTCGAATATGTGTTCCGCACGGCCGATGCGGCGACAGGGAAATTCTCGCAGCTTGAGCTGCTCAACAACACCATCAAGGATCAGGTGACGACGGATACCGCGCTGGCGCGTCCCTATGTCAGCTATTCGGCCTGGTGGCGCGGCGACAGCACGACAGGGGCCAAGCGGGTGACCTATGGCACCTTCGGCTATCCCACCGTGCCCAGCGACATGCCCAGCACGGGCAGCTCCAGCTACATCGCCCGCGTTGCCGGCCGTGTGGTGACCTCGCCTGGCGCGGGTGCGAGCAATATTCAGAAGCTCGGCGGCACCGTGACGGTGCTGCTCAACTATGCCACCGGGCTGGTCAATCTGACGCTCAACCTGACCCGCGCGGACGGTTCGGTTTACGGCACCTATACCGGCACCGGTGCGATCGCGGTGGGCAACAACCAGTTCACCGGCAGCTTCGGCCCGGGCAGCCCCGCGGGCGGCACTTTCCAGGGCCTCGCTTATGGTCCGAAGGCGACCGAACTCGGCATCACCTTCGCGATCACGGGCGCCGACAGCCGCGCAGTCGGCGTGGTGATCGGCCGTCAGGGCTGATCTGCCCCAAGGTTGAATTCGAAAAGGCCGGGGGCGACCCCGGCCTTTTTGTTTTTGGGTATGGAAGCGGCGGTGGGCCGCGCCTTCAAGGTTCCTGGTGCAGGCGCAGCGCGATGTCGTTCATGAAGCGCGCGTCGTCGCCTTTGGCGAGCCATTCGGCCTCGCCCGCGATCGCGCCGAGCAGGTCGGACAGATCCTCGATCTCCGCCTTGGCGTAATTGCCGAGGACATAGCCGGTGACGCGATCCTTGTGACCCGGATGGCCGATGCCGATGCGCACGCGGCGGAAATCCGCGCCGACATGGGCGATCGCGCTGCGGATACCGTTCTGCCCCGCCGCGCCGCCGCCGCGCTTCACCTTGACCTTGAACGGGGCGAGGTCGAGCTCGTCGTGGAAGACGGTGACGTCCGCTTCCCCGAGCTTGTAGAAGTCCAGCGCGGCGCGGATCGAACGGCCGCTTTCGTTCATATAGGTCGCAGGCTTGAGCAGCAGGATCTTGTGCGCACCGATGCGCCCTTCCTGAACCCAGCCCTGAAACTTCTTCGCCGGCGGCGTGAAGCCGTGCACTTCGGCGATCGCGTCGGCGGCCATGAAGCCCACATTGTGCCGGTTCATCGCATATTGCGGACCGGGATTGCCGAGGCCGACCCAGAGCTGCATCGAAATCATCCTGTTCTGGCGGAGCGGCCCGCTCCCGAGCCGCCTATAACGAAGAACGCCCCCGCACCGGAGTGCGAGGGCGCTCTAGAATAACCCGAAAGGGCGGGAAAGGCTTACTCGCCTTCCTTCGCCTCGGTCTCGTCCTCGGCGGCGGCCTCTTCGGCCGGCGCTTCGGTTTCGGCCTCGGCTTCAGCAGCCGCTTCGGCTTCCTCGGACTTCAGTGCCGACGGAGCAACGATCGTCGCGATGGTGAAGTCGCGGTCTTCGATCGCGCTCTCGACGCCCTTGGGCAGGGTCACGTTCGAGATGTGGATCGAGGCGCCGACATCGAGACCGTCCAGCGAGATGGTGATCTCGCTTGGGATTTCAGCGGCGTCGCAGACCAGCTCGAGCTCGTGGCGGACGATGTTGAGCACGCCGCCCTTCTTGAGGCCGGGCGAGGTTTCTTCGCCGGCGAACACGACGGGCACGTTCACGTGCACCTTGGCGTGCTCGGAGATGCGCAGGAAGTCGACATGGACCGGGCGGTCGGTCACGACGTCAAGCGCGGCATCCTTGGCGAGGGTGCGGACCGGCTTGCCGTCGGCGCCCTCGATCATGATGACCGAGTTGAAGAAGTGGCCGGTGTGCAGCGCCTTGGTGAGCGCACGCTCGTCAAGGTGGATGCTCAGCGGATCCTGATTGTTGCCGTAGATAACGGCGGGTACGCGGCCTTCACGACGAAGCGCACGGGAGGCTCCCTTGCCAACCCGGTCGCGCGTCTCGGCCGACAGCGTAAGCGTATCGCTCATGTGTCGAATTCCTGTGCGCTAATTGGTTCATCTCCGGCCAGGCCTCCAGGGATGACCCTGACCGAAGCGCGCGCCTATAGGGTAGAGGGGAGCGGAAGTCCACCCCGCGGGGTTAGTACGCCACCCGCTCGACTTTCAGCCCCTTGTCGCCGAGCAGCGTCTGGACGCTGCCCTTGCCCGCGAGGTGTCCGGCGCCGACCGCGACGAACACCGTGCCGGGCTGCGCCATCCGTGCCGCGACCCAGTCCGCCCAGCGCGCATTGCGGCGCGCGACCAGCGCCTCCGCCACCTCGGGCGAGGCCTGCGCAACGCGGTTGATCTCGGCGCCGACGCTCTCGGCATCGCCCGCGCCCCACGCCCTGACGAAGCGCTTGAGCCGCTCGCCCGCGCCGGGCAGTTCCTTGACCGTCGCATCGAGCATCGCGCTTTGCGCCGCGCCGGAGAGACTGTCGAACATCATCAGCTGGCCGCGCGCGCTTTCGAGCGCCTTGACCGGCTTGCCTGCGGCCTCGGCCGCGCTCGACAGCGCCGCTTCGACCCCGTCGTCAGAGGAATAGCCCGCCTTGCCCACCGCAAGCTGGTTGAGCGTCAGCGCGGCGAGCCATGGCTCCATCTTGTCGATCTCGCCTTTGGCCATGCCGAGTTTCTGCGCCGCCGCGTCGACCTCGGGCGCGAAGGGCGGGCCGCCGCGGGTGCCGAGCTGTGCGGTGAGCGCGGCGATCGCGCCGGGATCGGGCCGGGCGATCTCCAGCACCACCTCGTCACTCGCGTCGAACGCCTCGCGCACGCCGTCGTCGAACCAGCGCGTGCCGGGTTCGAGCACATGGACAGTGCCGAACAGGTAGATCGTCGTGTCCTCGTCCTTTACCACCCACAAGGCTGGATCGGCATTGGTGCCGAACAGCGAGCAACCGGAGAGGAGGAGGGCAGTGAAGAGGGGAAATGTGCGTCTGAGCATCTGGTCCTACCAAGCCCATCTGTCGCCGGGCCGTCAACTATCGCGCCGTTAACCAGTGGAGGCCAGTCCCGTTCCGCGTTCCAGTTTTAACGTTCGTCATTCCCGCGAAGGCGGGAATCCATTCTTCCTGCCGTTGAGGCTCGATCCGCAGCGCTAGCCAGAATGGATTCCCGCCTGCGCGGGAATGACGTGAGGTGAGGGAGCGGCGCGGTGCGGACGGTGTGAGGGCAGCGCTGTCCAACCGCGCAGTTGACCGTGCATGGCCCCTGCGCCAAAGCGCGAAGCCATATGACCCAGCCGCTCAGCTTCCAGGGCATGATCCTCAAGCTCCACGAATACTGGAGCCAGCGAGGCTGCCTGATCCTTCAGCCCTATGACATGCGCATGGGCGCGGGCACGTTCCACACCGCGACGACGCTGCGCGCGCTCGGCCCCGATCCGTGGAATGCGGCGTTCGTCCAGCCGTGCCGCCGGCCAACGGATGGCCGCTATGGCGAGAACCCCAACCGGCTGCAGCATTATTACCAGTATCAGGTGATCCTGAAGCCGAGCCCGCCCGACCTGCAGGAACTGTATCTGGGCTCGCTCGCCGCGATCGGCATCGACTTCACCAAACACGATATCCGCTTCGTCGAGGACGACTGGGAATCGCCGACGCTCGGCGCCTGGGGGCTGGGCTGGGAAGTCTGGTGTGACGGGATGGAGGTGACCCAGTTCACCTATTTCCAGCAGATGGGCGGATTCGACTGCAAGCCAGTTGCGGGCGAGCTGACCTACGGGCTCGAGCGGCTCGCCATGTACATCCAGAACAAGGACAGCGTGTACGACCTGGCGTTCAACGACGCGCAGGATGGCAAGCCGGCCTTCACCTATGGCGACGTCTTCCTCGAGAACGAGAAGCAGATGTCGAAGTACAACTTCGAGGTCGCTGACACCGAGACGTTGTTCGACTCGTTCCGCAAGGCGGTCGCCGAGTGCGAGAATTGCCTGACCAACAATGTGCCGATCGCCGCCTATGAGCAGGCGATCGAGGCGAGCCATCTCTTCAACCTGCTTCAGGCGCGCGGCGTCATCTCGGTCGCCGAGCGCCAGGCCTATATCGGCCGCGTTCGCGATCTGGCGAAGGGCAGCTGCGAGGCGTGGATCGCGCACATGACCCCCGAATGGACCGCCAAATATCCGGAGTGGTCGCTGTGAGCGATTTCCTGCTCGAACTCCGCTCGGAGGAAATCCCCGCCCGCATGCAGGACAAGGCGCGCGAGGATCTTGCGCGCCTCTTCACCGCCGAGCTGGACAAGGCCGGTCTCAAGGCCGGTGAGCTGGTCACCTATGCGACCCCGCGCCGCCTGACGCTGATCGCGCGCGATCTGCCCGCGCAGACGCAGGCCGTGAGCGAGGAGCTGAAGGGCCCGCCCGCCGATGCGCCAGATGCGGCGATCGACGGCTTCCTGCGCAAGGCCGGGCTGACGCGCGACGCGCTCGAGACGCGCGACGTCAAGGGCCGCGCGACACTGTTCGCGGTGATCGACAAGCCGGGGCAGGCGACCGCTGAGGTGCTGGCGGCGGCGATTCCGGCGATCGTCCGCGCTTTCCCCTGGCCCAAGTCGATGCGCTGGGGCGCGGCGTCGCAGTCGACCGAGAGCCTGCGCTGGGTGCGCCCGCTGCAGGGCATCGTCGCGCTGTTCGGTGACGATGTGGTCGAGTTCGAAGTTGCGGGCGTCCGTTCGGGCGCGGCGACCGTCGGCCACCGCTTCCACCATCCGGGCGCGATCACCATCGGCTCGGCTTCGGACTATGTCGAGAAACTGCGCGCCTGCCATGTCGTGGTCGACCAGGCCGAGCGCCGCGTCACCATCGCGCTCGGCGCCAAGATGGCGGCGAACAAGGCCGGCCTGACGCTGATCGAGGACGAGGGACTGCTGATCGAGAATGCCGGCCTGACCGAATGGCCGGTGCCTTTGCTCGGCCGCTTCGACGCAGCATTCCTCGATGTGCCGCCTGAAGTGATCCAGCTGACGGCGCGCGTGAACCAGAAATATTTCGTGTGCAACGACGCGGCCGGGAAGCTGGCGAACGCGTTCGTCTGCACCGCGAATATCGACGCGGCCGATGGCGGCGCGAAGATCGTCGAGGGCAACCAGAAGGTGCTGGCGGCACGGTTGAGCGATGCGCGCTTCTTCTATGAGACGGACCTCAAGGTGCCGCTCGAGGAGCAGGCGAAGAAGCTCGAGAAGATCGTGTTCCACGAGAAGCTGGGCACGGTCGCCGACAAGGTCGAGCGGGTGGCGAAGCTCGCGCGCTGGCTGGTCGAAGAAGGGATCGTCGGGGGTTCGAGTCCTGCCGGGGCTACCACCCTTGCCGATCAGGCCGAGCGCGCCGCGCGGCTGGCCAAGGCCGATCTCGTCACCGGCATGGTCGGCGAGTTTCCCGAGCTGCAGGGCCTGATGGGCGGCTATTACGCCGCCGCGCAGGGCGAGGACGCCGCGGTCGCCGAGGCGATCCGCGACCATTACAAGCCGGTCGGGCAGGGCGACGACGTGCCCTCCGCGCCGGTCACGGTGGCGGTGTCGCTGGCGGACAAGCTGGATATCCTGTTTGCGTTCTTCGCAGCGCGGGAACGCCCGACGGGATCGAAGGACCCCTTTGCTTTGCGTCGGGCAGTATTGGCTGTCGTTTCGCTCATCCTCAGCAATGGCTTGCGGCTTCGCCTCTTGGACGTCGCCGACGAAGCAAATCGGCTTTGCGACAACTTCTTCCGAGATTTGTGGCTCTCGGGAATTCGTTCCTATGAAGATGGTCTTCCGAAGGGCACCAAGCTCGCTCCGCAGAACGAGAGCCATTCAACATTCGCTTTCGATCTCCTCGACTTCTTCGCCGACCGCCTCAAGGTCCAGCAGCGCGAGGCCGGTGTCCGTCACGACCTGATCGACGCGGTGTTCGCGCTCGGGGGTGAGGACGATCTCGTCCGGCTGCTCGCGCGCGTGCATGCGTTGCAGGCGTTCATGGCCACCGATGACGGCGCGAACCTGCTCGCCGGGTACAAGCGTGCCGCGAACATCCTCAAGAAAGAGGGCTACGCCCCCGCCGACTCCACCCGTCATCCCGGCCCTGTGCCGGGATCCACCGCGCCGCAGGCGACGGCATCGCGGGAGGAGGGCTGGACCCCGGAACAAGTCCGGGGTGACGAAGGGGATGGGGCGAACGCCGCGCCTCAGAAACAACTTTCCTACACGCCCGAAAATGAGGAAGCTGCCCTCATCGCCGCTCTCGACGGTGCCGAGCCCAAGGCTGCGGCCGCGATCGAGGCGGAGGAGTTCGAGGGTGCGATGGCGGCATTGGCAACGCTGCGCGCGCCGATCGATGCGTTCTTTGACAAGGTGACTGTGAACGACTCGGACGCCGTGAAGCGTGAGTCCCGCCTCGCGCTGCTCGCGCGGATGCGCGACGCCGTCCATCGCGTCGCCGATTTCGGCAAGATCGAGGGGTAAGGAAGCGACTCGCGCGCGTGTGGGACTGTGACTTTTGGGACGTTTCGGCCCGATCGGACCGCCTGCACCACGCGTCATTTTTCCGCAACACAAGCAAATCTGTTCGGTGACAGCGCTGGACAGGGTCTTCCCCCTTGTTCGCACCTGCGGTAGGCGCGCCCAAAGCGCCGGGCAGGGCGCCACGGAAGGGGTTTGAATGACTCGTTATGTGTACCGCTTCGGCGGCAACGTTTCGGACGGTGGCGCCGGCGACAAGAATCTGCTCGGCGGCAAGGGTGCCAATCTCGACGGCATGGCCTCGATCGGCCTGCCCGTGCCCCCCGGCTTTACGATTTCGACCCCGGTTTGCGCGCTCTATTACGAGAATGGCGGGACCTTCCCCGACAGCCTCAAGGCCGAAGTTGCCAATGGCGTCGTGCATATCGAGGGGATCACCGGCAAGAAGTTCGGCGTCGCTGCCGATCCGCTGCTGGTCTCGGTCCGCTCGGGCGCGCGGGCGTCGATGCCAGGCATGATGGACACCGTCCTCAACCTCGGCCTCAACGATCAGACCGTTGCGGGGCTGGCCGAGATCAGCGGCGACGCGCGCTTCGCCTGGGACAGCTATCGCCGCTTCATCCAGATGTATTCGGACGTGGTGCTCGAGCTCGACCATGGCCGGTTCGAGGAAGCGCTGGAGATCGCCAAGGAGGATCGCGGCTATTTCCTCGACACCGAGATGACCGCTAGCGACTGGCAGGCGCTGGTCGCCGAGTATAAGGCGCTGGTGGTGGAGCTGTGGGACGGCAAGGCCTTCCCGCAGGATGTGCACGACCAGCTATGGGGCGCAATCGGCGCGGTGTTCGGATCGTGGCAGTCGGAGCGCGCCAAGGTCTATCGCCGCCTGAACGACATTCCCGGCGACTGGGGCACCGCGGTCAACGTCCAGGCGATGGTGTTCGGCAATATGGGCGACACCTCGGCGACGGGCGTGGCGTTCACGCGCGATCCGGCGACCGGCGAGAACGCGTACTATGGCGAGTTCCTGATCAACGCGCAGGGCGAGGACGTGGTCGCGGGCATCCGCACCCCGCAATACCTCACCAAGCGGGCGCGCGAGACCGCGGGCGCGAAGCCGGCGTCGATGGAAGAGGCGATGCCGGAGGCCTATGGCGAGCTGGCGCGGGTGTTCGACCAGCTCGAGCGCCATTATCGCGACATGCAGGACATCGAGTTCACCGTCGAGCGCGGTAAGCTGTGGATGCTCCAGACCCGCTCGGGCAAGCGCACCGCCAAGGCCGCGCTCAAGATCGCGGTCGACATGGCTGAAGAGGGCCTGATTACCCGCGAGGAGGCGATTGCCCGCGTCGATCCGGCGGCGCTCGACCAGCTGCTCCACCCGACGCTCGACCCCGACGCGCCGCGCGACGTGCTGACCAAGGGGCTGCCCGCCAGCCCCGGCGCCGCATCGGGCTTCGCCGTGTTCGACAGCGACACCGCCGAGAAGCGCGCCAATAACGGCGACGCGGTGATCCTGATCCGCGTCGAGACCAGCCCCGAGGACATTCACGGGATGCACGCGGCGAAGGGCATCCTGACGGCGCGCGGCGGCATGACCAGCCACGCTGCGGTCGTGGCGCGCGGCATGGGCCGCCCCTGCGTCTCGGGCGCCGGTACGCTGTCGATCAAGGCGAGCGACGGCATCATGCGTGTCGGCACGCGCGAGGTGAAGGAGGGCGACCTCATCACCATCGACGGTTCGACCGGCGAAGTGATGCTGGGCGAAGTCCCCACGATCCAGCCCGAGCTGGCCGGCGACTTCGGCATCCTGATGGAATGGGCCGACAAGGTCCGCCGCCTCAAGGTGCGCACCAACGCCGAGACCCCGCTCGACTGCCGCACCGCGCGCGAGTTCGGTGCGGAGGGCATCGGGCTGTGCCGGACCGAGCATATGTTCTTCGACGCGGCGCGGATCACCGCAGTGCGCCAGATGATCCTGGCGGCGGACGAGAAGGGCCGTCGCGCTGCGCTCGACAAGCTCCTGCCCGAGCAGCGCAGCGATTTCGCCGCGATCTTCGAGGTAATGGCCGGGCTGCCCTGCACGATCCGCCTGCTCGATCCGCCGCTGCACGAGTTCCTGCCGCACGAGGAGAGCGAGTTCGCCGAGGTCGCCGCCGCTGCGGGTCTCGACGTCGAGACGCTGCGCCGCCGTGCTGCCGAGTTGCACGAGTTCAACCCGATGCTCGGCCATCGCGGCTGCCGCCTCGGCGTCACCTATCCCGAAATCTACGAGATGCAGGCGCGCGCGATCTTCGAGGCGGCATGCGAGGTGGCGGAGAAGTCTGGCGCTGCACCGGTGCCCGAGGTGATGATCCCGCTGGTCGCGACCCGGCGTGAGCTTGAGCTGATGAAGGCGGTGGTCGACAGGGCCGCGCAGGCGGTGTTCGCCGAAAAGGGCCGCACGATTGAGTATCTCGTCGGCACGATGATCGAGCTGCCGCGCGCCGCGCTGCGCGCTGGCGACATAGCCGAGGTGGGGGAGTTCTTCAGCTTCGGCACCAACGACCTGACCCAGACCACGTTGGGCGTCAGCCGCGACGATGCCGGCCGGTTCCTGACCACCTATGTCGAGAAGGGCATCTATGCCCGCGACCCGTTCGTCTCGATCGACGTCGAGGGCGTCGGGGAGCTGATCGAGATCGCGGCGGAGCGCGGACGCAAGGCGCGACCCGGAATCAAGCTCGGCATCTGTGGCGAGCATGGCGGCGATCCGGCATCGATCGCCTTCTGTGAGCAGACAGGCCTCGACTATGTCTCCGCCTCGCCCTATCGCGTGCCGATCGCGCGGCTCGCCGCTGCGCAGGCGGCGCTCAAGGGGGGCTGACGCGGGTGGCGGCGATGGGTGGCGCGGTGATCCTCAAGCCGCGCCCAGAAATGAATCCTGTCGAACGCCTCAACGCCGAATTGCTGAATGGCCGTACCGCCACCGAAGTGCTCGAAGAGCGCTGCGTGGCGCTGGGGCTTGCCGGCGCGCCGCGCGTGCATGCGCAGGTGCGCCGCGACCGGCTGGTCGCGGGGGAGGCGGCCGCGCGCCGTCGTCTCAATGCGGAGGGCGAGCGGCTCGGCTATCGCCGCGTTCACCTGATGTGCGGCGCGCATATCCTGTCCGAAGCGGTCAACTGGTACGTCGCCAGCCGTCTCACCCCTGCGATGAACGATGCGCTGGAGACCGGCGACGTGCCGTTCGGCCGCGTGATCCTGCCGCTCGGCCCCAGCCGCCGCACGGTCTCGACGCGAATCCTGTGGGACGGGGAGGGCACGGCGCCCGTGACGATCCTGCGGCATCGCGCGCTGGTGGTGGACGCGCAGGGGCGCCCGCTGGCCGAAGTGATCGAGAATTACCGAGCCGTACTGGTCACCGGAATCTAGTCTTCGGGCGGGGTTTCGCCGGGCGCGCGTTCGCGTTCGAGCTTGCGGACGCGCTCACGCGCCTTGACCAGCGCCTTCTCCATCTCGCGCCGGTATTTGGCGATGATGACCTCGCGCTCGCGATAGCGCTTCTGCCATTTGCGCACCGCGGGGCTGGTCGCCGCGCCGATCACCCAGCCCGCCGCTAGCGCCGCGGCGAGCAGGACCCATCCGAAGGGAGAGGTGAACGGCATCAAACTTCCCTAGCTGCAACGCGGGCGGTGTGACCAGCGGTAAGCGGACACCAGTCGCGCCCTAGCCACTCATCAGCGCATCGTTGATCGAACAGGCCGCGGGGCCGAGGATCACGACGAACAGCACCGGAAGGATGAACAGGATCAGCGGAACGGTCATGATCGCGGGCAGGCGCGCGGCCTTTTCCTCGGCGCGCATCATCCGCTCGTTGCGGAACTCGCTCGACAGCACGCGAAGGGCAGAGGCGAGCGGGGTGCCGTATTTCTCCGTCTGGATCATCGTCGTGACCACACCGCGCACCGAATCGAGATCGATGCGCTTGGCCAGATTCTCGAACGCCATGCGGCGGTCGGTGAGGAAGCCCAGCTCGATCGCGGTGAGCGAGAATTCCTCGCCCAGCTCGGGATAGGCCTTGCCCAGCTCGCGCGAGACGCGGCCGAAGGCGGCGTCGACGGTCAGACCCGCCTCGGCGCAGATCACCAGCAGATCGAGCGCGTCGGGAATACCCTTGCGGATCGCCGAACTGCGCTTCTGGATCTTGTTCTTGAGATAGATGTCCGGGCCCTTGTAGGCGAGGATGAAGCTGCCCGCGACGAGGCCATAGGATTTGATTGGGGTCCAGTCGGCGAACATGTCCGTGCCATAGACGATGAACAGCATGATGCCGCCGATCACGATCGGGAGCACCATCCGGCCGAAAATCACGGCATAAGCATAGTCCTTGGACCGGATGCCTGCCTGGAGCAGTTTGGTCTGCGCGACCTGGACCTGTTCGTCCTGCAGCACCTTGAGCGAAGACAGGAGCGAGCGGAGGCGGTCGGTGGTGTCGTTCTGGCGGACCAGCTTCGCGCGGCGCTTGCTGGTCGATGCGGTGATGCCGGCCTTGAGCTGTTCGCGGCGTTCGTTGAGCGCCTTTACGCGCTTCGCCATCGGATCGCGGACGGTGGTCGCGGCATAGATTGCGAGGAGCACGCAGAACGCAGCCACGCCCGCGAGCAACGTCGCGACGTAGATCACGTCGATGCCAAGGAGTGTGAGTCCGTCGGGGTTGCTCATCGCATCAAATCTCGAAACTGATCATCTTGGCCATGATGAGCGCACCGATGCCCATCCACACAATGCCGCCACCGCCGGCGATCATCAGCCGCTCGTCGATGAAGAATTTCTGCATATATTCGCCGCTGATGAACCAGATCAGCAGGAAGACGATGAACGGCAGCGAGCCGATGATATAGGCCGACGCCTTCGATTCCGACGACATGGCGCGGATCTTGAGCTTCATCTGCGCGCGCTTGCGCAGCACGTCGGCGAGGTTGGCGAGCGTTTCGGCCAGGTTGCCGCCGGTCTCGCGCTGGATCGCGATGGTGATGCAGAAGAACTGGAATTCGGGCGTGCCGAGCCGGTCGGCGGTCTCCTGCAGCGCCTGATCGAGCGTGCGGCCGATCTTCATCTTGTCCGAGATCGAACGGAATTCCTCCCCGACCGGGCCGTCGACCTCCGCGCCGACGACGCCGATCGTCTCGGTGATCGGCAGGCCCGAACGCAGGCCGCGCACGAGCAGCTCAATCGCGTCGGGGAATTTGGCGGTGAATTTGTCGATGCGCCGCTTGATGAAGAAACCGACCATGAAATGCGGCAGGCCGACGCCGACCACGAGTCCGATCAGCAGCGCGAGCAGGATCGGCAGACCCTGGACAGCGATTGCGGCAGTGACGACCAGTGTCAAGCAGAGCGTGACGAGGCCGTATTGACCGACGCTCCAGCCCTTGCCGGTCATCTCCAGTCGTTTGCCGAGCAGCGCCGGGTTGGGCAGGAAGCGCGCCGCCGCCTTGTCCATATTGGTCGCGCGCGCGGTCGAGATCTTGCGCATCTGCGCCTCGACCGCACCTGAGCCGATGACGCCGGCATGACGGTCGCGCAGCGAGGTCAGCCGCCGTGCACCCGCCTTTTGTGCCGATGGTCCGGCAAAGGCGAGAACGAGCAGCAGCAGCACCATGAAGGTGCCTCCTGCGAGCAGCATGATCGGCAGCATGTCCATGCCTTGCGACGACTCCAAACCGTTGGCGAACCGGCCCCGTGCCGGCTGGCCTTACTTCTTCTTGCCGGGCAGCTTGATCGACAGGCTGGACAGCTTGCCCAGCAGCGAGCGGTCCTTGCCCGCGTCACCCTTGGCGCCCTTGCCCTTCGCGTCTTTCACGTCCTCGGCGCTGTCGGTATAGGCGACGACGCGTTCGGCGATCTCGGCGAGGGGGTTGAGGCCCTTCACGCCCTTACCTGCCTCGGCAAGCGGCTTGCCGAGTTTAGCGGCCTGCACCGCGGTCTTGGGGTCGTAGGGGATGAGGTAATCGATCTTGCGTTCGATCGACCCCTCGAAGTCCTTGCGGCTGATCTCGAGCTGGCCGCCGGCTGGAACGCGGTTGGCGACGACGATCATTTGGGTGTGCGGCGCGTTGGACTTGAACCACGACAGGATGCGGATTGCGTCGCGCGCTGCCGCCAGCGTCAGCTCGGTCACCAGCACCGCGACCTGAACGTCGGTGATCAGATGCGGATAGTTGACCAGCATCGCGCGCGGCAGATCGACCACGGTGCACTCGAACGCGCTGCGGATCTCTTCCTGTAGCTGGAAGAAGGCCGCGCCGTCGGTCATTACCGGCGAGTTGATCGGCGCTTCTGCCGAGAGGACGGCAAGCTTGTCCGACGCCTTCACCATCGCGCGTTCGATGAACAACCCGTCGATGCGGCTGGGATTCTCGATCGCGTCGGTGAGGCCGCGGCCCGGTTCAAGATCGAGCGAGAGTGCGCCGGTGCCGAAATGCACGTCGAGGTCGAGCAGCGCGGTCGAGCGGTTGCCCTTTTCGCTGAGCAGCCACGAAATCGACGTTGCGATCGTCGAGGCGCCGACGCCGCCGCGCGTGCCGATCACCGCCACCGCGCAATGCGGCCGGTCGGTCGGCGCGTCACTCTGCTTGGGCGCGCTCAGCGCTGCCTGCGCCTGGACGAAGGTCTCGCGCAGCACGTCCGGGTTGAGCGGCTTGAGCAGATAATCCTGGATGCCCGATGCGACGAGGTCACGATACAGGCGAACATCGTTCACCTGACCCGCGGCGATCACCACCGTACCGGGTTCGCAGACCTCGGCCAAAGCGTTGATGTCGTTGAGCGGGTCGCCGCTTTCCGACAGGTCGACGAACAAGATATTCGGGCTGGCCGAGACCGAGAGCGTCTGCACAGCGTTGCGCAGCCCGCCCTTGTTGACCTTTTCGGGGTTCCAGCCCTGCTCGATCGCGATTGGGCGGAGCGCTTCAGCCGTCGCCTCGTCGCAGACAAAGGCGACGAACGGTTCGCGATGCGCAGCGCGTGCGGCACTAAAGGGAGCGTTCACTTGCCGCCTCCCGACGTTTCGGCCTTCAACCCACTCGCGCCGGACGGCGTTGCCTTGCGCAGCGTCTCGATCGCCTTGATGTTGGTGGCCGGATCGGCAGTCTCAGCACCCGGCTGACCGCGGACCAGATCCTCCGGCCGTGCGAGCATTGCGGCAAGGTTGCTGTTGACCGAGCAGCCATAGTTGGAATGGGCGGCATTGTCGGTTTCGGGCTGGCCGTCACGCGCCCAGTTCGGGCAGTTCGGGACGCTCGCGCGCATCCGGCTGACGATCACGCGCGCGGTTCCCGGCGCGATCGCGCCGGTTGTGACGGGAGCATTTTCGGACAGCAGGATACCATAGCGATTGGCTTCGGCCGCGACCTCGTTCCGAACGCCGGCACCGCCGGGATCGTCGACATAGACGCGGTCGCCATAGGCGAGGCGCAGCGAGGCGAGCCAGCCGGCGACGCGCGCGCGCTCGCCCGGGGCAAAGCCGGCGCCGTCGGTGGCGGCATCGAAGACATAGTCGGTGCGGGCGACCACCGGCTGGTTGATCGACTCCACACCGAGATTCTTCGGCGTCGAGCTCGGGCCGCACGCTGTGAGCACGGCGGCAGCGCCGGTCAGCAGCAGGATCGTGTTACGCGTCAACATGGGCGTTCCTCCTGCAATCAATTGAAGCCGAAGCCGGGAGCGGGGGTGTCGGACCCCTTTTTGCGCTTGGGCTGCTTGCCCATGACCAGCGCGGGCTGCGCGGGTGTGGCGAGCGGCTGTTGCGGCTGCGGCATCGGGTCGGTCGGCATCGGGTTCGCGGCGCCGAGCGACGGCGCTGCGCCGGAGGGCGCCATCTGCGGCATCGGCCGCTGCGCGCCACTGTTGCCCCGGCTGATCTCGCCCATGAACACCCGGCCGGCATCGTTCGGTGCGCGATAGCCGTCGGTCGGCAGGCGAATCTCGTTCGCGTTGACCGGCTTCACCAGATACGGGGTGATGACGATCACCAGTTCGGTTTCGTTGCGCTTGAAGCCGTTCGAGCGGAACAATGCGCCCAGGATCGGGATATGCCCCAGGCCCGGGGCCTGATCGATCGAATTATCATGCGTGTTCTGCAACAATCCGCCGATCATCAGGCTCTGGCCCGATCCGAGTTCGACCGTGGTTTCGGCGCGGCGCGTGGTGAGCGCGGGCACCTGCGTGCCGCCGATGGTCACGGCACCTGCCGCTGAAAGCTGCGACACCTCCGGGCGGACGCGGAGCGAGATGCGGCCGTCGGACAGCACCGTCGGCGTGTAGGCGAGGCTAACGCCATATTGCTTGTACTCGACTGAAACCGCGCCCAGCCCCTGGCTGATCGGGATCGGGATCTCTCCGCCCGCGAGGAATGAGCCGGTTTCGCCCGAAAGCGCGGTCAGGTTCGGGTTGGCGAGCGTGGTGACCTGGCCGATCTGTTCCCCCAGATCGAGCGAACCGAGGATGTCGAGGCCAAGGATCTTGCCCGCTGCGCCGAACATCGTGCCACCCCTTGGCGGAGGTGCGGTCGGGAAATTGAAGGTCGTGCCATTGGCGCCCGAGGTGATCGAGCCCTGGCGGCCCTGGCCGAGCCCGAACAGGAAACCGCCGCTACCATCGCGCGATGTGAGGTTGACGCCGAAGCTCTTTGAGAAGCTGCGGCTCACCTCGGCGATGCGGACCTGCAGATTGACCTGAAGCGGCGTCGCGGTCTTGAGATGGTTGATCACCGCCATCTTGAGCTGCGCACCCGGCGCGGACACATCGACGCCCGGATTGAGCAGCGAGGCGACCAGCCGGTTCGCCGAGGCAACGTCGTCGGGCGAACCGACCGTCCCGGTCAGCACCGCGACCTGGCCCACCGTGGTGACGGTGATGTCCGAGTCCGGCATCGCAACCTTCAGCACGCGATCGACCGAGGTGACGTTCTGGTTGACCCGAACGCGCGCCGAGTAGACGACCGCGCCGCCGGCCGAGGTGGCGAAGATCGTCGCCTCGCCGAACGACTTGCCGAACAGGTTGATCTGCCGCGGGTTGCTCACATAGACGTCGGCAACATCCGGGTTGGAGGTCCAGACCTCGGCGACATTGCCAGGCAGCGTGATGCGCTCACCCTCGCCGATCGAGAGCCACACATCGCGGGTCGGGCGCTGGCTTCCGGCGGGTTCACCGACGCGCGCACCCTGTCTTTTCGACTGGGCGAAGCTGGACGTCACCGGCCCGGTCATGACCAGGGCAGTTGCCACCGTTGCCGCGAGCGAGCGACGCAGGATCGTTGCGAAACGCATTATCTATTCCCCCCAACGGGAACAACAGTGACGCTGTTGCCCCGTGAAACCTTGACGACCTGCCCTTCAATCCTCGGCATCGCACCCGCAACCGTCCCCCCGGACGCTGCATCGATGCGTTCGACCGGCTTGCCCGGCACGGTGCTGCGCTGGAAGCGCGACACATCGGCGCCGGTCGAGAAGGTCGAACGACCTTCCACCGGGCGCGCGGCGACGCGGGCAAGCATTGCCTTTTCGGCCTTGGGATCGTTGCCGTCGGGCACCGAAACATCGCCCGCGGCGATCGCTTCCTCGAGTTCGCCACTATTGTCGGCGATCGAGCGCAGCGACAGCGAGAGCGAGCCGAGCGTCTGTGCGACCGCGATCTTCTCGGCAATGCGCGGCGTCGCCTCGACCGTGACGGTCGAATAGGTGGTGACGACGGTGTTGCCGCTCTCGTCGGACTGCTTGTCGGTCTTCTGGTCGGTGGCGAGCACACGCAGGTTACGCAGCACGGTTTCCGACGCCTTGAGCGGAGGCCCGTCGCCGCCGCCCGCGACGGTCTGGGTCAGCAGGAGGTCGACCCGGTCGCCCGGGAATACGAAGCCCGCAACCGCGCTCTGAGCGGAAACAGGAACCGTCACCGCGCGCATGCCGGCGCCGAGCGCAGCGGCGAGGAAGCCGCGGTCGCCAGGCTTGACCAGTCCGCCCTGCGTGATCGGCTGCCCGGCGGGGATCGCGAAGCGGACCACCGTGCCCTGCAGCGATTTGAGGTCGGTGTCGGCCTTTCGATAATAGGCGCCCTCGACCAGTTCGGCCGGCCAGGGAACGAATTTGGTCGATTCCGGGCCCAGGATCGTGCCGACCGGCAACGCCTTGGTCGCGACCAGAACTTCGACCCCTTGGATCGGCGCAGGGCCGCCCGCGGTAGGTGCCGCACCGGCGACAGGCGCAGCGGTCCCGACAATCAGGGTCCGGGCCATGAATGCGGTGACGGCGGCGATGATCAGCGCACCCACCAGCAAAATGATCTTCCGTCCATCCATGACGTTTCAGGCCTTTCAGTCTTCAGGACCGGGTTTCACCGGCGTTAAGCATTCACGAGAACTGGTTAAGAATCGGTTCGCGAATTGTGAGAAGGGCTGCGATGGCGATCGCGATGCCGTACGGCACCTCGGGCTGAGCGCTTTGGCGCCGCACCCATTTGTCGATCAGCATCAGCAGTGTGATGGCGCCGCCGGCCAGCGACATGATGATCAGCATCGTCAGCAGCGGCTGGAACGGGAACCAGAGCGCGAGCGCGCCGATCATTTTGACGTCGCCGCCGCCCATCATTCCGAAATGGAAGGCTGCCGCGAACACCGCGAAAACGGCGAGTGCGAGGCCGATCTGGATGACGATACCGGGCCAGAGCGGCAGGCCGCTGGCGATCCACCAGGGCAGCGCAAGCAGCGCGATTGCGGCGTTCTTCCAGTTGGCGATCTCACGCTTGCGCGCATCCTCGATCCCGGCGGAGACCAGGATCAGGCCGAGTACGACCAGCAGAATCGCAGATGTTATCGCCCCCATATCGACTAATCCCTAGACGAGCGGGCTTTCTAAAACGTAACCAACCCAAATGGCGTCTTCACCATTTGATCGCCGGGCGATTCCCGCGGGTGCGACCATCGGCAACTGGATTGCCGAGGACGGCTGGCCGCTGCGCCGCTTCGACTGGCCCGCAACCGGCACGCCGCGCGGATCGATCCTGTTTCAGGGCGGGCGCGGCGACATGGTCGAGAAGTATCTCGAGACTCTGGCGCACTGGCATGCGCAGGGCTGGAACATCGTCTGGTTCGACTGGCGCGGGCAGGCCGGCTCGGGCCGCGTCGACGGTGCAAAGAGCGGACACATCCGGGACTTCGCTGACTATATCGCGGATTACCGATCCTTCGCGCGTGAATGGCAGGCGTCGATGCCGGGACCGCACGTGGTGATGGGGCATTCGATGGGCGGGCATCTGGTGCTGCGCGCGCTGGTCGAGCGCGCGATCCGGCCCGATGCGGCGGTGCTGGTCGCGCCGATGCTCGGCCTCAAGTCGCCGCTGGGGCTGGCGTCGGTGGGCGAGCGGTTCGCGCGATTCATGGGCGGCCTTGGCAACCCGGCGCGGTCTGCGTGGAAAGCCAATGAGCGGCCCTACACGATCGAGTCGCGCCAGTCGCTGCTGACGCACGACCGCGACCGTTATCAGGACGAACTGTGGTGGCAGACGGCGAACCCCGCCAACGTCACCGGCCCGCCGAGCTGGAACTGGCTGATCGAGGCGTTCCGATCGACCCGCGAATTGCGCGAGAGCCCTGCGCTGGCGGCGATGAACGTGCCGCTACTCGCGCTAGTCGCGGAGGAGGACGGGCTGGTCGACGCAAGGGCAGGGCTTGCCACGCTGGCAAAACTCCCCGATGCGCGCGTCGTGCGCTTCGGGCCGGAAAGCGCGCATGAGATCCTGCGGGAGGTCGATGCGGTGCGGACGCGCGCAATAGGTGAGATCGACGGGTTTCTGGAGGCGCGGGCGCCGAAGAAATGAGCCGTTACGACGTTGTGATCATCGGCGCCGGGATTGCCGGCGCCAGCCTTGCCGCGCGGGTCGCGCCCCATGCGCGCGTGCTGATGATCGAGGCGGAGGGGCAGCCCGGTTATCATGCGACTGGGCGCTCGGCTGCCTTCTGGTCGGAAACCTATGGCGGGCCCGACATTCAGCCGCTGTCGATAGCATCGGAGCCGTTCCTGCGCGCGCCGCCGCGCGATATGGAGGCCGCGAGCTTCCTGTCGCCACGCGGACAGCTGTTCATCGCGACCCGCGCCGACCGGTATGTGCTCGACGGGTTTGCGGCGGAGTTCGCCGCCGCGGGAGTGACGCTTGCCGAGGCTGAGCCTTCGGCGCGCTGCCCCGGTCTGCGTCCCGAATGGACTGAGGGGCTGTGGGATCCGACATGCTCGGACATCGATGTCGCGCGACTGCACGCGGCCTGGCTCGCGGCTGCGCGCCGCGCCGGCGCCGAACTGGTCTGCGCCGCAAATGTGGTCGGGGCGAGCCGCAACGGTCATTGGCGGATCGAGACGCGCGCGGGCGTGTTCGAGGGCGAGATACTGGTCAATGCTGCGGGCGCCTGGGCCGATCCGGTGGCAGGATTGGCGGGCGCGCCGGCGATCGGCATCACTCCGCTGCGCCGCACGATGGTCCAGCTGAGAGTCGATCCACCGGCGCAGGCGAGCCTGCCGCTGGTGACTGACGCGCGCTACCGTTTCTATTTCAAGCCCGAGGCAGGGCGGCTCTGGCTGTCGCCGCATGACGAGATCGCGAGCGATCCGTGTGACGCCGCCCCCGAGGAACTCGACGTCGCGGTCGCGATCGACAAGCTGCAGAGCGCGGTCGACTGGAAGATCGAGGCGGTCGAGCGCAAATGGGCGGGGCTGCGCAGCTTCGCGCCCGATCGCAAGCCGGTCTACGGTTTCGATCCGCTGGTGCCGGGGCTGTTCTGGTGCGCCGGGCAGGGCGGGTTCGGGATCCAGACCTCGCCCGCCGCGTCCGCGCTCGCTGCGTCGATGCTGCTCAGTACCGCGCCGGATCCCATGATCGCGCATATCGACCCCGCAGCCTATTCGATCCGGCGATTCCGCGACTAGACGCGACCGGCGGAACGGCTATCGTTGGCAGGCCGCAACGATGGAGGCCGGTATGGCGCACAAGTTTGTGATCGAGCAGAACAAGGCTGGCGAATATGTCGCCAAGTTCAAATACAATAGCGAAATCATCTTCTGGACCGAAGGCTATACCAGCAAGGCCTCGGCGAAGAACGCGATCGAATCGATCCTGAAGAATGGCCCGGGCGCGCCGGTCGAGGAAGGTTGATCGATTCCACGTCGCACCCCGCCTGCCGGCGGGGTTCGATAACGGCCGATCAGGCTCGTAAAGGGAAGCGCGGAGTGATTCTCCGCGCTTTTCCGTACGTGTCGGCATCCCGACATTCGTAGCGATCAGTTGACAATGATCTCCAGTTTTTCCTGGTAGACGAGGAGCTTGTTGGTCTTGCCGGCTTCGTAATTCTCGCTGCGGATCAGCGTGAGCGTTCCCTTGCCATATTCGGGGCCGCGGAATGAGGTACCCAGGACGCCGACCTCGCAGCCGATATGATCCTCCATCGGACCAAGGCGGCTTTCGACATAGTGGCATTTCACGTCGTCTTCCCGAACCCTGGAGAATTGGACGCTGTCGTCCCTGAAGAAGAGGTGACGGAATCCATCCTGCCAGTCGCTGCGAAGCAGTTCGCCGATTTCCTTCTCGTCGGGTTCCTCGATCACCGTCCCGTATGTGCGGTGAAGCTTGCGGCGTTCTTCAGCCTCACGGCGTTCGAGCCTGTCGAATTCTCGGGCCGGCGTAATGTAGACGAGATTGATGTCGAAGCCGAATTCGGTCATGATCGAGCACAAGTAATCGAAATATGCGTTGATCGATGTGCTGTTGTCCGTCGAAAGATGATATCTTTGCGTTATCAGGGCACTCTTTCCGAAAAGACTGTCCTGATAGCGAATTGGGAGCCCCAGTTTCTTTTCGATGCGCTTCGCAAGGGGAGCGGCTCTTGTTTGAGTATCCTTCGCCGCGAAGTGATACCGGACGGCGATGCCGTCGGAACCGATCTTCGGAAGTGCAGCAAGCCGTCCGGCCGCGCATGACGCCGGGGCGTAGTTGATCAGTGTCGGTTTTCGATCGCTTGCGCGGACATGGGCGGCGCTCAGGAAAAGTCCCCCAAATCCCACCCCCAAGGCGCATCCGCGGATGATTCGGCGAGAAAATCCGATCACGGCGAGATTGCTGCGCCTGCTGGCTGCGCCCGCTGCAGCCATATGGTGACGATCGATCCTGTCCATGCGGGATAGTGAGCATGGCAAGATTGCCAGCGAGTTACCGCGCCGGTTCGCGAATGGCCGCAGCCAGACAGGTGTTCTGATCTGCGATGGACAAGACGTTGTCCGCCCTCAGGCCCTTAGCGCAGCATCGCTCGCTAGCTGGTCGGCGCGTTCGTTGTCGGGGTGGCCGGCATGGCCCTTGACCCAGACCCAGTCGATGCGGTGCGGCCTGGCGGCGTCGAGCAGCTGCTGCCACAGATCGGCGTTCTTGACCGGTTTCTTGTCTGCGGTCTTCCAGCCATTCTTCTGCCAGCCTTTGATCCACTTGGTCAGGCCGTCCATGACATAGCGGCTGTCGGTCGACAGCTTGACGCGGCACGGCTTCTTGAGCGCGTTCAGCCCCTCGATCGCCGCCATCAGTTCCATGCGGTTATTGGTGGTGTGCGGTTCATTGCCCGAGAGTTCCTTCTCGGTCGTGCCCATGCGCAGCAGCACGCCCCAGCCGCCGCGGCCGGGATTGCCCTTGCACGCGCCATCGGTGGCGATCTCGACCAGCGGCATCTCAACGGTCATGCGACGTGCTTCACCAGATCGGGGGCGTAATGCTTGAGCCGCCGGACATAGGCGAGCGGATCCTTGCGCATCACCAGCGCATCGGCCGGGGTGTTGAGCCAGTCCCATGCGCGCGACAGCGAAAAGCGGATGCAGGCGCCTGCCGCCAGCGTCGCAAAGGCCGCACGCTCGGTCGCGGTGAGCGGGAAGCTAGCCTCGTAGCCGGCGATCAGTGCGTCACCGACAGCTGCGTCATAGTTGCGACCGTCCGCGTCGAAGCTCCACGCGCTGTGCATCACCGCGAGGTCGTAGACGCGGATGTCGGTGCAGGCGAAGTAGAAGTCGATCAGCCCCGATACGGACTCGCCTAGCATCAGGACATTGTCGGGGAAGAGGTCAGCGTGGATGGCGCAGCGATCCAGTTCTGCGCCCGGCCAGTTCGCGAGCGTCGCGTTGAGCGCGAAACCGAGATCGGCGTGGAGCCCCGGCTCGATACGGTCGAGGCTGTCGCCGCAGCGTTCGAACAGCGGGCGCCAGGTTTCGACACCCATCGAATTGGGCCGGTCGAGCGGGAAGTCGGTGACGGCGCGGTGCATCCGGCCCATCGCTTCGCCCGCGGCGTGCGCCTGGCTGGCGGTGGGGTGCGAGAGTGAGATGCCCGACAGGAACTTGATGAGGCACGCCGGGCGGCCGTTGAGTTCCTGGATCTCGACGCCGTTGCGGTCCTTGATCGCGGGCGGGACGGGCAGGCTCTTGGCCGCGAGATGATCGAGCAGCCCCATGAAATAGGGCAGGTCGCCGGCCTCGACGCGCTTTTCGTACAGCGTCAGGATAAAGCGGTCGCGCGTCGTTTCGACGAGATAGTTGGAATTCTCCACTCCCTCGGCGATGCCCTTGGCCGAGACCAGATCGCCGACGTCATAGCGTGCGAGGAAGGCCGTCAGCGCCTCGGCCGATACCTGCGTATAGACTGCCATGGGATCAGGCCGCTTCGAGGTCGCGGGGCAGCTTGAAGACGATGGTTTCCTGTGCCGTCTCGACCTGGCGCTCGCTGATCTCGAAGCGGGTGGCGAGCTTGTCGACCACTTCGCGCACCAGCAGCTCGGGCGCGGAGGCGCCCGCGGTGATGCCGAGCGTGCCGACGCCCCACAACCAGTCGAAATCGAGCTCGTCGGCGCGCTGGATCAGCTTTGCCGTGGTGCCTTCGCGCTCGGCGACTTCGACCAGCCGCACCGAATTGGACGAGTTGGGTGCGCCGATCACCAGAACCAGGTCGCACGACTGCGCGATCGCGCGCACCGCGGCCTGACGGTTCGAGGTGGCGTAGCAGATGTCGTCGGCCTTGGGCGCGACGATATCGGGGAAGCGGCGCTGGAGGATGCTGAGGATCGAGGCGGTATCGTCCACCGACAGCGTCGTCTGGGTGAGGAAGGCGAGGTTGTCGGGATCGTCGATCGCGACCGTTTCGGCATCGGCCTCGGTCTCGATCAGCGTCATGCTGCCCTCGGGCACCTGGCCGAAGGTGCCGACCACCTCGGGATGGCGGGCATGGCCGATGAACAGGATGTGGCGGTCGGCAGCGACCAGCCGTTCGGCCTGGCGATGGACCTTGGACACCAATGGACAAGTGGCGTCGAGATAGGAGAGGCCGCGATCCTGCGCCTCGGCCGGGACCGACTTGGGCACGCCATGCGCGGAGAAGACGACGGGAACGCCGTCGGGCACCTCGTCCAGCTCGTCGACGAACACCGCGCCCTTGGCCTTGAGCGAATCCACCACGAACTTGTTGTGGACGATCTCATGCCGGACATAGACCGGGGCGCCATGTTTCTCGATCGCGCGCTCGACGATCTGGATCGCGCGGTCGACGCCGGCGCAGAAACCACGCGGCGCGGCGATCAGGAGCTCAAGGACGGGCTTTTCGCCGGAGTTAATTGCTTCGCTCATGTCGAGGCGGCTCTACGCGATTGCTTGCGCGGGCGAAAGGCGGTTCCTATGACGGGCCGCGCCGGTTTCCGAAGTGAAGGCGGCCCTATCAAGGTTTCAGGAAAGGTGTCCCCCTTGCGTATCCGCAATCTGGCTCTCGCCGCGACGACGATGTTGGCACTCGCGGGCTGCGCGAAAACGGGCGACATCGCCGAGGGCGGCATCACTCAGGTCCGTTCGGCCTGCCCCCGCGTCGGTGTGGCGGCGCATACCGGGGACGTCACCCTGTTCAACTCGCCGACCAGCCGCGACGCCAATGCGATCGACGTCACCGCGGTACTGACCAACGTCACCTCGGTCTGCGATGATGCGGCCGAGAATATCCAGACCACGATCAGCTTCGAAGTGCTGGGCAGCCGCCGCTTCGGCAGCGAGGCACGTCAGGTGACGCTGCCTTATTATGTCGCGGTGGTGCAGGGCGGCAGCTCGGTCGTGTCGAAACGGCTGGGGCAGGTGACGCTGAACTTCGCCGAGGGGCAGGCCCGCGCGTCGGCGACCGGCACCAGCTATGCCATCGTTTCGCGTTCGGCGGCGACTTTGCCCGAGGATATCCGCCGCCAGATCCTGGCCAAGCGCAAGGCGGGTGACGAGACCGCGGCGGTCGATCCGCTGGCGCGCCCGGAAGTGCGCCAGGCCGTGTTGCGCGCGACCTTCGAGGCGCTGGTCGGCTTCCAGCTGACCGACGAGCAGCTGAAGTATAACGCGACGCGCTGAATCGCGATTGACTCGTCTGGCCCGCCGCAGCAGATGGGGGCGGGTCAGCAGCGGGCAACCGTTGAAGGCACGCGCGGGAGAGTTGGGGTGGGCGCACCCAAATCGTAGCTGGTTTGCCGGCGGTCCGATTTGGGTGACAAACACCTCCGCCGAAGGAGCAACCGCCCCGGAATCTCTCAGGCACCCAGGACCGCGCGGGGCCACGACACTCTGGAAAGCGCACGGGCGAAGGCCCGGGCCACCGAAGGGGTAAGCCTGTCCGTCGCAAGGATAGGCGAAAGCTCTCAGGTTCCGTGACAGAGGGGGCGACGGTGAATGGCCGCATCTTGCGGCGATTCCGTCGATTCCTTTGGAGATGGACATGAGCGACGCCACGCAAGAACCCGAAATCGTCGAAGAGCTGGCGCTGCTTCCGCTGGATGCCTGGCATCGCGGCAAGGGCGGCCGGATGGTGCCGTTCGCGGGCTATGAGATGCCGGTCCAGTATGAAGGCATCATGGCCGAACATCTGTGGGTGCGCGAGAGTGCGGGCCTGTTCGATGTTTCCCACATGGGTCAGCTGTTCCTGTCGGGCGAAGGGCTCGACGCGGCGCTTGAGGCGCTGATCCCCGCCGACGTCACCGGCGTGAAGGTCAACGGTCAGAAATATTCGCTGCTGCTCGCCGAGAATGGCGGGATCCTCGACGACCTCATGTTCACCCGCTGGGACGCCGACAATGGCGCCCATCCGGGCGCAGCTGGCCTCTACATGGTCGTCAACGGCGCGTGCAAATGGGACGATATCGCCCATCTGCGCGAGCACCTGCCCGATGAGATCGAGATCAACCACATGGACGAGTATGCGCTGCTCGCGCTGCAGGGGCCGAAGGCGATCGATGCGCTGAGCCGCGTGGTGCCGGGCGTCGAAGCCCTGATCTTCATGCGCGGCGGGCGGTTCGACTGGAACGGCACCAGCCTGTGGATCAGCCGTTCGGGCTATACCGGCGAGGACGGCTTCGAGATCTCGGTCGAGGGCGAGAAGGCGGAGGCGCTGGCCGACGCGCTGACCGCGCAGCCTGAAGTGAAGCCGATCGGCCTGGGCGCGCGCGATTCGCTGCGGCTAGAGGCGGATCTGCCGCTCTATGGCCATGACCTCGACACCGACACGACGCCGATCATGGCGGCGCTGAACTTCGCCGTCGCGAGTAAGCGCCGGCGCGAGGAAGCCAATTTCCCGGGCGCCGAGCGCATCCTGCTCGAGCGTGAGAATGGCGCGATCCAGCGCCGCGTCGGCCTGATCGTCGAAGGGCGCCAGCCGGTGCGCGAGGGCGCGCTGGTGCTCGACGACGAGGGCAATGAGGTCGGCCGCGTCACCAGCGGCGGCTTTGCCCCGACGGTGCAGAAGCCGATCGCGATGGCCTATGTCCCGACCGCGATGGCCGTGGCCGGCACCCGCGTGACGCTGAGCCAGCGCGGCAAGATTCACCATGGCGAAGTGGTCCCCATGCCCTTCGTCCCGCATAATTACGTCCGTGAGGGAGGACCCAAATGAGCCGTTATTTCACCGAAGATCATGAATGGATCGAACTCGACGGCGACACCGCGACCGTCGGCATCACCGACTATGCGCAGAGCCAGCTGGGCGACATCGTGTTCGTCGAAGTGCCCGATGAGGGCAAGCAGGTGAGCAAGGGCGATGACGCCGCCGTGGTCGAGAGCGTCAAGGCGGCAAGCGACGTCTATGCCCCGGTTTCGGGCACGATCATCGAGGGCAATCCCGCGCTGGCCGACGAGCCGGCGCTGGTGAACGAGGACCCCGAAGGCGAGGGCTGGTTCTTCAAGATGACCCTGTCCGACACCAGCGAGCTCGACGGCCTGATGGACGAGGGCAAGTATCAGGACTTCGTCTCGAAGCTTTGATTTTCGCCGTCATGCCGGCCCCGTGCCGGCATCCACGGCGCGGCGGGCGATGGGCAAGAGGCTCAAGGGCGTTCCGCGCGGCACGGTGGACCCCGGCATGAAGCCGGGGTGACGGTTTTGATTAGTGGCCAGCGGCCGGAGAACTCAATTGCGCTATCTTCCTCTGACTCCCAACGACCGGCAGGCGATGCTCGCCGCGGTCGGCGCGGCGGCGATCGACGATCTGTTCGTCGATGTGCCCGAGAGCGCCCGTCTGAGTGGCCCGATCGCGGGGCTGCCGCCGCATGCCAGCGAACTGGCGGTCGAGCGGCACATGACCGCGCTGGCGCGCAAGAACCTGTCGGCGGGGGAAGCGCCCTTCTTCCTCGGCTGTGGCGCCTATCGCCATCATGTGCCGGCGAGCGTCGATCACATCATCCAGCGCGGCGAGTTCCTGACCGCCTATACGCCGTACCAGCCCGAGATCGCGCAGGGCACGCTGCAGGTGATGTTCGAGTTCCAGACTCAGGTCGCGCGCCTGCTGGGCACCGACGTCGCCAATGCGTCGATGTATGACGGATCGACCGCGTGCTGGGAGGCGATCGGCATGGCGCGGCGCATCACCAAGCGCGCCAAGGCGATCCTGTCGGGCGGGCTGCACCCGCACTACGTCTCGGTCGCCAACACGATGGCGAAATATACCGGCGACCAGCTGGTCACGGCGCTGCCCGAACTGACCGCCGAGCCCGACACCGACGCGCTGATCGGCATGATCGACGACGAGACGTCGTGCGTCGTGGTGCAATATCCCGACATTCTCGGTCGCATTTCGGACCTGTCCGACCTTGCCGCCGCCTGCCAGGCGAAGAAGGCGCTGCTCGTTGCCGTCGTCACCGAGCCGGTGGCGCTGGGCGCGATCAAGTCTCCGGGTGAGATGGGCGCGGACATCGTCGTCGGCGAAGGCCAGTCGATCGGCGTCGGCCTGCAGTTCGGCGGGCCCTATGTCGGCCTGTTCGGCTGCAAGGAAAAGTATGTCCGCCAGATGCCGGGCCGCCTGACCGGCGAGACGGTCGATGCCGAGGGCAAGCGCGGCTTCGTGCTGACGCTGTCCACCCGCGAGCAGCATATCCGCCGCGAAAAGGCGACGTCGAACATCTGCACCAGCTCGGTGCTGTGCGCGCTGGCGTGGTCGATCCATATGACGCTGCTGGGCGAGAAGGGGCTGCGGCAACTTGCCGCGCTCAACCATGCCGGCGCGAGCGCCGCGGCGGATCGTCTGGCCAAGGTGCCGGGGGTCGAACTGGTGACGCCGACCTTCTTCAACGAATTCACGCTGAAGCTGTCGAAGGAAGCGCGTCCGATCGTTCGTGAGCTGGCCGACAAGGGCATCCTCGCGGGCGTATCGCTGGGCCGCCTCTATCCGGGCGAGGGGACGTTGGAGAACGGCCTGGTCGTCGCGGTCACCGAAACCACCACCGCGGAGGACGTCGAGACGCTTGCCGCCGCGCTTCAGGAGGTGCTGGCATGAGCATCAACCAGTCCGGCTGGCGCCCCGAAATGAACGCCGGCGAGCGTAGCGACGGCGCGACCCATACCGGCAACCGCGCGCTGATGCTCGACGAGGCGCTGATCTTCGAGATCGGCTCGCTCGACACCACCGGCGTCGATTTCGCCGAGGCGCCCAAGGCGACGTCGCGGATCGGCGGCCTCGCGCGCAACAAGGATATCGGCCTGCCCGGCCTGTCCGAGCCGGAGGCGGTGCGCCATTACACCCGCCTCAGCCGCCAGAATTATGCGATCGATCTGGGCCTGTTCCCGCTCGGCAGCTGCACGATGAAACACAATCCGCGCCTCAACGAGCGGATGGCGCGGCTTCCCGGCTTCGCCGACGTCCACCCGCTGCAGCCGGTCGATACCGTGCAGGGCGCGTTCGAGGTGATCCACCAGCTGGCCCACTGGCTGACGACGCTGACCGGCATGCATTCGGTCGCGATGTCGCCCAAGGCCGGTGCGCATGGCGAGCTGTGCGGCGTGCTGGCGATCCGCGCGGCGCTCGACGCCAAGGGCGAGCAGGCGCGCAAGGTGCTGCTGGTGCCCGAGAGCGCACACGGCACCAACCCGGCGACCGCGGCGTTCGCGGGCTTCACCGTCGAGGATATCCCGGCGACCGAAGCGGGCCGCGTCGATCTTGAGGCGCTCAAGGCGCGGCTGGGGCCGGACGTGGCGGGGGTGATGATCACCAACCCGAACACCTGCGGCTTGTTCGAGCCGGACATGAAGGCGATCAGCGACGCGGTCCACGCCGCGGGCGGCTATGTCTATTGCGACGGCGCCAACTTCAACGCGATCGTCGGGCGGGTCCGCCCGGGCGACCTGGGCATCGACGCGATGCACATCAACCTGCACAAGACCTTCTCGACCCCGCATGGCGGCGGCGGGCCGGGCTCGGGCCCGGTGGTGCTGTCGGCGGCGCTGGCGCCCTATGCGCCTTTGCCCTTCGTCGAGAAGCAGGGCGACCGCTTCGAGCTGATCGAGGAAGAGACCGCGGACGAGCATCATGCCGAGAGCTTCGGCCGGATGGTGTCGTTCCATGGCCAGATGGGCATGTTCACGCGCGCGCTGACCTATATCCTGTCGCATGGCGCGGACGGGCTGAAGCAGGTTTCCGAGGATTCGGTGCTCAACGCCAACTATGTGCTGCGTGCGCTGGAGGATGTGCTCGACGCGCCGTTCGCCAAGAGCGGGCCGTGCATGCATGAGGCGATCTTCAGCGACAAGGGACTGCCCGAGGGCTTCTCGACGCTCGATATCGCCAAGGGGCTGATCGACGAGGGCTTCCACCCGATGACGGTCTATTTCCCGCTGGTGGTGCATGGCGCGATGCTGGTCGAGCCGACCGAGACCGAGAGCAAGGCGGCGCTGGACCAGTTCATCGGCGCGTTCCGTTCGGTCGCCGAGCGCGCCAAGGCAGGCGACGCCGCACTCAAGTCGGCGCCGCATTTCGCACCGCGCCGCCGCCTCGACGAGACCCAGGCCGCGCGCAAGCCGGTGCTGGTATGGAAGGAACCGTCGCAGGCGGAAGCCGCGGAATAGGGTGAACGCGCTGCAAGGCGTGGGCAAACCCGACCTTTCTCGTCATTCCCGCGCAGGCGGGAATCCATTGGCGCTGATGTAGCGGCAGGAGCCGACCGGTCAGCCAGAATGGATCCCCGCCTGCGCGGGGATGACGAAGGGGGAGGCATGCACATGCCTCATGCGTGACATCCACTCTGTTTCGCCTAGCCTTTAAGCGAAACGGGGGAGTATCGCATGATTCGCCGAGTCCTGACCCTTGCTGCGCTGCTGTTTGCCGCGCCGTCCCACGCACAATCCGCCGACGACACCGCGAAGCTCGCCGAGTTCAAGGCGTTCGCGACCGCGTTCCGCAAGGAGCGTGCGGTGCTCAGCCTGTCCTACGCCATCGTCAAGGACGGCAAGATCGTCGCGGCCGAGGGGATCGGCTGGCAGGATCATGATGCCGAGGAACGCACGACGGGGGACACCAGCTACTTGGTCGCATCGATGACCAAGACCTTTGTCGGCGCGACGCTGCTGCAGATGGACGCGGATAAGGTGATCCGCCTGGACGACGAGTTCACGACGCTGTCCGACTGGAAGGAACGCTGCGAACGGCTGACCAAGAGCGGCAACATGTTCGGCGGCGGGGTGAAGCTGGAAGACGGCTATGTCCCGCCCAAGCTCGACTGTGCCGCGAAGATCAGCGTACGGCAGGTGCTGCAGATGCGCGTGCTGGGCACGCCGGGCACCAACTTCATGTACAATCCGGTGGTGTTCGGGCGGCTGGCCAACTGGGTCGAGGAAAAGACCGGCAAGCCGCTGGAGCATTGGGTGCGGCTGTATGTTCTCGACAAGGCGGGGTTGAAGGACATCGCCGCCGGCTGGCGCGATCCCAGGGGCGGCGCGGCCTTGCTCAACCTCGCGCCGCCGTTCACCAGCGGCAAGAATGGCTGGGACAGCCTGGCGCCCACTCCGCTGCCGAATCCCGAGATGAACGCGTCGAGCGGGATCATCGCGAGTGCGCGCAGCTTGGCGCAATATTCACTGGCGCTCGATCAGGGGCGGATCCTGTCACCCGCGCTGCGCACGACCATGTGGACGCCGCCGATCGATCCCGACGGCAAGTCCGCGGGATACGCCTATGGCTGGTGGACGCAGAGCTGGCGCGGGCAGAAGCTGGTGTGGCACGGCGGCTGGTGGCCCGAAGCCTATGCTGGCTTCCTGCTCAAGGTGCCGGGCAAGGGGCTGACCTTGGTAGCACTGGGCAATACCGACGGGCTGCACTGGGGCAACCGCACGCAGGTGGCCGAGATCGAGAAGAGCCCGCTGGCGCTCAAGTTTCTCGAACTGTTCGCGGCGGACTGATGGCCGACCCGACGCCGTGGATCGCCGCCGAGGATAGCGGCGCGGCGCGCAAGCATGCGCCGGCGACGCTGCGCAACCGTGAGGCTATCGCGGCGGTGCTGGCGGAGGTGTTGCCGGAAACGGGGCTGGTGCTGGAGGTGGCGAGCGGGAGCGGGGAGCATTGCGCCTTCTTCGCTGAACGCTTTGCGGCGCTGCGCTGGCAGCCGAGCGATCCCGAGCCGTCGGCGCTGAATTCGATCGCGTCGTGGTGCGCGGGGCTGGACAATGTCGCGCCGCCGCTGGCGATCGACGCTTCGGCAGCAGACTGGCCAGTCAAGCGCGCCGATGCGCTGCTGTGCATCAACATGGTGCATATCAGCCCGTGGGAGGCGACGTTGGGGCTGCTCGACGGCGCGGTGCGGGTGTTGCCGGAAGACGCGCCGCTGATCCTTTACGGCCCCTATCGCCGCGCGGAGGTTGAGACGGCGCCGTCGAACGCGGCGTTCGACGCGTCGCTCAAGGCGCGCGATCCGCGCTGGGGGCTGCGTGACGTGGCCGATGTGACGGCGGCTGCTGCGGCGCGCGGGCTGGCGTTCGAGCAGCTGGTGGAGATGCCGGCGAACAACATCATGCTGGTCTATCGGGCCTAGGATGCGGGTTCGGCATCGGCGATCGGGAGGCCGCGCCGGCGCTCGCGCCAGACGATATAGAGGCCGCTGGCGATGATCACCGGCGCGCCGACCCAGGTCCACGGGCCGGGGAGGACGCCGAACAGCAGATAGCCGTAGAGCGTCGCCCAGATCAGGCTGGAATAGTCCATCGGCACCACTGCGGAGACCGGGGCGAAGCGTAGCGAGGCGGTGAGCGCGAGCTGCGCGCCGCCGCCGACGAAGCCGATCAGGATCAGCAGCGCGAAGGTCTGCCAGTCGTGCGGCGCAGCGACGAAGGCGTAGCCGATCAGCAGCGGCGGCACCGACAGGGACGAGAACCAGAAGACGGTGGTGGCCGGGTTTTCGGTGCGGCCCAACTGGCGCAGCTGGATCGCGACGATGGCGACGAACAGCGCCGCAGTGAGCCCGACCAGTGCACCGTCCAGCGGAATGTGGCTGCCGCCGGGCTGGGCGACGATCAATACCCCGACGAACCCCGCGAGCACGGCGCCCCAGCGATGCCAGCCGGTCGGCTCCTTGAGCACCAGCGCCCCCAGGATCGTGGCGAAGATCGGCACGGTGAAGCCGAAGGTGGTCGCCTCGGCCAGCGGGAGCAGCAGCACCGCGCCGAAGTTGAACACCATGCCGGTGAGGCCGATCGCCGAGCGGCTGACGTGCAGCCCGAAATGCCGTGTCTTCAGCGAGGCAAGGCCGGGCCCCATCATCACCCAGGCGAGGATGAAGGGGATGGCGAAGAACTGGCGGAAGAGCATGATCTCGACCAGATGCGCGCCGCGGGTCTCGACCAGCTTGATCAGCGCGCCCATCGTCGAGAGCATCAGGATTGCAAGCAGGCGCAGGCCGAGGCCGAGCATGATGCGATCCGACGACATGGTATTCCGCCTAGGAGCGCACAGGGCAGGGGGCAAGCCGTGAAGCGGGGTGACGAACGCCGCTAGACAGGTTATCCGCGCGGCCATGATCAAGCATGCGCTCAACGTCACCCGCGAAGCGGACTTCGCCGCCTGGTACCAGGCCGTCATCTCGGAAGCCGATCTGGCCGAGGAATCGGGGGTGCGCGGCTGCATGATCATGCGGCCATGGGGCTATGGCATCTGGGAGCGCATCCAGCGCCTGCTCGACGACCGCATCAAGGGCGTCGGCTATGACAATGCCTATTTCCCGCTGTTCATCCCGCTGTCCTACTTCGAGAAGGAAGCCGAGCATGTCGACGGCTTCGCCAAGGAGATGGCGGTCGTCACGCATCACCGGCTGATCGGCGACGGCAAGGGCGGGCTGACCCCCGATCCCGAGGCGAAGCTCGAGGAGCCGCTGGTCGTGCGCCCGACGTCGGAGACGGTGATCGGTACGGCGTTCTCGCGCTGGGTTCAGTCGTGGCGCGACCTGCCGGTTCAGGTGAACCAGTGGGCGAACGTCGTGCGCTGGGAAATGCGCACGCGCATGTTCCTGCGCACCGCCGAATTCCTGTGGCAGGAGGCGCACGCTGCTTATGCCAGCGCCGAACAGGCGCGCGAGCAGACGATGGTGGGGCTAGAAGTCTATCGCAGCTTTGCCGAGGACGTCGCGGCGATGCCGGTGATCGCGGGCGAGAAGCCGGAGAATGAGCGCTTCCCCGGCGCGGTCTCGACCTTTTCGATCGAAGCGATGATGCAGGACGGCAAGGCGCTGCAGGCCGGCACCAGCCATTTCCTGGGCACCAATTTCGCGTCGGCGCAGAATATCCGCTTCCAGAATGCGAATGGCGAATTCGAGCTGGCCAACACGATCAGCTGGGGCATGTCGACCCGCATGATCGGCGGCATCATCATGGTGCACGGAGACGACGACGGCCTGCGCGTGCCACCGCGGCTGGCGCCGTGGCAGGTGGTGATCGTGCCGATGCTGCGCGACAGCGACGAGGATGCGCCGCTGCTCGACTATTGCGAGGCGTTGAAGGCCGAGCTGGTCAAGCAGAGTGCGTTCGGCGAGCCGGTGCGCGTGCTGCTCGACACCCGCGCCGCCAAGGCGGCGAACAAACGCTGGGGCTGGGTCAAGAAGGGCGCGCCGGTGGTGATCGAGGTCGGTGGCCGCGACATGGCGGGCGGCAATGTCTCGGTAATCCGCCGCGACCGGCTGTACCGCGAGGACGGCAAACTCGACAGCGCGATCCTGGCGCAGGGCGACTTCGTCGCGCAGGCGGCGGGGCTGCTGGAGGAGATCCAGACCGCGCTGCACACGCAGGCGCGTGCCAAGCTGGACGCCAACATCGTTCGCGGAGTGGAGAGCTTTGACGCGCTCAAGGCGCATTTCGAAGGCTCGGGGAAGTATCCGGGCTGGGTCGAGGTGCAATGGGCGAAGCCGAGTGGTGCGGAGCTGGATGCGGCGGTCGAGAAGATCAAGGCGCTCAAGCTCACCTTCCGCAACGTGCCGCTTGACGCTGTGCCCGCGGACGGGACCTGCATGTTCACCGGTCGTCCTGCCATCGAGCGGATTCTGGTCGCGCGCGCCTATTGAGGTCTAAGCGGATTGCCCCCGCGCGAGGCGGGGGCAACATTCGATCATTTGGCTCCGGCGCCCGGCTCGGACGTTTTGGGCGGTTTGCCGTCCTCGATCCGGCCTTCGTTGCGCAGGTCGCGGCCTTCCTGCGCGCGCTGCTGGGCTTCGGGC
The DNA here is from genome assembly GCF_059418285.1 of Sphingomonas sp. GW821-FHT09B04. Taxonomy (NCBI): domain Bacteria; kingdom Pseudomonadati; phylum Pseudomonadota; class Alphaproteobacteria; order Sphingomonadales; family Sphingomonadaceae; genus Sphingomonas; species Sphingomonas sp. GW821-FHT09B04. The sequence goes on from NZ_JBWKPO010000002.1 coordinate 134,523, forward strand.
GATTTGCCGTGCTCGTTCAGCTCTTCCTTCACGAAGCCGGCGGCCTCCTTGAGCTTTCCTTCGACGCTCATGCGATTTCTCCTGATTGCCGTAAGTGACGGTAATCAAAGCGGTTGAGGCAAGGAAAGGGTCCGTGCGCTACCGGTCCGGCGCGATCAACTGAGATCCGCGTGCGACGGCAGCCGTTGAGCGCATGCCTTCCAGACGCTCGTCAAGGGAGCTGCCGGTCGCGTGTTACCGGCCGTGCCGTGAACGCCATTGCGGGCGCCAGATTCGTCATCGCATGCTCGGCAAGGGCGCGGGCCGTGGTGATTTTTCCGCCGAACACCGACAGCACCGGCGCGGCGCTTGAATCGAGCTCGAGCACATAATCGCGCGTAATCGTGCGCGCTTCGTCACGGCCATCGTCATAGAGCGCGCGGATGCCCGACCAGGTGGCGGTGATGTCGGCGGGCGCGATCTGCTGCCGGAAATAGCGGTTGGCGGCGGCGCAGAGATAGTCGATTTCGGCCGGGGTGATCCCGGCATCCTCGGGCCGCTCCACCGGCACGTCGGTGGTGCCGATCATCGTGCCGCCGCGCCATGGCGTCGCGAAGACCACGCGCCGGTCGGGCTGTTGCAGGATATAGGCGTGGTCGCCCTCCCATAGGGCAGGAACAACGATGTGGCTGCCCTTGATCAGCCGCAGGCCGCTGGCGGTGCGGATATGGATCGTGTCGAGAAAGGCCTTCACCCACGGCCCGGTGGCGTTGACGATGGCGCGGGCGTCGATCGTGCGACCGTCGCTAAATGAGACGGTCCAGCCGGTGCCGCTGCGTTCGGCGCCGGTGACGGCGATTCCGGTCTCGACCCTTGCGCCATTGGCGACCGCGTCGGCGGCGTTGGCGCGGACCAGCGCGGCGTCATCGACCTGTGCGTCCCAGTAGAGGAAGCCGCCGACATTCTGGGCGATCGGGGCGAGGCGGGGATCGTCGCGGCGCAGCGTGCGCGAGCGAGGCAGCGACGAGCCCAGGCCGAGCAGATCGTAGAGATAGAGGCCGGCGCGGACCATCCACCATGGGCGGACGCTGTGCGCATGCGGCAGGACGAACGGCATGGGGTGGATCAGGTGCGGCGCGGCGGCGAGCATCCGCTCGCGTTCGTGCAGCGCTTCACGCACCAGCCGGAACTCATAGGTTTCGAGATAGCGCAGGCCGCCATGGATCAGCTTGCTCGACGCCGATGAGGTATGCGCGGCGAGATCGTCCTTCTCGACCAGCAGGACCGAGAGGCCGAGCAGCGAAGCTTCGCGCGCAATGGCGCAGCCGTTGATGCCGCCGCCGGCGATGAGAAGGTCGTACGTCACTGCATCAGCCTATTCGGTTGGGAATCGGGCGCACAGCCCCTATATTGAGGGCCAATGGCAAAACAGAACAAAGCAAAGAAGCCTGCGCCCGGCATGCCGACGCGGCAACAGATTCTCGATTTCATCACATCCTCCGACACGCCCGCGGGCAAGCGCGAGATCGCGCGCGCCTTCGGGCTTTCGGGTCAGGAAAAGATCACGCTCAAGGCGCTGCTGCGCGACATGGCCGATGAAGGCCTGATCGACAGCGCGCCTGGCCGCGCCTTCCACAAAATGGGCGGCGTGCCCAAGGTGACCGTGCTGCGGGTGACGGACGCGGATGGCGATACCGTATGGGCAGTGCCCGAGCGCTGGGAGGCCGAGGGCGTCCCGGTGCCGCGGTTGCGCGTACGCGAGCGCGGCAAGCACAGTGCGCTGGCCGTCGGCGATCGCATCCTCGCGCGCACCGAAGAAGCCGGAAACGGCCTGATCGCGCATCCGATGAAGAAGCTCGCTCGCGGCGAGGAGGCGATGCTCGGCGTGGTCAAGGAGGAGGGCGGACGGCTCTATCTGCACGGTCTGGAGAAGAAGGAGCGCAACAGCTTCGTCATTTCCGAGCGCAACGGCGCCGAGCCGGGCGATCTGGTGATGGCGGACAAGAGCGGCAAAGGGCCGCGCATCTTTGCCAAGGTGACCGAAGTGCTGGGCGATCCGTTCGCGCCGCGCAGCTTCAGCCTGATCGCGATCCACAAACACAGCATCCCGAACGTGTTTTCGGAGGAACTGCTTCAGGAGGCGGAGCGGGTCGCGAAGCAGGATCTGGGCAAGGGTCGCGAGGATCTGCGCGACATCCCGATCGTCGCGATCGATCCGTCTGACGCCCGCGATCATGACGATGCAGTATGGGCGGCGCCCGACGACGACCCCAAGAACGAAGGCGGGTGGAAGGCGATCGTCGCGATCGCCGATGTCAGCTTCTATGTCCGCCCCGGATCGCTGCTCGACCGCGAGGCGCGGAAGCGGGGTAATTCGGTATACTTCCCCGACCGGGTCGTGCCGATGCTGCCCGAAATACTGTCGGCGGACGTTTGCTCGCTCAAGCAGAATGTCGATCGTGCGGCGCTCGCGTGCCACCTGCAGATCTCGGCCAGAGGCGAGATCACGGGCTGGCGTTTCACCCGCGCCGTGGTGCGGCTCGCGGCGAACATCGCCTATGAGGACGCGCAGGCGGCGATCGACGCAGCGGGCGAGAAGGTCGAAGTGGCTTCCTCTCCATGCGGGATGAGCGCGGAGGAACTGGCCGGGGTCGATCCCAAGCTGGTCGACAGCACGCTGCGCCCGCTTTGGGCATGCTGGCGCGCGCTCAATAAGGCGCGTGAGAAGCGCGAGCCGCTGGATTTGGATCTGCCCGAGCGGCGGATCATGCTCGACGAGAAGGGGCGCATCCTTTCGGTCGCGCCGCGCGAGCGGCTCGATGCGCACAAGCTGATCGAGGACTACATGATCGCCGCCAACGTCGCGGCGGCGAAGGCGCTGGAAGCGCGCAAGGCGCCGGTGATGTACCGCGTCCACGAGCCGCCGAGCCGCGAGAAACTGGCCGCGCTCAAGGAGTATCTCAAGACGCTCGAGGTCGAGTTCACGCTGGGGCAGGTGATCAAGCCGGCGACGTTCAACCATGTCATCGCGCGGGTGGGCGAGGCCGAGTTCCGCGAAGAGGTGATGATCCAGGTGCTGCGCACGCAGACCCAGGCCTATTATGGGCCGCAGAATGCGGGGCATTTTGGTCTTGCGCTGGGCAGCTACGCGCACTTCACCTCACCGATCCGGCGCTATGCCGATCTGGTGGTGCACCGCGCGCTGGTCGAATCGAACAAGCTGGGGCCGGGCGGCGAACTGCCCACCGATGCCGAGATGGCAAAGACAGGCGAGGTCATCAGCCAGCTCGAGCGGCGCGCGATGGAGGCTGAGCGCGAGACGGTCGACCGCTATGTCGCCGCCTATCTCTCGGCGCATGTCGGCGAGGTGATGGAGGCGCGGATCACCGGTGTGCAGAATTTCGGCTTCTTCGCGACGGTGGATGGCGTCGGCGGCGATGGCCTGGTGCCGGCGCGCGATCTGGGCCGTGAATATTTCCGCTACGACGAGGCGGCACAGAAGCTGGTCGGCGAGGAGACCGGTGAGGAATTTGCGCTGGGACAAAGGCTGTCGTTGCGGCTGGTCGAGGCCAATCCGGTGTCGGGCGCGTTGCGCTTTGAATTGCCCGACGGCAAGGGCAGCGGATCGGGTGAGGCCCGGCGCGGCGGACCACCCAAGCGGGTGATCAAGCACCGCGGACGCCCGGCAAACATCAGGCATCAAGGCAAGAAGCGCTAAGACTCTTCGTCACCCGGGACTTGCTCCGGGGACCGCGGTGCGGCTAGCGATGGAGAAGCGGCTGGCGCGCATCGCCTGTTTCGCGGTGGACCCCGGCACAGGGCCGGGGTGACGGGGGTGGTATGGCGGTTGAGTCGGTCGCGATTACCAGGATGGGACGGGCACGGCGAAGGCTGGTCGACCATTTCTGTGCGGCGCATGCGATCACGCCTTACGACACGATTCTCTATACACCGCCGGCCGAGCTCAAAGCGGCGTTTGACGGGCTGCTGGCCGAGCGGCTGATCCGTAAGGAGGGCCATGCCTATTACTGGCTCGACCTGCGTGCCTATGAGGCGGCGGTTGAGCGGAATCGGGGCAAGCTGGTGCCGGTAGCGATTGCCGTTTCGGTGCTGCTCGCGGTGGTCGCGATGCTGTTCTACGCCGGTTAGGCGACCCGGAACGTCAGCCCCGCATTGGCCTCGAGCCGGGCCTTGAGCGGCTCGGCCATCAGCGCGCCGGGGGTCCAGACGCCGCCCCCGCCATCGACATCCCGCAGCAGGCAGAGCGCGGCCTCCGCGATCATCTTGCTGGTTGAGCCATAGCCGGGGTCGCGGTCGCCGGTAACGGTCGCGGTCAGGCGCTCGCCCGACGGCATTTCGGCGATGAAGTCGATCTCGTAGAAGCCGGCCTCGCGCTCTTCCTTTGACGGGCCTTCGCCGGGAGCGGGCCCCTTGTCCGCGTTCATCGGGTTCATCTTTGCGATCGCATCGGCGGCGGCCTTGCCAAGATCGCCGAGGCCGGGCGCGACCATCATCTCATCATAGCGGAAGTCGCGGCCATAGGGGTGGTGAGCGAGGAAATTGGTGCGGTGGATATTCTTGGTGTTGATCACCGCCATCATGAACGGCGCGACCCACCCGCCGACCGCCTCGTCATATTCGGGCATGATCCCTTTGGGCTGATCGGGACCGGTGAAGCCGGGGGTCAGCGCGAAGGGATCGAGCAGTATCTTGAACACGGCGGGGTTCTTCGCCGCTGCGGCGGCGGTCGCCTTGCCGCTGGCGAAGGTGCCGCCCGAGAAGGTGCCCTGCATTTTCCGCACGCGGCCCTTCACGCGGGGGGCAGGTTCGCCGAACTTCGCCTTCGCCGCCTGCTGCACGGTCCACACGCCGAGGTCGAAGGGGATCGAGTCGAAGCCGCATGACAGGACGATGCGCGCGCCGCTCGCCTTCGCTGCGGTATCGTGCCGGGCGATGATGTCGTGCATCCAGTTGGGCTCGCCACACAGGTCGACATAGCCGGTGCCGGTCTCGACACAGGCGGCGACGAGATCGTTGCCGTAGAGCTGATAGGGGCCGACGGTCGAGATCACGACCTTCGCCCGCTCGGTCATTGCCCGGAGCGCGGACGGATCGTCGGCATTGGCGGCGATAAGCGGGGTGGAGGCGGGCGCGCCGATCGCGTCGCGGACCTGCTCAAGCTTGGTCAGCGAGCGGCCGGCCATCGCCCATTTGACGCTGCCGTCAGCATAGCGCTGCGCAAGATATTCGGCGACGAGACGGCCGGTGAAGCCGGTGGCGCCATAGACCACCAGATCGAGCTCGCGTGCCATCATTCCTCTCCCGCTATCGCCATACCGAAACCTCCAAAGGTCCCAAAGGTCACGCTCCTACACGCGCGAGTCCTCCAAACCCCGAAGCATACTGTAATCGCTAGCGGAGCAGACGCGCTCCAACATTGCAAGACCCGCTAGCGCTTGCGGCGGGCGATGGCATGGGCTTCTGCCTTGGACAGCAGCACGTCGAGATCCTCGCGGCTGATATCGAAGCTGTCGGGTAGTTCGGCGAGCGCACTGTCGATATCCTCGAGATGCAGACCCGCTGCCTGCGCGCTGGTGTCAGCCGGGATGGGGATGTGCGGGTAGCTGTGGCCCGAGATACGGTGGAAGATCATTCCGAGCGCGACCAGCGCGATCGAGTTGATCGCGACCGGAGCGAACGCAAAGGCATAGCCCGCGGCATGAATGCCCTGACTGCCGATCACTGCGGTGAGCGCCGCCGCGCCGCCCGGCGGGTGGAGGCAGCGGCACAGCGACATGACGAGGATCGCAAGCCCGACCGAAAGCCCCGCAGCGATCGTCGGCTCGGGAACGTGCTGGAACACCGCGACCCCGACCAGCGCCGAGATCGTGTTGCCGCCGATCATCGGCCATGGCTGGGCCAGCGGGCTGGCGGGGACGGCGAAGATCAGGACGGCCGAAGCGCCCATCGGCGCGACGATCAGCGGCAGATCCGACGCTTCGAGCGGAAACTGGGCGCAGATGAACACGGTCAGCGCAAGACAGATCGCCGCGCCGATACACGCGACGATGCGGTCGGGCAGCCGCGCGCCGGCAAGGATCGGGCGAAAGAAGCGAAATGGCATGTGGAGCGCTTTGCTACAGAGAAGAGATACGGGGGAGTAGAAGATTCTTTGGGTGCGTGAAGCTGGTGAATACTCCGATCCGGCGATTGCGCTCTTGAAACGACCGGATCAGCCCCCGACTATTGGCAGCATCATTTCAGGGAGTGCGGACGTGTCGTTCGGTGGGTCGCCAGATCTGGCGCAGTTTCGCGTTCAGCGCCATTTCGCCGATCATCGGGCCGTCGCGCCTGGCGATGCGATCGAATATGTCCCGTCGGGCCCGGTGGAGCGCCGCGCCTTTGACCGTCTGCTCGCTTCGGGGGTGATCCGGCAGACGGCGCCCGCCCAATATTGGTTCGACCTCGACCGCATGGGCCGGAGCCGGGAGCGCAAGCGCAACCCGAAGCGGGTGGCGATGATCCTGCTGGGGATCATCCTCGCCGCTCTGGCCTATATGCTCTATCGCGGCTAGCGGACGCCTTGCGGGCGCGAGGCGAGGCCCCTAAATTCAATTTGTTAGTGCAGGAGTATGTGGCGTGAACGACCGGATGAACAAAGCGATCCGTTTTGCAACATCCGTTCTTCAGGGTTCCCATGTCCGCACTTCTCACCTTCGACTCCGTTTCCGCACGCACGCCTGATCACCGGCTGCTGTTCGAGGGGCTGACCCTCGCGCTGACGCGTGAGCGGGTCGGACTCGTCGGCCGCAACGGCAGCGGCAAATCGACATTGTTGCGCATCGCCGCGGGCGACAGCGGTGCGGCGTCGGGCGCGGTCCACCGCACCGGATCGGTCCGGATGCTGGCGCAGGACTGGCCGCCCGGCCTGACGCTGGCACAGGCATTGGGCGTCAGCGAGGCGCTGGAGCGGCTCGAGCGCGTGCTGGAAGGATATGGCGATGCCGCCGATCTGGAGGCGGCGGACTGGACGCTGGACGCGCGTGTCGCGGAAGCGCTGGCCGAGGCCGGGCTGGCCGGAATGGCACTCGACCGGCAGATCGGATCGCTGTCGGGTGGCGAGCGGATGCGCGCGGGGATCGCGCGGGTGCTGATTGAGAAGCCCGACCTGTTGCTGCTCGACGAACCGACCAACAATCTCGACGCCGCCGGGCGCGCGGCGATCGACGACCTGATCCGCGGCTGGCGCGGCGGGGTGCTGATTGCGAGCCACGACCGCGAACTGCTCGAGGCGATGGATCGCATCGTTGAGCTGACTCCGATTGGGGTGCGCATCGTCGGCGGCGGATGGTCGGCGTTCGCCGCGCAACGCGATGCCGAGCTGGATCGCGCTGCGAGCGAGCTCGAACAGTCGGAGACTGCGCTGCGCGGCGTCGAGCGCAATGTGCAGCGACAGCGCGAAGGCAAGGTGCAACGCGACAAGGCGGGACGCGCCTTTGCCGCGCGCCGGTCGGAACCCAAGATCCTGCTGGGGAGGCAAGCCGAGCGTGCGGAGAATAGCGGTGCGCGGGCGAATGTGCTGGGCGAACGGCTGGTTGGCGAGGCGGCGGCGAAGGCCGAGGCGGCGCGCGCGCGGGTCGAGGTGCTGACCCCGCTGACGATCGCGATCCCGCCGAGCGGCCTTCCCAGCGGCGCGCAGCTGCTGGCGCTCGACGCGGTCTGTATCGAGCGCGGCGGGCGCATGCTGGGGCCATGGACGCTCAACCTGCGCGGGCCGGAGCGAATCGCGGTGACCGGGGCGAACGGCACAGGCAAGACGACCCTGCTCGCCCTTGCGGCGGGGAGTGTCGCGCCGTCGCGCGGGAGCGTGCGCCGGATCGAGGGGCGGGTCGCGATGCTCGACCAGCATGTCGCGCTGCTCGATCCAGAAGCCAGCATCCTCGCCAATTTCCGGCGGCTTAACCCCGATCTGAACGAACAGGACGCGCATGCCGCGTGCGCGCGTTTTGCGTTTCGCAACCGCGATGCGTTGAAGCTGGTCGGCACGCTGTCGGGTGGCGAGCGGCTGCGCGCGGGGCTGGCGTGCACGCTGGCGGGCGGGACACCGCCCTGGCTGCTGATCCTCGACGAGCCGACCAATCACCTCGACATCGATTCGATCGCGCTGCTGGAGGCGGCGCTGCAGGCGTATGACGGGGCGCTGATGGCGGTGAGCCACGACCGAGCGTTCCTGGATGCGATCGGGATCGAGCGCGAGTTCAGCGTGTAGGGCTGGTCTCAAGAGCAGAATCCAGATTGATATAAAGATATCTTTATGTCTTTATATCAATCTGGATTCTGCGACGGAGGCGAGGGTGATTCAGGTGGTGGAGTTTCGTTCGCCGGATGCGGCGATGCTGGAGCAGTTGCTGCCGGTGGCGCGGCGAATCTTCACCGCGACCTTTGCCGGCAACTATGACGCGGCGGCGTTTGAGCGGTTCTGCGACGTGACCTATTCGCCGGGCGGCGCGATGTCGCGCGACTTCGGTGTGCCAGAGGTGCGGTGGCAGGTGGCGATCGTCGACGGTCAGCCGATCGGATATGCCAAGCTGACGCCGCTGCGCGCGCCCGCGCCCGATGCTGTCCCCGGCGCGCTGGAGCTGCAGCAAATCTATGTGCTGGCGGACTGGCACGGCTCGGGCGTCGCCGAGCGGCTGATGCAATGGGGACTGGCGGAAGCCCGCGCGTCCGGTGCGCCGGAAGTCTATCTGACCGTCTTCGACCACAACGAGCGCGCCAAGCGCTTCTACACCCGTCACGGGTTCGAAGAGGTCGGCAACTGCACCTTCCAGCTTGGCGACCGGATCGACGATGACCGTATCTGGCGGCGGCGACTCTAGCTCCGTACCGCGCGCAGCAGGCGGCCAGGTCGGGCGACGCGCTCGCCCTTCTCGAACGCGGCCTGACCGTTGACCATGACAAGGTCGAAGCCCTGCGCGCGTGCGAAGGGATCGACATAGGTCGAGCGGGCATGGACCCCGGCCGGATCGAACAGGATCAGGTCGGCCTTGGCGCCGGGGCGGATCGTGCCGCGGTCGGGCAGGCGCAGGATGCGGGCGGGGAAGCTTGTGGCCTTGCGCACGGCTTCCTCGATCGCGATGCGCTTGTTCTTCACGACATAGTCCTCGATCAGCTTGGCATAGGTGCCGGTCGCGCGCGGGTGGCGCATGCCGGGGCCGCCGTCGGTGGAGATCGCGACCAGCGGATCAAGCAGCAGCACATCCTGCAGCGCCTGATCCATCGTGAAATGCGCGCCCGATCCGCCATTGGGGCCGAGCTGGATCAGGAAATCGGGGAAGGCGAGGCCGGCTTCCTGTGAAGCCTGAGCAACGGTCTTTCCGGCATATTTGCCGGTGCCGAGCAACAGCATCTCCGGCCCGCCGCGGCGGATCATGCGCTTTTCGAGATAGTCGCGCAGCTCTGCGCGGCGGGTGGCGAGGACGGCGGCGTAATCGGTTGGCGGCAGCGCCCATTGCGGGAACAGGATCGCGATGCCGGTAAAGCCGGCATTATAGGGATAGGCGTCGGCGGTGAGGTCGATTCCGGCTCGGCGTTTGGCGGCGAGGAAGTCGAGGAGCTGGCGCGCCCGGGCCTCGCCTTTGCCGAAGACGACTTTCAGGTGGGAGATGTGCGGGCGTGCCGGGCCGGCCGAGACGATCAGCTCGTCGATCGACGCTTCGATCTCGTCGTCATTCTCCGATCGCATATGGCTCATCACGACCCCGTCATGGCGCGCGACGACGCGGCCGAGTGCGGTCAGCTCAGGGGTCTCGGAATAGATGCCGGGGACGTATTCGAGACCGTAGGTCAGGCCGAAGGCGCCCGCGCGCAGCTCGGCGTCGAGCTGGGCCTCGAGCCGGGCAAGGCCGGCGGCATCCGGGCGGCGGACGGAGTCGGGGATTTTCGCGGCGCGGCGCAACGTGCCGTGGCTGGCGAGCGTGACGACGTTGATATCGAGCGGCGAGCGGTCGGCGGCGCGCATCCAGCCGCGCAGGTCGAGGTCACCCTTGATCCGCGGGCCGCCGCCGTCGACGCCGAGTGTGATCGTGGTGACGCCCATGGCAAGGAAACCGTCGAAGGAATCGGTCAGCGGGTCGCCATGGGTGTGGGTGTCGATGAAGCCGGGGGCGAGCACGCGACCCTCGCCCGCGATGACGCGTGCGGCGGTAACGCGCGCGCGGGTGGCGGGCGCGGAGATCGCGGCAACGCGGTCGCCGGTGACGAGGACGTCAGCGAGGCGCGGGGTCGCGCCGGTGCCGTCGACGAGGGTGACTTCGCGGAACAGCGTGGCGGGAGCGGTCGCGGCCGATGCGGCGCGGAGGGCGACGCTACTTGCGAGTGCGCCGCCGATGAGCTGCCGCCGCGACAGATGCTGGTTCATGGATATCCCCGCCAAAACTTGACGGAGACTAGGCGGGGGAAAAGCTTCCCGGCAACGCGCGAGAGGTTCTGAGCCTATAGACTGAGGTTAGGGCGCGTCGTTGAACTGGAGCGAGGCGAGCTTGGCGTAGAGGCCACCCTGCGCGACCAGTTCGGCATGCGTGCCGGTTTCGACGATGCGGCCCTCGTCCATCACGATGATGCGCTTCGCGGCGCGGACGGTTGCGAGGCGGTGGGCGATGACGAGGGTGGTGCGGCCCTGCATGAGATGCTCGAGCGCGTCCTGTACCAGCCGTTCGCTCTCCGCATCGAGTGCGCTGGTCGCTTCGTCGAGCAGCAGGATCGGCGCATCGCGCAGCAGTGCGCGGGCAATGGCGAGGCGCTGGCGCTGGCCGCCCGACAGGCGTGCGCCATCCTCACCAAGGAAGGTTTCGAGACCTTCGGGGAGTTCGCGCAGGAACTCGGCGGCGTTGGCGGCCTCGGCGGCTTGCCAGATCTGTTCTTCCGTGGCGTCCCAGCGACCGTAGCGCAGATTGTCGCGCGCGGTCGCGGCGAACATCACCGTCTCCTGCGGAACCATCGCCATGCGCGCGCGGACCTCGCCCGGATCGGCGGAGCGGACCGGGACGCCGTCGACACGGACTTCGCCGCCCTCGGGGTCGTAGAAACGCTGGACCAGCTGGAACAGGGTCGACTTGCCGGCGCCTGAGGGGCCTACGACCGCTACGGTTTCGCCCGGTGCGACCGAAAGGGTGAACTGGTGGAGCGCCGAGACTTCGGGGCGGGTGGGGTAGCGGAAGGTGACGTTCTCGAACTCGATCGCGCCCAGCGGCGGGACGGGCAGCGGCACCGGGTTGGCTGGGGCGGCGATGTCCGGCTCCTGCGCGAGCAGTTCGGCGAGGCGGCTGGCGGCGCCCGAGGCGCGGAGCAGGTCGCCATAGACTTCGGTCAGCGCGCCGAATGCGCCGGTGACGAGGCCCGCGGTGATGACGAAGGCGGTGATCGAGCCGCCTGAGATCCGCCCCTCGGCCACGCCATAGACCGCGTCCCACATGATGAGGGTGATCGCGGTGAACAGCGCGAAGATGACGAGCGCAGTCATCACCGCGCGGGTAGCGAAGCGCTTGCGCGCGGTGGCGAAGCCGGCATCGACCGCAGTCTGGAAGCGCTCGCCCTCGCGCTTTTCCTGCCCAAAGGCCTGAACGATACGCATCGCGCCGAGCGTTTCCGACGCGATTGCGCCGATATCGGCGACGCGATCCTGGCTGGTGCGCGAGAAGCGGCGTACCTTGCCGCCGAGCCACATGATCGGCAGCACGATCACCGGGATACCGACGATCAGATAGGCGGCGATCTTGGGCGCCAGCACGAAGAGATAGGCGGTGCCGCCGATCGCGATCAGCAGGTTGCGCAGTGCGACCGAAACAGTGGTGCCGACGATCTGCTCGACCACAGCGGTGTCGGCGGTGAGGCGGCTGGCGATTTCCGACGGGCGGTTCTCCTCGAACCATTTCGGCGGAAGTCGCAGAAGGTTGCGGTGGACCGCGGCGCGCAGGTCGGCAACGGTGCGCTCGCCCAGCCACGACACGAAGTAGAAGCGCATCGCGGTCGCGAAGGCGAGCACGACGACGACCAGCAGCAACCCCTGGAAATAGGCGCCGATCTGCGACGGGTCGGCGCCGGGGCCGAAGCCCTTGTCGACCACTTCCTTGAAGGTGCGCGGGATCCACAATGTGGCGCCCGCCGCAAGGACCAGCGCGACGATCGCGAGGCCAAGCTGGAGTGGGTAGCGGGTCGCATAGTGCCACACGATCCGCAGGCTGGTCAGCTTGCGGGGTGCCGGAGGAGTCGCGGGCTTCTGGTCAGGCTCGGCCATGGGTGGCGACTAGCGCCAAGCCGCGCCAATGGGAACCGATTAGAGTGATCGAAAGTTCGGTATGTTATGCACATTGCACCGCAGCAAGCCGGCGTTATAACCCCCTGCCACCGTTGTCAGACGGAATGCGTGGGGCGGGGACTGTAACGACCGATGTTGTACGATGCTTACGAGATGCAGCGCTCCATGCTCGCGGGCGCGAGCGCGCTGGCCAATTTCAGCGCCGGGCTGCTGAACAATCCTGCAAATCCCTTTGCTTATTTCGGCGGCGGGCCGATCCTGGCGTCCGCGCTGGAGGTGTTCGCCCACGCCGCCGCGCCGCGCGGCAAGCCCGATTTCGGACTGGATTTCACGACGATCGACGGCAAGCGAATCGCGGTCCATGAAGAGATCGTGCTGCGCAAGCCGTTCGGCCAGCTCAAGCGCTTTGTCCGTGAAGGCGTCGAGGGCGGCCCCAAGCTGCTGATCGTCGCGCCGATGAGCGGCCATTTCGCGACGCTGCTGCGCGGCACGGTCGAGCGGATGCTTCCGAGCGCGGACGTCTACATCACCGATTGGCGCGACGCGCGGCAGGTGCCGCAGGCTGACGGGCGCTTCGATCTCGACGACTATGTCGACTATGTGGTCGAATTCCTGCAGACGATCGGGGCGGAAGGGGACGCGCGCGCGCATGTCCTCGCGGTGTGCCAGCCCTCGGTGCCAGTCTATGCCGCGACCGCGCTGATGAACGCCGACAAGCATCCCAACCGTCCGCGCACGCTGACGATGATGGGCGGGCCGATCGACACGCGCGAGGCGCCGACCGCGGTCAACACGCTGGCGACCGAGCGCCCGCACGCCTGGTTCGCGCAGAACGTCATCGCGACGGTGCCGGCAACCTATCCGGGCGCCGGACGGCGGGTCTATCCCGGCTTCCTGCAGCTTGCCGGATTCATGACGATGAATCTGGGCAGCCACATGAATTCGCACTGGGAGATGTTCAAGCATCTGGTGAAGGGCGATGGTGAAAGCGCTGATTCGACGATGGCCTTTTATGAGGAATATCGCTCGGTCTGCGACATGACCGCCGAATTCTACCTTCAGACCATCGATGTCGTGTTTCAGGCGCATTCGCTGCCCAAGGGCGAGATGATGCATCGCGGGCGCCGGGTCGATCCCGCCGCGATCACCGACACCGCATTGCTGGCCGTCGAGGGCGAGCGTGACGACATTTCGGGCCTGGGTCAGACCAAGGCCGCGCTGACGATTGCGACCAATCTGCCCGCCAGGATGAAGAAATATCATATGGCGCCTGCGGTGGGCCATTACGGCATCTTCAATGGCAGCAAGTGGCGCACGAAGATCGCGCCGGTGCTGGAAGAGTGGATCGCCAAGCACAGTGTCTGAGGGACGCGGGGTGGGCGAAGCCGCGCATCCCGGATCCTGCCATTGCGGCGCGGTCCGCTTCACGCTGCTGAGCGATCCGGTTGAACTCACGACCTGCGACTGCTCGCTCTGCATCAAGCGCAACGCGGTGATGACCAAGGTGCCGCAGGCCGACCTGCGGATTGACGCAGGCGCCGAGCATCTGACGCTGTATGAGTGGAATACCCGCCGGGCGAAGCACTATTCCTGTGGCCGCTGCGGCATCTATGTCTTTCATCGCAAGCGCGCGGCGCCGGACCATTTCGGGGTCAATGTCTTCTGCCTCGACGGCTTCGATCGGTCACGGCTGCCGGTCCGCGCGACCGAAGGCGAGAGCATGACCGTCGAATGCGCCGATCCGCGCCCCGAATGGCCGGGGCCGCGGGCTCAGTCATAGCCGAGCATCACGAATTCATAGGTGAGCAGGGCAATCAGCGCCCAGATCGCGATGACGATGGCGATGCCCCATTTGCTCACCGGGCGCGCGGCGGCGGCTTCCGCGGTGGCGCGATGCTCGGCGAGCACGGCGGGCGGGACGAGGCGAGCGAACAGCCACACCCCCGCCGGGATCAGGATCGCGTCGTCGAGCAACCCAAGCACCGGGATGAAGTCGGGGATCAGGTCGATCGGCGAGAGCGCATAGGCGGCAATGAGCAGCCCCACCAGCTTGGCGAAGAGCGGTGTGCGCGGATCGCGTGCGGCGAGCCAGACGGTGTGCGATTCGACGCGGATGCGATGCGCGAGTGACTGACCCATGACCCGTGCTTCGCCCCCGGCGCCGCGCGGGTCAAGCACGGCGTCGGCACGGACGACTGCGGTTGCCTCCTGCCGTCAGGTCGGGGCGTGGCACACGAATTCGACCAGCCGGTCGTCGGGGTCGCGCAGATAGCCGGCATAGTAATTAGGATGGATATGCGGGGCGAGCGCGGGTTCGCGGTCGAGCGTGAATCCCGCGTCGCGTCCGATCGCGTAGATCGCGTCGACCGCGGATCGGTCGGGCGCGTTGAACGCGTAATGGACCTGCGCCGATGCCTCGCCCTCGACCAGAAAGAAGTCGAGTGACTTGCCGTCACCGAATCCCTTGGCAGCGCCATCCACCGTGAGCTGATAGCCAAGCGGGGCAAGCAGCGTTGTGTAGAAATGCAGTGTGCGGGGGAGGTCGGGGGTCTTGATCTCGAGATGGTCGAGCAATGCTTGTCTCCTTGCGTGGTGACATGCAGATAATGGCCACTGCCCGCGCAGGATGGGCATTCTGAAACCAAATTTGACTGATATCGATCAGAAATTAGAGAATCTTGACTGGAAACGATCATGGCCATTGATCTCGACCCTGCCGACCGCAAATTGCTGGCGCTGCTTCAGGTGGACGGCAGCATCGCGATCAACGCGCTGGCGGATGAGGCGGGGCTTTCCCCGGCTTCGGTGCAGCGGCGGTTGCGGCGGCTGCGCGAGAACGGGGTGATCGCGCGCGAGATCGCGGTGGTCGATCCGGTGGCGGTCGGGATGGGCATGAGCTTCGTCATCATGGTCGAACTCGAGCGCGAGCGGATCGATCAACTCGACGCGTTCCGCCGCAAGGTGTCGCGCGAGCCGCATGTCCAGCAATGCTATTATGTGACGGGGGAGGCCGATTTCGTGCTGATCTGCGTGACGCGCGACATGGTCGAATTCGAGGAACTGACGCGGCGGCTGTTCTTTGGCGACGAGAATGTCCGGCGCTTTCGAACATCGGTGGTGATGGGGCGGACCAAAGTGGGCCTGACGCTGCCGATCGAGTGATTTCCGGAGGCTCGAACTCGGGTGGATCGGGGAATCGCATACAGCCACATCCGATCCATTGACTGGGGTGATGATATAATATATCATCGAGTCGAGTCACCAAGGAGAGAGCATATGAACGCGTTTGTGGCAACCCTGCTGCTCGCCGGTACCGCGATGGCGACCCCGGTTTCGGCGCAGACCGCATCGCCCTCGCCGCTGCTGGGCAACTGGGCGCTCGACGTCACACGGTTGGAAATACCGGCTGATCACAGGCCCAAGGGCGTCACGGTCACCTACAAGGATGCGGGCGGCGGCAAATGGGATGCCCATGTCGAGATCCTTGCGCCGGACGGGTCGAAGCGCAGCTCGACCGGCACCTACATCTTTGACGGCACGCCGATCCCGGTGACGGGTGAAATCTATGCCGACATTGCGGTGGTGAAGCGGCCTGAGCCCAATGTGATGGTCCTTCAGCTCGCCAAGGGCAAGGAGCCGGTTTCGACACGGGTGTATAGCGTATCGGCCGATGGCTCGACGATGACCGAGACGACGGCCTACTTCACCAAGGAAGGCAAGCCGGTGCTGCGGACGAGCTACTTCAAGCGCGTCAACTAACCGCCAACCAGCCGACATCGCCGTGAAGCTGCGCGTTTCGTGCCACGGGAGCGACGTGCCTGGCGACTTCTGACAGGGAGAAATCGAATGCGCGCAACCATGTTGCCCGCGCTGCTGCTGGTGTGCGCCAGCTTTGCGGCCGCGGCGGACGCGATGCAGGCGCGGGTGGTGTTCGGGGATCTGCAGCTCGACAGCCGCGAGGGGCGGGCGGTGCTGCGCCAGCGGGTGACCGAGGCGGCGCAGCGCTACTGTGCGCTCTACGGCGCGGAGATGACGCCCTACGCGTCGCGCGCCGACCCCTATTATTGCCCGGACATGACGCGGTCGTGGATCGTCGGCGAGATGCGGCCGCAGGTGCGGCGCGCCTATTTCCTCGCGCGGCGCGAGGCTGGGGTGAAGGGACGCGCGCCCTAGCTTTCCGGGTTCCTCCCCGGAGGAGAGAGGGGCCACCGCGACTCGGTGGTGGAGGGGGTGCCGCCCCGATCCGACCGGCTTGGGCGTGGGAAATCCCCACTCCACGGCCATGCCGGTCCCCTCGGCCTGCGCGCTATCGGACGCTTGCGGATGGTTTGCTGCGATATTTAGCCACGAACGCGGTCAGTGCGGGATCGTCGATCTTGTCGAGTGCGATCGCGTCGATCAGCGTCTTCTCCGAAAGCGGACCCTTGCGGGCGAAGAAGAGGTAGAGGTTTCCGGGCTCGCTGGGGCTGGTGTCACCGAAGCTCAGGATACCGCACATGGTCATCGAGCGCTGGACGCGGAACGATGCCGTCGACCGCTGGCCCCTGAACCAGTCGATCGGCCTGTAATAGGCGGGGGCCGGCGCGGCGCGTGCCCCGGTCGGCCGATAGGTGGTCGAGATGCGGTTGCGCGCGGCCGTATCGCGCGCGATGAAAATGAGATCGGCGCCGCGTAGCCCTTCGGCCTGTCGCATGCGCGCCGACTCGAGTTCCCGCTTGTAGTCCAGCTCGCCGATCCTGGCCGCATAGGCTTCGGTGCTTTCGCCTGACAGGCGCGGCGGCGTCGGGACCCTGGCGCAGGCCCAAGCCTGAGGCGAGGCGAGAGCCGCAACACTCAGCGCGACCGCCGGCCCGATCCTCATGGCCATCACGACCCTCCAAAAGCCTCTCGATCTCGCATGATGATGCATTATTACATCACCATAACAATTGCCAGAATGAGAAGGGCCGACGGATTGCTCCGCCGGCCCTTCGCTTGTTCAGTCGAACAGACTCAGAGGACTTCGAACAGTCCCGCCGCGCCCATGCCACCACCGACGCACATCGTCACGACGACATACTTCGCCCCGCGGCGCTTGCCCTCGATCAGCGCGTGGCCGGTGCAGCGTGCGCCGGTCATGCCATAGGGGTGGCCGATCGAGATCGAGCCGCCATTGACGTTGAGCAGTTCGTTGGGGATGCCGAGCTTGTCGCGGCAATAGAGGACCTGCACCGCGAACGCTTCATTGAGCTCCCACAGGCCGATATCGTCCATCTTGAGGTTGAAGCGCTCGAGCAAAGCCGGGATCGCAAAGACCGGTCCGATGCCCATTTCGTCGGGCTTGGTGCCGGCGACCGCCATGCCGACATAACGGCCGAGCGGGGTGAGGCCGCGCTTCTCGGCGACCTTCTCTTCCATCAGTACCGAGGAGGACGAACCGTCGGAGAGCTGGCTGGCATTGCCCGCGGTGATGACGCCGTTCGGTACCACCGGCTGGAGCGCGCGCAGACCCTCGATCGTGGTGTCGGCGCGGTTGCCCTCATCCCTGGTAAGGGTCACTTCCTTCTGGGTGACTTCCTTGGTCTCCTTGTTGACGACGTTCATCGTCGCGGTGACCGGGATGATCTCGTCGTCGAACTTGCCCGCGGCCTGAGCGGCGGCGGTGCGCTGCTGCGACTGGAGGCCGTATTCGTCCTGTACCTCGCGGCTGATGTTGTAGCGCGCGGCGACGACCTCGGCGGTCTGGAGCATCGGCATATAGACGTCGTTGTGCATCGCCAGCAGCTCGGGATCGGCGGCGATGCGCATCTGCGGGGTCTGGACGAGGCTGATGCTCTCGACGCCGCCGCCGATGGTGATGTCCATATTGTCGACGATGATCTGCTTGGCGGCGGTGGCGATCGCCATCAGGCCGCTGGCGCACTGGCGGTCGATCGACATGCCCGCGACGCTGACCGGCAGGCCCGCGCGCAGCAGTGCCTGGCGGGCGATGTTGCCGGCCTGATGTCCCTGCTGGAGCGCGGCGCCGAAGACGACGTCCTGCACTTCGCCACCCTCGATCCCGGCGCGCTGGACGGCGGCCTCGATCGATTTCGCGGCGAGCGTCTGGGCCGGAAGCGCGTTGAACGCGCCGCGATAGGCGCGTCCGATCGGAGTGCGGGCGGTGGAGACGATGACGGCGGAACGCATGGGGTGGCTATCCTTTTCTTATGATCGTTAGACGAAAATCTGGCTGATCCATTCGGCGATCATCGCGGGCTTGGTCTCGCCCTCGATCTCGACGGTGAACTCGACGGTCTGCTGCCACTGGCCGGGACGCTTCTCGGCCAGCTCAAGCGTTTTGAAACGGCCGCGCACGCGCTTGCCCGAGCGGACGGGGGTCAGGAAGCGGACTTTGTTGCCGCCGTAATTGACGCCCATCTTCACCCCTTCGATCCGCGGCTGCGGGGTGAGCGAGTTGAGTAACGGCATCAGCGAGAGCGTCAGGAATCCGTGCGCGATGGTGCCGCCGAACGGGGTCATCGCGGCTGCCGCGGGATCGACATGGATGAACTGGTGATCGCCGGTCGCCTCGGCGAACTTGTCGATCATCGCTTGAGTCACTTCGACCCAGCCGGACACGCGCTCCTCGCCCGTGCGGGCGGCGAGTTGCTGGATCGTTACGGTCTCCGCATCGGCCATGTCGGCTCCTGTTGGCATCCTTGCGCGGCATGTAGGCGCAACTTGACGTGCACGGCAAGGGGGTCCCTACTGCAAACGCGAAAACAGGAGCTTACGTAACGTAAATCTGCGTGATTGAGTCCAAACCGTATCTTCTAAAAACTCTAGGCCGAGTCGTTTTCGGTGGGGCGGGAAGCCTTTGGCCGCCGCTCGCCCTCGGGCCAGGGGTAGATCAGCGTGCCGTCGGGCGCGGCGGTGTAGGCGGTCTGGGTGGGGTAGGGGATGGTGATCTTCTCGGCCGCGAACTTGCGCAGGATGCCGATCATCACGCGGTCTCGTGTGGCGTGCGCGGTGTCCCAGTCGTTGCCGCGCAGGTCGAATTCGAGCAGCAGGTCGACCGCGCTGGCGCTGAAGGCGTTGTAGCTGGCGCGGGCGACGGTCGCCCCGGCCGCCTCGACGATCTCGCGCAGCATCGCCGGGATGCGTTCGAGCGTCTCGGGCGGGGTCTCATAGGCGATCCCGATCGGCAGGCTGATGCGGATATGATCGCGCAGGCTGGTGTTCTGGATTTCCTTGTCCAGCAGCTGCTTGTTGGCGATGATCCGCTCTTCGCCGGTGAAAGCGCGGATGCGGGTGGACTTGAGGCCGATCGCCTCGATCGTGCCCTTGGTCTGGTCATAGGCGATGCTGTCGCCACGGCGGAACGGCTTGTCGAAGATGATCGCGAGCGCGGCGAACAGGTCGGCGAAGATGCCCTGCGCGGCAAGGCCGATGGCGATGCCGCCGACCCCGAGACCGGCAACCAGGCCAGTGACGTTGACCCCGAGATTGTCGAGCACCACGACGAAGGCGATCGCAAACAGCGCGAAGGTGACGAGCAGGCGGATCAGGCCGAGTGCCGAGAGCAGCGCCTCGCCCTGATAACCGTCGCTCTCGGTACGCTTCTCGATCGCACCGAGGATCAGCTCGCGCGCCCAGATCGCGGCCTGGAACACCGCGGCGAGGGTGAAGAGGAAGTTGATCGTCTTCCAGATCATCTCGGGCGGATTGGCGTAGCCGCTGACCAGCTTGGCGGCGACCATGATGATGAAGAAATGGCCAGTCTTGGCGACGGTGCGGCCGAGGATCGTGCCCCAGCCGGCCGGGCCGACCGACTTCTCGCACAGCTTCATCCCCCAACGGCGCAGCAGGTGCAGCACGACCACGATCAGCGCGGCGATGCCGGCGGCGATCAGGATCTGCAGCCAATGGCTCTGGATCCAGGCGATCCCGTCGGCGAAGAAGGCACGCGCCTGCGCCTCGACGAGCTCGCCCTTGTCGACGGCGGCCTTCTGCGCCGTGGCTGCGGTGTTGCTGACAGTCATTGAAATCCTTCAGGCGGCTTTGGCGGCAATGCCGGCGCTTTCGAGAAAGGCGATCAGCCCGCGTTCGGCGCGGCTGAGATAGCGCGTCGCGCGGGGCAGGGCGAGAGCATCGCGAAACGCCTGCTGCGCATCGCGATCCTTGGCGAGATCGATCAACTGGGGGTGGACATAGGATTTGCGGGCGATGGCCGGGGTGTTGCCGAGTACCTGAGTCACCGGTTCGAGCATCGTGTTGAGGCCGATAGGGCCGTCTGCGTCGGCCAGCGCCGCGAACGCGATCACGCTGGCTCCCCAGGTGCGGAAATGCTTGGCAGTGAAATCGTCGCCCATCGCGTCGCGGATATAGTCGTTGACGTCGGTCGAGGTCACCGGACGCGCCTCGCCCGCGTCGTCGAGCCAGCCGAACAGATGCTGGCCGGGCAGGTCCTGGCAGCGCTTGACGAAATTGCGCAGGCTGGCGTCGGTAAGGGTCAGCGTGCGCAGCTTGCCCGATTTGGCGCGATACTGGAGCCGGAGCGCGCCGCCGGCGAGCTTGGCATGGCGCTTGCGCAGCGTGGTGGCCCCGAAGCTCTTGTTCGCTTTGGCATAGCCCTCATTCCCCACGCGGACATGGCCGTGGTCGAGCAGGCGGACCACCGCCGCGACGGCGCGCTCCTTCGACAGCGATCGCTTGCGCAGATCGGCTTCGATCCGGGCTCGGAGTTTGGGAAGCAGGTGACCGAAACCAGCGCAACGATCGTATTTCGCGGCCTCCTGTGCGGCCCGGAATTCGGGGTGGTAGCGATATTGCTTGCGGCCGCGATCATCGATGCCGGTCGCCTGAAGGTGGCCATTGGGATGGGGGCAGTACCAGCCATCGGTATAGGCCGGGGGCAGGCCGACGGCGTTCAGCCGGTCGATTTCGTCGCGGTCGGCGATGCGCTTGCCGTCGGCATCCCAATAGCCCCAGCCATGCCGCATCTTGCGCCGCGTAATGCCCGGCCGGCTGTCGTCGCAATATCGCAGGCCGCGCT
Organism: Sphingomonas sp. GW821-FHT09B04; assembly: GCF_059418285.1. NCBI lineage: Bacteria > Pseudomonadati > Pseudomonadota > Alphaproteobacteria > Sphingomonadales > Sphingomonadaceae > Sphingomonas > Sphingomonas sp. GW821-FHT09B04. The sequence continues at coordinate 155,834 of NZ_JBWKPO010000002.1, forward strand.
TCATGTGCTTGAAAATGCACGTCCCGGCGCATCGTTCCGAAGCGGGACAGGGTGTTCCGCTCCAATTAGGGGCGCGGTCATCTCTGTTCGGGCATAACGCCGCGAAACCATCGGAGTCGCTCCATGCGCATCGCCATTGCCATCGCCGCCCTGCTTGCCACCACCGCCCCTGCGCTGCCGCAAGACCGGAGTGGGCCGTTCACCGTGCAGGAGAGCGGGCGCGGCTATGCCTCGCTGCAGGAAGCCGTCTCGGCGATCGGCGAAGGGCGCGGGACGATCCGCATCGCGCCGGGCCGCTATAGCGACTGCGCGGTGCAAGAGGCTGGCGAGATCAATTTCGTCTCCGAAGTGCCGGGCAAGGCGATCTTCGACCGCGCGATCTGCGAGGGCAAGGCGACGCTTGTGCTGCGCGGGCGCGGGGCGAAGGTCGACGGCATCGTGTTCATGCGGACGCTGGTCGAGGACGGCAACGGCGCGGGCATCCGGCTCGAGACCGGCGACCTTCACGTCACCAACGCGATGTTCATCGACGGCCAGTGCGGCATCCTGAGCGCGAGTTTTCCGCAGGGGAAGATCACGATCGAGCGCTCGACCTTCGCGGGCCTCGGCAAGGACCCGACGGGTAATGGCGCGCACGCGCTGTATATCGGCGACTATGGCAGCCTGCGCATTGTCCAGTCGCGGTTCGAGCGCGGGACGGGCGGGCATTATGTGAAGGTGCGTGCGCCGCGGATCGAGATCCTCGATTCGAGCTTCGATGACAGTCAGGGCCGCAACACCAATTACTCGATCGACATCTCGAACGGCGCGACCGGGCGGATCGCGGGCAATTCGTTCGAGCAGGGGCCGAACAAGGACAATTACTCGACGATGATCGCGGTGGCGCCGGAAGGGGCCAAGCACAGCTCGGGCGGGCTGGTGATCGAGAACAACAAGGCGTGGCTCTCGCCCGCATTCAAGGAGCGGACGACGTTCGTCGGCAACTGGTCGCGCGATGCGGTGGTTCTGCGGGGCAACGAACTCGCCGACCGGATCGCGCCGATCGCGCAGCGTTAGGGTTCGTTATCGGATAGCGGAGCCGGAACCGAAAAGCCGGACTATTCGGCAAGTGACGCTATTGCAGTCGTTCATAATTGCTGGAATCGCTCAGGCGAGAGAAAGCCTCGAAGGACAATGGATGCGACTATCTTGGCGGTTCGCGGCAGCTGGTATCATGCTCGGTGGCTTGGCTGGGATGATGCCTGTTCCCGATACCCAAAGCGATGTCGCCAGGGTCGAGACGATCATCGCTCGCAGCAAACTCACGCAAACGACATACGCGGTCTATTTTTGGAACAGGATACAGCGTCCGGGAGAGAAAGCAGTTGAGGAATGGTCTGCGGAGTTTCACTCGGGCAGCCTTCACAGGGGCGAGACGCCGCGTGATCGCCTGATCGCGGATTGCGCCGCACGGACTGGAGTTTATCTGTCCCTGACCACTGGAAAGCTAATCACCGGCCCTCAGGTTGCCGGCGTCGCATGTGGAATCAGTACGAATCAGAAGTTTCTGGCATTGGAGTCACTGGGGCGCATCAAAACTCATTTGGCCGATGCAGATCGTGTTCGCATTACGGATTCCGAACTCGTCAGGACATACGATATTTCCGACGATGGGATCATCTTGCGCACTATCTTCGAAACAAACGAGGCCAAGCGCCAAGTCGTACTCGAGAACGAAGCTGTCGAAATTGCCCGTAGCCTTCCAGAATCGAATATGTTCGATGAAGCGTCACTGTCGACGAGCTTCGTGCCGGAGAAGTTCAAGGTAGCTCCCGGCGCGATTCGATGAGCCGTCGAAACCGGGCTGGCTTATAAAGCGTCACCTGCCCGGGTTTACGGTGGAGATGAGCTGGCGGCGGATGCCGGAAACGACCGGCGTTACAGCCCCATGCCGCCGGCGACGTTGAGTTCGACCTGGCTGTCGAAGCCGGCGATCAGCGGACGGCCCCTGGCGATCGCGGCCTGAACGGCGGGGAGCTGGAGCGAGGCCTTGTGGCTCTCCGCGCGGTCCCAAACCTCGGTGATCCAGATCGCGTCGGGCTCCTTCACGTCCTCGGCGACGATATAGGCCTTGCAGCCGGGCATCGCGTCGGTGCCCTCGAGCAGGATCGCGATCAGTTCGGCCCGCTTGCCGGGTTGCGCACGCATCTTGCCGAGCAGTCCGTACATGCCGTTCCTCTCCGTCGCGTGCACACGAGGCGCAAGCAACGCGATGGCCAGTCCCCCGGCGATCGCGTGCCTGCGCCCGATGTTCATCCGGCTTACTTGGCCAGATTCCGCAGCACGTACTGCAGGATGCCGCCGTTGAGGAAATACTCAAGCTCGTTGACGGTATCGATGCGGCAGCGCGTGAGGAAGGTCTCGCTCGAGCCGTCGGCGCGGGTCAGCTTGACCTCGACATCCTGACGCGGGCGCAGACCCGCCACGCCGGTGATGGTGAAGGTTTCCGAGCCGTCGAGCTTGAGCGTCTCACGCGTCACGCCCTCGGCGAACTGCAGCGGGAGGACGCCCATGCCGACGAGGTTCGAGCGATGGATGCGCTCGAAGCTTTCGGTGATGACGGCGCGGACGCCGAGCAGGTTGGTGCCCTTTGCAGCCCAGTCGCGCGACGAACCGGTGCCATATTCCTTGCCCGCGACGATCACGAGCGCGGTGCCGTCGGCCTTGTGACGCATCGCGGCGTCGTAGATCGGCATCGTCTCGCCATTATAGCGGGTCATGCCGCCCTCGACGCCCGGCACCATCTCGTTGCGGATACGAATATTGGCGAAGGTACCGCGGACCATGACATTGTCGTTGCCGCGGCGCGCGCCGTAGCTGTTGAAGTCGGACTTCGAGACCTGACGCTCCATCAGCCACTTGCCCGCGGGGCTGTCGGCCTTGATCGAGCCGGCCGGCGAGATGTGGTCGGTGGTGATCGAATCGCCGAGGATCGCGAGCGGCTTCGCCTCGACGATATCGGCGACCGGCGCCGGGGTCATCGTCATGCCCTCGAAATAGGGCGGGTTGGCGATGTAGGTCGAAGCGGCCGGCCAGCTGTAGGTGTCCGAGCCTTCGACGGCGATCTTCTGCCAATGGGTGTCGCCGAGATAGACGTTGCCGTAGCGCGCCTTGAACATGCCGGAGTCGATGTTGGACGCCATGACCGAGGCGATCTCGTCGTTGGTGGGCCAGATGTCCTTGAGGTACACGGGGCCGTCGGTGCCTTCGCCGAGCGGGGTCTCGATCATGTCCTCGGTCACCGTGCCCTTGATGGCATAGGCGACGACCAGCGGCGGAGAGGCGAGGAAGTTGGCGCGGACGTCAGGCGACACGCGCCCTTCGAAGTTGCGGTTGCCCGACAGGACCGAGGCGGCGACGATGTCGTTGCCGTTGATCGCGTCCGAGATCGGCTGGGCCAGCGGGCCCGAATTGCCGATGCAGGTGGTGCAGCCATAGCCGACAAGGTTGAACCCGATCGCGTCGAGATCTTCGCTGAGGCCCGCCTTGTTGAGATAGTCGGTGACGACCTGCGACCCCGGGGCGAGCGAGGTCTTGACCCATGGCTTGCGCGTCAGGCCCTTGGCACGCGCTTTCCGCGCGACAAGGCCGGCGGCGATCAGCACCGAGGGGTTGGAGGTGTTGGTGCAGCTGGTGATCGCGGCGATCACGACGTCGCCGTCGCCGATGTCGTGGTCCCGGCCCTCGACCGGTACGCGGTGGCCGTTCTCCTTGCCATAGACCTTGAACAGGTCGCCGTTGAACACTTCGTCGACCTTGTTGAGGCTGACGCGGTCCTGCGGGCGCTTGGGGCCGGCGAGGCTGGCGGTGACGGTCGCCATGTCGAGCTCGAGCGTGTCGGTGAACACGGGATCGGCCATGTCGTCATGGCGCCACATGCCCTGCGCCTTGCAGTAAGCTTCGACCAGCGCGACGGTCTCGTCGTCGCGGCCGGTGAGGCGCATATAGTCGAGCGTCTTGTCGTCGATGCCGAAGAAGCCGCAGGTTGCGCCATATTCGGGCGCCATGTTGGCGATGGTCGCGCGATCGGCGAGCGTCATCGTCGCAAGGCCGGGGCCGAAGAACTCGACGAAGCGGCCGACCACGCCCTTGGCGCGCAGCATCTGGGTGACGGTGAGCACCAGATCGGTGGCGGTGATGCCTTCCTGGAGCTTGCCGGTGAGCTTGAAGCCAATCACTTCGGGGATGAGCATCGACACCGGCTGACCGAGCATCGCGGCCTCCGCCTCGATGCCGCCCACGCCCCAGCCGAGCACGCCGAGGCCGTTGACCATCGTGGTGTGGCTGTCGGTGCCGACGAGCGTGTCGGGATAGGCGATCGTCGTGCCGTCCGAAGCCTGCGAGCTCCAGATCGCGTCGGCGATATATTCGAGGTTCACCTGATGGCAGATGCCGGTGCCGGGAGGGACGACCGAGAAATTGTCGAGCGACTTCGAACCCCATTTGAGGAAGTCGTAGCGCTCCATGTTGCGCTGATATTCGAGCTCGACGTTATCGGTGAACGCCTTGGGCGTGCCGAATTCGTCGACCATCACCGAGTGGTCGATGACGAGATGGACGGGGACCTGCGGGTTGATCTTGGCGGGGTTGCCGCCGAGCTTGGTGATCGCATCGCGCATCGCGGCGAGGTCGACCACGCAGGGCACGCCGGTGAAGTCCTGCATCAGCACGCGCGCCGGGCGGTACTGGATCTCACGCTCGGGCGCGACCGGGTTCTTCTGCCAGTCGACGATCGCCTGGGCATCCTCGGGGGTCACGGTGACGCCGTCTTCGAAGCGGAGCATATTCTCCAGCAGCACCTTCATCGAGAAGGGCAGGCGGCTGACGTCGCCGAGCTTCGCGGCGGCCTTTGCAAGGCTGTAATAGCTGTAGCTCTTGCCGCCGACGGTGAGCGTTTCACGCGTTCCGAGGCTGTCCTGGCCGATGGCTGTCATTGGTGCGGGTCCCTTTCCCTATCTATGTGCCACCGGAGCGGCGTGGGGGAGGCGGCTGCAATGAAGAGCCGCACGGGCGCGCCGGTGAGAAGCGAATGCGAAGATTCGCGAGGGCCGATAGCAGGGCAGGGCACCGGGGGGAAGGGGAGCGGTGATTGGTTGCGCGGAAGGCAACGTTGCGGCGGCTATCCGCCCTTGAGGCGAGGGCTCCAATCCTCGACGGCGCCCGACGCCAGCCGTTTCTCGGCGAGCTGGCGCCAGCGTTCGGGCAGCAGGGTCAGCGCGGCGATGGCGCGCAGCGCGTCGCGGTCGAGCATGTCAACATAGAAGACGCGGCGGATGCGCTCGACCGTCCAGTCGGGGGCGAGGCGGTCGGTCAGCTTGACGGTGTCGCCGGGGGCGACCACGCCTTCCTCGATCACGCGATAATACCAGCCGGTGCGGCCGCTGTCCTGCATGCGCAGCGCGACGCCGGGCGTCTCGAAGCGCAGGTTGAGGCGGAAACAGGGCTGGCGGCCCTGCGACACCTCGACCAGCGCCGTGCCGATGCGGAAGCGGTCACCGATCGCGACGTCGCTCTCGGTCAGGCCGAGGGTGGAGATATTCTCCCCAAAGGCGCCATGGGTATCGAGCAGCGGATGATCGCCGAGATCGGCGCGCCAGGCGGCGTAATGATCGCGGGGATAGTGATGCACCGCCTTGTCGACCCCGCCATGGACGCGGGTATCGCCCTGTTCGTCGCCGGCCAGGCCGAGACTGGTGAGACGGAGCGGGCCGCCGGCAGGCTGCTTGGCGATCGCGCTGGGGATGGACTTCGGGCCGAGCGGGCGGACCGGGGCGGTGTTGAGCGAGAGGATGACGGGGTGGGGGAAGGTGTGGGACTCCTTGTCGATCCCGTATCTTCGCGTGGATACGAAGGATCGACCGGCCGATAGCAAGGGAAAAGGAAGCAGAAAAGGCCGGCGAGGCGTTTGGGAAGTGGCTGCCTCGCCGGCATGGTGCCGGGCTGTCCGGGGGCCTCGGCGCGGTCAGAAGCGGAAGGCGGCGGTGGCCCGGATCGCGTGGAAATCGAACCTGTTCGAGTTGCGGCGGAAGTCAGCCCCGCCCGCCAGCACGAAGGGGTTGGTCGCGCCGGCGGTTCCCTGAGTCACGCGGATGCGGGCATCGTCGTCATTGTAGCGGCTGTAGAGATATTCGACCCCGATCGAGAAATTTTTGCCGAGCTTCTGCTCGATGCCGCCGCCGGCCTGCCAGCCCCAGACATCGTCGCTGCCCGTCACCGCGAACGCGTTGGCGGTGTTGCCGGTGGTGAAGCTGTGGTCGAGCTTGGCATAGGCGCCGCCAAAGGTGGCATAGGCGAGGGTTCTGGGTCCCAATGTGTAGCCGGCGCGGGCACGGAGCGCGGCATTCCACTCGATCTCGCGCGTCATCGTGTAGAAAGCGGGCGTGGTGCTGAACGCCGACACGCTGTCGCGCACCTCGGACTTGCCGCCCTCCACCACGAAGCCGACGACGAACCGGCCATATTGGCGGTCGCCGCCGAGGCGGAGGTGGTAGTCGATCCCGTCCTTGTCGTTGGTGCAGGCGGTGTTGAGGTTCGAGGTCGCCGCGCCGTTGCAGAAGCCGGGTGAGAAGGCATTGGCGCCCGCGCCGGTGGTGATCGTCTCGCCGAAGCTGCCGTTCGAGCCGCGATCGAACAGGATCGTCTCGCCGACATCATTGTTCTGGACGGCATAGCCGACCGAGCCACCGATATAGAAACCGTCGAACTCGGCCGTGCCGTCCTGGGCGAAGGCGGGCGTGGCGATCGTGAGCACCGCGATGCCCGCTGCAAGAAACCTAAGCATGTGAAACCTCCCGGGTTGTGTTGTGCCTTCCGAAGCGGCCCGCGCGATGCACGGGCCGCCCCCGGGAAGCTCAGGGCATGAGGACGGTGTCGATGACGTGGATCACGCCGTTCGACTGCATGACATTGGCAATGGTGATGTTGGCGTGGCCGCCCTTGGCGTCCCATACCTGCCAGCCCTTGCCCTTCCTGGCGAAGGTCAGCGTGCCGCCGGCGACGGTCTTGTACATCGCCTTGCCGCCGTTCTTCATCGCCTTGGCCGCGATATCCTGGGCAGTGATGCGGCCGGGTACGACATGATAGGTGAGGATGCCGGTGAGCGTCGCCTTGTTCTCGGGCTTCACCAGCGTGTCGACGGTGCCGGCAGGCAGCTTGGCGAAGGCGGCGTTGGTCGGCGCGAACACGGTGAACGGGCCGGGGCCGGACAGGGTGTCGACCAGCCCGGCAGCCTTGACCGCGGCGACGAGCGTGGTGTGATCCTTTGAATTGACCGCGTTCTGGACGATGTTCTTCGTCGGGTACATCGCGGCGCCGCCGACCATCGGGTTCTTCTGCGCGGCGAGTGCGCCGGTGGCGACCAGCGCCATGCCAGCGAGGCCGAAGGCCAGTTTGGAAAGAGTGCGCGTCATCGATCTGCTCCTCTTGGATGGCACCCCGGGGGAGGTGCTGGCCAAGCTACGGAGCGGATCGCGTCGCGGATGCGGCAGCTATCAGATTTTCGAGATTTTTCCGGCGGCGACCGGCGCGCTGCTGGGCGCGGCATGCGGCGCGCCGTCGACCGGCTCCATCGTGATCGCGAGCGTGGCGCCGTCGACGATCAGCGCGCGCAGGCGGGCGGGGACCGCGACATTCGTGGTGCCGCTGGCGCTGACGAGGCCGAGCGAGCGGGGCACGCCATCGGCCGGGATGACCCAGAGTTCCGGCGCTAGCTCGCTTTGCGGCATGGCGATCGCGCGGATGCGCAGCGCGCCCTGCCCGGGATCGTAATTGGCGGCGAGCGACGCGCCGTCTTGGCCGCCGAGTTGCGCCACCGCCATCGTCTCGGGCGCGCGGACGACTTCGCGCACCACGGTGACCGGCTCCGGCGCGGGTGCGAAGATCAGTAATGCGGCGAGCGAGGCGGCGAGCGCGCCCGAGCCGATCGCGCTCCATCGCCAGAAGCGCAGCTGGCCTATGCTGGGGCCGCGATCGCCGAGGCGAGCGTCGATCGCCGGCCACAAATCGGGCGGCGCGGCTTCTGTGAAATCCTCACCCAGCGCTTCGAGCCGTGCGCGCCACGCATCGACCGCTGCGGCGAAGGCGGGGTCGGCGAGCGACAGGCGCATCGCCTGTGCCCGTTCCTCGCCCTCGAGCACGCCAAGTGCCAGCTCGGCCGCAAGCAGATCCTGTTCAGGGGAGAGCGGTTCAGCCATCGCCAAGGCACTCGCGCAGTTGCAGCAGGCCACGCCGGACCCAACTCTTCATCGTGCCGAGCGGCACCTTCATGCGATCGGCGATCTGGGCGTAGGTGAAGCCGTCGAAAAAGGCCAAACGGATCGCGTTGCCCTGTTTGACCTCGAGCACTTCAAGGCAGTGGAAGATGCGCGCGCGATCCTGCGCGGCCTCGATCCGCTCAGGGGCGGTTTTGCGTGTATCGGGAATTTCGGCCGCATGGTCCTCGCTCACCAGCACCGGGCCGCCATTGGCGCGGCGCCAGTCGATCGCCGCGTTGCGCGCGATCGCGCAGAGCCAGGTGATCGGGCTGGCGCGCGTCGCATCGAAGCGCCCTGCCCGGTTCCAGACCTTGAGATACACGTCCTGCAAGATATCCTCGGCGGCTTCACGGTTTCCGGAGATACGGAGGCACACGCCGAAAAGTTTCGGGGCGGTGCGATCATAGACTTCTCGAAGTGCGGTGCGGTCTTGCATGGCGACTCGCGACAATGCCGCAGTCAGGCGCTCTCGATCCGACATTCCGTTTTGATCGCGCGCCATTTCGACAGAATAGCGCAAGTCCTTCAGCTAACAAGCTGCGAGCAAGCTTCCTGAATTAAGACGCTGTCGTTTGTTCCTGAAATGTTCCTTCTTGCACGCGCCGTTTTGTATAACTGGATTCCCCTCGGTGCAGATACGGGGCGAGGGGGGATGCACAAACCTTTCACACGATGGACGGCGGATACGCAGATTGCGTTCCTGATGGCGCTCGAGGCGACGGGACAGGCACGCAACGCGCGCTGCAGCCCTACTGCCTTGACGGGGAGGGTCGGCGCATCTAGGCGGCGACGAAATGAGATGATGTAACGTATCTAATTATCGGGGGTGTTATGCGTAAATCGGGTCCGTTGGTTGCCGCTATGCTGGTCTGCGTGCCCGTTTCGCCGGTTGTGGCGCAGGAAACTTCGCCGCCGGAGGGGGCGCCGGCGAAGCGCGAGGGCAGCGATGCCGGCGGAGACATCGTCGTCACCGGATCGCTCATCCGCAACCTGCCGCGCGAATATATCGCCAGCCCGATCCAGACCTATGGCCTCGACGATGTCGAGAAGGCGGGGTCAGGCTCGCTGTCGGAATATATGTTGACCATCCCGCAGAATTTCGCAGGCGACCTCAGCGACTTCGGAACCTCGGCGTCGAGTATCGGATCGACGCTGGGCGAGGGGACAACGTTCAACCAATATGACGGCTTCGCTGCCTTCGCGCTGCGCGGACTCGCTTCGGACGCCACGCTGACCCTGATCAACGGCCGGCGCATGGCGAGCATCGGCATGATCGAGGCGCCGACCGTGTCGGTGATCCCCTCGGCGCTGATCGAGCGGATCGACATCATCGCGGATGGCGCTTCGGCGACCTATGGCGCGGATGCGGTCGCGGGGGTGGTCAACATCGTGACGCGCAAGATCAAGGAGGGAGGCGAGCTTCGGCTGCGGGCATCGACCGCGACGCAGACGGGCGCGAACAATGCCGAACTCAGTGCGCTGGCCGGGCACAGCTGGAGCAGCGGCAGCATCTATGGCGCCGCGATGTACCAGAAGCGTTCAGCCTATATCGAGGACCCGATCCTGGTCTCGAACACGCTGTTGCAGATCAGCCAGCTGCCCAATGAGGAAGTGAGCGGGCTCTATGCCGGCGCCGAGCAGAATTTCGGCGATGTCAAATTCTCGGTCGATGCCGCGCACTTCCACCGCAAGCGCGACGCCAGCATCAACTATATCGGACATGCCGAGGACAACCGCTTCTATGACAATGAAGCGTCGGGCTATTCGGTCAATGGCAACGTGCATTGGCAGGCGAGCGCGGCGACCTCGTTCGACCTCAATCTCGATTGGGGATCGAACCGGACCTCGAGCGCGCTGTTCTATGGCGAGCGGCCGGACGTGGTGCCCGGCAGGGCATTGACGCACAAGAACCGGTTGTTCGTGGCGGAGCTGACCGGCCAGACCATGCTCGGCAGGTTGCCGGCCGGACCGGTCCTGATTGCCGGCGGCGCACAATATCGGCGCGAGACCCTTCACACGACGGCCAGGATCTTCTTCAACCTCAACGGCGGCGAGCGTGAGGTGAAGTCGGTGTTCGGCGAGGTGAACGTGCCGATCGTCGGCGCGGATATGGGCATTCCGCTGATCCGCTCGCTCACGCTGTCGGCGGCGGCGCGGTACGAAGACCTTGGGTTCGACAACGCGCTTGCGCCCAAGGCCGGCGTGCGCTGGCAGATCGACCGCTCGATCGCGCTGCGCGGCACCTATGCCCGGTCGTTCCTTGTCCCGCGGTTCCGCGACACGATCGGCATCGCCGAGCAGGTGTCGTTCTGGAACTATCCCTATGCCTTTCTCAACCCGGGCAGCCAGAATCCTGCACTGCCCGCCGGCAATGCGCTGGTCATGTTCCGGGCCGGCGCCAACCCCGATCTCAAGACGCAGAAGGCCGATACCTTCACGATCGGTGTCGACCTGACCCCCGCGTTCATTCCCAATCTGACGATCAAGGCGGGCTATTATCGCATCAAGATTTCGGGCCGGGTGGTGACGCCTTCGCAGGACGACAGCGTGAGCGTGCGGGACCTGCAGATCTTCAACACCGCCAATCCCGATCGGGCGCTGGTGAACCGCATCGTCAACAACCCGACGACGTTCCGCTGGTTCGTGACGGAGGTGCCGTTCGTCAATGGCGGCGACACGGTGGTCTATAACAGCGCAAGCCAGATCCCGGCGGCCCTGTTGTCGCAGGTGCAACTGGTCGCCGATATCCGCCCCCAGAATTTCGCGGTGGAATCGACCGATGGCATCGACTTCGATCTGGCGTACCGCACACGCCTGTTCGGCGGTGAGGCGCGCTTCAAGCTGACGGGTCAGTATATTCTGGGCCTGAGCTTGAAGGCCGGATCGGGGAGTGGTGCGTCCCGGCTCGGCGGCTATGCCCAGCCCGCCGACCTGCGCTTCAACGGTTCGATGATCTGGGGCCGAGACGGCTATTCGGTCGGAACGGTGGTGAATTATGTCGACGGGTTCACCGATAACCGCGCTGGCCAGCCGCCGCGCAAGGTAGCCTCGTTCACGACCGCTTCGTTGTTCATGGGGCTCGACCTTGAGCGTCTGATCTCCGCGCCGGGGGCGAAGGGCGGGGAGCTGCAGCTCGTCGTGGCGAATGTGTTCAACCAGCGGCCGAACTTCCTGCCGGACGCGGTTCTGGGATATGATCCCTATAACAACCCGCCGACCCCACGCACCGTCAGCCTTGTCTTCACCAAGCGCTTCGGGGGCTGATAAAGGGCGTCGAAACCGGCGAGCGGCATGCCGGCCTCTATTCGAAGCGGGTAGGGGCCGCGTTGGTCGAAGTGCCGGATTTCCGCCGCCCGGCATATTCGGACGCGACTACCGCTGCCAGGATTGCGACGACCAGCGCGCCCGCGGCAGTGCCGAGGCCTTGCCAGCCCCACAGGCTGACGATGACGCCGCCCGCGGGCGGGCCGATCAGCGCTCCGCCCGCGCCGAACTGCGTGACGAGGCCGTTGGCGGTGGCGATGCGCGGATCCTCGGGGCTCGACGCGCCGGCGAGGAGCGGCAGGCGGGCGAAGACGAGCGGGGAGACGAGGCCGCTGATCGCCACTGCGAGCACGGCGATGGTGCCGATGTGCAGCAGTTCGGTACTCGCGTCGCCATAGAGCAGCAGGACCAGCGGCACCGTTGGGATGAGCGCGACGGCGGAGAAGGCGAGGGTTCGGCGCATGCCGATATCGCCTGCGCGCATCAGCCACATCGCGATGGCGGCGCCCGGCAGCACGGCGAGTGAGGCGATGCCCGCGACGAGGGCGGCTTGTCCCATCGACGCGCCGCAGCGCTCGATCAGGAAGCTCGGCAGCAACATCGTCACGGCGCTGATGAAGATGGTGTAGAGGCCGAAGCCGAAGGTCGAGATCCACGCGGCCGGGGCAGGGAAGCGGATCCGCGCCGGGGGGAGGTCGGCGAGCGGCAGGCGCAGGGCGACCGGCACCGCCGCGGCGATCATCACTGCCCAGAGCAGCATCACGCCGCGCATCCCCAGGATGCCCGCGGCGAGCCCAGTGATCGCGCCGCCCGCGGCGATGCCGACGGGGACGAAGGTGCTCCACAGCGCCAGCGCGCGGGGGCGCAGCTGGTTGTCGGCGGTGGCGGCGATCGCGGTCGGTGCGGCGATGACGACCAGGACATAGCCGATGCCCTCGATCGCGCGGGCGGCGAACAGCAGGAAGGCGGTGGCGGCGAAGGCTTGCGCGACGCTGGCGGCGGAGAGGATCGCGAGGCCCCAGAGCAGGAAGCGGCGCATCCCGAAACGGGCGAGGGCGAGGCCGGAGACCAGTCCGAATACCGCGCCGCCGACCTCCATCAGTGAAATCAGCCAGCCGAGCTGGGGCAGCGACAGGCCGAACCCGCCGCGCAGGATCGGCGCGATCACCGACATCTTGGCGAACTGGGCCGCGGCGAGGACGCCGAGCAGCCAGAGTGCAACGATGGGGGGCCAGGCGCGATGCATGCGCTGCCCGCTAGCCGCGCGCGGCGGCCCGGGCCACGTAAAAGATATACGCGGTCAGGCGAGGGTGGTGGCGATACGCCCCGTGCGGCCGTCGGCGAGGGGGATGGTTTCCCACAGCAGGGTGCCGGGCAACACCGTGACGATGTCGCTGTCGTTAGGGCCAGTGTCGAACTGCAGCTGCTGGAAGGGGCGTTCGAACCAGCCGCGATCCCCGAGCCCGTCCTGCGCGGCGATGATTTCCGGGCTGGCGAAGCGCCACAGCGAGCGGCCGCGGAACGCCTCGGTCTCGCCGCGCCACGACCGGGCCCGCTCTGGTGAGGCGGCGAGCAGATTGTGAGTGGCGTCGCAGACGAGGTGGACGGGGAGGGTCGACGTCTCGATCAGCCGCTTCAACGTGGCGTCGGCATCGTTGCTGGCGTTGGCGGCGATCAGGTCGAGGATACGATCGCGCTGATGCGCTTCGGGCTCATGGATACCGCTTTCCCAACGCGAGACCGCGGCCTGCGAGACCGCGAGCAGCTCGGCGATATGCCCCTGCTTGATGCCGTTCAACCGGCGAAAGCGGCGCAGCGCCCTTCCCACAGGCAGATCGTGGAGCATGTCGCCCTCATATCGCGGCGAGGCGATCGATCCAATGGTTGTCCGTCGCAATTTCCTGAATGGCGCGCAAAGGTCAGGGCGTGTCTTCCGGGGCGGCGACGACGCGATCCTTGCCCTCATGCTTGGCGGCGTAGAGCGCGGCGTCGGCGGAGCGCAGCGCATAGACCGGATCGTCGGCGAGCCGCGCGACTCCGGCGGAGAAGGTGATCGAGCCGATCGCGGCGCCGGTCTCCTGGCTGCGCAGCGTGCGGCTGCTGAGCGCGGCGCGGACAGCGTCGAGCATCGCTGCGGCATCGGCGGGGGCGAGATCCTCGAACAGGCACGCGAACTCCTCGCCGCCATAGCGTGCGACGACGACCTCCGGATCGAGATTGTCGCGCAGCTGACGGGCGACATAGCGCAGCACGCGATCGCCGGCGTCGTGGCCGTGGCGGTCGTTGACCACCTTGAAATTGTCGATGTCGCAGAGCGCGACGGTGCGCACCCGCTCGGGCTCGGCGACGGCAGCCTCGATCCGCTCCATGAAGCCGCGCCGGTTGAGCAGGCCGGTAAGGTCGTCCTCCTCGGCAGCGCGCACGGCGCGTTCGAGATCGGCGTGCAGACGGCGCGTATCCTCCTGCGCGGATTCGAGCCGGCGCGAGATCTTGCGCGTGGTTTCGGTGACGTCGCGGGTGAGCGCGATCAGGCGGTTGAAGGCCTGTTCGGGCGAGGTGGTCAGATCGGCCGCGGCGACATCCAGCGCGTTCGAATATTCGCTGGTCGAGGCGAAGGAGTCGCTGATCGCGCCGATGCACTCGCTGACCTTGGCCTCAAGCTCGCGTGCAAGCTCGTTGAGCATGCCGACGCCGGGCTCGGTGCGCGCCTTGGCCGCGATGATGCGGTCGATGTCGCGCGCGGAGATGGTGCCGTGCTGGCGCAGGATCGCGTTGGCGGTGAGGCGGATACGGGGATCGTCGTTGACGACATAGGACCAGGCAAAGGCGAGATGATCGGCATTCGGCTCGAGGTCATGGTCGAGCAGGAAGCTGCACATTGCCTCGAGCTGAGCGCGGCGCTCCGGGCGCGCATCGGGTGCGGCCGGGCCGGGGCGGCGGAGCCACCCGGCGAGCCGGTCCACCGGCGCAGTGAGGATCGCGGACGTCTTCATGCCATGGTCTCCCCCGCGGCACGCGGCCGAGGGCGCGCGCGCCTGTCGGCGAACCTGCAATTTTTGCGACTGATCCGAATGCGTGCCGACATCACCTTCCCCGTTTCGACAGCGGAATGAATGAGCTGGAAACTTTAAAATAAAACCAATGTCAGCAGCGCTTTATTCATAATGGGTATGATCGTTGAATCGGGCGGGGTTTGACTAACTCATAACCCTGTAGTTATGAGTTGCGCATGACGCCGAATCCCGACCTGCTGTTCCGCACGCTTGCCGACCCGACGCGGCGCGGGTTGTTCGAGCGGCTGTGCCGCGAGGGCGAGCAGACGGTCGCTGTGCTCACCGCAGGCGCGGGCGTGTCGCAGCCGGCGGTGTCGAAGCATCTGGGCGTGCTCAAGCGCGCGGGGCTGGTGCACGACCGGCAGGCGGGGCGGCAGACGCATTACCGCGCCGAACTGCGCGCGCTCGACCCGCTCGGCGACTGGGCGGCGGAGATGAAGGGCTTTTGGGAGCGCCGCATCGACGGGCTCGAGGATTTGCTGAACAGGATGGATCAATGAACGGTGAAGTTGAGACCCGGACGGTGACGGTCGAGCGCGAGATCGCGCATCCGCCCGAGCGCATCTGGCGCGCGCTGACCCAGCCACATCTGATCGCCGAATGGCTGATGGCGAATGATTTCGTACCGCAGGTCGGGCATCGCTTCGGGTTCAAGGCCGAATGGGGCGACCTGAATTGCGAGGTGCTCGAGATCGAGGCCGAGCGGACGCTCGCTTATCGCTGGGCAGGGCTCGGGCTGGACAGCGTGGTGACCTGGACGCTGACTCCGGTTGCGGGCGGCACGCGGCTGACGATGGTGCAGACCGGTTTCCTGCCCGAGCAGAAGCTCGCCTATCACGGCGCGCGCGCCGGCTGGCCGCGCTTCCTCGACCGGCTTGAGACGGTGCTGGCGGGGCTGGAATAAGGGGAGAGTGTAATGGGATTGAGCAAGCCGATCCGGGTCGTACATCGCTGGGTGTCGCTGCTGTTCGCACTGATCGTGATCGCGATCTTCGCGATGCTGGGGCTGGGGCATCAGCCGGTCGAGTGGGTCTATTATTTGCCGCTGCCGCCGCTCGCCTTCCTGCTGGTGACCGGGCTGTACATGTTCTTCCGGCCCTATTTCCGGCAGGGTGCGGCGTGACCGAACCCAAACTCCTCTCCGGCGGCAATCCGCAGATTGCAAAGGGCGACGGTGATGCGCCGGTGCAGGCCTATATTGCGGCGATGCCGGCGTGGAAGCGCGCGGCGGGCGAGCGGCTCGACCGACTGATCGAGGCGGCGGTGCCGGGCGTGGCCAAGGCGATGAAGTGGAACTCGCCGCTCTATGGTGCCGGGGACGGGACCTTCTTCCTCGGCGTCCACTGCTTCAACAAATACATCAAGGTCGCGTTCTTCAAGGGCGGCGGGCTGGAGCCGAAGCCGCCGGTAGAGTCGAAGGACAAGGACACGCGCTATTTCCACATCCACGAGACGGATGACTGGGACGAAGCGCAGATCATGGATTGGGTGCGGCAGGCTGCCGCGTTGCCCGGCTGGAAACCCTAGGAGAGCATATGGCGGACGAACCGAACGCGTCGGACGAGATCGACGCGAAGATCGCAGCGATGGGCGGGTGGCGCGGGCCGATGCTGGGCAAGCTGCGTGCGCTGGTGAAGGCGGCGGACGCGGACATTGTCGAAGCGGTGAAGTGGCGCAAACCGTCCAACCCCTCGGGCGTGCCGACCTGGTCAAAGGACGGCATCCTGATCACCGGCGAGACGTACAAGGACAAGGTCAAGCTGACCTTTGCCAAGGGCGCGCAGTTGGATGACCCGAAGGGGCTGTTCAATGCCAGCCTCGACGGGGGGACGCGGCGCGCGATAGATTTCCGCGAGGATGATGGCGTCGATGCCGAGGCGCTGAAGGCGCTGGTACAGGCGGCGGTGAAGGCCAACGCGAAGGGGTGACCGGATTGGCGTCATTTCCGCGAAGGCGGGAATCCATTGGCGCAGGTGGTGCGGATCGAGCCGCTCGGTCAGCCACAATGGATCCCCGCCTGCGCGGGGATGACGGAGTAGAGAGCGGGGATGACGGAATAGCGGATTGCAGCGAGTCTGTGCCGCGCCAAGGGGGTGACAAGGCGGTCGGTTCGGGCCAGTGGCGTGATTGGACCGCTGGCGAGAAGGAACGGGCACCCATGACATTCACCGCGAAGATTCTGCTGCTCGGATCGGGCGAGCTGGGGCGCGAGTTCGTGATCTCGGCCAAGCGGCTCGGCGCGCAGGTCATCGCGTGCGATTCCTATGCCAACGCCCCGGCGATGCAGGTCGCGGACGGGCATGAGGTGTTCTCAATGCTCGACGGCGAGGCGCTGCGCGCGGCGATCGCGAAGCATGCACCCGATTATGTCGTGCCCGAGGTCGAGGCGATCCGCACCGAAGTGCTGGCCGCAGTCGAGGCCGAGGGGGTGACGGTGGTGCCGTCGGCCCGCGCGGCGCAGATGACGATGAACCGCGACGGCATCCGCGAGGTTGCGGCGGTCGAACTCGGGCTGCGCACGTCGCGCTATCGCTATGCCGAGAGCCTGGCGGAGGTGCTGGCGGGCGCCGGGCACACCGGGCTACCCTGCGTGATCAAGCCGGTCATGTCCTCGTCGGGCAAAGGGCAGAGCACGGTCCGCGACGCCGATGCGCTGGAGGCGGCATGGGACTATGCCGTTGCCAATATGCGCGGGGACCGGGCGCGGGTGATCGTCGAGGAGTTCGTCGACTTCGATTACGAGATCACGCTGCTGACGGTGCGCTCGCGCGAGGGCGTGAGCTTTTGCCCGCCGATCGGCCATCGGCAGGAGCGCGGCGACTATCAGGAAAGCTGGCAGCCGGCGGCGATGTCGGCGCAGGCGATCGCCGACGCGCAGGACATGGCGCGCAAGGTCGTCGACGATCTCGGCGGCTATGGCATTTTCGGGGTCGAATTCTTCGTGAAGGGTGAAGAAGTGATCTTCTCCGAACTGTCGCCGCGGCCGCACGACACCGGGATGGTGACGCTGATCTCGCAGAATTTGAGCGAATTCGATCTGCATGCACGCGCGGTGCTGGGGCTGCCGGTGCCGCAGGTGCGTTTGTACGGGCCGTCGGCGTCAGCGGTGATCCTCGCCGATCGCGAGGGCGATGCACCGGGCTATGAAGGCGTGGCCGAGGCGCTGGCGGTACCGGGCGGCGAGATCGACCTGCGTATCTTCGGCAAGCCGACGACGCGGCCTTATCGCCGAATGGGCGTGGCGCTGGCGCTGGCGGGCGACACCGATGCCGCGCGCGCGCTGGCGGCGGAAGCGGCGGGCAAGGTGCGGATCACCTACTGACACGAACGGATGGCGGGATGCCTGACCAGCCTCTCTCCTCAAGGGGAGGGGCGGGTAAATTGCGTCCATGCCCGGAGGTTGTTGCGGCTATCGCAATTGCGGGGAATTGACTATGCATTGCGGGTCATTCTCAATAAAAAGCCGCTAATGCTAGTGACTCGCAACAAGCCAGACGCTATCGCGCCCCCGAATCATCGAAGGGGTTGTGAAACATGCGTAAGTTCGGAGTGCTGCTGGTGAGTGCGGCGGCGGCCGGTTTGTGGATTCCCGCAGCGGCGCGCGCGAATGACACTGTCGGCACCGCCGAAGGCGACCCCGCCGCGAGCAACGACGAGGTCGTGATCCTGGGCAAGAGCGCCGGACAGGAAGTCGGCAAGACTGTCACTCCGCTGAAAGACGTTCCCAACACCATCACCGTGATCGACGCCGCGCAGATCGAGGCGCAGGGGCTGTTCACGCTCGAGGATGCGATCACCGCGACGCCGGGCATCACCGTCACCGGCGTGGGCAGCGAAGACCCGTCGTTCATGTCGCGCGGCTTCACGATCAACAATTATCTGGTCGATGGCGTCGCGACGATGGCGTTCGCCTTCCCGTCGGTGGTGCCGGACCTGTTCTTCTACGACCGGCTTGAGGTGCTGCGCGGCCCGGCCGGGCTGTTCAGCGGATCGGGCAACCCCGCGGGCAGCATCAATCTGGTGCGCAAGCGGCCGCTGGATGTGTTCAAGGCCAAGGCTTCTATCGGCTATGGCAGCTGGCAGAATGTCCGCGGCGAGATCGACGTGTCGGCGCCGGTCGCGAATGGCGTCGCGCTGCGCGTCGGCGCGATGGTGCAGGATCAGGACCAGTTCTTCGACGTCGGGCACCGCAACCGTATCGCCGGGTTCGCGACCGCGAAGGTTGAGATCGGCGACAATACGACACTGACGTTCGGCGGCAGCTACGACCGGTTCAAGCCTGCGATCCAGTCGGGCCTGCCCGGCTATCTCGGCAAGGCCGACGGCAGCGAGGGCCGGCTGCTGACCGTCGACCGCTCGACCTATCTGGGTGCCGACTGGAATCGCTTCAGGTCCGAGACCTGGAGTGCATGGGCCGAGCTGTCGCACAAGATCAGCGATCGCTGGACGCTGCGCGCGAGCGGCCTCTACACCGATGTCGAGCGCGTCGACATCTACAGCTATATCGGCAATCAGGCGGTGACGACCGCCGCCAACCCGCCGTTGACCGGGGCGCCGAACAACGGCGTGACCAACCATATCGCCTATCGCGGCGACAGCTTCGCCAAGACCAGGGCGTTCGACTTTAACGGCGTTGGCACCTTCCCGCTGTTCGGACGCGATCAGACGCTGATCGTCGGCGTCGATTATCAGGCGATGGATTCCGACAGCTACGCCACGCGTCTGTCGAACTATGCCAAGATCGACGTGTTCAACCCGCGCTCGCCGAGCGAACCGCCGCTGAACCCCTATGCGCCGTCGGTCTATTATCCAGTGCAGGGATCGGGCGCGATCTGCCCGAACACCAGCACGCCGATCACGCCGCCGCCGCCCAATTGCGTGCTGCAAAGCCGGAGCGCGTCGAGCACCAAGACCGAGCAATATGGCATCTATGGTCAGATGCGCCTCTCCCCGCTCGAAGGCCTGACTTTGGTGGGCGGCGGGCGTCTGACCTGGTGGGAGAGCACCAACCAGACGCTCGTGCCGGCGCTGGGCCCCAAGGTACCGCAATCGGTGGACGGGCGCTTCACCCCCTATGCCGGCATCGTGTGGGACGTGACCGGCAACCTCAATCTCTACGCCAGCTATGCCGACAGCTTCACGCCGCAGAGCGCGCCGACCGGGCGCCGCCGTCCGGACGGTCAGCCGGTTGCCCCGATGACGGGCAAGCAGTTCGAGGCGGGGACCAAACTGTCGCTCGCCGGAGACAAGCTGCTGCTGTCGCTCGCCGGATACCAGATCGAACAGAGCGGGCGGCTGTTCAACGCCGAGGATCCGCTGATCGTGCTCCAGATCGGCAAGGTCCGCGCGCGCGGCGTCGAGGCCGAGGTGGCGGGCGAAGTGCTGCCCGGCTGGCGCGTCAATGGCGGCTACAGCTACACCAAGACCAAGTATCTCGAAGACCAGAACGCGTCGTTCGAGGGGCTGCCGCTGGTGCCGATCATCCCCGAGCATATGGTCAAGCTGTTCACCAACTATGAGGCGCCCGAAGGCTTCCTCAAGGGCGCGAGCATCGGCGGGGGGCTGACCTGGTTCAGTGAGACGTACGGCGGCAACCCGGCGGTGCGCAACGCGGCTGGCGCGGTGACGACGCTTTCGACCATCGTGCGCCAGGGCAGCTATGCCGTGGTCGACCTGCGCGCCGGATATAAGGTCAACGACCAGATCTCGCTGTCGGTCAATGTCAATAACCTGCTCGACCGTACCTATTATTCGCGCATCTCGTCCACCGGCCGCGGCAATTATTACGGCACGCCGCGGAGCGTGTTCGCGACGCTGCGGGTGAGCTACCCGTGAGCGCGCGCGGCAATGCGGCGGCGGCATCGCCGTGGCGGAAGCGGGGGGACATGGTCCTGCGCATCCTCGCCGCGTTGCCGCTCGGCTATGCGGTGGCGACGCTGTGGGCGATCGCACTGTCGGTGACGTTGCCGATGCGTCCGGAACAGGCGACGACGGTCGGGATGCTGGTCGCCTTCGCGATCTGCGCGGTCGCGGCGATGTGGGCGTTCGCCGCGAAGAGCGGCTGGCGTGCCGTCTGGGTATTGGCGGTGGCGGGCGGCGTGGCCGCGGCGCTCGCCGGGATAATGACGCGCGGGGGAGGCGTGGCATGAGCGATTTGGGCGACAAGGGCTTTCGGCAGTCGCAGGCATTCCTGCACACTTGGTCGGGGCTGTTGCTCGGCTGGGTGCTGTTCGCGGTGTTCGCGGCGGGGACGATTGCTTATTATCGCGAGGGGCTGAACCGCTGGATGCGGCCCGAACTGGCGCGGGTCGAGCAGCCGGAGAAGGTGCTCGCGGGCGCGCAACGCTTCCTTGAAGGCAAGGCGCCCGACGCGAAGAGCTGGTTCATCACCATGCCCGGCGCGACCTCCTACGGGGCGCAGGCGTCATGGGTGCCACAGGTCAAGGAGGGCGCGCCGCGCGCGCGTCGCCGCGACAATCAGGCGACGATCGACGCCAATGGCGAACCCGCCAAAGTGCGCGAGACGCGCGGCGGCGAATTCTTCTACCGCTTCCATTTCGACCTTTACTACATGCCGGTGATCTACGCGCGCTGGCTGGTGAGCGTCGCGGCGCTGCTGATGCTGGTCGCGATCTTGTCGGGCATCGTCACGCACAAGAAAATATTCCGTGATTTCTTTACGTTACGCCGCGGGAAGAGCCAGCGCTCATGGCTCGACGGGCATAACGCCACCGCGGTGCTGGCGCTGCCGTTCCATTTGATGATCACCTATACCGGGCTGGTCACGCTGGCGGTGATGCTGCTTCCGTGGGCGACGATCGCCACGTTTCCCAAGGAAGGCGCGTTCTTCGAGGCGCTTTACCCCGAAGGCGAAGCGGTCGAGCGCACCGGGCGGCCGGCGCCGCTGGTCGATCTGACGGCGATCGTCCGCGATGGCGAAGCCCGGCTGGGCGGCAAGGCCGGCTATGTCGAGGTGGCCGATCCGGGCGACGCGGCGGCGCGGGTGACCGTGATCCGATCGGGATCGTCGATGCTGTCGTCGCGCACCCCGCACATCACGTATGACGGCGTAACCGGGAAAGTGCTCCGGCGCTCGCCCGAGACTGGCGCAGCGGTGGTGACCGCGGGCAGCATGATCGGGCTGCATGCGGGCCGCTATTCGAGCGACTGGCTGCGCTTCCTCTATTTCCTGTGCGGCGTCGCCGGGTCGGTGATGGTGGCGAGCGGGATGGTGTTGTGGACCGTGAAGCGGCGCGAGAAGCTGCCCGATCCGACGCGGCCGCATTTCGGGTTCAAACTGGTCGAACGGCTCAATGTCGCGGCGATCGGGGGCTTTCCGCTGGGGGTCGCGGTGATGTTCTGGGCCAACCGGCTGCTGCCGGTCGAGATGGCCGGGCGCGCGGCGTGGGAAGTGCATTGCCTGTTCCTCGCCTGGGGCGCGGCATTGATCCTGTCGATCGTGCGCAAGCCGCAGCATAACTGGGTGGCGCTGCTCGGGCTGACCGGCGCACTGCTCGCGGCGCTGCCCGTCTACAATCTGTTCGGGACGCAGCGCGGGCTTATCGCGAGCCTGTCGAGCGGGGACATGATGCTGGCCGGCATCGACATCGCGCTGCTGGTGTTCGCCGCCGCCTTCCTCGCGCTCGCGCGGCGGGTGGCGCGTCACAAGCCGGCTGCGCCGCGGGTCCGCCGCAAGCCGGTCGCCCCCGCGGCGGCCGCGCCTGCCGAGGCACAGTTGGAGCCTGCCGAATGACCGCGCTCGCCTTCATCCTTGCGACGCTCGCCTTCGCGCTGTTCGGGCTTTCGACCGACGAGCATCACCGCAAGCGGCTGGGCAATCGGCCCGATGCGGTGACGGTGCTGCGGATGCGCGGCGGCGCATGGGCTGCCGTCGCCGCCGCCTTTCCCTTCGCGATCGCCGCGCAGGGATGGGTGTTCGGGCCGATCCTGTGGGTCGCCCTGCTGATGCTCGGCGCGGGCCTTGTGTTCCTCGCGCTCAACCTGATCCCCGCACCCGCGGGCCGTAAATAGAACCGGGAGACTAGACGATGAAGAAGCTGCTGATTGCCGCGCTGGCGCTGGGGACCGCGAGCCTCGCACAGGCGCATGAAGTGTGGATCGAGCGCGGCGCGAACGGCGCGGCGCAGATCTGGCTGGGCGAGCCCGAACTGCCGCTTCCGGTCGGGGGCGATCCCGCCTTTCCCTCGCTAAAGGCGCCCAAGCTGATCGGCGCGACGGGCACGCAGACACGGGGGCCGGGCTATATCGAGGTCGCGCTGCCCGCAGGCGACGTGCGCGCGTGGGACGACGATGTGTTCAAGCCGTGGGACGAGGACGGCAAGAAGGCCGGGGTGATCTACTACGCGCGCTCGGGCCGCAGCGATGCCAAGGCGGCGATGCCGTTCGAACTGGCGCCGGTGAGCGCAAACGGCAACCGCTTCGTGCTGACCCGCGATGGCAAGCCGCTGGCGAAGGAAGACGTAACGCTGGTGTCGCCGGGCCGCTGGCAGCTGGCGCTCAAGACCGACGACAAGGGCGAGGTCGCGCTGCCGACGTTGCTCGAGAAGGGCCGCTACATCCTCAAGGCGTCGATCAAGGACGAGGGCGACTTCACGCTGCCGGCCGGCAAGGTCGCGGTGCTGAGCCGTGTGACCACGACCAGCTTCGTCAACTGACCCAAGCGCCCCGCCGTCAGCGTAATGCGGTGACGGCGGGGTCCTTCATGCAGGCATCGACGCGGGTGTCGTTGACCGGTGGCGGCGCGGCGGCGAGTGCAGGAATGTCCCACGGACGACCGAGCGATTGCGGGGCGAAGCGGCCCGAGCTCTCGCCTGCGCAGGCCTGAATCGCGCGCAACATGCGCGGCGGGGTCCAGTAACCTTCCCAGGACAGGCGGAAGGTGCCCCAGTGGACCGGGAGCGTCACCGGGCGGCCCATGCGGTTCCATAATTTGATCGCTTCACCCGGGCCGATATGGCTGCCGGTGCGCATCTCGCCTTCCTGAAAGCGGAAGGCGCCGATCGGCATGATCGCGAGGCGGATGGGGCCGTAGGACGCGGCCTGATCCGCCCATTTGTAATCGCCCGCGCCGGTGTCGCCCGCGAAGAACAGGTTTCCGCCGGGCAGGGTGACCACGAAACTGGACCAGAGTGCGCGGTTGCGGTCGGTGAACCAGCGGCTGCCCCAATGATGGTTGCGGTTGACGATGACATCGACGCCAGGACGCAGCGTGACGCGCTCGCCCCAGTCGAGCCCGCGCGCCGCGATCCCCGCCGAGCGCAAGATGGTGTCGTTGCCGAGGCTGGTGACGATCAGCGGCTTGTCGCGCGCCGCCAGCTTCTCGAGCGTGGGCAGGTCGAGATGGTCGTAGTGATTGTGGCTGACGACGACGAGGTCGATCTTCGGGAGCTTGTCGAAATCGATTGCGGGCGCGGTCGTGCGGCGCGGGCCGGCGAGGCCGAAGGGACCGGCGACCTCGCTCCACATCGGATCGGTCAGGATGTTGAGACCATTCGCCTGCACCAGCACGGTGGCATGGCCGACCCATGTGGCGCGCATCGCACCGCCATCGACGCGGGCAGGGGGTGTGTCCTTGTTCACCGCGATACGGTCGGGCCAGGCGGGGCGGCCATCGGCGCCGGTCGCCTGACGCCACAGGAATCCCGCGCGGCCGCCACGGCGGTTGCCGGGCACGCGCACCGTGTCCTCGCCATCGGGGTTGAAGAAGCGTTCGCCGTCATAATGGCCACTGTCGGGGCCATGATAGTAGATGCGGTCGAGGTAGCGCGGGACGATCGTCACCGCGAGACAGGCGGCGGCAACGGTCCAGAGCAGGAGGATTGAGGTCCAGCGCAGGACCGGGCGGACGAATGACATCGCGATCCTAAATGCGGATTGCCGGGGCCTAACTCAAGGTCAGAGATTGCCGGCGAGCGCGGCGACCACGCCCGCGGTGACGAGGATGAGTCCGGCGATCTCGCCGCGCGACACCCGCTCGCCAAGGTAGAAATGGCCGAAGGCCATGGTGAAGGCGACCTCGATCTGGCCGACGACGCGAACGAGCGCGACCGGAGCGGTGGCGAAGCCGGTGAACCAGCAGGCCGAGCCGAGCGCGGAGAGCAGCCCGACCTGCCCCGAGACGCGCCAGGTGCGGAATACGGCGGCGACCTGATCGCGTTCGCGCAGGACGAGGAGCCCGCCCTGCATCAGCGTCTGCAGCGCGACGGTGACCGCGAGGACGATCAGCGCGGCGCGGATGGGGTCGTTCGTTTCCACCTGAACCGTGGCGCTGCGGATCGCGATGGCAGTGAGCGCAAAGAAGAAGCCCGAGGCGATGCCATAGCGCGCTCCGGGCTGGCCGAGCGCGCGGATCAACTCGCCGGGGCTCATGCGCTTGTTGTCGGCCGAGAGGATCATCACCCCGGCGACGCCGAGCGCGATGCCGACCCAGCTCAACAGGTTGAGCCGCTCGCCGAGCAGGGCGATCGAGAGGAGCGCGCCCTGAACCGCTTCGGTCTTCGAATAGGCGGTGCCGACGACGAAGTTGCGATGGTCGAACGCCATCAGCAGCAGGTTTGTCGCGACGATCTGGGCGAGGCCCCCGGCGAGGCAGTAGATCAGGAACCAGTTGCCGAGCGCGGGGAAGGCGGCGGGGAACACGACGAATTGATACGTCGCCATCATCGCGAGTGCGAAGGGCAGGCCGTAGAGATAGCGGACCAGTCCGGCGGCGTTGATCGACAGATCCTTGCTCACCCGCCGCTGCACCGCGGTGCGCCACGGCTGGAACACCGCGGCGATCAGCGTGGCGGGAAGCCAGATGGGGGAGGTGATCATGCGTTTCGCCCCATCCGGGATGGCGGAGGGGAATGCAAGTTTGCGCGTTCGTCTGACCGCAAGCAGGTTCGCTAGGCAAAAGTTCGTCATTCCCGCGCAGGCGGGAATCCATTCGCTGTGACGATGCGGCTCGAGCCTAACGGCGGGAAGAATGGATCCCCGCCTGCGCGGGGATGGCGGCGGCTAGGGTGACGATTGTCGCCGACCGTCAGACGATCTCGCGGCCGATCAGCATCGGACCGATCTGCTTCGAGCTGCCGTCGAAGAAGCCCGCCTGACCCTGCCAGCCTTTCGGGTTGCGGAAGGTGCCGAGCAGGATGTCGAAGATCGGGATGTCGCCATAGTTGCTGGCGTGGTGCCCCCGCTCATGATGCACCGAATGGCTTTCGGGGCGGGTGATGAGATAGCCGAGCCATTGCGGCGTGCGGATATTGGTGTGCTGGAACATGGTGCAGAAGGTCGACAGCACCGCCACCGCGATCGCCGCCTCCGGCGTCAGGCCGACGCCGAGCACCAGCGCAAAGCTGCCGA
Organism: Sphingomonas sp. GW821-FHT09B04; assembly: GCF_059418285.1. Classification (NCBI taxonomy): domain Bacteria; kingdom Pseudomonadati; phylum Pseudomonadota; class Alphaproteobacteria; order Sphingomonadales; family Sphingomonadaceae; genus Sphingomonas; species Sphingomonas sp. GW821-FHT09B04. The sequence goes on from NZ_JBWKPO010000002.1 coordinate 181,809, forward strand.
GCAGTGCCCAGCCGATCATGTCGAACGGGTGGAAGTAGAAGGCGCCCCAGATGTCCACGCGTTCGGCGCTGTGGTGCATCTGGTGGAACCAGCGCCATAGCGGCTGGATATTGTGCATCGTGCGGTGCCAGGCGTAGATCAGCGCCTCGATCACGAAGAAGCCGATGACGACCTGCGCCCAATAGGGCAGGGCGGCGGCGTTGAAGAGCTGGTACTGGCCGAGGAATTCATCCCACATCAGCGGCGCATAGGTCGCGATGGCGAAATAGAGCGCGGTGAAGGCGGCGCCCTTGATCTTCCAGCGATCGATCTTCGGGAAGGCGCGGGCATGGGCGAGCCCGTCGAGCACGCAAAAGACGATGAACATTGCGAAGGCGATATAGTGATAGACCCCGATCATATGCGCTCCTCTGTGCGGCATATTGCTACGGTTCCGGATGGCTTCACTATAGCGGGATTGCAGTCTTTTTTGGCGATTCGATATTTCGCCAATATTTTCGTGGAGTTGAGCGCTGGAAAGGCAGGCCATGGCCGAAGTGAGGACGGAGAAAACCGTACCGGCGGTACAGTCGGCGAAGCCGGAGGCGGCGGGCAAGGGCGCGCGGACCCGCGAGCGGCTGCTCGACATCGCCTATGACTCGATCGTGCGGAAGGGCTTTGCCAGCACCTCGATCGAGGAGCTGGTCGAGGCGGCGCAGATCACCAAGAGCGGCTTCTTCTACCATTTCCGCGACAAGAACGAACTCGCACGTACGCTGCTCGACCGCTTCGTGGCCGAGGACCGCGAGATCATGGATGCGATGACCGCGCGCGCCCGTAAGCTGAGCGACGACCCGCTGCACAGCCTGCTGATCTTCCTCAACCTCTATGCCGAGATGCTCGACGAAATGCCCGACCAGCATCCCGGCTGTCTGGTCGCGGCGATCACCTATCAGGACCAGATGTTCGACGCCGAAGTGCGGCGGATGAATGCCGATGCGGTGCGCGAATGGCGCGGGCGCTTCACGGCGTGGCTGGAGGAGATCGAGGCGAGCCGCGTGCCGCCGCGTCCCATCGACCGTGAGGCGCTGGCCGACGGCTTCACGGTGATGGTCGAGGGCGCGATCATCCTCGCCCGCGCGCTCGGCGAACCGGCGCTGCTGGGGCGGCAGGTCCGGCTCTATCGCGAGATGATCAAGGCCGCGTTCGCGGCGTGAACCCTAAGCGAGCCGCTAGCCTTCGGGTGGGACGATGGTGAAACCGGGGATCGGCGCCGCCTCGATATAGTCGTGGTACATGTCTATATAGACCAGATGGACCGGCACCATCCCAGCGCCGGCGCACACGACCGAGTAGATGTCCAAGATCGTGCCATAGGGGCCGGTGCCCGCGCTGCCCCTCCGCTCAAACCGGGGTGCTGTGCCATCTTCGCAACGCAGGCGCTGCAGATAAGCGCGCTGTCCTTGCGGTCCATCGGCGCGGACGGGGTTCTGGACGCTGCCGAACGGGTGTTCCTTCGCCTTTTCGACCGCTTGATCGAGCTTCTTTCCCGACAGGGTATCGGCACCCAGTTCCTTCATCATCCGGCGCGCAGCGGCGCCGTCCTGCGCAACGGCAAGGCCCGGCGCGCCGAGTATGAGCGCGGCGAGCGTCAAACGAAGTCCGATCATGGCCATCCCCCCGGAGTGTCGCGCGATGCTAACCGTCCGGGGAGGATTGTCCAACGGGTTCAGGCGCCTTCGAGCAGCTTTTCCCGGGCGATCTTCTCTTTCCACACCAGCGGGGCGAGCTGGTGGACGTTGTTGCCCTCGGCATCCACCGCGACGGTGACGGGGAAGTCCTGCACCTCGAATTCGTAGATCGCTTCCATGCCCAGATCCTCGAACCCGACGACCTTGCTGCCCTTGATCGCGCGCGCGACGAGATAGGCGGCGCCGCCGACCGCCATCAGGTAGGCGCTCTTCGCGTCGCGGATCGCATCGGTCGCCGCCGGGCCGCGCTCGGCCTTGCCGACCATCGCGAGCAGGCCCTGGTCGAGCATCATACGGGTGAACTTGTCCATGCGCGTCGCGGTGGTGGGGCCGGCCGGGCCGACGACTTCCTCACCGACGGGATCGACCGGGCCGACGTAATAGATGACGCGGCCCTTGAACTCGACGGGGAGCTCCTGACCGGCCGCGAGCATGTCGGCGATGCGCTTGTGCGCGGCGTCGCGGCCGGTGAGCATCTTGCCGTTGAGAAGCAGGCGGTCGCCCTGCTTCCAGCTCTGCACCACTTCGGGCGTCAGCGCGTCGAGATCGACGCGGATCTCCGCCTTGTCCGGGGTCCAGTTGACGTCGGGCCATTCGTCGAGCTTTGGCGCCTCGAGATAGGCCGGGCCGGAGCCGTCGAGGCTGAAATGCGCGTGGCGGGTGGCGGCGCAATTGGGGATCATCGCGACGGGCTTGCCTGCGGCGTGGCACGGCGCGTCCATGATCTTGACGTCGAGGATGGTGGCGAGGCCGCCCAGCCCCTGTGCGCCGATGCCGAGCGCGTTGACCTTGTCGAAGATCTCGATGCGCAGCGCTTCGAGATCGGTCTGCGGCCCGCGCTGCTTGAGGCTCGCCATGTCGATCTGTTCCATCAGCGCCTTTTTGGCGAGGAGGACGCAATGCTCGGCGGTGCCGCCGATACCGATGCCGAGCATGCCGGGCGGGCACCAGCCCGCGCCCATCTGGGGCAGCATCTCGATCACCCAGTCGACGATCGAGTCCGACGGGTTCATCATCTTGAACTTGGACTTGTTCTCCGACCCGCCGCCCTTGGCCGCGACGTCGACATGAACATGGTCGCCCGCAACCATCTCGACATGCAGCACGCATGGGGTGTTGTCGCGAGTGTTGCGGCGGGTGAAGGCGGGGTCGGCGAGGACCGAGGCGCGCAGCTTGTTCTCGGGGTGGAGATAGGCGCGGCGCACGCCCTCATCGATCACCTCCTGCAGGCTGCGTGAGGTATCGTCGAGGCGGCAGTCCATGCCCCATTTCACGAACACGTTGACGATGCCGGTGTCCTGGCAGATCGGGCGATGCCCCTCGGCGCACATGCGGCTGTTGGTCAGGATCTGCGCGATCGCGTCCTTGGCAGCGGGCGACTGTTCGGCTTCATAGGCCGTGCCCAGCGCGCGGATATAGTCCATCGGGTGATAGTAGCTGATGAACTGAAGCGCGTCGGCGACGCTGTCGATCAAATCGGCGGCCTTGATCGTGATGGTCATAGCATGTCCCTGCATGTCTGTTTTGCGGGACCCTTTAGCGGGGTGGGGGCGCAGCGCAACTTCCGTCCCTGACCCCGCTGACGCTGCCTGTGCCGAGGATGATCTTGGCGCGGCGCGAGAAGGTCAGTGCCTGCCACCGGCCGGAATTTCCGGTGGCGGTGCGGCTGCGTAGGTAGGTGAGGTGGAGCAGCTCGAACTGCTCGTCGTCGATCCGGCCGGTATCGATCAGGCAGGTCCATTGATCGATGTTCCACTGATAGTCGCGGCTGACTCCGTCCTGATCGACCGCTTCGCTCAGCCCCTTGTACCAGGCGAACATCGCCTTGAGCCGGGCGGGGCGCTCGGCGGCGGGGAGCGCGGCGAGCTTGCGGCGCAGGCGCGCGGCGTCCTCGTCATTGGGCAGGTTTTTCTGCTGGACGCGGGTGTCGATCGCCCAGCGCACCTTGCGCGGGGTGATCGGGCCGTTCGGCCATAGGCGAAACAGTTCGCCACGGACTTCGAGGAGGAGGGCGACATAGGCGTCGGTCTGTACCTGGAGCATCGCGTCATGCTCGAAGATGCGGGTGAGTTCGGTGAGCGCGGTCGGGTTTAGCTTCCCGTCCGGACCGTGCGCGGCGAGGATTGCGGCGCGGCATTTGTCGCGGACCGGGGTTTCGAGGCAGTCCTTCGAGAAGAACAGCTTGCCGTAGGTCGGGGCGAGCGTCTTCAGTTCGCGCTTGAAGCGCCCGCGGCTGCGGAAGCTGTCGCGCCATGCCTTGAGCACCGGCTGGAGGCTGCCGGTGCCGTAATTCCATTGTGACATGCCGACCGAGACCAGCTGGCTGTCGAAATTGCCGACCGGCATCGCCCAGCAGCCCATCGTCTCGGGGATCGAAGTCCCCCGCATTCGCTGGAAGATCTCGGCGCGGTCGAGGCCGATCTGGGCGAGCTGGGTGGCGGCCTGCGGGTCGATGGCGATATGGGGCAGATCGCCGACTTCGCGGCAGGGCGGGCGATCCTGCGCGGCGGCGGTGCCCATCCAGCCGAGCAATAGCGCCGCGAGTACGATGATCCCCCTGTGCATGCCGCCACCCTGCCGCGTGGGCGGGGCGGCGGCAAGCGAGGTCAGAGCACGTAGCGGCTCAAGTCTGTGTTCCGCGCGATGCTGGCGAGCTGGCCGTCGACATAGGCGGCGTCGACGACCAGCGACGTGCCGTCGCGGTCTTCGGCGTCGAAGCTGACGTCCTCGAGCAGCTTCTCCATCACCGTCTGGAGACGACGGGCGCCGATATTCTCGATCTCCGCATTCACCTCGGCGGCGATACGGGCGATGGCGCGGATGCCGTCGTCGGTGAAGTCGATCGTCACACCCTCGGTCCCGATCAGCGCCTTATACTGTTCGGGCAGCGAGGCCTTGGTGTCCGACAGGATCGAAACGAAATCGTCCTCGGTCAGGCCCTTGAGCTCGACGCGGATGGGGAGGCGGCCTTGAAGCTCGGGCAGCAGGTCGCTCGGCTTGGCGACGTGGAACGCACCCGAGGCGATGAACAGAATATGGTCGGTCTTCATCGGCCCGTATTTGGTCGAGACCGTCGTACCCTCGATCAGCGGCAGCAGGTCGCGCTGCACGCCTTCGCGGCTGACCGAACCGCCGCGCACATCGCTGACCGCGATCTTGTCGATCTCGTCGAGGAAGACGATGCCGTTGGCCTCGGCATCAGCGAGCGCGACGCGCGCGACATCGTCCTGATCGAGGCGCTTGTCGGCCTCTTCCTCGACCAGCTTGGCCCAGGCAGCGTGAACGTTCATCTTGCGGCGCTTCAATTGTGGGCCGCCAAAGCCCTTCATCATCTCGCCGAGGTTGATCATCTGGGGACCGGCGCCGGGGATCTCGAACGGCATGCCGCCGCTGGCTTCGACCTCGATCTCGATCTCGCTATTGTCGAGATGGCCGGAATTGAGCCGTTCGCGGAATGCTTCGCGCGTCGCCTGGCTGCTGTCCTTGCCGGTGAGCGCATCGAGCAGGCGGGTCATCGCCGCGGCTTCGGCCTTGTCCTTGACCGCGGTGCGGCGGCGTTCCCGCTCCAGCCGGATCGCTTCCTCGACCAGATCACGGGCGATTTGCTCGACGTCGCGGCCGACATAGCCGACCTCGGTGAACTTGGTCGCTTCGACCTTCACGAACGGCGCGTCGGCGAGCTTGGCGAGGCGGCGGCTGATCTCGGTCTTGCCGCAGCCGGTCGGCCCGATCATCAGGATGTTCTTGGGCGTCACCTCATCGCGCAGATCGGCCTTGAGCTGCTGGCGGCGCCAGCGGTTGCGCATCGCGACGGCGACGGCGCGCTTGGCTTCCTTCTGGCCGATGATGTGCGCGTCGAGCGCGGCGACGATGGTCTTGGGAGTCAGATTGTCGTTCATTCTCGGGGGTTCGTTTCTCAGGGTTATTCGGGGAGATAGGGAGCGCCGGGGCGGGCGGCCAGTGCATGGGCGATCGGCTGGTCGATGCGGTCGATGAAGAAGCCGGGGTAGGCGCGGGCCTGTGCGCTGACGCTTTCCATCGCGGCAATCTCGTCCTCGCTGAGCTTGACGTTCACCGCGGCGAGATTGTCGTCGAGCTGGTGCAGTTTGGTCGCGCCGAGCAGGATGCTCGACACCTGATCCTTGCTCAGCAACCAGGCGAGCGCGATCTGCGCGATGCTGACGCCATGGCCGTCGGCGATGCCGCGCATCGTGTCGATCAGGCGAAAGCCCATCTCCCGGTCGAGCGGGATGTCGTCATGGCTGGCGAGCCGGTCGTCGGCACCGCCGGCATTGTCGCGCGTGTACTTTCCGGTCAGGAAGCCGCCGCCGAGCGGGCTCCATGGGGTGATGCCGAGGCCGTAGCGGCGCGCCATCGGCAGGAATTCCTGCTCGATATCGCGGTGCATCAGCGAATAGAGCATCTGGGCATGGGTGAAGGGCGCCCAGCCATTGGCGCGCTGTAGTTCCATCGCCGCAGCGACCTTCCACGCCGGCCAGTTGGACACGCCGAGATAGCGCGCCTTGCCCGCCCGGACGATCGCGTCGAGCGCCTGAAGCGTCTCCTCGAGCGGGGTGTTCCGGTCGTCGCGATGGGCGATATAGACGTCGACATAATCGGTGCCGAGCCGCTTGAGGCTGTGGTCGATCGACCAGTGGAGATGCGCGGCAGAGAGGCCTGAGCGGTTGAGCGGCTGGCCGGTGCGCCAGCCCGCCTTGGTCGCGATCACCAGTTCGTCGCGGCGGCCCGCGACGATCTTGCCCAGCATCTCTTCCGACTCGAAGTCCGAATAGACGTCGGCGGTGTCGATGAAGTTGATTCCGGCCGCGAGCGCGTGATCGACCAGCGCGGCCGCGTCTTTGAGGTCGGTCTTGGCGATGGCCTTAAGGCCGCCGCCACGCGTGAAGGTCATGGTGCCGAGCGACAGGCGCGAGACGATCAGGCCGCTGTCGCCGAGACGGGAGTAGAGCATTGCGGGTCTCCTATGCGGCGGCGGTGACGGGGTCTTCGGCGAGCCAGGCTTCGGCCTCCGCCCGGGTCAGGAAGACCTTTACCCGGGGATGCGTCAGCGTGCGTTCGGCCTGCAGCTTGCTGAGCTGGCTCCCGACGATCACCGCCGAGCGGCCCGAGGTGAGGGCCATGCCGCCGCGCATGATGTTCGGAAGCAGGTCGGCAACGTCGTTTGCCTGCACCGGGAAGTCGAGCGATTCAACGAGCACGTCGAAGTCGTCGCGGATCGCGCGGACTTCCTGGATTTTCGCGCCCACTGCCGCGGCGAAGCCGGGGATCATGTCCGCGGTCCAGAAATCACGGACATGGATCACGATCCGATTGGTGTGCGGCCGGTAGTCGACCCTGAACACCGTACGATCCCGTACTTCCGGCCGGAGGGCGGTGGCGTTCAATTCACGCTGTCCAGCGTCTCCACCGTCAGCCGGTCGTTGGTGTAGACGCACAGTTCGCCGGCGATCTTCATCGCCTTGCGGCAGATTGTTTCGGCATCCTGCTCATAGTCTACCAGCGCGCGCGCGGCGGCCAGCGCGAAATTGCCGCCCGACCCGATTGCGGCGACGCCGGCTTCGGGTTCGAGCACATCGCCATTGCCGGTGATGATCAGCGTCACTTCCTTGTCGGCGACGATCAGCATCGCCTCGAGGTTGCGGAGGTACTTGTCGGTGCGCCAGTCCTTGGCGAGCTCGACTGCGGCGCGCATCAACTGGCCCTGATGCCGTTCGAGCTTGGCTTCGAGCCGTTCGAACAGGGTGAAGGCGTCGGCGGTTGCGCCGGCGAAACCCGCGATCACGCTGCCATCGCCGATCGGGCGGACCTTGCGCGCATTGGGTTTCATCACGGTGCTGCCCTGGCTCACCTGGCCATCGCCGGCGATGACTACGCGGCCGTTGCGGCGCACGGAAAGGATGGTCGTGCCGTGCCACGTCATTTTGTCGCTCATGGCCGCGCATATCGGGTGCGTGTCCCGCGGGTTCAATCGGGATTTTTCGTGTATAGCGGGTCAGCACGAACAGGGAGGGCCCCCGTATGACTGGCGAGACTTCAAACAGTCTGATCGAGCGTTGCAAGAACATCCTTTTGAAACCCAAGGAAGAATGGGAGCGGATCGACGCCGAGCCCGCGACCGTAGGCGGGCTGATGACCGGCTGGGTCGTCCCGCTCGCGGCGATCGGGCCGGTCGCCGGACTGATCGGTGGACTGGTGTTCGGCTATGGCGGGTGGGGGATCACCTATCGTCCGAGCGTAATGGGCGCGGTGACCCAAGCGATCATCAGCTATGTGCTGATGCTGGTCAGCGTGTTCCTGCTGGCCAAGATCATCGACGCGCTGGCCCCCAATTTTGGCGGGCAGAAGAACCCGGTGCAGGCGATGAAGGTCGCAGCATATAGCAGCACCGCTGGCTATCTGGCCGGTATCTTCAACCTTCTTCCCACTCTCGCGATTCTCGGCTCGTTATTGAGCCTTTACGGCCTCTACCTCCTCTACCTCGGCTTGCCGCGGCTGATGAAGGCGCCGGAGGACAAGGCGGTGAGCTATACGGTCGTGACCGTGGTGGTCGCGATCGTGCTGTTCATCGTCGTGGCGGCAGTGACCGGAGCGCTGACCAGCGCGCTGGCACCGCGCGCGCTGACCTATGGTTCCGCCGCGGGCAGCGTCGAACTGCCCGGCGTCGGCAAGGTCGACCTGAACAAGATCGAGGAAGCCTCCGCCAAGATGGAAGCCGCGGTCAAGCGCGCCGAGACCGCAACCCCGGTCGACCGTCAGGCGCTGGCAGCGCTGCTGCCGGCGTCTGCGGGCGGATGGACGCGCACCGCGCTCGAAAGCTCGACCGCCAGCGCGGGCGGTATGGGCGGATCGCAGGCCGAAGCGCGCTACGAGGCGAACGGACAGAATGTGCGGCTCAAGGTCGCCGACCTTGCCGCCGCCGGTGCGTTCGCGGCGATGGCGAGCGCGTTCAAGGTCGAGACCAGCAGCGAGAACGATCAGGGCTATGAGAAATCGGGCCTGATCGACGGCCGCTACACGATGGAAAAATGGAATAAGGAAGGGCGCGGCAGCTACGGCGTGCTGCTGTCCGACCGCTTCCTAGTCGAGGCCGAGGGCAATGCCCCCGATATCGGCACGCTGAAGGCGCTGGTCGGCGCGATCGATCTGGGCAAGCTCGAAGCGCTGGCGAAGTGACCCGGACGATGTCGGGGAGCCGCTTCACGCTCCCCGACAAAGTTGACGAAGTTACGCGGAACGCACTTCATCCTGTCACTTTTCGACGCCCCTGATCTTTCCCCATTGGCGCGCGGCGGTGTAGCCGAGATAGCCGGTCCCGAAGAGCGCGTAGAGCGGCTCGGGGATGCCAGCGAGATAGGCGTTCATGCCATTGGCGATGCCCTTCGCCATCTCCGGCTCGACTGCGCCGATCAGCCCCATCGGGATCGCCCAGAGCAGCAGCGCGTACATGACGTAGAGGAAGCTTGGCCGTGCGCGGCTCGTCCACGGATCGGACGACTGCGCTTCGGCGACGATCGCCGAGAGCTGGGTACGGACCGACTCCATCTCCTGCGTGCCTTCGAGCTTGAGCAGCTCAAGCTTGGCCGCGTCGCGTGCCTTGGGGTCGGGGATGATCTTGTCGATCAGGCCCGCAATGGGGCCGATGATGCCTGCGATGATGCTCATTGGGTCAATCTCCAAAGTTGCCGGATGCGTGGTTCATTTTTCAACTTTGCGAACCGATACGGTTTGCCAGCCAGCCATAGAGAAAGGCTTCGTTGGCGGGGCGGCGTTCGGCCAGGTCGAGATAGCGTTCGCCCTGAAGGGCCTCGACTGCCTTGATCAGCACCGCTTCACCCGGCGGGCCGCGATGGCCGAGAAAGGCGGTGAGCGCGGTGAGCGTAGTGGGACCGATCGCGCCGTCGACCGCCATGTCGGCATAGTCCCTGCCATTGCGGTTGAGCGCGTTGAGCGCGCGCTGGAGGAAGCGTGAGGCAACCGCCGGCCCCATGTTGATTCCAGTGTCAAACAGCTCGGCAGCGAGTGCCGGTGCGCGTTCCGCGACATCGGCGATGCGCGGCCGCAGCCAGTAGAGGCGCCGGTAGATCGCCGCTGCCTCCTCGCGCGGGAAGACGCGCATGTCGCCGGCGAAGCCATGCTGACGCGCGACTGCCTGGGTGATGCCCCAGCGCGTGGGTCCGCCGCGGTCGGCGGGGTGGTTGGAATAGCCGCCCTCGCGGGCGATCGCCTCTTCGATCAAATCCTCGATGGTCATTTCAAATCGCTCCTGTTGAACGACTCAAGATAACCTATATGGTTCGTTGTAGGAAAATGCTTTCTGTGATAGTGCGCGGCGCATGGCAAAGACCCGCCCCGATCAACTGCTCGTCGAACGCGGGCTGGCCGAAAGCCGGACGCGCGCGCAGGCGCTGATCCTGGCCGGGCTGGTGTTCAGCGGCGACAAGCGTGTCGACAAGCCCGGCCAGCCGATCGCGCCCGACGCGCCGCTGGAAGTGAAGGGCCGCGATCACCCCTGGGTCTCGCGCGGCGGGGTCAAGCTTGCGCATGGGCTCGACCATTTCGGGATCGATCCCACGGGAATGGTGGCGATCGATGTGGGATCGTCGACCGGCGGCTTTACCGACGTGCTGCTGACGCGTGGGGCGACGCGGGTCTATGCGGTCGACAGCGGGACCAACCAGCTCGCCTGGAAGCTGCGGCAGGACGAACGCGTCGTGGTGCACGAGCAGACCAGCGCGCGGGTGCTAACCGCGGCGCATATTCCCGAACCGGTCGATATCGTGGTGTGCGACGCGAGCTTCATCGGCCTCGCCAAGGTGCTCGAACGGCCCTTTGCCTTTGTGCGCGAAGGTGCGTGGGCGGTCGCGCTGATCAAGCCGCAGTTCGAAGCCGGTCGTGAAGAAGTGGGCAAGGGCGGCGTGGTGCGCGACCCGGCGGTGCACGAACGCGTCTGCGAAGAGGTGGTGGCGTGGCTGGAGGGCGCGGGCTGGACCGTCGAAGGCGTGACGCGCAGTCCGATCACCGGTCCCGAGGGGAATGTCGAATTCCTGGTCGCTGCGCGAGCCGGGAAGGCGGGGAATTTGGCGGGGCATCCTTAAACGGCACCGCCGGTGTCGCGGGGTGAAGCAGGGACTCGACATACGCGACGGTCAGGCGCAGCATCGCCCCACTCTGGGGGAGTGAATATGCGAACTGTACCGAATGCCACAGCGACCGACCCGCCCCGCGACGCGGAGCAGCCGCAAGCGCCGATCCGGCTGTTCGCCTATGTCGAAGCGATTGGCGCCTGCGGTCTGTTGATCCTCGTGGGCATGTGCCTGATCGGGGCCTGAGGCCGGCACGGACGTGCATCGGTCCCGGGTGCGACCGATATGCCTCCTAGTCACCCATAGCCGTTCCGGGCGCGCTCCGCTGCCCTGACAACCGCGCGCCCCACGGGCGGCGGCTTGGCCGGATCGGGCCAGGAGGGGGCGGTGGTCCAGCCGAGATGGGGAAGGCTGACGCTGCGCTTGCCCGACAGATCGGTGCGGGCGACGATCAGGCCCTTTTCCTCGATATGCGCCATCATCCGCTTGGCGCGACCCAGTGAGCTGGTGCCGTAGAGTGCGGCGAGCTGTGCGTCGGACGGGCAGGCTTCGTTCGTGCGCGCGGCGCGGGCGATGCCGAGGAAGGGGGTGAGCATCTCCTCGGGCAGCGAGGCAGCGAGGGTCAGGACTTCGTCCCAGCCCTCGGCGTCAGCGATGCCCGCACGCGCGAGTGCGAGCGCGGAGCGGAAGGCCGCAAGGTCCTTCCCCGGTTCGACGCCGCGCATCCGGCAGCGGACGGTATAGTCCTGGAACACGGTCGGGAGCGGCTGGCGGCTCTCCTCGCCCGCAATCTCGGCGAGGATCGCGCGGCGGACATCGGCCTGTTCGCCTTCTTCCAGCACCGGCATGTCGGGGACGGGCGCGGGCGCGGGGGTGGCGATACTGCGCATCAGGTCGGATATCGGCACCGGGGCGGGCGGCGGCGGGGGCGGAACCTCGTCCTCCGCGCCCGGCGCGAACAGCATGTCGCGCATATCCTCGGTCGCGGCGGTCGGGAGCGGCATCAGCTTGGGGCTGACGGCCTTCGAGCCGGTCTTCACTTCGCCGATCCTCACCGAAATCGGCCGGCGGGTGATGGCGGGGCCGAGCGCGAGGAATTCGCCGCGCGCGAGGTCGCGGATCGTATCGGCCTGGCGCCGCTCCATGCCGAGCAGATCGGCGGCGCGCGCCATGTCGATGTCGAGGAAGGTGCGGCCCATCAGGAAGTTGCTGGCTTCCGCGGCAACGTTCTTGGCGAGCTTGGCGAGGCGCTGGGTGGCAATGACCCCGGCAAGGCCGCGCTTGCGGCCGCGACACATGAGGTTGGTCATCGCGGCGAGCGAGGTGCGGCGCGCTTCCTCCGAGACTTCGCCAGCAGCGGCGGGGGCGAAGAGCTGGGCTTCGTCGACGACGGTGAGGATCGGGTACCAATGTTCGCGGGGGGCGTCGAACAGCGCGGCGAGGAAGGCGGCGGCAGCGCGCATCTGGCCGTCGATCTCGAGTCCTTCGAGGTTGAGGACGACGGAAGCACGATGCTCGCGAACGCGCATGGCGAGGCGGGCGAGCTCGGTCAGGCTGTATTCGGCCGCATCGACCGCGATATGGCCAAAGGCATCGGCGAGGCTGACGAAGTCGCCCTCGGGATCGACCACCACCTGCTGGACATGGTTCGCGCTGCCCTCGAGCAGACGGCGCAGCAGATGCGACTTTCCCGAGCCCGAATTGCCCTGAACGAGCAGACGGGTCGCAAGCAGCTCTTCCAGATCGACGGCAACCGGGTTGCCGCCGCCGTCGAGTCCCATATCGATGCGGGCAGTCATTGTCGGCTGCTTTGGCGCATCGGGGGGGATGGGGGCAAGCGGATTGCGCCGGTCAGCGCGCTTTCAGTTTCGTGGCAAGGAAAGCGAGGATGTCGGCTTCGGTCGTGGCCCTGGCGGTGGCGTTGGCTTCGAGCGACTGGCGCGACTTTGTCGGTGTGTCGTAACTGTGGGTCGCGCCCTCGAACATGCGTAGCTCGACGTCGTTGCCTTTCGCCTTGCTGCGCTCGACAAAGGCTTGGCAGAGTTTGGGCGAGACCTCCTCGTCGGCGGTGCCCATGAACACGCGGACGGGATGGTAAGGCTTGTAGCCATCCTTCTCGAACCGCTTCTTGAGGCCGCAGCCGGGATAGAGCGCGACGGCGGCGGCGAAGCCGATCTTGCGCATGTCGCCGGGCTTGTCGTCGGCCATTGCGGCGAGCGTGGCGCTGGCGCCGTTGGACCAGCCGAGCAGGGCGATGCGGTTGGGAATCACGTCCGCGCGCGACTGGAGAAAGCGGAGTGCGCCATAGGCGTGGAGCGGGCGAAAATCGACCTCGTCCACCGCGTCCGGCCGGTCCTTGTAGGTGCCGGCGGCGAAGCCCGCGGGAAAGCCGACCGCGCCGAAATCATCGACCATGAGCGCGGCATAGCCGTTCTTCGCGAGCAGTTCGCCCCACGCCTTGTGGCGGCTGGAGAGCGTGGAGGTGTCGTATTTGCCCTTGGCGAGGCTGGAATAGGCGCCGCCGCGGCCGTGGAGCATCACGACCGCGGGGAGCTTGGCCAGCGTATTGGCGGGCTTGAACAGATAACCCTTCACCTGCGTCTTGCCGTCGCGGCTGAGGAAGCTGACTTCCTCGACCTTCACCTCCTGCGCGGCGGCGGGAAGAGCGAAGGCGACGATCGCAACGGCGGGAAGCAGGCGGCGCATGGTCATTTCCTTGACGGGAGGGTGATCGAGCGGGCGACGCCGTCGCGGCGCGGATCGGCGCCGCCGTCGAACCCGCCATTGCGGAGCATCACGCCGTGCAGGCCCGAATTCTCGCCCGAACCGCCGCGGACCACGACTCCGCGCTCGGCCATGGCAGCGAGGATCGGGGGCGCGAACTTGCTCGCCTCGCCGTTGAAGCTGGAGCCGCGGGCGACGAGGTTGGGGAGGGCGATGGCGTCGGCGACCGGCATGTTCCACTCGACGATGCCGAGCAGCGCCTTGGACACATAAGCGAGGATCGCGTTGCCGCCGGGCGAGCCGATCGCGCCGGCGAGGCTGCGGTCGGGGTTGAGGATGATCGTCGGGACCATCGACGATCGCGGGCGCTTGCCGGGGGCGATGGCGTTGGGGCCTTCGGGGATGAAGGAGAAGTCGGTCATCTGGTTGTTGAGGAAGAAGCCGTCGACCATGCGGCCGCTGCCGAACAGGCTTTCGACCGTGGTGGTCATCGACACGGCGTTGCCCTCGCCGTCGATGATGATGAAGTGCGAGGTGCCGGCGACTTCGTTGGTGGCGTCGATGCGCGCGGTGACGGCGCCCGGGGGCGTCCCCGGCTGCGGGGCGGGGCCGGCGCGGTCGCCGATTAGCGCGGCGCGGCTGGCGACGTAGGTCGGGTCGAGCATGCCCTTGACCGGGACGGTCGCGACGTCGCCGACATAGGCGTCGCGATCGGCATACATGACGCGGCTTGCTTCGGCATATTTGACCCAGGCGATGGGATCATTGGGGCCGCGCGCGCCGATATCGGTGCGCTCGATCATCGCCATCAGCTGGAGCAGACCGACGCCCGAGGACGGCGGGGGCGGGGCGCAGAGGATGTAGACGCGATAGGGGTTGCACACCGCGTCGCGCACCTCGGGCTTGTAGCCGGCGATGTCCGCTTCGGTCATCGTGCTGGCGAGATCGCCCTGACGCAGGCGCTCGACGATGCGGCGGGCGGTCTCGCCCTTGTACATCGCGTCGGGGCCTTGCGCGGCGAGGCGGCGGACGAACGCGGCATAGGCAGGGTTGCGCAGCGTGTCGCCGCTCTTGATCTGCGTGCCTTCGGCGTTGCGGAAATAGGCGGTGGCGTCGGCGCCGCGTGCTTGCGGGGCGCGGCTGTCGATCAGGCTGGCGAGCCGTTCGGTGACGGGGAAGCCCTGTTCGGCGGTGCGGACCACATCGCCGAACAGATCCTTCCAGGCGAGAGTGCCGTGCTGCGACTGCGCCAGCGCGAGCATGCGGACGACGCCGGGGACGCCGGTAGCGCGGCCCGAGACGACTGCGGTGCCGAAGGGAAGCGGCTGACGGTCGGGGCCGAGCAGCATGTCGGGGGTGGCGCCGGCAGGGGCGGTTTCACGACCGTTATAGACGGTGATCCCCTTGGTCTTCGCGTCGTAGCGGACCATGAAGGCGCCGCCGCCAAGCCCGCTGCTCTGCGGCTCGACCAGACTGAGCATCGCTTGCACCGCGACCGCGGCGTCGACTGCCGAACCACCCTTGCGCAGCACTTCAAGCCCGGCCTCGACCGCCAGCGGATGCGCGGCGGCGACGAAGGCCTGACGTTCCTTGGCCGGCGCGACCGGTGCGACCGGGGCCGGAGCCGCCGTCGGGGGGAGCGCGGCGCGCGGGGCGCAGGCGGCGAGGCCGGTCAGTGCGAAGGCGGCGAGGAGGGGTTTCATCTGCAACTTCATGGTTCAATTGCCTTTGCACCGGGACGGCGAGGATCCGCCGCGCCGAGGAACAGGTTGTTGGTCAGCATGATCGACTGGGCGCTGCCCATCGTCTCATCCATATCGATCCGATGGCCCTTTGCCTTGAGCGCCGCAACCGTATCCGGGTTGAAATTCGGCTCGACGCGGAGCGCTGCGGTGGTGCCCTGATAGATTCGGGGCTGGTGAGTCGCCTCTTCGACATTGAGGCCGTGGTCGACGGTGTTGACGACGATCTGAAGCATCGTCGTGATGATCGTGCTGCCGCCGGGGGTGCCGACGATCAGCCAGGGCTTGCCGTCCTTGAATACCAGAGTCGGCATCATGGTGGAGAGCATCCGCTTGCCTGGCGCCATCGCATTGAGCGGGGGCGGCGTGCCCTTGCGCTGAGCTTCCCACGCCTGCTCATGGCTGAAATTGTTCATCTGGTTGTTGAGCAGGATGCCGGTGCCCGCGATCATCACACCCGAGCCGAAGTCCGAGCCGAGCGTGTAGGTGGTCGAGACGGCATTGCCCTCGGCATCGGCGACCGAGAAATGCGTGGTCGAGGGACTTTCGAACCTGAGCGGGTCGCCCGGAGCGAGGTCGCGGACCGGAGTGGCCTTTGAGAGGTCGATCAGTTTCGCGCGCTCGGCGGCATAGTCCTTCGAGATGAAGCCGCGGACGGGTGCGGTGACAAAGGCGGGATCGCCGAGCGCCTGATAGCGGTCGAGATAGGCGAGCTTCATTGTCTCGGCCATCACATGCAGCGAGGCGGCGGAGCCGGCCCCCATCGCCTTCAGGTCGAAATGCTCAAGGATGTTGAGCATGTTGAGCAGCGTCGCGCCGCCCGCGCTGGCAGGGGGCGGGGTATAGACCTGATAGCCGCGGTAGGTGCCGACCAGCGGATCGCGCTCGACCGGTTTGTAGGCGGCGAGATCGGCGCGGGTGATGATGCCGCCATTG
This sequence comes from Sphingomonas sp. GW821-FHT09B04, assembly GCF_059418285.1. Classification (NCBI taxonomy): domain Bacteria; kingdom Pseudomonadati; phylum Pseudomonadota; class Alphaproteobacteria; order Sphingomonadales; family Sphingomonadaceae; genus Sphingomonas; species Sphingomonas sp. GW821-FHT09B04. The sequence goes on from NZ_JBWKPO010000002.1 coordinate 198,045, forward strand.
GCCTTCATGTCCGCTTCGATCCGGCGGGCGATCTCACCCGTGTAGAAGGCCCTCGCGCCGCCCTTCGCGATCTCGCTCAGCGTCCAGGCGAGGTCGGGCTGTTTGAGCACCTCGTCCTTGGCGTAGAGGGTGCCGTCGGGTTTGTAGAAGGCCGCCTTGCCCGACGCACTGTTCGACAGGCGCTGACGGCCCCAGCCGAACACGAAGGCTTCGTCGGCGGTGAGCTTGACCCCGTCGCGGGCGAGGCGGATCGCGGGTTTGACCACCCTGGCCCAAGGGAGCTTACCCCATTGCTTGTGGGCATGCTCGAGGCCGGCGACGGTGCCGGGGACGGAGGGGGCCATATAGCCATAGGAGGCGATGTTCCGCTCCTTGCCCTGATTGTCGACGAACATCGCGGGAGTCGCTGCGCGCGGGGCGATGCCGCGAAAGTCGAGAACGCGGACCTGTTTCGACTTTGCGTCATAGACGGTCATGAAGCCGTCGCCGCCGATATTGCCGGCGCGGGGCAAGGTGACGGCGAGCGCGAAGCCGATCGCGACCGCGGCATCGATCGCATTGCCGCCGTCGCGCAGGATCTGCGCGCCGACCTCGCTCGCGATCGCATTCTGCGACACGATCATCCCGCGCGTGCCGACGACGGGCGAATGGATCGAGGGGTATTCGAGGAGGTGGCGGCTCTGTGCCGCGACCGGGAGGGGGAGCGCGAGGGCGAGCGCCGATACGGCGAGGACGAACTTTCGGAGGATCATATGGGCCAGCCTCAAACGTCGTTGGCGGAATTATAGACGTTCACATCCATCTCGCCCTCCCACCGCGCGACGGCGGTGGCGATGGCGAGATCGGAGGTGACGTTGGGAACGGTGCGGGTCATGTCGAGGATGCGGTCGAAGGGCAGGATGAAGCCGACGACGAGCGCGGTCTGCTCGGGCGTGATGCCAATCGCGTGGAGCACTGCGGCGAGGACGAATAGCGAGCCCGAAGGCACCGGCGCCACACCCATTGCGACGATGGTGGTGGTCGCAGCGATCACCAGATAATCGGCCCAGTCGAGCGGCACGCCGAACGCCTGCGCGGCGAACAGGGTGAGCATTGCGACATACATCGCCGCCCCGTCCATGCCGATCGTCGCGCCGAGCGGGAGCACGGTCGAGGCGACGGGCTTGGACACGCCGAGATTGTTCTGCGCGACGCGGATCGCGACGGGGAGCGTCGCCGAGCTGGACGAGGTCGAGAAGCCGACCATGATCGCGTCGGCGATGCCGCGGAAGAAGGGGAGCGGCGACAGCCACGCCATCAGCCGCACGACGATGAGGCCGTGGATCAGCAGTGTGACGACCGCCGAGCCGATGACAACGCAGATGGCGAGCTTGAGCACGGCCAGGAAGCTCGCCGGGCCGCTGGTGCCCATCACTACGGCGATCAGCGCGAAGACGCCAAACGGCGCGGTCTCCATCACGAAGCCGACGATCTTGAGCATCACATCCGACGCGCCGTTGAGAAAGGCGCGGATCGGTTCGGCACCCTTGCCCGCGGCGATCACGCCGGCGCCGACGAGGATGGCGAAGAAGATCACAGACAGCGTCTTGCCCTCGGCCATCGCGCCGACGGGATTGTCGGGGATGATCTCCATGAACATCCGCGCGGTATCGGGCGGGGTTCCCATCGCTTTGGGCACCGCGTCGGCGAAGGTAGCGCCGATACCGGGGCCAATCAGCGTCGCAACGGTAAGCCCGGTGGTGACGGCGAGCGCGGTGGTGAACACGTACATGGCGAGCGTCTTCACGCCGATGCTGCCCAGCCGCTTGGGATCGGCGAGCGCAGCGACACCTGCGGCGATGGTGAGGAAGACAAGGGGGACGACGAGCATGCGGATCAGGCGCACGAACAGCTCGCCGATCCAGGTGATCGAAGTGGCGCCCGGCCCCCAGATGACGCCGACGATCGCGCCGAGGACAAGCGCGCCGAGAATACGCTTCCACAGCGCGACCCCGAACCACCAATGCAGCGCGCGGCTGAACGGGCGCAACTGTGCCGCGGGGGCGATCGGCTCAGGAGGTGTCGTCTCGGTCATCGCGCAGCTCCGGTCTTGTTGGTGCGGCTTGAGGCCAAGCCTGGATCATCAACGAGGACGGGGGAAACTGGATGCATCCCGCCGGGTTGCTCCCGCGCCGCCGTGACTGGCGGCGCGGGAGCGGGGTGCCCCTAGAAGCGCTTGCTGACCGAGAAATAGATCTGGCGGCCGCGATTGCCGTAGAGATCGCCGATATAGCCCGTCGGCTGATCGGCGATCGGCGCTAGCGTGTTGAACAGGTTGCGCGCGCCCACGCGCAGGCGAAGGCTGTCCATCGGCCCGCCATCGACGGTGTATTGCGCGTACAGGCTGTGGGTGAGGTAGTCCTTGACCTTGAACCGGGTGCCATCGGCGAGCGAGGCGGACGTGTCGACGACTGACCCGACATAATTGGCATAATAGCCGATGCCGAAGCCCTCATAGCGCCAGGTGACGCTGGCCGAACCGCGCCATTTCGGGCGGCCATTCTCTTCGATCAGGCTTTGTGCGCCGGTGATGTTGATCGTCGGATCGATCTTCCCCGAAGCTTGGGCCGCGATCAGCGCTTGCGCCGCGGGTCCGGGCACCTGGTAGAATTCGAGCAGTCGGGCGGCGTTCACCCGGGCGCTGAAATCGCCGATGCCGGTGTCCTTGACCTGATAGTACACGCCGAGATCATACCCGCGCACGCTGCGGGGCGTGAGGTTGGCGTAGTTGTCGATCACCTGGATCACCCGGCCGACCGGTGCGACGCCGGTGCCGGCGAAGTCCAGAATCTCCTGCGGGGTCGGGTCTGCTCGCTGGACGTTCGGGTTCGATGAACCGGACAGACGCAGGAAATAGTCGAGGACGAGCGCGTTCGAATCCCCGAACAGGCCGATCACGTTCTTCTGCCGGATTTCCCAATAGTCGGCGGTGAAAGTGAGGCGGCCGGCGCGGCCCATCTTGAGCTGGAAGGTGCCGCCCAGCGAAAGGCTGTCGGATTCCTCGGGGATCAGATCCTGGCTGCCCGAACGATTGCTGACGACGCCCTGGCTGCGCGTACAGGCATCGAAATTGGCGATCCGGCCGGCGCGGCGATCCGCCTCGCACTTCACCCAATCGGTGCGGGTGTTCGAGCGCTGGATGCCGTTTTCGAACAACTGGGGCAGGTTGGGCGCGCGGAAGCCTTGCGACCAGGAGCCGCGCAGCTGAAGGTTGGCGAAGGGGTACCACGACACGGCGACCTTGGGCTTCGCGACGGTGTTGAAGCCCTGATAGGACTCGACGCGCCCCGCGAGCTGCAGATCGAGCGAGCGGATCAGCGGCACGTTCATGTCCGGTCCGACGATCGGCACCGCGAATTCGAGGAAGCCGGAAATGGTATCGCGCGAGCCGCCGCTGTCAGGCGTCGGGCTGGCGCCCAGCGTGTCGCTGCCGTTGGACGAGCCGTCGAGCGCGGTGAAGCGGATGGTGCCGTCGAGCCGCGGATCGCGGTCGTCGGCGAAGGTTTCGTGGCGGAACTCGACGCCCGCCGCCATCCCGACCCGTCCGGCAGGCAGGTTGAGCAGATCATTCTTGCTGATCTTGAAGTCGGCCATCGCCAGCTCGGTCGTGCTGATGCGGTAAATGTCGACCATGAAGCTGTCGATCACGCTCTGTGGATTGGGCGTGGAATCGAGGCGGCCGGGGTTGAGCGGGTCGCCACCGTTGAAGGGGTTATAGGCACTCGCATCGGTTCGGCTCAGCGCTTCCTGGAACCGGGTCAGGCTGACCGTGTGCATCGAATCGCGGGTGCGGGCACGCGAGTAGAGTGCCGCGCTGTCGAAATCGAAGCCAAGCAGCTTGCCGCGGAAGCCGCCGAGGAAACGCATCGTGTCGTTGCGGACGTTGACGACGAGCGGGCCGGCATCGACGGGGCGATAGTCGATCAGTTCGATCGGTACGCCGGTGGTGGCGACCCCGGTGAGGCCAGGGATGCGATAGGCGCTGCCGACCGGGCCGAACGGATTGTAATAGCCGTTGGCGGGGATGATCAGCCGCTGGCTGGCCAGCGACGTATCCTGTTCGCGCTGCGACTGGAAATCGGCGCGATACCACCCCGCCTCGGCGAAGAATTCGAGCCCGCTGTCGAATTCGTGGTTGAAGAAGCCGAACAGGTTGATGCGGTCGTTGCGGCCCATCAGCGTGCGGACGTTGTTGATGTCGTATTTGAGGTTGTTGTCGGTCGAGGCGGTCGAGAGCGAGCTGTTGTCCCAGCAGGTGCCAGCATAGGAGGTCGCCGCGATGCAGCCTTCATTGGTGTTGGGCTGAATATGGAAGATACCGCTGGTGGTGAGCGTGGTACCGTTGACCTGCGCCGCGGTGGTCGACGCGACATAGCTGTTGGTCAGCCGCTGGAACTCGCCCCAGATGCTGTCGGTCGACGTGTTGTCGAAATCGGTGTCATTGGCAAAGGGCGTGCCCGCGACCAATGGCCGCAAGTCGGCCGAGCGCGAATTACGGCGTTCGCGGGCGTAGAGCGGGTCGCGATGGTTAAACGAACCGAATAGCGAGATGTTGGTCTTGCCGCCGTTGAAGCTGTGGCCGGCTTCGAATGCGAACTCGCTCTCGACCTGACCCGAATTCTCGGTGAAGCCGACCTCGGCGGTGGCGCGAATGCCCTTGAAGTTGCTTTTGAGCACGGTGTTGATCACGCCGGCGACCGCGTCCGAGCCGTAGATGGCGGCGGCGCCGTCGAGAAGCACCTCGACCCGGCTGACGCCCATCACCGGGATGGTGTTGGTATTGACACTCTGCACCGGGACGAGGTTCTCGCTCTGGGTGCCCGGGTGGAGGACCATGCGGCGGCCGTTGAGCAGGACCAGCGTGTTGCCGGTGCCAAGCGCGCGCAGGTTGATCGAGGCGGTGTCACCGCGCGCGTCGTTGATGCCGCCGGCGTCGCGGCTTTCGTTGAAGGCGACGTCGCCCGCCTGCGGGATCGAACGGAACAGATCGTCCCCGTTGGTGGCGGCGATGGCAGCGATATCATCTTCGTTGAGCACGGTGACCGGCAGTGCGCCGGCGACATCGGCCCCCTTGATCTGCGAGCCGATGACGACGACTTCCTGAGCCTCGGGCTCGGCTTGGGGCGTTTCGGGCGTGTCCTGCGCCATGGCGGCGCTGGCGGTGGCGAGCAGCGAGATGCCGCCCATCAGTCCCGCGATACGGATTGCAGTCTTCATGGGTTTCCCTTCCCTGATTATTTGCCTGCGGCGTCTTTGGCGCGCCGTCAGGCCGTCCCCTCGATAAGTTGCGCGACGCGTTCGGCCGACCCTGCAGCATAGGTCCAGCCGAGCCCGCCATGCCCGGTATTGGCGATCACCCCGGGCGCGATGGTCCGGGTGACCGGCAGCGAATCGGGGGTCATCGGGCGAAGCCCGGCCCAACTCGATTCGATATGGTCGTAATCCGCGGCGTTGGGCAGCGCGGCGCGCGCGCTGTCGATGAGCGCGCGGACTCGTCTGGGCTCGACCCTTGTGTCGCGCTTGCCCAGCTCAGCCAGCCCGGCGATCCGCATCCGGTTGCCGAGCCGGGCGAAGACGACGCGATTGGCAACGTCGGTGATGCTGGCGGCGGGCGCCGCGGCGCCGGTGGGCGCGGTGATCGAATAGCCCTTCATTGGCTGGACGGGGAGCCGCACGCCGAGGGTGCGGGCGAGCCTGGGTGCGCCGGGTCCGGCGGCGAGGATGATGCGGTCGGCGGGGACCCGGCTTCCGCATTGGGTGACGATCGCGGGCACGCCGCCAGTCGCATCGATCCGCGCAACCGGCAGGCTGAACATCGAACTTCCGCCGCCGCGGATCAGCGCCTCGTGCGCAGCGGTGCAGAACCGGTGGGGATCGCCGACCTCCTCGTCCGCGGTGTAGAGCGCGCCGGCGATCTCGTTGCGGACTGGCGCCAGCATCGGTTCGAGCGCGACCGCGGCGTCAGGATCGAGCAATGTCTGCGTGATGCCGCCTGCCTGCTTGAGCGCGACCATTGCCTGTGCGCCCGCGAACGATTCCTCAGAGCGATAGAGGTGGATCTTTCCGGGGACGCTGTGACCATAATCGAGCGCGTGACGTTCGGTGAGCGCCCGGAGCGCACGGCGTGATTCTGCGGCGAGGGTGAGGCCGGCCAGCGTGTTGCGGCGAAAAGCGCCGGTGCTGCAGTTGCGCAGGAAGGCAAGACTCCAGCGCAGGAAATCGGGATCGAGATGGAGCTGGAAGCGCAGAGCCGGATCGAGGCCGAGCAGGATGCGTGGAATCTGGCCGAGCACCGAAGGACTGGCGAGCGCGTCGGTATAGGCGAAGCTGAGCTGTGCGCCATTGGCGAAGGAGGTGCCGAGGCCGGGGCCGCGCGCGGCATCGACCACGGTCACGCGGTGCCCGCGATCGGCCAGCGTCAGCGCAGTGGCCATGCCGACCACGCCCGCGCCCAGCACGATGATCTCCTCGCCGCGGCTCATCGGGCGCACGGATTCAAGGCGGTCGGTCGGATCAGGATGCGCACTCCCCCGCGCAACCGTCCCAGTGGTTACGCGAGGAGAGGATGGCCGCTCCGCCCGCGCGTGCGAAGTCCGGAATCGATCAGCAGATCATAGCCACAGGTTATGGCTGGACGCGGCTCTCGACGAGGATGCCCTCAAGCGTGCGAAGGAAGAGCCGTGCGACGCGCGATGGCTGGCGTTCCTCGAGCGTGGTCCAGGAGATGGTGAAGCGCAGCGGCGGATCGGTGGGCAGCCATTTGAAGCCCGGCGCGGCCCAGGCGCGCGCGGTGAATTCATCGACGACGGTGACGCCGCCTTCGAGCTGGGCGAGGCGCGCGGCGATGAAGAAGGTCTGGACTGACACGGTCTCGCGGAAAACGAGGCCGCGTTCGCGTGCCGCCTGAGTCAGAACGTCGCCAATCGGGCCGGTGGCGGCGACGCCGATCACGTCGCGATCGGCGAGCAGATCGAGCGGGAAGCGCGGACCGGTCGGCGCGAACATGCCGTCAGGGAACATCACCACCAGCTCGCCCTCGGCCAGCACCTGCCGGGTCAGGCGGGGATGCGGGGGCGGGGTGTAGGCGATGGCGAGGTCGATCTCGCGACCGATCAGCGAACGGACCAGATCGTCATGATGGTGGGTATGGACCTCGAACGTCACGCGTGGCCATTCGCGGCGGAATTGCGCCATCGCCTGCGGCACGATGTCGAGCGCGAGGCTGGGAACGATGCCGAGCCGGATATGCCCGCCGCCGGCCTGGGCAAGGTTACGTGCGGTCTGCTGAAGCGTGTCGAGCCGTTCGAACAGGTCGCCGGCCTCACGCATCAGCGCATGCGCTTCATCGGTCGGGATCAGGCGGCCGCGTGAGAGCTGGAAGAGAGGAATGCCGAGACTGTCCTCGGCATGGTGGAGCGTTTTCGAGACCGAGGGCTGGGAAACGCCGAGCGCGCGGGCCGCCGCGCTGATCGAGCCGTGAAGATAGACGGCGTGGAAGACTTCGAGCTGACGGAAACGCATGACCGCCATCTTAGGGGCGGGCGCGGCGGGAGCAATGACCTTGACGCAAAGCCAGTCTGGCGAACGCTACGTTAACTCCGTGTCGTTACTGCAGTGGAACGGAATTCACCGGAGGACGGTTTGGACGGCGATCTGAAGTACAGCTTGCCGCGCTGGCGCGCGACGCAATGGCTGACCCGGACGCGCCGTCCGGTCAGTCGGGCGATTCACGTCGCGCAGGTGAGTACGCTCTACAGCTCGCTGGCGATCTTTTATTCGGCCGCACTCGCGACATTGCTCTGCGCCGCGGCAATCTGGTGGCGGCACCAGACGCTGTTGTTCGCGATCTGGCTGGTGCTGGAACTGGCGACGATCGGGGTAAGGATCGTGCTGCTCAATCGCGACCGGAGCGCGGCGAAGCGCGGCGCGGTGACCGGGACTGACCTCTATCTGCTGATGACATTGCTGTGGGCGGGGACGCTTGGCTATGGCGCGGCGATCACGACGCTGAGCGGCGACTATGCTGCGGCGATCGTGGTCAATATCGCCACCGCGTGCATCGCGGGGGGCATGAGCATCCGCTATTTCGGCGCGCCGCGCTTCGTGCTGTTGGTTTGCACCGCGACGCTGGGGCCGATGGCGGTAAGCGCCGCCTTTGCGGACGATCCGGTCTTGCTGGTCACCACGATCCAGGCGCCGCTGGCGCTGTTCAGCATGTCGCAGGCGGCAAAGCGGCTCAACGGCATGATGATCGCGACGATGGAGGCCGAACATGCGCATGCCCATCGCGCGGCGCACGACCCGCTCACGGGGTTGCTCAATCGTTCGGGGTTCATGCACGCAGCCGCGCAGCGGTGCGGGGTGGGCGGCACGCTCTTCTATATCGATCTCGACGGGTTCAAGCAGGTCAATGATCGTCACGGGCATGACGCGGGCGACCAGGTGCTGTGCGAGGTGGCGCAGCGGCTCGTCCGGCTCGCCGGGCGGCACGGCCATGTCGCAAGGCTGGGCGGCGACGAGTTCGTCCTGCTGGCGCCGGTGTTGAGTCCGGGCGCGATCGAGCGGCTGGGTGAACGGGTCGTCGAGCGGGTCGCCGATGCGCCCTATATGCTCGACGATGCCACGGCCCGGATCGGGGTTAGCGTGGGCGCGGCGGCGATGGGTGAGGACGACGCGATCGACGCGGCGCTGCGGCGTGCCGATATGGCGCTTTATGGCGCCAAGACGCGGGGCGGGGGACGCGTGCGGCTTGCGGCCTGAACGGTCAGCTTAGACGCATTTGCCTAAACATAATGGGGGTACGGATTCTCGCGCAGCTCCTCGTAATGGACGATCGCCGCTTCGGGGCCGAGCGGCACCGGCTGGCCGTCGCGGAATGCCCATTCGCCGCGGTCGCAATCCACCGCCGCGACATAGCCGTTGATGTAGAGGCGGCGCTGGTGATCCGCCCGGTTCCGGCCCGATCCGTGAACCAGATAGGGATTCCAGATCGCGAGGTCACCGGGATCGAGGACGAGATCGACAACATTTGCGGGATCGATCCCTGCAGCGATCAGCGCGTCGTCGTTCATCTCGGTTCCCAGCACTTCGGTCGAGGTGTCGAGTTCGAGCGGCCCGGCGACGTGGCTGCGCGGGATGAAGCGCATCGCCCCGCTTTGCGGCGTGTGCGGGTCGATGGCGAGGCCGGTCTGGATGTAGGAGGTGCCGAGGTTGCGATAGGCGGCATCGGGTTTGCGGAAACGCGAATCCTGATGCCAGGCGAAATCGCCGAGTGAACCCGGCGCCTTCCAGTGGAGCTGGTTGATGATCTGTTTGAGATCCGGGCCGATCAGCGGCGCGAGGATATCGAGATAGCGCGGGTCGAGCCGGACCGCGTCGAGCACCGCGTTATGATAGGACGGCCACTGGACCATGCGGACGAGCGGCGCGTCATCGGCATCGGACGCGATATTGTAGAAGAGGTTGCCGTGGCGGAAGCTGCGGCCATGCGCGACGCCCTCTTCATGGATCTGGTCGACCGCAGCGCTGATCGCCGCGACTTCGCTTGGGGAAAACACGCCACGGACGATGGCATAGCCCTGGTCCCGATACGCGGCGACATGATCCATTCTACACTCCTGCGGCGGTAAGACGGTCGAGCTGGTCCCTTGAGAGGGCAAGGTCCCAGCCGGCGATGAGTTCGTCGAGCTGGGCGACGCTGGTGGCGCTGGCGATCGGCGCGGTGACGCCGGGCTGTGCGGCGAGCCAGGCGAGCGCGATGTGCGAGAGGCTGGCGCCGGTTTCTGCGGCAACGGCGTCCATTGCTTCGAGGACAGGGCGGCCTTTGGCTTCCAAGAACGCGGCCATCCGTCCGCCGCGCACGCTCTTCCCGAAATCGGCTTCGCTGCGATATTTGCCGGTGAGGAAGCCCGAGGCGAGGCCGTAATAGGGCAGCACGCCGATATTATGCGCGACGCACAGATCTTGCAGTTCCCCCTCAAAGCGGTGGCGGCTGACGAGATTATATTCTGGCTGGAGCGCACGATAATGCGGCAAACCGTCGCGTGCGGCGATGTCGAGCGCGGACTTGAGCCGTGCCGCGGAGAAGTTCGAGGCGGCGATATGGCGCACTTTGCCCGCGTCGATCAGCGTCTGGAAGGCCGCGAGCACGTCCTCCTGCGGGACATTCTCGTCATCCTGGTGCGCATAATACAGGTCGATCGCCTCGACCCCGAGCCGCTTGAGCGAGGCATCGCAGGCCGCAGCGATGCGGGCCGGCGCCAGCTTCTCGCCACCCTCACCGGGAAGCATCCCGACCTTGGTCGCGATGCCGATACGCCTGCCGCGCGCGCGCATCCATTCGCCGATCAGCGCTTCTGACTCGCCGCCCTTGTGACCCGAAACCCAGGCCGAATAGACGTCGGCGGTATCGACCAGCGTCCCGCCCGCCCCGGCGAACCGGTCGAGCAGCGCGAAGCTGGTATCGCGATCCGCGGTCCAGCCAAAGACGTTGCCGCCGAACACCATCGGCGGCGTTTCGATATCGGTGATGCCGAGCCGCCGCATGCTCACTTCTCCTCCGCGGGTGCGGCCTTGGGTTCGGTCGCGTTGATGTCGAGCATGTCCGCGGCGGCATTGAGCTGCGCGGCCTCGTCGGCGGTGACGCCGGTGGCTTCGTCGGTCGAATTGCATGCCGCAAGCAGGACAAGCGGGAGCAGCAAAAGGGCACGCATCACGACACCTCAATCGGCGAGGAAAACAGGCGGGGCCGCCGCGACGGCAGCCCCGTTACGCTTACTTTTTGAGCTCGCCGTGCGCGGCCTCGACGGCGTTGCCGACCTTGTCTGCGCCCTCGCTGATCGTGTTGCCGACACTGTCGGCGGTGTTCTGGGCATCGCCGAGCGCGCCTTCGGTCGCAGCCTTGATGTCGGCTTCGGCTTCAGACGCGGTGGCGTTCATGTCGGCGCCGATCGCATTGGCGGCTTCGGCGGCTTCGTTCTTCGCCTTGTCGCTGCACGCAGCGAGGCCGAGCGCCGCGACGGCGGCGAGGGGAAGAAGGACTCGTTTCATGCGGATTCCTCTCTGACGTGGCTCTTGAAGTGGCGGGGGCGCCGCGAGGCGCCCGGACGCAAACCTATGTCCCTGCGCCGCCCGGAGCAAGTTTCGAACCCGCCGGTGAGGCGAAATGCCCCAAGACGCTTGCCTCTGACGCCCCATGCGCGTAAATCGGACAGTGTGAACGGCCGCCCGGTGAGGGCGGCCCTTATTGTTTCTGGAGACTTTGACGTGGCCCAGCCGCTCATGCCGCACGCGACCGCTTCCTGGCTGGTCGACAACACCGCGCTCTCGTTCGAGCAGATTGCCGACTTTTGCGGCCTCCACATCCTGGAAGTGCAGGCGATCGCCGACGACACCGCCGCGACCAAGCTGACCGGCCGCGACCCTGTGCGCGCGCACGAACTGACGATGGACGAGATCGAGAAGGGCCAGGCCGATCCCGACTATCGCCTGAAGATGCTGAAGGGTCCCGAGCAGATTCGCCGCACCAAGGGCCCCCGCTATACGCCGGTGTCGAAGCGCGCGGACAAGCCCGACGGCATTGCCTGGATCATCCGTAATCACCCCGAGATTTCGGACGGTGCGATCGGCAAGCTGATCGGAACTACGCGCAACACCATCGCTGCGATCCGCGACCGCAGCCACTGGAACATCGCCAACATCACCCCCAAGGATCCGGTGACGCTGGGTCTGACCAGTCAGCGCGAGCTGGACTCGGCGGTCGCCAAGGCGGCGAAGGCCGCGGGGATCGAGGCACCGGTCGACACCCGTCTGGAGGGCGACCGCGAGGCGCTGCTCGAGCAGCTCCGCGCCGAGCGCGAAGCGGCTTCGCGCGAGCCGGGCGCGCCTGAGCCGACCGCGGAGAACCTCTTCCGCAGCTGAGCTGATTTTCCATTTTCCGGTATTGTGACGGCGCGGCGACTCGACAAGCGAGTCCTGCGCCGTCAATGTTTTGGGTATGGATCGCCTGACCATTTCCCCCGATGTTTCGCTGACGCAGGACGAGCGCTTCGTCGCGACCAGCCATCGCGGGCTGACCTATCCGTTCGGCGAGCGCGTGCCGGGTATCGGCGAAGCGGTCGAGATCGCCCGTGGCGTGCGCTGGATCCGGCTGCCGGTGCCGGGACCGCTCAACCATATCAATTGCTGGCTGCTCGATGACGGCGAGACGACCACCGCGGTCGATACCGGGCTGAACATCGCCGGGGCGGTCGAGGCGTGGCGTGCGCTGTTCGCGGCGGCACCGCTGGCGGAGCGGCCGGTGGGGCGGGTGATCTGCACGCACTTCCACCCCGATCATGCCGGGCTCGCCGGCTGGTTGTGCCGCAAGTTCCGGACACGGCTGTGGATGACCCGCGGCGAATGGCTGACGTTGCGGGTGCTCACCGCCGACGCGCGCGATGTCGTGCCGGACGAACAGGTCGCCTTCTGGCGCGCGGCGGGATGGGACGACGCGCAGATCGCCGAAGCCTCGGCTGGCGGGTTCGGGCGGATGAGCAGGATGGTCGCGCCGCTGCCGCTGTCGTACCGGCGCATCGTCGATGGCGAGCGCATCGCAATCGGGGGCACGGACTGGCGCGTGGTGACCGCATCGGGCCATTGCCCCGAACATGCCTGCCTGTGGAACGAGGGCGAGGGGGTGCTGATCGCGGGGGACCAGATATTACCGCGGATCAGTTCGAACGTGTCGCTCGGGCTGACGGAGCCGGAGGCCGATCCGCTGGGTGAATGGCTGGCATCGATCAACAAGCTGATGGGGCTGCCCGGCGACCTGCTGGTGCTGCCCGCGCATGGCGAGCCGTTCACGGGGCTGCATCCGCGACTGGCGGCGCTGCGTGACGAGCATTTGAAGCGGCTCGATATCCTCGAAGCGCACCTCACCGAACCGCGGCGCGCGGTCGACTGTTTCGGGCGGATGTTCCGGCGCAAGATCGACGGCAGCATGATCGGCCTCGCCACCGGCGAGACGCTGGCGCATCTGCGGCGGCTGGAGGTCGAGGGGCGGGCAATGCGCGAGGAACGCGACGGCGTCTGGTGGTATCGCGCGCCTTGACCGCGTGACGTTCGTCGAACCGGGTTTGTGCCGCGAGGAAGGCCGCCTAGGATAGGCGCCGAGCCGATTCAGGGAGAGCTGCGCGATGTGTGATGATCTGACCGACGCCGACAACGAGCGCGCCTTCGGCAAGGTGTCGCGGCGCGATTTTGCGGGGATGACCGGCGCGGCGGCGCTTGCGGCGCTGCTGCCCGCGCCTGCCAATGCCCAGACGCTGAAGCATCGCGACATCACGATCAAGACGCCGGATGGCGTCGCGCAGGCCTATTTCACCGCGCCCGCCAAGGGCAGGCATCCAGCGGTGCTGGTGTGGCCCGACGTATTCGGGCTGCGCCCCGCGTTCCGCAAGATGGGCGAGCGGCTGGCGCAATCGGGCTATGCCGTGCTGACGGTCAACCAATTCTACCGCAACAGCGGGCTGCCGATCTTCAAGGAAGGCGAATCCTGGGATCAGCCGGAAGTGCGCGGGCGGATCATGCCGTGGCGGCAGGCGCTGACCGCCGACGCGATCGCGCGCGATGCGGGCGCGTTCCTTGCCTTTCTCGACAAGCAGCCCGAGGTCGATCCGAAGCGCGGTGCCGGAACCACCGGCTATTGCATGGGCGGCCCGATCATCATGCAGACCGCCGCGGCCTTGCCAGGTCGCATCCGCGCGGCGGCGTCGTTTCATGGCGGTGGGCTTGCCACCGACAAGCCCGACAGCCCGCATCTGCTGATCCCCAAGATGAAGGCGAATTTCCTGATCGCGGTCGCCGAGAATGACGACAAGCGCTTCCCGCAGGAGAAGGAAACGCTGCGCACGGCGTTCGCCGAGGCGAAGCTGCCCGCCGAGATCGAGGTCTATGCCGGCGCCATGCACGGCTGGTGCCCACCCGACAGCCCGGTGTACAATCAGGTGCAGGCCGAGAAGGCCTGGGGCCGGCTGCTGGCGTTGTTCGGGAAGAGCCTAGGCTAGCTTCGATCCCAATTCTGCCGCCAGATATTCGAGGTTGGCGATACGGCGCCACAGGCCGCTGTCTGTGATTGCATCCATGCGGAAGAAGCGGCGCATCGCCGGGAATTCCGGGTCGATCACGCGATGCATGTAGCCGGGTGACAACAGCCCGCCATGCTCGTCGCCCATTGGCCCCATGCGGCGGCGCAGCGCATAGGTATGCTGGCGCACCCAGACCGGACGGATCCGCGTCGACCATTCGGTAAAGCGATGCTTTCGGTCCGGTCCTGCGGTGAAATCATGGCCATAGGCCGAGGGCTGGGCGGCGAGCTGCGGGTCGATCGCGTTGAGCAGCGCCGCCTCGAACCGGCCGGCGTGCTTGAGGCCGAGCGGGATCGTCATCGCCTGCGCCACCACCTGATGGTCGAGGAAGGGCATGAGATAGGGGCTGTAGCGCCCTTCGAGACTGATCTCGCGCCCGAACAGCGCGCGGCAGCGGATGCGTGGATAGATCTGCTCGATGCGGGTGCGGTCGAGGCGGCCGGTGGCTACGGGCGGCTCGATCGCAGCGCCTATGCGCGTGGCGATGCCGTCGATGAAGCTGCGCGAATCGAAACGCTCGGTCGCGTCGCCCGGCGTGAAGCGCGCGAAGAAGGTGCGGGCGACGTCGTGCGCGCTGAAGCGGCGGTCGGGGAGGTAGAAGAAGTTGCGGTAGATCTCGCCGCACCCGCCCGAAACCGCGAGCGCGCCGCCTGCGTGGCGTGCGATCTGGGCCTCACCATGTGCGCCATTGTCGAAGATATTGCCGAAGGTGGGCAGCCCGTCGAACTGGTGGAAGTTGCGTGCGACCAGCTCGGGAAAGGCGTCCGGGGGCGGAGTCTCGGCATATTTGTCCGTCCACTCGACTTCGAACCCGCAGGCCTTGCCCATCGCCTGCGCAATTTCGACATCCTCGTCGCCGGGCAGACCATAGACATAGAGCTCGGGCTGGCATCCGGCCTGACGCAGCGCGGCGAGGACGAGACGCGAATCGAGCCCGCCCGACAACGGGCTGCGGACATGATTTCCGAACTGCGCGACATGCGCGCCGACGATCGCCGCAAGCGGGGCGCGGTGACGCTCGATCTGTTCGGCAAGCGACAGGCGCGAGGGAGCGGCGGGGAGCGGCTTTTCGACGCGATGGTGGACTACGCCCTGCCGGGTCAGCTCGATCACCGTAAAGGGAGAAAGCGTCTTCAGCTCCGTGAACACCGTGTCGTCGCCGATCGGCATGACGTTGAAGGCGAGTTCGTACACGCCCTGCGCATCGAAGCTGAGCCTTGGCATCGCCTGCGCCGCGGCGAGAAGCGAGGTCGAGAAGATCCGGTCGCCGGTGTCGCAGAAGAGCTGAAAGGCCGAGAAATAGTCGCCGAACAGGAAGGTGCGCCCGCTGCGGCGGATCAGTACGACGAACTGCCCGCCGATCCGGCTCCAGTCGAGCGCGAGCGGGTCCATGCCGAGCAAGGCTTCGAGCGCGGCGCGGCCGAACTTGCCATCGATGACGGGCGTTCCGGCGGCGGCTGCGAAATCTTCGCCGCGCACCAGCAGGCCATCGGGGCCGCCGATGATGTAGGGGAAATGGAGCAACGACCAGCCGGGCAGGGCGTGCTCGGCGGGAGCGCGAAATCCCTGCGCTGCAAACGCTTCGCGTGCCGCTGCGAGTGCGGCGGCGGTGAAGTCGGGATCATCGTTGCGGGCAAGAAACAGGCCGGACATTTCTGCGTCTTAGCCCATCATACCGGCGCTGGCGCGGGAGAATCGCGCCGCTTGTGCATCGGCTTCATCCCTTCCTCGGCGCGCTTGCGGGCGAGATAGGTGTCGAGCCCGATCTGCGCGCCGACCAGCATGTAGACGAAGGGATTGAGCGCGATGCCGACAAAGGTCGCGCCGAACAGATAGATCAAATGCGCATGCTGGAGCGCGGTAGCTAGCGGCGAGATCCACGCCTGATCGGAGGCGGGATCGTGTTGGGCCTTCCAGTAGCGGCGGCGCAGCACTTCCATGCGCACGATGCCGCCGAGATGGATCATCAACCAGAGCGCGAAGCCGGGCCAGCCCTGCTCGCCCAGCATCTCGAAATAGGCCGAATGATAGGCGCGCGACTTGTCGATTTCGGGTGTGCGGACGACGGTGACACTGGCGCCTTCGCCGACCATCTCGATTTTGTCGTACTTGATCTCGTTCTGGCGATACGCCTCGAACCCGCCGCCGAACGGGTGCTCCTTCACATAATCGAGCGTCCATTGCCACACCGCGATCCGGGTCGAGGCGGAGGCGTCGGCCTGATAGGTACGAATCGTGCCCATCCGCTCGCTGAACGCTGTTGGGAGGAAGGGGATGGCGACCAGCGCGAGCGCCGCCGCGCCTCCGATATAGACCATGCGCCGCTTGACGTCGCGCAGCATCAGGATCGCGAGCAGGCCGACGCACAGCAGCCCGGTGCGCGCCTGGGTGCCGATCGGCATCAGCAGGCAGGCGAAGATGAGCAGATAGCCAAAGGTCTTCACGCGCCAGTCGGGCGGGAAGATCGTGCCATGGCGGGTGAACCACAGGATCAGCGGGATCACGCAGATGGAGACGGCGGAGATGATGCTGCCTTCGAACAGGCCGGAATTATTGTCGACATAGAGCTTGAGCTGGCCATAGCCGCCGCCGCCGAGCGCGGTCTTGAGCCCGCCGTTGATGATGATCGTCGCGACCGAGAGCAGCATGAACAGCAACAGCGCTTCGATTCGCAGCTTGGTGCGCAAGGTGAGGGGCAGGAAGATCGCGAAGGCCAGCGCCTTCCACACCCAATCCCATTTGAACGCAGCATCGATCGGGAAATCAGCTTTGGTCGTCGTCCAGTAGCAGTAGACGAGCAGCGCCAGCATCAGCCCCTGCCGCGGGGCGACGCGGGTATCCTTCTTGTCGTCGAAGGCGAGCCACGAGAGCACCGCGAAGCCCACCGCCATCGCCGAGATCGGGAAGGCGTTGAGCAGGAAATAGCTCATCCGCTGGGGCGAGACGACGTCGATATACACATACGCCAGCACGAAGATGAACGGCCGCCGGAAGCCGAGGCCGAAGATCGCCGCGAGGAATGCGATAAAGGCCAGGTCACGCACGCTTGCGGCCCCAGCGGTTGCGCGGCGTTTCGCCCGGAGGCGGGGCATTTTCGTCGTCGAGCGCGGGGCTGTTGATCAGTCGCCAGGCGGTGAGCAGCAGCAAGCCATGCGTCAGGCCCAGCACCAGACTGTCGATCATCCTTGCCGTCCCTTCACGCGCTCACCCGCACTTTTCCTAGCGCAGCGAGGTTGACGCGGCGTTAAGTGCTGGCATGCCAGAGGGCGTTCATCATGCGCATCTTGCACGTCCTCGATCATTCGCTTCCGCTCCATAGCGGCTACACCTTTCGTACCCGCGCGATTCTGAAGGCGCAGATGGAGCGCGGCTGGACCGTCGCCGGGGTTACAGGGCCACGATACCACACGGGTGAT
The DNA here is from genome assembly GCF_059418285.1 of Sphingomonas sp. GW821-FHT09B04. Lineage (NCBI taxonomy): Bacteria > Pseudomonadati > Pseudomonadota > Alphaproteobacteria > Sphingomonadales > Sphingomonadaceae > Sphingomonas > Sphingomonas sp. GW821-FHT09B04. The sequence goes on from NZ_JBWKPO010000002.1 coordinate 215,626, forward strand.
GCGCCGTTCGAGACGCTCGACGGAATCGATTTCCACCGGACGAAACAAATGCGGCGGCTGCCCCCGGTGTTGGGCGAGGCGGCCGAGATCGCGACGTTTGCACGACGGATTTGTCAGGTGGTGGAGCGTTTCCGGCCCGATATCCTGCATGCGCATTCGCCAGTCATCGATCCGCTCGCAGCGATGCGCGCGTCGAAGAAATACGGGATTCCGCTGCTCTACGAGATCCGTGCCTTTTGGGAGGATGCGGCGGTTGGCAACGGCACCGGAACCGAAGGGTCGCTCAAATATCGGGCGACGCGCGGACTCGAAACCTATGCGTGCAAGCGCGCAGATGCGGTGGCGGTGATCTGCGAGGGCCTCAGGCGCGACCTGATGGCGCGCGGGATCGACGGCGACAAGATCATGGTCTCGCCCAATGGCGTCGACCTGCATCTGTTCGGCGAGCCGCCTGCGCGCGACGCGGCGCTTTCGACCGAATGGGGATTGGATGACGCCGAGGTGATCGGCTTCATCGGCAGCTTCTATGACTATGAGGGGCTGGACGACCTGATCGCGGCGATGCCGGCGCTGGTCGCCGCGCGCCCCAAAATACGGCTGCTGATGGTCGGCGGTGGACCGATGGAGGAGAAACTGCGCGCGCAGGCCAAGACGTCGAGTGCGGCGGAGGCGATCCATTTCGTCGGGCGCGTGCCGCACGAGCAGGTCGAGCGCTATTATTCACTGATCGATCTGCTGGTCTATCCGCGCAAGCATATGCGGCTTACGGACCTGGTCACGCCGCTCAAACCGATCGAGGCGATGGCGCAGCGGCGGCTGGTCGCGGCGTCGGATGTGGGCGGGCATCGCGAACTGATTCGCGACGGCGACACCGGCACATTGTTTCCGCCCGACGATCCCGCAGCGCTGGCGCAGGCGGTGGCGAAGGTCTTCGAAAATCGCGATGGCTGGGAGACGCAGCGCGAGCGCGGACGGGCGTTCGTTGAGAAAGACCGTAACTGGTCGTCAAACATTTCACGCTACGAACCTGTTTACCAAAAGCTCATTGAGGCGCGCGAACGGTCCGGAAAATGGTAGCGTACAGCATCGCTCAACGTCTGACTCCTAATCTTGCGCTCGCTGGCGCCGGGGCTGCTGGTGTGCTCGTCGCGCTGGCGACACTGGCGATTCCCTATGGGGCGCTTCAGGATATCGTAGTGACGAGTGGCGTTGCCGCGTTCATTCCCGCCGCCGAGCCGCCGCTGGGCGCCACCGCTCGAATCTGTATCGGCGTGTTTGCAGGCGGAGCCGCGGCGCTGATTGCCTGGTTCGTACTTTCGGGGCTGTTGATGTGGCGCGATTCGCGGGGCGAGGCTGAGGTTGGCGAGCGCCCTCCCGCGGTGCGCCGTGCCGATGCCCATCCCGACGCACCGCCGCGCGCGCCGCTGCTCGCGACTCGCGATCTCGGCATGCCGTTCCGCGCCAGGGGCGTGATTGCCGAGGTTGAGCCTGAGACGGTCGCCGCTGAGGTCCACCTGGCTGCGCCGGATGACGAGGCGGAGGCCTATGACCTCGATCTTCCGAAGCTTCCGCCCGAGCCGGTCATCGCGATGGGCACACCCGCGCCGCCTGCGGAGACGATCCCGTCCGTCGTGCTTGCACCCCTTGAGGTGACGACTCCGCCGCCACCGACGCCGCAACCACTGCCCGCCGACCTGGATCAGCCGCTATCGGCGTTCGATCCCGGTGCCATTCCCGATCTTCCGCGTGCGCCGCCGCCGCCGCTGGCACCGCTTACCCGTGCGCCGGCACTCGCCCAGGGCGAACGGCTCGAGACGTTCGAATTGAGGCCGCCGGTGCGCCCTGCGGCGGCTCCCGTCGCTGTCCCCTTGCCGCAGCCCGACAACCTCGCCGCGCCCGAGACCGATGCCAGCGTCAACGCGCTGCTCGATCGGCTGGAGCGCGGCATTGCCCGGCGCACGCATCAGGCGCCCGAACCGGCAGCGGCGACCCCGGTTGTCCTGCCTCCGGTCCCGCAAGCCGAGCCGGTTCCTGTCCCCGCTTCACCGGCTCCCGAGCCCGTTCGCGAGCCCCTGCCGCCGGGGTTGGAAGGCGCGCTTGCCGCGCTGCGCAAGATGGCGGTTCGCGCCTAGCAATCCTCGACGGTCAGCGCTTCGAGCGTGACCTTGGTCGAGTCGGTCGCGTCGGTCGTCCCGGCCACGATGAGATCCGCGACCAGATGGCCGCGCAGGTGTAACTCGGCTTCGGAAATACCAGCGAGCCAGGCATCCAGCGCAGAAGAACGTGCCGCGACCATCGTCAGCCTGTGACGCGCGCCGGTGAAGGTTACGCTCGCCCATGGCGTAGCGGTCGCCACGGTAGGGCTTAGAACCACTCCGGCTTCCGCCGCACTGCGGACCAGCGCGCGCTCGAGCTGCGTGCCCGGGTCGAGCCAGCGGCTCACAGCTGCGTTTCCGGTGTCGGCGGCGGCGCAGAGAGGAACGCCTCGACCCGCGCCAGAGTCCGGATGCGCAACTCGCGGCCATTGCGCAGATCGCCCACCAGCCGCGGGTCGCGCACCGCCAGCCTCCCGAATTTGGTGGCCGGCATACCGTGCTTGCGCAGATACCGTTCCACCTTGCCCAAAATTGCCATCGATCACTCCTGCTCTCCCGACTCGTGCGTCTCTAATGTTCATTAAATGTTCTCATTTCCAACTTGTCTAGGAAAAATCCTACGACTATGTTCGAAACATGGAGTCCATCGAACAACGCGAAGCACTGGAGCGTGCGGCCATGGCGCGGGGGGAGTCGCTGGCGGCACTGTCGCGCCTGATCGGGCGGAATGCGGCTTATCTTCAGCAGTTTGTGGCGCGCGGTTCGCCGCGGTTGCTGGCAGAGTCCGACCGGCGCAAGCTGGCGCGCTACCTTGGGTTGAGCGACGCGGCGCTGGGTGGACCGGCGGTCGAGGGGCTGGTGCCCGTTGCACGGGTGGATGCCGGCGCCGCGGCTGGGCGCGGGCGGCTGGTCGAGACCGAGTTGCGCAGCGAGTTGCTGCTCGACCCCGCGCTGCTGCGGCGGCTGGGGGTGCGCGCGGACATGGCGTCGACGATCCGGGTCGAAGGTGCGTCGATGGAGCCGAACCTGTGTGATGGGGACGAGATCCTGGTCGACGGCGCACGGCGGGCGTTGGGCGCGCGACCGGCGATCTATGTCTTCCGGCGCGAGGGACTGGTGGCGGTCAAAAGGCTGCGCACAATGGGCGCCGAGGTCGAGGTGGTGAGCGATAACCCTGCCTTCGGGCGCGAGGTGATCCCGGTGCAGGCGATCGATGTCGTCGGGCGGGTGGTGTGGCTCCACCGGGCGCTGGTATAAGCGGCGTACACCCTTTGCCGCGCTTTTCGTTTCGGCGACGGTTGTGGTATTTCAACGCCATGCATCATGCACGCGCCAGTCTGGCCAGCATCGTTGCGGCGGCCCTGCTCACCATGCCGGCCACCGCCTCCGCTCAACGTGCCGGGACTTTGGTCTCTGCCGAACCGGTCAACAGCGCGCCGGAGGGGATGCGCGCCTGGCGGGTGGTCTACCGGACGACGAGCGACAGCAACCAACCGATCGAAGTGAGCGGCATGGTGATCGCGCCGGCGCGGCCCGCACCGGGACCCGGGCGGGTAATCGCATGGACGCACGGCGCGATCGGGGTCGCACAGCGGTGTGCACCGTCGCTGGACGACAGTAATTTCAAGGTCATACCGTCGCTCACGGACGTGATCGCGCGGGGCTATACCGTGGTGGCGCCGGACTATCCGGGCCTTGGCTCGGACATGATGCACCCGTTTCTTGCCGGGGTGCCAACCGGGCGATCCGTACTCGACGCGGTGCGGGCAGCGCGGGACATCCGGGGCGTGAATGCCGGGTTGCGCTTTGCGGTTTGGGGTGAATCGCAGGGCGGGTTCGCGGCGCTGTGGACCGGGCAATTGGCGCGGAGCTATGCGCCCGAGTTGAACCTCGTCGGGATCGCGGCGATCGTGCCACCCACCGACCTTGCCCGCAACATGGCCGAGGGGAGCGACAAGCGCGCGCGGACGATCCTGACCGCATTCACCGCCGCGAGCTGGTCGCGCCTCTATGGTGCGCCGATGGCGACGTTCGGCAACCGGTCGACGCAGAATGTGATGCTGCGGCTCGCCGACAACAACTGCATCTCATCGTTCGCCAAGCCCAAACTGGGCCAGATACTGGGGATCGCGATCGCGGAGCGTGCGACCCGTAACCTCGATTTGACCAAGCACCCGCAATGGGCGCGGTTGATCCGCCAGAACAGCGTCTCGCCCGCCGCCGTCCCGTCGCCGCTGCTGGTCGCCACCGGAAGCGGTGATGTGATCGTGGCGCCCGCGGTAGTGCGCGATTTCGCGCAGCGCGCGTGCCGGGCGGGCAAGACCGTCCGCTACATCTCGATCCCCGGCGGGGAGCATGCGACGGTCGCGCGGACCGAAGCGAAGCCGACGCTCGACTGGATCGATGCGCGGTTCGCGGGTCAGCGCGCGCCCAGCGACTGCGGGAGGATCTAGCGGCCGCTCAGGTCCGCCGGACGCGATCGATCAACGCGACGATCAGCATCAGCACGAGGCCAGCGCCAAGCCCGACGATGAAGCCGAGCGAAGGCTGGCCGTTGAGAATGCCGGTCACTGTGCCGACGATCAGGGCAAGTGCGAGCAACGCGCCGCCCGCAATGGGGGTGCTGCCGCGCGGGGCGGGGGAGGGCGTGCGGTCCATCTCGTCCCCTTGCCACGTCCCGCGCCGGGACGCCACCGTCCCGATAATGAACGCGTGGTACTGTAGAAAAGCTTATGGTTTCCGGTGGTTTACCTTTGTGGTGCGCGTGAATGTAAGACTCTGTCTGTCATGGCACAGGCGATGCGTGTTCACACCGTATCGATTGGAGCGCCCCCCGCTTATGCCGCCTGCAATGTCCACCATTCCCTATCTGGCCGATCGCGCGCATGTGACCGACGCTGCTGAACTGATTGCGATGTTCGGCGACGATGCGGGGTTCGAGGCGGCGGCACGCGCCGACCGTTATCGCGATCTGGGCAACCACATCCATTTCTGCCGCTGGCGCCAGATCGAGCGGCTGATCGTGCTGATGAGCGTCCAGCGTGCAGTGGGTACCGTCCACTGATCGTCTGACGGAAACCTGTCCGCTTCCCCGCGTTTAGGACGCATGGGGGCCGCATGACATTACCGCAATTCCTGTCCGTCACCGTGCTGATCGGCATGATGGCGATGTTCCTGTGGGGCAAGTTCCGGTACGACGTCGTCGCGGTGATGGCGCTGCTCGCCGCGCTCGTCGCAGGCATCGTCAAGCCAGCTGACGCCTTTCACGGTTTCTCCGACGATATCGTCATCATTGTCGGATCCGCGCTGGTACTCTCCGGCGCAGTGCAGCGATCGGGCGTGATCGAGCGGGTGATGCGCCGCCTGCAGAAGCATGTGACGACGGTGCGGTCGCAATTGCTGTTGCTCGCCGCGAGCGTCGGATTCGGATCGGCGCTGGTCAAGAATATCGGCGCGCTGGCGATGATGATGCCCGCCGCGTTCCAGATGGCGAAGAAATCAGACACCTCGCCCTCCGCCTTCCTGATGCCGATGGCGTTCGCCTCGCTGCTCGGCGGGCTGATCACACTGATCGGCACGTCGCCCAACATTATCGTCAGCCGCGTGCGCGAGGAGATGACGGGGCAGCCCTTCCACATGTTCGACTATGCGCCGGTCGGACTTGGCCTGACGCTGGTCGGGCTGGTGTTTCTGCGCTTCGGCTACCGCCTGCTCCCGCTCGACCGGCGCGCCGCGCCGACGATGGGTGAGGCACTCGACATCCACGACTATGCGACCGAGGCGAAGATCGTCGAGCAATCGGCGGCGGCGGGTGAACGGGTCGAGGACTTCATCGCCCGACACGAGCAGGAGGTGACGATCACCATGTTCCTGCGCGACGGCATCCGCGCGACCCCGGCACCCTCCACGATCCTGCGCGAGGGCGACATCCTGATCCTGGGCGGCGCGCCCGACAGCCTCGAACGCGCGATCGCGCGGGACAAACTCGATTTCGTCGGCACCAGCGAAGCGCCGGAAAGCGAGGAGGGCGACGAGATCGGGGTGATCGAAGCGGTGGTCTCGACCGGGTCGCCGCTGGTGGGCGGAACCGCGGGATCGCTGATGCTGCGCCAGCGCTTCGGCATCAACCTGATCGCGGTGTCGCGGCAGGGTGAGCGGATCGTTCGGCGCATGCCCAATGTCGTTTTTCAGGCGGGCGATGTGATCGTGCTGCAAGGGCCGCTCGGCGGTCTGCCGCAAACATTGAATGAACTGGGCGCGCTGCCGCTGGCAGAGCGCGAACTGCGACTGGGCAGCACGCGCAAGGGGCTGCTGCCGATCGCGATCCTCGCAATCGCGATGGCGGCGACCGCGACCGGCCTGGTCCCGGTGACGGTCGCCTTCTTTGCCGCGGCCGCCGCGGTGGTGATCGCAGGCGCGCTGCCGGTACGCGACGCGTATGAGCATGTCGAATGGCCGATCCTGATCATGCTGGGCGCACTGATCCCAGTGAGCGACTCGCTGCGTTCCACCGGCGTGACCGAACTGATTGGCAACTGGCTGTCGGTGACCGCAGCATCGCTGCCACCGTGGGGAGCGGTGGCGCTGATTATGGCGGCGGCGATGGCGGTGACACCCTTCCTGAACAACGCTGCGACGGTGCTGGTGATGGCGCCGATCGCCGCGACCTTTGCGGGCGATCTGGGGCTCAGGCCCGAAGCGTTCCTGATGGCGACCGCAGTGGGCGCGGGGTGCGATTTCCTGACGCCGATCGGGCACCAGTGCAACACGCTGGTGATGGGACCGGGCGGTTACAGGTTCAGCGACTATGCGCGGCTGGGTGCGCCGTTATCGCTGTTGGTGCTGATCGTCGGAACACCGTTGATCCTGTGGGTCTGGCCGGTTGCGTGAAGTGCAGAGGCTACCTAGGTTGAGAGGACCGATCACCACAGGAGTATTCGATGCGAACCGCTGAAGCCGTTGCCGGAATGTTGTGCCCCGTGTGCAAGGTGGGCCTCCATATGAGCGATCGGCAGGGGATCGAGATCGATTACTGCCCGCAATGTCGCGGCATCTGGCTCGATCGCGGCGAACTCGACAAGATCGTCGAGCGTAGCGGTGTTGCGGAAGCACCCGCGGCACCTGCCGCTCCTCCAACACCGCACGCACCGCCGCCACCGCAGCAGGGCAGCCCATGGCAGCAGGGTGGAGGTTATCCGCCGCAGCAGCAGGGCTATGGGCAGCAGGGCTACGGGCACGGCTACGATCCGCGCTACAAGCACAAGCGCAAGAAGAGCTTTCTCGAAGAGCTGTTCGACTGAGCTTGAAACCCTCCCCGAAACCGGGGAGGGTTTTTTCGATCAGGCCAGCGCCCCCACCATCGCCTTCACCTCCATGAACTCGGCGAGGCCGAACTTGCCGTGCTCACGGCCGTTGCCCGATTGCTTGTAGCCGCCGAAGGGCAGGCCGGGGTCGGGCTGGCCGCCATTGATATAGACCATCCCGGCACGCAGTCGGGGCGCGACGCGCTTCACTTCTTCGGGCGTGCCGAAGAGGACCGCGGACAGGCCATATTCCGTGTCGTTGGCAATGCGGACTGCTTCTTCCTCATCCTTGTACGGGATGATCGTCACCACCGGGCCGAAGATCTCTTCACGCGCGATGGTCATGTCGTTGCGCACGCCTGAGAACAGGGTCGGCTTGACGAAATAGCCGGTTTCGACGCCGTCGGGGCGGCCGGGGCCGCCGGTCTCGAGCTTGGCGCCTTCCTCCAGCCCCTTGCGGATCAGGCCCTGGATCTTCTCCCACTGCGCCTTGTTGACCACGGGACCGATATGGCGGCCTTCCTGCGCAGGATCACCTGTCTCAACCGCCTTCATCACGCCGCTCGCGATCTGCGCGGCTTCGGCTGCCTGGCTCTCGTGCACCAGCATACGTGCGGGGGCGATGCAGCTTTGTCCGGAGTTCATGATGACGCTGAACAGGCCGGTCTGGACCGCGCGCGGCAGATCGGCGCCGGGGAGGATGACGTTGGGCGACTTGCCGCCCAGTTCCTGATGCACGCGCTTGACCGTGTCGGCGGCGTTCTTCGCGACCTGAACGCCGGCACGGGTCGATCCGGTGAAGCTCACCATGTCGACGTCTTTGTGGCGGCTGAGCGCGGTGCCGACCCCGGGGCCGTCGCCCTGGACGAGGTTGAACACGCCCGCGGGGACGCCGGCCTTGTCCATGATCTCGGCGAAGATCGCAGCGCAGGACGGCGCTTCCTCGCTCGGCTTGAGCACCATCGTGTTGCCGGCGGCGAGCGCGGGCGCGACCTTGGCGACGATCTGATTGAGCGGCCAGTTCCAGGGCGTGATCAGTGCGACCACGCCGATCGGTTCATGCACCACAAGGCTGGTGCCGATCTGCTCGCTGAACTCGAAATTCCTGAGCGCGTTGATCGTCGACATCAGGTGGCCGATGCCGCTGCCGACCTGTGCGGTCTTCGCGAGGCTGATCGGTGCGCCCATTTCGGCGGCGATGGCATCGGCGAGGTCGCCCGCGCGGTTCTTGTATTCGGTGAGGATCGCCTCGAGCAGCGCGATCCGCTCCTCGACGCTGGTGCGCGAGAAGCTGTCGAACGCGGCCTTGGCTGCGGCGACCGCCTTGTCGGCATCCGCCTCGGACCCCAGGGTGATTTCCGCGACGGCTGCTTCGGTCGCGGGATTGATCACGTCGTGGCGCGTGCCCCCCTCGCTTTCGACCCAGGCGCCACCAATATATTGCTTGAGATAGCTCCGCATGCTCGCCTCCGGGTTTTCCAAGATCGGGTATGGTGGATTAGATGGCGACGGAGCCGACGGGTTGCAACCTGAAACTGGAGGCGAGTGTATGGCGCGTGTGGCAGTGATCGAGAAGACCGGCGGGCCCGAGGTGATTCAATGGACCACCCGTGACCTGCCGCCGCCCGGACCGGGCGAAGTCCGCGTGCGGCACACCGCCGTGGGGCTCAACTTCATCGACACCTATCACCGCTCGGGCCTGTACCCGGTACCGCTGCCCAGCGGCCTTGGCAGCGAGGCCGCCGGTGTGGTCGAGGCGCTTGGCGAAGGTGTGACCGCGCTGGCGGTCGGTGACCGGGTCGCGACCTATGGGCCGGGGCTCGGCGCCTATGCGAGCGAGCGCAACGTCCCGGCGGAGATCCTTTCGAAGCTGCCCGACGCAATTTCGGACGAGGTTGCGGCGGCGGTGATGCTCAAGGGCTGCACCGCAGAATATCTGGTCGAGCGCGTGGCAAGGGTGAAGGCGGGGATGACGGTGCTGGTCCATGCCGCAGCGGGCGGTACCGGGCAATTGCTGGTGCAGTGGCTCAAGCATCTTGGCGCTACGGTGATCGCTACCGTTGGTTCGCCCGACAAGGCGGAGCGTGCGCGTGCGCTCGGGGCAGATCATGTCATCGAATATAAGCGTGAGGATATCGCCGAGCGGGTGCGCGAGATCACCGGCGGTGAGGGTGTGCCCATCGTGTTCGACGGCGTTGGCGGATCGACCTGGGAAGCGTCGCTCAAGTCGGCGGCGCGGCGCGGGTTGATCGTGAGCTTTGGCAATGCCGGTGGCCCCGTGGAAGGGGTCAATTTGGGCGTGCTGAGCCGTCACGGTTCGCTGTTCGTCACCCGGCCGACGTTGTACGATTATTATACGAGCCCCGCGGAGCGCGCGGCGGGCGTGGCGCGCGTGTTCGAGCTGATCGCGAGCGGGGTGCTGAGCGTCGAGATCGGGCAACGGTTTGCGCTGGAGGACGCCACCGCCGCCCACCGCGCGATCGAGGCGGGCGAGACGATCGGTGCGACGCTGTTGATCCCCTAGCGCGCCTCGCGGCTGAGCCGGGTCAGAAATACCGCGTTGCGCAGCGCCTGGAGCGGGATCGAGGTCAAGTCGATCCATTCGCCTTCGGCATGCGCACCACCGCCCGCAACGCCGAGCCCGGCCAGCGTATCGACGTCCGCCGCGACGAACGCGCTGTCGGCCGCGCCGCGCTTGGCCGGGTCCATCTCGGTCATCTGGGGGAGCTTCATGTCGCGGTTGACCGTGTTGAGCTTGGTCAGCAGCGCGCGATTGCCCGCGGTCGGCGCCATCGGCGGATAGGACTCCTCGAACGCGATCTTCGCGCTGGTGCCGGGCAGGCTCTTCGCGACGATCGCCTGCATTGCAGCGCGGGTCTTCGCATCCTGCTCGGGTGTGAGCGCGCGCAGATCGCCGCGTGCGACCGCCTGCTCCGCGACAATGTTGGTCTTGCCGCTGGCGCTGACCTGATAGTTGTTCGGCGCCAGCGTCGCAGGCGTCCCTGCCGCCATCGTGCCGATGTTGAAGGTCAGGTTCTGCTCAGGCAGCGTGCGTCGGAATTCGTCGAGGATGCGCACCAGCTCATAGGCCGCGCCATAACCGAGCGAGGCGCCGAACACGCCGCTGCTATGGCCGGTCTTGCCCGTCGTGGTCAGGGTCCAGCTCGCCGAGCTGCGCCGGGCAATCGTGCCCATGTCGCCGCCATTGTCGCGCGCGAGATTCTCATATTCCAGCGCGACGTCGGCCCATTTGCCTGCAGCGATCAGGTCGCGTCGCGCGATCGCCAGCGGCTTGCCGGTGCGCTCTTCGTCCCCGGTCAGCACGATCTTGATGTCTGCGCCCTTGAGCGTGCCGGCGGCCTGCATCGCGCGTAGCGCCGCGACGATCACCACGATCCCGCCTTTGTCGTCGCCGATGCCGGGCCCGGAAGCGCGGTCGCCGGTGCGGACGAACCTCTGGAAGGGCGATTCCGGCTCGAACACCGTGTCGAGATGGCCGATCAGCAACAGGCGCTCGCCCTTGCCGTTGCCCATATGGGTCGCGATCAGGTGCCCGGCACGGCCAGTTTCCTTCATGTCGACCCACTCGACCTTGAAGCCGAGCGGCTCCAGCTCGGCGCGGACCATGGCGCCCACCTTGGTCACGCCGTCGATGTTGAGCGAGCCGCTATTTTGGTTGACCAGCTTTTCCAGCAGCGCGACGTGGCGTTCGGTCTCCGCCTTGACGGTGGCCGCCATCTTCCGCTCGGCGCCGTTCTGGGCGACGGCGGGGAGGGCGAGGATCAGGGCGAGCGGGGTGAGGGCGCGGAGCATGCGCACGTTAAAGCGGCTGGCCGCGCACCCCGCAACCCTTAGCCGGGCGTCACCATGAAGATCTCGCCGTCCAGGTCGATGATGAAGAGGTTGCCCGCCGCATCCTCCCCGAAGGAGGCGAGTTGGTTGATCGTCCCCGTATCGGGGGTGAGGTCCTGGTTGCGGCGCTCATAGTTGGTCGACGCCAGCGTGCTACCCGCGACCAGCGAGGCATAGGGGACGCTCCAGATATTGCCGCTGATATAGTCGCCGAAGACATAGGACCCCGCCAGCGAGGCGATCGGGCCTCGATAGACATAACCGCCAGTCACTGACCGCCCCTGACGCGGGCCGGTGCCGTGGCTGTATTCGGTGACGGGCGGGGTGAGACCAGCGGGAGCGGTGCCGCTGAACGGCTGGGTGCCCTCAAGGAAGCGCCAGCCGAAATTGAGGCCGGGCTGGTCGGGGCGAACGATATTGATCTCCTCGCGCGCGTTCTGGCCGACATCGGCGAGGATAAGGCGGCCATCGGGTGCGAAGGACGCGCGGAACGGATTGCGCAGACCGATCGCGAATATCCATGGATCGCCTCCGCCGGCGGCATAGGGATTGCCGGGTGCGGCGACATAGCTGCCTCCGCTTTGGGTCAGCCGCAGAATCTTGCCGAGGCGGATATTGGTGTTCTGTGCATTGTTGGAGGGATCGCCTCCGCCGCCGCCGTCGCCGATCCCCGCATAGAGATGCCCGTCTGGGCCGAAACCGAGCCAGCCGCCATTGTGATTGCTGTTGGCCGAATGCGGTGTACTCAGGACGATGGTGTAGGGGGTTGCCGGGCTGCTCAGCGAAAGCGAACGGATTTCCACCGCGCCGTCCGGTGCGGTCGCCATCACCAGCGCCTCGCCATAGGTGCCGGGGGCATTGGTGTTGACAGCAAGGCCCAGGAGTCCGCGCTCGCCATCGGTCGACAGGTTTCCGATAGTTCGGATCAATGTCTTCGCGCCCGTCGCCGGATCAAGCCGCCAGATACCGCCGCCCTTCTCCACGACATAGACGCGCGTGTCGCCCGGGATCGGCGCGACGTAGAGTGGCTGAGTAAAGCCGGTACCGACACGGCGCACCGCGATCCCCTCGCGGCTGTTGGTGACGGTGATCGAGACATCCTGTGTGGCGGAGAGGCTGCCGTCGCTGACGCGTAGCTGCACCTGATAGACATTGTCGCTGTCGGCGTCGGCCGGAAGATCGAAATTGGGCGCGGGCGCGAAGGTGAGAGCGCCCGCTGAAGTAATGGCGAAGCGCGCCGCGTCGGCTCCGCCCGCGATCGAGAAGCTGAGCGGGTTGCTGTCCGGATCGCTCGCTGTCGCGGTGAGAGCCGCGGCGACGTTCTCGGCTACCGACGCAGTGGCGGCGGACGTAAAGGAAGGCGCACGGTTATTCGGTGCAGGCGTTGGCGTTGGGCCAGGGGTGCCGTCACCGCCGCTGCATCCGGCGGTGAGCATCGCTGCGCCAAAGACGAGGACCCGCATCATTCTCTCCTGTCGTGACAGGAGCGAAACGCGCGAGCGCGGCTTTGTTCCCGCCGCCGCGCCCGCAGTTTCTCAGTCGAGCCTCAACGCGGCCTTGATGTCGGCCCAGGCGGCGAACTTGAAGTTCTGCGCGTTGGGCGGGTTATAGCCGTCCTGTGCGATGAACAAACCGCCGGGATAGTCGGCACCGAAGTCACCGGTGATCAGTTCGATCCCGTCGGTTTCTTCGGTAGAGCCGAATTTGCCCTGAGTGATGCGGAAGCGGCCGACAAAGGCTTCGTCGGAGAGGCGGTAGACGGCATAGGCATGGTCGCCCTGGCTGGAGACGAGCAGATAGCCGCCATTGCCGTCACCCTCGGTGGCAAGCGCGACGCCTTCGACATCCGCGACGAGCTTTTCGGTGTCCGCGGCGACGACCTTCGTCCCCGCGACCGCGCCTTCGGCACGCGCGTCGAAGCGCCAGACGCCGACATCCTCCTCGCCGACATAGAGCCGATGCGTGCGCTCATCCGCGACGCAGCCTTCGGACTGGGTCGCGAGCTTCATCGTGCGCAGCAGCTTGCCGGCCGGAGCGGCGCCCGACAGGTCGAGCTCGACCTGTCGGATCGTACCGTCCTTGATCACGTTGAAGGCATGGAGCTTGCCGCCCGTACGATAGAGGCAGACTCCATAGGCCTCGCCCGCGCCGACCGGTACAGTGCCGAGCGGGACGAGCCTTGCGGTCGCGGTGTCGAGCCGGAACAGCGCGAGCTTGGCATTGCGCGGATCGTTGCGGTCGCTCGCGGCGACGATCACGCCGGCCTCGCCCATGTCCTTGAGGTCGACATTGTTGACCCGGCCAGCGTCGATGAAGAACCGGTCCTTGCCGGACAGGTCATAGACGTGCAGCCCGGCCTTTTTGTCGGTGCCGACGATCAGGCTGGCGGCTGGGTTCGCCGAATTGCGCCAGATCGCGGGATCGTCCGCGGCGTCGGCATTGGCCGTACCCACCGCCTCGGTCTGGCCGCGCGCCTGAACGCTGGCCGCCGGAGTGGTGGGGACGACCGGAACCGCGTTCCTGGTCGAGGCGCAACCTGCCGCCGCGAGCGGCAGCAGGCTGAGGATGATGCTACGCCGGATCATCAGAAGTTGATCCGCACGCCGCCGCTGAAGCGGCGACCGAACCGCTCCCACTCGATGGTCTGATAGTCGGTATGCGGGGTCTTCGTGCCAGTGGCGGTCAACAGATTGCCTGGCTCGGCATAGCGGCGGCCCGGATTGTTGAGCAGGTTCGACGCGTCGACATAGATCTCGAAGTTGCGGTTGATCGCGTAGCGCGCCGAGAAGTCGAGCTCGTCGTCGGCCGCCCAATAGGTGTCGCCGGCATCGGTGAGGTCGTCGGCGATGCCGTCCAGCCAAGTGCTGCGGCGCTGATACTGAAGGCGGACCGACAGGCCGTATTTCTCGTAATAGCCGCCGACATTGTAGACGACGTCCGACGTGCCGGGCAGGCGGACCTTGCGCGCCGGAACGGTGCCGATCGCGGGCTTGGTCACTTCGCTGTCGTTGAGCGTGATGTTGGCCGAGATGCCGAAGCCGCCCATCCAGTCGGGCAGGCCAAGCGAGTCCGTCCAGGGCTCGAGCTGAAGCTGCGCAGCGGCTTCGACGCCGAACACGCGCCCGCCGCCGCCATTGGTGATGCCCGTGAAGATGTAGCCCGAACGATCGACCCCGCCGCTGTTCAGCGCATCGGAGTTGAAGGTGCGGGTCTGGCGATACAGCACGTCCTCGACCTTCTTGTAGAAGGCGCCGACCATCAGATAGCCCTGCGGACGCAGATACCATTCGAAATAGCCGTCGACGCCATAGGCGCGTTCGGGCTTCACCGATGGATTGCCGCCGGAGATGGTGCCGTTGGGGTCGTTGACCACGACGTTCGGGCGCATCTGATCATAGTCGGCGCGCGCGGCGCCGCTGTTGAACGACAGGCGCAGCTTCTTGGTGTCGTCGAGATTATAGTTGAAGTGGAAGCTGGGGAAGGCGAGCGTCTGGCTCGATTCCGCAGTGACCGGGCCGGTCGTCGCGCCCACCGTCGCCACCGCGATGCCGCGGTTGGTGATATGCTCGACGCGCACGCCGCCGACCACCGAACCCCAGTCGTAGCGCAGCGTGCCCATCGCATAGCCGGCATAGACCTGCTCGCGCACGTCGTAGATGTTGGCGGTGGCCGGCGCGAAGGTGAACTGGCTGCGCGCGCTGTTCGAGGCGGCGCGCATCTTGTCCGCGTCGAAATAGCGGAAGGTGTAGCCCATCGGGATCTTGCCCTGGAACGGCTCGCTGAGCGAGAAGTTCGCATAGTCGATCGGCATGCCGATCGCGGCGAACTGGGCGGCGGTGTTGAGCGTCAGCTGATTCTCGTCGACCGTCTTGGTGCGCTGGTCGAACTGGAACCCGGCCTTGAAGACCGCGTCGGCGCCGAGGAAGCGGGTCTCACGCGCGAGCGAGATGCGGCCGGTATAGGCCTTGGTCGTGTCGATCGCGTCGAGGATGGTCAGCGACGACAGCGGCTTGGTGAAGCTGTCGATCGCCGTCACCTGGCTTCCCGCCTGGTAACGCGTGGGGCTGCTGAGCTGCTGGGTCGTGAACAGCGTCAGGTTGCCGCGGTCGGGATTGGTGAAGTCATAGGCGACGGTCGGGCGCAGCGTGCGCGTGCTGGGGCTGTCCCAGCTCGCCTCGCCGACGACCGACCGGTCATCCTTCGATTCGGTATAGTTGCCCAGCCAGTTGAGCTTCCAGCCGTCGCCGAATTCGTGATCGCCCTCCAGCGTGTTGGTGAAGATCGACTGGCGGAAGGCGCGCAGGGTCGAGCGCTGCCGGATGTCGATGCCATAGACCGTGCCCTTGAGCGGGGTGTTGCCGATGCAGACATCGGCATAGCCGCTGGTGGTTGGCGTCGGGTTGGCCGCGGTCGAGCAGGCGGCAGTGTTCCCGACCAGATCGCTCTGGCGATCGTCGAGGTCGAAGCGATAATTGTCGCGCTTCTCGTCGTCGGTGAAGGTCGTGTAGATCGACCGCAGCGAAATGCGGTTCGTATCATTGAGGCGCCAGTCGAGACGGCCCGACACCGACCAGTTCTT
The DNA here is from genome assembly GCF_059418285.1 of Sphingomonas sp. GW821-FHT09B04. NCBI lineage: Bacteria > Pseudomonadati > Pseudomonadota > Alphaproteobacteria > Sphingomonadales > Sphingomonadaceae > Sphingomonas > Sphingomonas sp. GW821-FHT09B04. The sequence continues at coordinate 231,456 of NZ_JBWKPO010000002.1, forward strand.
GCGTGTCAGGCGATAGAGCTTGTTCTCGGTCTCATGCGCCCAGAAGCGCGTGCCGCTGCCGGGACGCTGGTCCTGCGAGACGCGCTCGTAATCGGTCTCGAAATTGTCGGTGATCATGTCACGCTGATAGAAGCTGCCCGACACCAGCACCCCGATCTCGCCCATGCCGGTGTCGAACCGGTTCGAGACGACCGCCGACCCTTCATACTCGCCGCGGCTGCCGAGTTCGGCATGGCCGGCGCCGAGCTTGCCCGCGAAGTGGAAGCCCGAATAGTCGAAGGCGGAGCGGGTAATGATGTTGACGTTACCGGCGACGGTCTCGCCCGGCATGTCGGGGGTCACGGCCTTGGACACGATGATCTTGGAAGCGATCGCCGAGGGGATCGAATCGAAGCGCGCGTCGCGGCCCTCGGGGCTGACCACGTTGATCCCGTCGAACGACAGCGTGGTCCAGTAGTTGGGCGCGCCGCGGATCGAGACGTAGCGGGCCTGACCCTGGTCACGCTCGACAGCGAGACCGGGCAGGCGGCCGGTTGCCTGAGCGATATTCTGGTCGGGCAGGCGGCCGACGCCGTCCGCCGCGGCGACGGTAACGAGCGAATCCGAGTTCTTCTGCGTTTCGAGCGCAGCGGCTTCCGATTCGGCGATCGGGCGGCTACCGGTGACGACGACTTCCTCGCCTTCCGTTGTCTCGGGCGTTTCCCTCGCTGCGGCGGGGGTGGCGGTCGCGATGGCGACGGACGCGAGGCTGGCGCTCGCAAGGGCGGCGATGATCGAGTTGCGGTTCATGAGGTCCCCCGGTTGAGTCGAGGGCGCGCCTAGGCTGGCCGCATGTCACTCAGGCGCGATATCGGTGTCGCTTTGGTTGCGATATGATGACGATTGCGTGACGTTGCGCGAACGACACGCTCCCGCGGCGCCGCTGGCGAGAAGCGCGAGGATGCCAGCTGTGATGGCGACGCCGCGGGTATCGCCCAGCTCCAGCGCCAGGCCACCGGCGATGCTGCCGATCGCAATGCCGATATTGGCGGCAGAGATGTTGAGTGATCCGGCAAAGCCCGGCGCATCGGGTGCAGCCTGCATCACGCGTACCTGACAGAAGACGAATCCGGCTGCGTGTGCGGCGCCCCAGAGCAGGATTGCGAGGCCGGTCGCGAACACACTCATGTCTGCGGAAATCATTCCCGCCATCGCTGCGGTGAGTAACGCTGCGACGACGGTTCCCGCGAGGACGAACGATTCAAGCCTCCCCGCGATCCAGTTGCCGGCGAGACCGGCGGCGCCGAAACCGAGCAGGGCGAGCGCGACGCCTTCGGGCGTGAGCGCTGCGCGGCTGAGCAATATGGCGATGTAGCTGAACCCGGTGAACATCGCGGCAAATGCCAGCGTGGAGAGCAGCAGGTGGCTCTGAATCCGGGCGCGGGCGAGCAAACGCCACGGAGCGACAGCTGTATCGGCGTATGTCCGGGGCACACTCTTCAAGCAGAGCATTGTGCCGAGCAGGGCCAGCGCGCCGATGAGCGCCATTGGGGCCTGCCATCCGAGATAGGCGGCAACGAAACTGCCTGCCGTCGGTGCAAGCGTGCCGCCGACGGTGACGCCGATATAGAGAAGCGCGATTCCCGGCCCAGCGCCGCGCTCAAGCCCGATCAGCGCGCCGGCGACGCTCATGAACAGCGGCAGCGTCGCGCCCTGTAGCACGCGCAGCGTCAGCGCGAGGGCAAAGCTTGGGTATGCCAGCAGAAGCAGGTTCGCCGCGAACGGCAACAGCGCCAGTGCGAGCACGGGTGTGGCTGGAAATCGGGCGGTAGCGGCAGTGAGGAGTGGGCCAAACAGTGCGGAGGCCAGCGCGAAGCCAGTGATCAGCCAACCCACTCGCGCAGGCGAAATCTCGAACGCACCAGTCAGGGCAGGGATGAGTCCGATCACGACGAACTCGGCCGCGACCACCACGGCTGCGCCGAAGATCAGCGGCGCAGCCGTGATGCGGCTCATGCGTTGGCGCCGCTATCGACGAGCAGGGAAGTTCCGGTCACCGATCGCGCTTCGGGAGAGGCGAGGTAGGTGACGGCGGAGGCGATGTCCTGCGCAGTGCCGAAGCGGCCGAGCGCGGTGAGTGCGATCTGGTCTGCCGCGTGTTCGCCATCGGCCGGGTTCATGTCGGTATCGGTCGATCCCGGATTGACCGTGTTCACCGTGATCCCGCGCGGGGCAAGATCGCGGGCGAGCGCCTGATGCAACATCGCGATTCCGGCCTTGCTGGCGCTATAGGCAGCAAGGCCGGGCGAGGGAGCCTGAAGCGCGAGGTTGCTACCGATCGCGATGATACGTCCGCCTTCGCCCATATGCGGCAGCACCGCGCGTACCGCGACAAAGGCGGCACGCAGATTGACCGCCATCGTCGCATCCCAATCGTCGAGGCTGAGCTCGTCGACCGGTGCAGCGATGAAGATACCGGCGTTGTTGACGAGGATATCGATGCCGCCCAGCGCTGCCGCGGCTTCGTTCACCGCCGCCTCGACCGCGGCGGCATTGCGATTGTCTGCAGCGATTGCGATTGCCTTGCGGCTAAGCGCTTCGATCTCACGGACCACCGCCCCGGCGGCATCGACGGAGGCGGCGTAGGTGATCGCGACATCCGCGCCGTCCGCGGCCAGCCGCCGCGCGATCGCTGCGCCGATGCCACGGCTGCCCCCGGTCACGAGCGCGCGCTTTCCTTCCAATCGCATCGTCATATCTCCATTTCTGTAGTGGTTGATACAAATATGGAGCGGCTTGCTCCTCCGTCAACCACTTTCTATATCGATCGCTACAGAAAGGAGGCGGCGTGGCGAAGATTGAACGAGCGGAGCGCGGCCGACCGCGCGGATTCGACCGCACTGCTGCGCTCGAGCAGGCGATGCTGCTGTTCTGGCGCAAGACCTATGAGGGCACCTCGATCGCCGACCTGACCGGCGCGATGGGGATCAATGCGCCGAGCCTGTATGCCGCATTCGGGAGCAAGCATGCGTTGTTCCGCGAAGCCGTGGCGCATTATGCCGATCATCATGGCACTGAGATCTGGCGCACGCTGCATGAAGCACCGACGATCGATGCCGCGGTGGCAGGGTTCCTGTTCGCGACCGCGCAATCCTATTCGACGCCCGGCGATCCGCCGGGCTGCCTGATCGTGCTCGGTACTCAATATGGAGCGGATGAAACCGATCCTGCACACGGTGAGCTGCGCAAGCGCCGCCGCGCCAATCTGGACGAGATTGCGGACCGCATGTCGCGCGCAGTCGCGAACGGCGAATTGCCGGCGGGCTTCGATGTCCGTGGCGCCGCGGCGTTCCTGTTGAGCGTGCAGACGGGGATGTCGGTGCTGGCGCGCGACGGCGCGGGCCGCGCTGCACTGGAAGCCGCAGCGCGGGGTGGCGTACTCGGCTGGCGTGGCTTCGGACGTCTGGACAGCTGACACGAAAACGCCCGGACCTTTCGGTCCGGGCGTCTCGCTGTCCGGTGCCGCTTTCGTGAAGAGGCGGCGCCTGGGAACAGGTTCGTCTTATGACGAATAATACATGTCGAACTCGACGGGGCTGGGAGTCATTTCCCAGCGCGCGACGTCGGCACGCTTGATCTCGACATAGGCCTCGATCTGATCCTTGCTGAACACATCACCCTTGAGCAGGAAGTCCATATCCGCCTCGAGGCTGTCGAGCGCCTCGCGGAGCGAACCGCATACGGTCGGCACTTCGGCCAGTTCCTCGGGCGGAAGGTCGTAGAGGTTCTTATCCATCGGGTCGCCCGGATGGATCTTGTTCTGGATGCCGTCGAGGCCGGCCATCAGCAGCGCCGCGTAGCAGAGATACGGGTTGGCCAGCGCGTCGGGGAAGCGGAACTCGACGCGCTTCGCCTTGGTGCCCGTGCCGTACGGAATGCGGCACGACGCCGAGCGGTTGCGCGACGAATAGGCGAGCAGCACCGGTGCCTCATACCCCGGGACCAGACGCTTGTAGCTGTTGGTCGACGGGTTGGTGAAGGCGTTCAACGCCTTGGCGTGCTTGATCACGCCGCCGATGAAGTAGAGGCACATCTCGGACAGGCCGGCATAGCCGTTGCCCGCGAACAGCGGCTTGCCGCCATCCCAGATCGAGAAGTGGGTGTGCATGCCCGAGCCGTTATCTTCCTTGATCGGCTTGGGCATGAAGGTCGCGGTCTTGCCATAGGCATGCGCGACCTGATGCACGACATACTTGTAGATCTGCATGCGGTCGGCGGTCTGGACCAGCGTGCCATAGGTCAGGCCCAGCTCATGCTGCGCCGCGGCGACTTCATGGTGATGCTTGTCGCAGGGCAGGCCCATTTCGAGCATGGTCGAGACCATCTCGCCACGGATATCGACGGCGCTGTCGACCGGCGCGACGGGGAAATAGCCCCCCTTGGCGCGCGGGCGGTGGCCCATATTGCCGCTCTCATACTGCTTGGACGAGTTACCCGGCAGTTCGATATCGTCGAGCTGATAGTAGCTCGAGGAATAGGTGTTCTCGAAGCGGACATCGTCGAACATGAAGAATTCGGCTTCGGGGCCGACATAGACGGTGTCGCCGATGCCGAGCGACTGGAGATACGCCTCCGAGCGCTTGGCGGTCGAACGCGGGTCGCGGGTATAGAGCTCACCGGTCGAAGGCTCGACGACGTCGCACACCAGAATCAGCATCGGGGTCGCGCTGAACGGATCGGTCCAGACGGCGTCGAGATCCGGCTTGAGGATCATGTCGGACTCGTTGATCGCCTTCCAGCCCTCGATCGACGAACCGTCGAACATCAGGCCGTCGGTCAGCTCGTCCTCGCCCAGGATGCTCGCCACCATGGTCAAATGCTGCCACTTGCCCTTGGGGTCGGTGAAGCGCAGGTCGATCCACTCGATCTCCTGATCCTTGACCATCTTCAGAATGTCGGCGGCGGTATTAGCCATTGGAACCAAGCCCCTTTCTTACTCAAATCTCTTGAAAATAACGGTGGTGCGTCACCTTGCGATGACGTGACTCAAATCGCGTTGTCGTCGCGCTCCCCGGTGCGGATGCGCAGCGCGGTTTCGATCGCGGTGACGAATATCTTGCCGTCGCCGATGCGGCCGGTTTGTGCGGCGGTGGCGATCGCCTCGACCACACGGTCGGTCAGCGCGTCCTCGACCACAACCTCCAGCTTCACCTTGGGCAGGAAGTCGACGACATACTCGGCGCCGCGGTAAAGCTCGGTGTGGCCCTTCTGGCGCCCGAAGCCTTTGGCTTCGGTTACGGTGATGCCGGAAACTCCGACCTCGTGCAGCGCCTCTTTCACCTCATCCAGCTTGAACGGCTTGATGATGGCTTCGATCTTTTTCACGGCCTGTCATTCCTTCGTTTCAAGCGGGGCTTGTTCTGCTTCGCCCCGACTCCGCCCGGTCCTGCGCCGATGCTGGCGAAGGCAGGCAGTGGGATCAAGCGAAACGCCCCTTACCGCGCGGGTTGCACGAGGCGTGCCAGAATCTCCGCCTCGCGATTCCGCTGGGCTGCGATGCAATGGGCCTCCTGAGCTGCCCGATAAATGAGCAGATGCCGCCGAATTCTGCGCGATTGCGGGGCAGTCTTGCGGGCCGAATGGGCCGGGTGTAGCGGTTTGCTATCACACCTGTTCGGGGGACTTCTCCATATGCTTTACGCCCGCCTGATGCTTGCCGGCCTGCTTGCTGGCAGCGCCGTTCTCTCCGCCCCCGCGCTTGCGCAGCACGCCCCGGCCGCCCAGCCGGGCGAAAGCGCCGAGGACGCCAGGCTCAAGGCGCTGTTCCATGCCAGCGACGAGGCGATGCTCAAGCGCCAGCCACTGATGGCGATCTTCCGCGGCGATTTGCGCTACGCCGACAGGCTCGGCAACTATTATACCGATGCCTATACCGCGGCGGAGAAAGCCGCGACTGAGCAGGATCTGGCCGCGCTCAAGCGGATCGACCGCACCAAGCTCAGCGCCGTCAGCAAGATCGCCTATGACGTATTCAAGGTGGATCAGGAGCGCAGCCTCAAGGGTTTCGCGCCCGCGATCATGGGCGTGAGCAAATATCTGCCGATGGACCATTTCACCGGTTTCCAGACCTTCTATCCGGACTTTGCATCGGGGCAGGGCGCCGCGCCGTTCAAGAGCGTTGTCGACTATGACAACAACCTGAAGCGCAACGTCGAATATGCCGCGACCTATGACCGGGTGATCGGGCTGTTCCGCGAAGGGATGAAGCGCAAGATTGTCCAGCCCAAGCTGGTCGTGCGCAACATGATCGGACAGTTCGACAAGCTGATCGCTCAGGGCGTCGAGGAGTCGGTGTTCTACGCGCCGGTCAAGAAGTTCCCCGAAGGCGTGAGCGAAGCCGACCAGACGCGGCTGCGCGCCGCCTATGCCGCGCAGATCCGGGACGTGATCATCCCGGCGCACAAGAAGATGCGCGACTTCCTCGCCAACGAATACCTTCCGGCCGCGCGCGACAGCGTCGGCACCTCGGCGCTGCCCGGCGGCGCGGCGGTGTACAATTACGCGATCGAGAGCAACACGACGTTGCCGCTGACCGCGGACTATGTCCACAATCTCGGCCTGTCCGAGGTGAAACGCATCTTGGCGGAGATGGAGGCGCAGAAGAAGGCGGTCGGCTTTACCGGCACGCTGCCCGAATTCTTCACCTTCCTGCGCACCGACACGCGCTTCCAGCCCAAGAGCGCCGAAGCGCTGCGCGAGGGCTATGAGGCGATCGGTAAGCGCGTGGACCTGCGCGTGCGCGAGCAATTCTCGTTGATCCCCAAGACCCCGCTCGAGATCCGGCCGGTGCCCGACTATCGCGCCGAGGGCGATGCGGCCGGCAGCTATGTCCAGGGCACTCCGGACGGGTCGCGGCCCGGCGTGTTCTTTTACAACACCCACGACCTGCCGGTGCGCTACACTTGGGGCATGGAGACGCTCTACCTGCACGAAGCGGTGCCGGGGCATCACTTCCAGATCAGCCTGGCGCAGGAGAACGACAAGCTGCCGGCGTTCATGCGCTTCGGCGGGAATACCGCGTTCGTTGAAGGCTGGGCGCTCTATGCCGAGACGCTGTACAAGGAACTCGACGTCGCGGTGGAGCCGTACCAGCGGATGGGCGGCCTCAGCGACGAGATGCTGCGCGCGATGCGGCTGGTGGTCGACAGCGGCCTCCACGCCAAGAACTGGAGCCGCGAACAGGCGATCGACTATATGCTCGCCAACTCGCCGATGCCGAAGACCGACGCGATCGCCGAGGTCGAGCGCTACATCGCGATGCCGGGACAGGCGCTGGCGTACAAGGTCGGCCAGCTGACGATCCTCAAAGCGAAGGCCAAGGCGAAGGCGGCGCTGGGCGCCAAGTTCGATCCCCGCGCCTTCCATGCCGTGGTGCTCGACACCGGCGCGCTGCCGATGCCGGTGCTGGAGAAGAAGGTCGACGACTGGATCGAGTCGGCGAAGTGATGCGTAGTGGGCGGGTTAGAGCGCCTGACCCGCCGCCCAACCGCTCGCCCAGGCCCATTGGAAGTTGTAGCCGCCGAGCCAGCCGGTGACATCGACCGCTTCGCCGATCGCGTAGAGGCCGGGGACGTCGCGCGCTTCCATCGTCTGGGATGACAGGCCCGCGGTGCTGATGCCGCCGATCGTCACCTCGGCCTTGGCATAGCCTTCGGTGCCGTTGGGGTGGAAGCGCCACGCGGCGAGGCGGCGCTCGGCCTCGTCCAGCTTCTTGTCGGCGGTGTTCGCGAGCTCGGTGTCGAGAGCCAGCTGGTCGGCGAGCGTGTCGGCGAGGCGGTTAGGCAGGACCTCGCCGAGCAGCTTGCGCAAGGTGGCGCGCGGCTGGGCGCGCTTGGCATCGGTGAGCCAGCTGGAGCCGCGTCCGGGCAGGAAGTCGATCTCGACCGGCTCGCCGTGCCGCCAATAGGAACTGACCTGGAGGATTGCCGGGCCGGAGAGGCCGCGATGCGTGAACAAGGCCGCCTCGCGAAACTTCGCCTTGCCCGCGCGCGCCTCGACCGGGGCGGCGACGCCGGAGAGCTCGCGGAACAGCACTTCGTCTCCGCCGAGCGTCAGCGGCACCAGCGCCGGGCGCGGCTCGACCACCTTGAGCCCGAATTTGCGCGCGAGGTCATAGGCGAAGCCGGTGGCGCCCATCTTCGGGATCGAAGGCCCGCCGGTAGCAAGGACGAGGGCAGGGGCGGTGGCTGCGCGCTCGCCGACCGTCACGCGATACTGGCCAGCGGTATGCGACACGTCGCGGACCGCGTGGCCGAGCGCGATCTCGACCCCGCTCGCCTCGCATTCGGCGAGCAGCATCGCGACGATCTGCTTCGCGCTACCGTCGCAGAAGAGCTGGCCCAGCGTCTTCTCGTGCCAGGCGATGCCGTAGCGATCGACCAAGGCGATGAAGTCATGCTGGGTGTAGCGGCGCAGCGCCGACTTGGCGAAATGCGGGTTGGCGGAGAGATAGCGATCGGGCGCGATGCCGAGATTGGTGAAGTTGCACCGTCCACCGCCCGATATCAGGATCTTCTTTCCGACCTGATCGGCATGGTCGATCAGCAGCACGCGGCGACCGCGCTGACCGGCGGTGAGGGCGCACATCAGGCCCGCGGCGCCCGCGCCGAGGATGACCGCGTCGTAGGTGTTGGGTGAAGAAGTCAGTGGAGCCTCCAGACTAACCGTCACCCCGGCACAAGGCCGGGGTGACGGCTCGGGGTGCGTGTGGGGGAGGGACCTAGCGCAGCTTCGCGATTGACAGGCCGTCGGCCTTGGCGCGGTCCTTGACCGATTCCTCGCTGCGGGTCAGCGCCTTGGCGATCGCCTTCAGCGCCATGCCCTTCTTGGCGAGCGTGTGCAGCTTCTGCACCTCGTCGGTACGCCAGGGTTGGCGGTGACGCTCGAATTTACCCTCGGCCATTACGCGTACGGGGGCTGGTGCAGGCCGCGCTGGCTCTGCGTGAAGATCTCGCACCCGTCCTCGGTGATGCCGATCGAATGCTCGAACTGCGCGGAAAGCGAGCGGTCGCGCGTCACCGCCGTCCAGCCGTCGTCGAGCAGCTTCACATCGGGACGGCCGATATTGATCATCGGTTCGATCGTGAAGAACATGCCGGGGCGGAGTTCCGGGCCGGTGCCGGGGCGGCCGACATGAACGACCTCGGGGGCGTCATGGAACACGCGGCCGAGGCCGTGTCCGCAGAAATCACGGACCACGCCGTAGCGGTGCTTCTCGGCATATTTCTGGATAACGTGACCAACATCGCCCATCGTGTTGCCGGGCCGGGCCATCTCGATCCCGAGCATCAGGCATTCATAGGTGACGTCGACGAGGCGCTTTGCTTTGAGCGGCACGTCGCCGACAAGATACATGCGGCTGGTGTCGCCGTGCCAGCCGTTGAGCAACGGGGTCACGTCGATATTGACGATATCGCCGTCCTTGAGCGTCTTCGGGCTTGGGATGCCGTGGCAGACGACATGGTTGATGCTGATGCAGCAGCTATGCGTGTAGCCGCGATAGCCCAGCGTCGCGGGCACCGCGCCGCCGTCGATCGTCATCTTGCGGACGATGTCGTCCAGCTCCTGCGTCGTCACGCCGGGCACGACATGCGGCACCAGCGCGTCAAGAATATCCGCGGCGAGGCGGCCGGCGGCGCGCATCCCGGCGAACCCGTCGGGACCATAGAGCTTGATCGACCCGTCGCGGGCGAAATTCGTGTCTTCGGTTACGGCAACATATTCGGTCATCGGCGCGATATAGGCGTTTTGGCGCGCGGTTGCGAGAGGCAGTAGCGCTCGCCCAGCCGCGCAAAGCCGAGACCGTCGCGCTCGATCCCGCGGCGCTGCTTCGAGCCTGTAAAGCGGGCCGGGTTGCTGTGGTTGAGATGGATGAAGCGGACCTTGGCGGCGAGATCGGGGCGGAGTTTGGCGAGGCGTGCGGCGGTGTCGGCAACGCGCGGGTGCGGCACGCTCTTCATCCGCGCCGGATCGCCAAGCTCATTATCGTCGAAGAAGGTGCCGTCGACATAGGCGACGTCGACCTCCGCCAGCACATCCTCAAGCCGCCGGTCCCATTTATCCCAGCTGTCGAGATCGGGAAGATAGAGCGCGCTGCGCCCGCCGCCCTTGATGACGAAGCCGACCGTCTCCGAATATTCGTCGCGATGGGGGACGAGATAGGGTGTGACCGAGATTCCGCCGGGCAGCTGTGTTGCGGTATTCGCGGCGAGCGGGCGTAGCGCGATATTGTCGAGTGCGACGAGCTGGCTCCACGGGCCGTTCTCCCTGAGGAACCCGGCCATGCGCGGCATCGCATAGACGGGAACGCCACGCGCGTTCGCGGCTTCCCGGCCGAGGAACATCAGGCCGGTATAGTGACCCATGTGCGCGTGCGTCAGGAAGATGCCATCGATGCCGAGGCCCGGCGTTCGTTTCGGCTGATGCGTGTCGAGCCAGTGGAGCTGATCGGTCAGGTTCGGCGTCGCATCGAACAGATAGCGGCGGCCGCTCGTGTGATCGATCAGCGCGAGCGAGGCGGCCCAGGCGCGAAGCTTCGGATCGCGCCAGGCGGGATCGGTATTGCGGCCGATCTGGGGTGTGCCCGCATCCTGCGAGGTGCCGAGCACGACCAGCTCGGTCTGACAATTGGTGACGGCGAGCGCGAGTGCGGCGAGGGCGGATAGCATGACGGCGACGCTAGGCGGGGAGGCTGCATCCGTCTATGCCACCGCCATGAGCGAGCGTATCTGGACCGCGGGACTGGTGGTGATCGGCGATGAGATTCTCTCGGGTCGCACGCAGGATAAGAACGTCGCGCAAGTCGCGGTGTGGCTCAACGTTCAGGGCATCCAGCTGGCCGAAGTGCGCGTCGTGCCCGATGTGCAGGAACGCATCGTCGACGCGGTGAACGCGATCCGTGCGGGCTACGACTATTGCTTCACCACCGGCGGAATCGGGCCGACGCATGATGACATTACCGTCGATGCGATCGCCGCAGCGCTGGGGGTGCCGGTGGTGGTTCATCCGGAGGCGCGCGCGCTGATGGAGCGTTATTACGAGACGCGCGGCGGGCTGACCGAGGCGCGGCTGCGCATGGCGCGCGTGCCCGACGGCGCCGACCTGATCCCCAACCGCATGTCGGGCGCGCCGGGCATCCGCGTCGGCAACCTCTTCATCCTGGCTGGGGTGCCGCACATCACGGCGGGGATGCTCGACGCGCTGACCGGCACGCTTGAGGGCGGGCGGCCCGTGGTGAGCGCGACGATCGGCAGTTGGGCCGCGGAAAGCGAGATCGCCGGACTGCTCGGCGACACCGAACGGGCGTTCGAGGGCGTCGCGATCGGCAGCTATCCCTTTTTCCGCGAAGGCCGGACAGGTGCGAATTTCGTCGTCCGCGCGACCGATGCGGCGCTGGTCGATGCCTGCACTGCCGAGCTTGGCGCGCGGCTCTCCGCAGCGGGATACGAAGTCGTCAAAGGGGGTATCTAGCCCCCTTTACGTGACGTGCTGTGCTGATATCGTAACACACGGTATCAGTTAGGGGGTTCTCATGAAGACGAAGCGATGGGTGGCGGCGCTTGCGCTGGCTGGGGCGGCATTGCCGCTCGGCCTGACGGCAGCGCCCGCGGCGGCGCGTCAGGCGCCGCAGAAGCTGTCGGTCGAGATGCAATATTACACGCTGCCCAACGGGCTGCGCGTGGTGCTGGCGAAGGACACGATCTCGCCCACCGTCACGGTCGGGGTCTATTACGGCATCGGCTTCCGCATCGAGCCGCGCGAGCGCACCGGCTTTGCCCATCTGTTCGAGCATCTGTTGTTCCAGGGTTCGAAGAACGCGCCCAAGGGCGTGCATATCGGCACGATCAGCAATGCCGGCGGCATCCTCAACGGATCGACGCGCTTCGACTTCACCAATTATTTCGAGGTAGTCCCGTCGAACGCGCTCGAGCGGATGCTGTGGCTCGAGGCGGATCGCATGGCGAGCCCGGTGATCAACGACGAGGTGCTGAAGAACCAGCAGGGCGTCGTCGGCAATGAGGTTAAGGTCAACGTCCTCAATCAGCCCTATTCGACCTGGCCGTGGATCGACCTGCCGATGCTGGCGAACACCAACTGGTACAACAGCCATAACTTCTACGGCGACCTGAAGGAGATCGAGGCGGCGACGGTGGCCGATGCCACCCAGTTCCACGACGCCTTCTATAAGCCGTCCAACGCCGTGCTCGTCGTCGCGGGCGACATCGACTATGCGGCGACGCGCGCGATGGTCGACAAATATTTCGGCTGGATGGCCAAGTCGGCGCCGGTCAAGCTGCCCGACATCAGCGAGCCGCGCCAGACCGCGGAGAAGTTCAAGAGCCGCGTCGATCGCCTTGCGCCCAAGCCGGGCTGGGCGGCGGGCTATCACGTCCCCGCGCGCGGCACGCCCGAATGGTATGCGATGGGCCTGATCGACCAGATGCTGGTCAAGGGGCAGGACAGCCGCCTCTATCGCAAGCTGGTCGCCGAGACCGGCATCGCCGGCGAGGTGGGCGGGGGCATCAATTTCCCGCTGGGCACGATGTTCAACTATCAGGGGCCGATGCTGTGGAGCTTCAACTTCACGCATGACGCCAATCGCAGCCGCGACGAGATCAAGGCAGCGGTGGACAGCGTGATCGAGGATCTGCGTACCAAGCCGGTCTCCGCCGAGGAACTGGCGCGCGCGCGGACCAAGATGCGTTCGTCCCTCTATTCGACGATCGACGGGACCGGACGCATCGGCCTCATTGACCTGCTCGCGGTGTACGCGCTGTTCGACAACGACCCGAAGAAGGTCAACACGATCGAGGACGGCTTTGCCAAGGTGACGCCGGCGCTGATCCAGAAGACCGCGCAGGAGTATCTGCGTTCCACCAACCGTTCGATCTATGCGATCGATCCCGGTGCGGCGCCCGCCGCTGCGCCCAAGCCCGCGGGAGCCAAGTAAGATGCGCCGCATGATCGCAAGCCTGATGGCTGCAACGCTGCTCGCTGGCCCCGCGTTGGCGCAGGAGCTTCCGACCACGCCCCCGCCGATCCCGGCGCCAAAGGCGTTCACGGTTCCGGCTTCGGAGACCTTCACGCTGGCCAACGGCATGAAGGTGACGTTGGTCCCCTATGGCGTCGCGCCGAAGGTGGTGGTGTCGCTGCAGACCTATGCCGGGTCGCTCAACGAGGGCGAGAATACCTGGCTGGCGCTGCTCGCCGTCGACATGATGAAGGAAGGCGCGGCCGGGATGACCGGCGCGCAGATCGCGCAGAAGGCCGCCGACATGGGCGGCGGGCTCGCCACCAATTCGACGCTCGAAAGCTCGTCGGTGACGCTCAACGTGCTGTCCGAGCGTGCGGCGGACGCGATCGCGCTGGTCGCCGATGTCGCGCAGAAGCCGGGCTATCCCGATAGCGAACTGGCGCGGGTCAAGGCGAACTGGAACCGCCGCCTTGCGGTGGCGCTGAGCCAGCCGGGGACGCTCGCTGATGCAGCGCTCGACCGGGCTTATTATGGCACCGGCCATCCCTATGGCCGGGTGCTGCCGACGCCGCAGCAGTTCGGCGCGTACACCACTGCGCAGGTCAAGGCGTGGCACGCGGCGAATTTCGGGGCGAAGCGTTCGCATCTCTATATCGCCGGCAAGTTCGATGCGGCGGCGGTGAAGGCGGCGGTCCAGAAGGCGTTTGGCGGCTGGGCCGCGGGTCCGGATCGGCTGTCGCTGCCACCGAGCCCGAAGCCGGGTCCGCAGGTGCTGCTGATCGACCGACCGGGCGCGCCGCAATCGACGTTCAGCATCGCCTATCCCGCACCGAACGCAGGGACGCAGGGCGATATCCCGATGCGGGTCTCCAACGCGCTGCTGGGCGGGGCGTTCAGCTCGCGCATCACCCGCAACATCCGCGAGGCGAAGGGCTATACCTATTCGCCGGGATCGAGCCTCGCTTTCTATCCGACCAACGCGGTGTGGACGTTCAACGCCGACGTGACGACCACGGTGACCGGTCCGGCGCTCAAGGAAGTGTTCCACGAGATCCGCACGCTGCAGGCGACCCCACCGGGCGACGAGGAAGCGGCCGGCATGCGCCAGTATATGGCGGGCCTGTTCGTGATTCAGAACTCGACCCCGGGCGCGCTGGTCAACTCGCTCGCGACGCGGGACTCGCTTGGCCTGCCGCGCGACTGGATGGACAAATATGTCCCCGCAACGCTCGCGGTGACCCCGGCGCAGATCAGCGATGCGGCGAAGAACTTGCCGATCGATAAGTTGACGCTGGTGGTTGTGGGTGACCTGAAGGTCGTTACGCCACAGCTTCAGGAACTTCCGGAGTTGAAGGGTGTCGAGTTCAAGACAGTGACCGTTCCCTGAACAAATATTCAGATATTGAAGTGAAATGAAACGGGGGCGGTACGATACCGCTCCCGTTTTTCATTTGAGCGGCGTCAATCAACGGCTCGCCGCAATTGTGAGCCGGGGGCGCGGCGAATCGCGGGTTCCATTCATTGAACTCCCGTTATGACCCAACACATCAACCGAGCGCGTCATGCGCACCGCCGGGCAATCGCCGTGTTTCTTGCGGCCACTGCCCTTCCCGCAACCGCGCTGGCGCAGGAGACGGTGACCCCGCCGACCGTGCTAGTGCCCGCCCAGCAGGCACCCGCTCCGGCACCTGCTCCGGTGGCGCCGGTATCGGCTCCGGTGGCACAGACTGCACCGGGCGAATCGCGTACCCGGATTGCGCCCGGTGTCGCCGAGGCGGCGCAGCAGGAAGCGCGCGAGCGTGCCGCGGTCGCAAGGACCGAACGGACTGCGACCCGTGCCCAGCCTCGCGCTGCCCGGCCTGCACCGCGTGCCGAGGCTCCGGCACGTCCCGCTGCAGCACCTCTCCCGGTGACCGCGCCCGAAGCCGCAGCGCCCGTCGCGGCGGTGCCCAGCACGCCCGCTCCGGCCGAGCTTGCGCCGCCGCCTGCAGAGACGATCGCTCCGGTTGAAGCCCCCGCCGAGACTGCGGTTGCCCCCGAACCCGCAAATGATACCGGGGGCGGTACGCTGTGGCTCATTCTGGCTGCAGTCGGCCTTGCCGCTGCCGCGATCGCCGCATTCCTGCTCCTCCGCCGCCGTGGCGACGACGAGGTTGAGGTCGCTTATCAGGCCGAACCGGTCGCTGTGCAGCCCATACCGGAACGCGCGCCTGCGCCGCTGCCGCGTGCTGCCGATCCGGTTGCGGCTGCCCCGATCTTCGTCGCGCCGCGTCTTGAGCCCGAAATCAGGCGCGCCGAACCGGCCGCGCCCGATGCGAACAGCGACGAGCCGCAGCCCGCGCTTGAGAATGCGGAACTCGTCGCACCGGATGCGGCCGATATCAACGCGGTGCTGGGTGGTGCGAAGCCGCAGGGCGGGCGTCCGCAACTCGAGCTTGCGATGCGTCCGACGCGTGCGGGGATGAGCCGCCGCGGTGCGATGGTCGAGTTCGAGCTGACTGTCGCCAATGCGGGCGGCGTGCCCGCTGAAGATGTGCGCATCGGCGCATTCATGCTGGGCGGCAACCATGCAGCGCCGGCCGAGATCGAGCAGTTGCTCATGCATCCGCCCGCGGACCAGGTCGTTCCCGCCGAGCGAATCGAGCCGGGCGACGGTACGCGCCTCAATGCCGCGGTGACCCTGCCGCGCGAGCAGGTCGACGCCGACACGCGCGAGGGCGATAAGGGCTTCACGCCCGTATTGATCGCAGATGCGCGCTATCGTCTGCCGGATGGAAGCGAGGGGCGTACGGCCGCCGCCTTTACCATCGGCCGCGTCAATGGCGGCGAGCATCTCGTCCCGATCGCGCTGCAGGACGATCCGGCGATGTATGCCGACATCGAGGCCCGCCTGCACAGCGTCCCGGCCAAGGTTTGAGGCAGGAGCTGCGGCCCGCTCCACCGCCCCGGCGCGGTGGAGCGGGCCTGTTTTACGCCCGGTTGTACGCATTTTTTGGTGCCCCGGTTCATGCGCATCATGCTAACGGGCGGCGCGTGACTGCGTTTTCTCTTCGCGCGACGACCGCGCTGATCCCCTTGATGCTTCTCGCCGCGCCGGCCGCCGCGCAGACGGCGCCGACCGTCATCACGCCGCCGGTTCCGGACTTCGATCTGCCGCCGTCGGGTCAGACCCCGACGCCACGTCCCACCGCGGCGCCGACGCCGGCTCCGTCTCCGGTGCCGATTGTCCAGCCGATCCCGATTCCGTCGCCGACAGCGACCCGTGCTGCAACGCCGCGGCCGGTTCGCGCGCCGGTCGAGGCGCCTGATCCTTCGGCAACCGCCGTGCCGCGCGCTCCAGAAGCGACCCCGCTGCCTGCGTCGCCGCTACCCCTGGCTTCGGGAACTCCCGCACAAGCGCAGACGCCGATCGACACCGTACAGCCCGCGCCCGTGTCAGGTCGTCCCGCCTGGCTCTGGCCAGCGCTGGGCGGCGCGCTGCTATTGGTAATCGGCGTGGGCACGCTCGCGCTGCTCCGCCGCCGCCGCCGCGACGATGCGGAGGCTGACGGAGAGGCCGCTCACGAGGTGATCGCGGTTTCGCCGCCGACGCCCGGTCCGCCACCTCTTGGTCACAAGATGCCGACGGTGCCCGTCCGGCCAGCTGCACCGGTGGCTCCGGCAGCGGCTCCTGCTCCGGCAGCGTCCGCCGTACCGCCGGTCCCGCCGCCGGACGGGCCGCTGGTGACCGAAATTCGTCCGGTGCGCGCAGCGATCAGCGATGGAATGGTGACGCTGGACCTTGAGTTGTTCATCCAGAATCGCGGGGCCGAGCCTGCGGACAATATCCGCGCCGTACTTGGGCTGCTCGGCGCCAATGCGGAGCAGGACGCGCAGATCGCCAACTTCCACGGCGCGGCGCGGATTGCGGCGGGATCGGAGCCGTTCAGCGTCGCCCCCGGCACCGTGCAGATGGTCAACGCTCAGGTCACTCTGCCCGGCGACCAGATGAAGGTGGTGACCGTGCAGGGCAAGCCGATGTTCGTGCCGATCGTGCCGATATCGCTCAAATGGTATGCAGGGCTGAGCATCCGCACGCTGCGCGACTCCTTCATGGTCGGCACCGCGCCGGCGGCGGGGAGCGACCGGCTGGGACCGCTCTGGGTCGAGCGTGCGGGCGAGGGGTTCGGGCGGCTCGCCGCGAAGCGCTACGTACCCAAGGTCTAGCGCGCGAGCATGACGGCGCCGAGGATGACGACCAGCGCCATACCGATTGCCAACAGAAGCAGCATGCGTGACACCGCGCCAAGGCCGCGCCAGATCTGCCCTTCTTCGATCAGCGGGCTGTCCGGTGTAATCTCCGCAGGATCGATACCGCTCTGATCGGTAAGCGCGCGGACGAAACGGTCCCAGGTATCGGGGTTGTCCGATTGTTCGGCAGGAAGTTGCGCAAGCAGCGAGCGGAACACGTCGCCCGCCGTGTGCCATTGCGGCGCATCGGCATAGTCCAGCATCACACCGAACTCGGCTTCGATCTCCTCGATCGCGGCGATCTCGTCGCTATCTCCGCCAAGTCCCACGCTGGCGGGGAAGGGAGCTGGATCGGTTGCGGCCTCGGTCATGCTTCGATGCCTAGGCCGCGGTCGCCGTCGGGCCAACAGAAAAGGGCGGCCCGTTGCCGGACCGCCCCTTCTTGAAGACTGCGGGTGCAGCCGTTCGAGATTACTTGATCTCGACGGTCGCGCCGGCTTCCTCGAGCTGCTTCTTGAGCTTCTCGGCTTCGTCCTTCGACA
This sequence comes from Sphingomonas sp. GW821-FHT09B04, assembly GCF_059418285.1. Lineage (NCBI taxonomy): Bacteria > Pseudomonadati > Pseudomonadota > Alphaproteobacteria > Sphingomonadales > Sphingomonadaceae > Sphingomonas > Sphingomonas sp. GW821-FHT09B04. The sequence goes on from NZ_JBWKPO010000002.1 coordinate 249,240, forward strand.
CGCCTTCCTTGACGGCCTTCGGCGCGCCCTCGACGAGAGCCTTCGCTTCGGTCAGGCCGAGCGCGGTGATGGCGCGGACTTCCTTAATGACGTTGATCTTCTTGCCACCGTCGCCGGTGAGGATCACGTCGAACTCGGTCTGCTCTTCAGCAGCCGGGGCAGCGGCGCCGCCGCCAGCGGCCGGAGCAGCTGCAACCGCAGCAGCAGCCGAAACGCCCCACTTCTCTTCGAGCAGCTTCGACAGCTCAGCGGCTTCGAGGACGGTCAGCTCCGAGAGAGCGTCGACGAGCTTGTTCAGGTCAGCCATGTATAATTCCTTCAGTCAGATTGGTTCGAAATAACGTCGCGAAAGAACGCCGCCTCAGGCGGCTTCCTTCTCCGCATATGCCGAGAGCACGCGCGCGATCTGCGCCGCGGGAGCCTGGGTGATGGTCGCGATCTTGGTCGCCGGGGCGACGATAAGACCAACGAGCTTGGCACGCAGTGCATCCAGCGAGGGCAGCGAGGCGAGTGCCTTCACGCCTTCCGCGTCGAGCAGCTGGCTTCCCATCGCGCCGCCGACGATCTCGATACGATCGTTGGTCTTGGCGAAATCGACGACGACCTTTGCAGCAGCAACGGGGTCGTTCGACGTGGCAAGCGCAGTCGGACCTACGAGCAGGTCCGAAAGCACCGAATAATCGGTGCCGTCGAGCGCGATTTTGGCAAGGCGGTTCTTTGCGACCTTGTAGCTCGCACCGGCTTCGCGTGCCTTGTTGCGGAGGTCCGTCGATTGCTTGACGGTCATCCCGAGGTTGCGGGTGATGACCACCACGCCGACCTCGTTGAAGGTACGGTTCAGCTCGGCAACGGCTTCGGTCTTCTGAGCACGATCCATGCCGGTCTCCTCAAAATACCCCAACCCAAAGGGCTGGAGCCGGTTACGCCGAGGGCAGGGCGGATGCCCAACCCCCTCGTCCGAGGGGCATGATCGTCAGGGCCGGACTGCTCCGGCGGGCTGACCCGGACACTCCATCGCACGGAAGGACCCGGTATAAATCTCTGTCCCCGTCTTGGCGGGAAATTAAGACCGGCAAACCCGGTCACCCACTGTCTCGGACGGTACGCACGACCGGCAAGCCGGCCACGCGAAGGCGCGCCAATAGCGGCTATGGCGTGAAAGTCAACCGGAGGGGCGGGAGGTTGCCCGGATCAGGGCGTGGCGATCAGGATGACGACGCGGCGATTTTCGCGGCGGCCCTCGACGGTGGCGTTGCTTTCGACCGGAAAGCGGTCGCCAAGGCCCGCGGTGGAGACCGCGGACTGCGCGAAGCCGCTCCCGACCAGCACCTCTGCCACCGCGGCGGCACGGCGTTCGGACAGGCGCTGGTTGTGTTCGGCACCGCCGGAGCCGTCGGCGTGACCCTCGACCGCGGCATGGCGGATCCCGACACCGAGCAGGCGGCCGGAAATGCGGCGGATCGATCCGACCTGTTGGGGAAGCACGGTGCTGTCGTCGGTCTCGAACAACAAGCGGTCGTTGATGCTGAATTCCCAGCCACGATCGGTCTGCGCAAAGCCCTCCTCAACGAACACTGCGCGCTGGGCACGGGTCCAGGGGGATTTGTCCTTCGACATCTGGCAGCCGCCAAGGACGAGCGCTGCGAGCGCGAGGAGCAGACTGGTACGCACGAACGACGGCATCACGAAACTCCCTGTTCACGGGCGCGGAGGCTTCCCTTGGCGGCATACATCGCCGCATCCGCCCGGTTGATGAGCGTGGTCATATCCTGACCGTCGCCCGGATAGATTGCGGCGCCGATGCTCAGCGTCATCGTCACCGCTGCGCCCGAAGGCAGCCGGATGGGTTGCGCCAGGCGAGCGGCGATCTCGCTGGTCACGCGTTCGGCAGCGTCCGCGCCGCTGGGTGCTGCGAGCAACACTGCAAATTCGTCGCCGCCCAGCCGTGCCGCGACGTCGCGCGCGCGCAGGCAGCTGCGGATACGCGCGGCAGTCTCGACCAGTACCAGATCACCTGCGGCATGGCCGTGGCGATCATTGATCGGCTTGAAGCCGTCGGCATCGGCGTAGAGCAGGACGAAGCTCGCGTCGCCGGCGCGCGCTTCCGCCATCATCTCCGCCGCCCGCCGCTCGAACTGCGCGCGATTGGGAAGGCTGGTCAGCGCGTCGTGGCTCGCCTTGTGGTTCAGCGTCTCGTTCTCGCGGCGCAAATGCTGGCGCCAGTCGCCAAGCTCGGCGATCAAGGCGTTGAAGTCCGTGCGCAGCGCTTCGACCTCGCGGATCGATGCCGGTGGCACGCGCGCGTCGAGCGTCTCGTCGCGGCGGAACAGATGCGCGGCGTCGGCGATCGCATTGAGCGGCTCGACGATGTCGGCGCGCAGCCGCCGCGAGAGCAGCCATGCGGCGAGGCCGGTCAGTACCAGACAGACCAATGTGCCAAGAATGCCATCGCGGATGTAGCTGGCGACGGCGCTGCCTTCGCCATGCACGCGCACCGATCCGATCCGGGTGCCGAGATGGATGACCGGTTCTTCGATCGGCGCGGAGAAGAACAGCCGGTCGGCGATCCAGCGGGCGATGGAGCTGTCCTCGCCCTCGCGCTCAACCGCGGCGAGGACGGTCCCGTCGGGCTTGAGCAGGGCGATCCCGGCCACGCCGGCTTCGAGAAGCGGGGTGATGCTCTGCCGCGCCGCGACCGGGTCGTCGAACACGATAGCAGGCGCGGCGGTATAGCCCGCCGAACGCCCGATCAGGTGGAGGTTCTGGCTTGCATAGGCGCCGATCGCGGCGAAACCAGCGAGCAGCACGGTCAGGCCGGTAAGACCCACCGCGAACAGCGTCACGCGCAGGTGCATCCGCGCGAGCACACGGCGCAGCGAGGGGAGGCCGGCGACCTCGCTCATGACGCGCCTCCATCGGGCAGGGCAATCCGCAGGACGCGCGGGTCGATCCGCACTGCGCTGCGTGAAACCGCATCGATGCTCATCCGGAAGCCGACCCGGTCGGGAAGGATGCGCAGGCAGAAGATGGTGCCGCCGCGGCATGCAGGATCGGTTTCGGCGATCGACAGTACAGGCAGGTCGCGTATCGAGCGCAGCATCCGCTGGCGGTCCGCGTCGGCGAGCGTCCCAAAATAGAGAACGTCGCAGCCCTGTGTGGCGCCGCCGGGCGCGACGACCTGGGTGACCACCTGCCGGCCGCTACTCTGACCAATGCGGCCAAAGCCCTTTGTATACGTCGTGGCGCCGCTGACGCAGAGCCGTACCACAGGGCGCGGCTCGGGCCAGCGGGTATAGCTGATCATGCCACCGACGGTACGCGCGACGATAACGTCTTGCTGGCCGGGCGGAACGCGCGTTTCGGCAATCAGGCCGTTCAAACCGATCGATACACTCGCGCCCATCGCAATGAGCGCCACCGTCAACGTCACACCACTTCCCCCGAGCGGTTCGGATACCCGCTCCACTCAATAGCGTGTCGTTAGCGTATCAAACCCGGATTGACCAGATTCCCGTTAACCAGAGCGGGTAACGTCACTCCACCGGAGCGGTTTCGTTGCCACTCTGATCGCGCGGCAGACGTGCGGTCATGCCGACCGCGTCGGCATCGTCCTGCACCTGCTCGTCGGTCGCACGGTCGTCCTGGACGATCGGTGCGGGCGTCGGCGAGGGGGTGGGCGTGGGCTCGGGCTCCACGACATTCTGTGTCGGCGCCTCGTCGATTACCTCGACCTCATTATCGCCGTTGTTCACCGGCGTATCGGGCGCGTCCGAACCGCCCGAGCATGCGGCGAGCGCGGTGGCGGCGAGGAGGGCGGCGGCAAGCGGAAGGCGGCGGGTCATTGGGTTCTCCGTGAAAACAGGTTCAGCGCGCAGCCAGCGCCTGGGCGGCGGAGCGCTTCTCGATCTTGGTCGCGAGCGTCTTGTCCCAGCCATAGGGGTCGCCGCGGAAGTTCATCGTGCCGGTGCCGCTCGCATAGGCGGTCCAGTAGAGCAGGTACACCGCGACCTGGTTGGGCAGCGCAGCGCGTACCGTGTCGCCCTTGGCCAGCGCCCCGTCGATCGCTTCGGAGGTCCATTGCGTGCTGCCCTCGAGCAGCAGGCGCGCCAGGTCATCCGGGCGTTCGAGCCGGATGCAGCCATGCGAGGCGAGCCGGTCGAAGCGCGAGAAGGTGCCCTTGCTCGGCGTATCGTGGAGATAGACCGCGAACGGGTTGTTGAAGTCGAACTTGTACCGGCCGAGCGCCGATTGCGCCGGCGACTGCTGCAGGCGGCGGCTGGCGCCGGTGCCGATCACCTTGAACCCGTTGCGCGCCAGATAGGCCGCGCCCTTGGGGAACAATTCGCGCTGGGCGATGCCCGCGGGGACGTTCCACGGCGGATTGAGCACGACCGAATGAATGCTCGACTGGAGCATCGGCGTCTCGCCGCCGCCGGGCTTGCCGGTTACGCCACGCATCGACATCACCGGACGATCGCCCTCGAACACCGCGACCTGTGCCGCGGCGATGTTCACCTGAATGCGGTCGACCGGCATCTCCTTGGGCATCCAGCGCCACCGCTCCATATTCGCCATGATCTGGCGGATGCGGCTTGAGACGGGGACGTTGAGCCCGGCAAGCGTGCCGGTGGAGACGGTGCCGGTGGGGGCAAGACCGTAGCGGCGCTGGGCGCGGACCACGGCTTCCTTGAGCGCGGCGTCGAACTTGTCGCCGGCGCCCGTGATTTCGCTGTCCTCGACCGCGAGGCGCGTGCGGAGCGCTGCGACGCGCGGACCGCTCGACCCGACGGTCAGATCCGGGCCGGCGGCGATGCTGGTCCAGCCGCCCGTGGTTTCGATCCGGCGATAGCGGGCGAGGCCCTTGCGAAGGTTGTCATAGCCTTCGTACTGCGGCGTCAGACCAGCGAACCATTGCGACAGCTTGTTGTCGGCGACCGCCTTGGCAAAACCGGGGAGCGGATCCCAGGCAGCGGGGCGCAGCGCCCAATCCTCCTGGAAGTCGGCGGTGTCGAGGCGGCCGATATGGATCGCGCGGGCATAGTCGAGCGCGGCGCGCACCAGACCCTGATCGTCGGCGGGCAGCACTTCGGCCTCGGCGGTCGAATAACGCAGCCCCTGCGCGATCCGGCCCTGCACGATCAGGCGGCGGACCTGCTGCGCCTGCTCCGGGCTGAGGACCGGCAGCGGGATCTGGACCGGGGTGATCTGGACCGGCGGGGGAGCGACTTGCGGGGATGCCGGGGCCGTCGTGGCTGTGGCCCGGGGTACGGGCACCTGCTGCGCAAGCGCAGGCGCACCGAGGGCAAGACCGAGCAGGGGCAGCGCCGCAACACCATGCGACCGCGATCGTCCGAACATCTAAAGCATTATCCTTTCACCGAAGCCCAATGATAGAGGCCGCGCACGTGAAAGTCACCCGTCCCCAGCCCGGGATGCTCAAGCCGGAGCGAAAGCTTTTGTTCCCGCGACTCCGATAACAATCAACGCCATGAACCCGGCCTGCACCAGCGACACGCGGTCGCCGAACAACATGATCCCCATCAGGATCACGCCGACCGCGCCCAATCCGGTCCAGATCGCATAAGCGGTGCCCGCGGGCAGATCGCGCATCGCGAGGCCGAGCAGCGCCATGTTGACGAAGCTGAGCGTCACCGGAACGAGCGACGCGTGCCAAGTCGAGGCGCCCGCCGCCCATTTGAGGCTGAGCGCCCAGATGATTTCCGTAACAACGGCAATGCCGAGGATGACCCACGCCATAAGACTTCCAGTCTGTCGCGGGCTCGTATCATCACGCGCAGGCCGGAAACCCGAAAGAGGCGGCGCATGGAGCCGGTCAGCGACCGGCGTTGTGCGGCGCATTTGGCGGCGCAATATCCGTCAGTCAAGGGTTAGCGCTAACCGTCGGGTTCAGACCCGCGCGTCGATCCAGCCGCGAATGTCCGCCATCACCCCTTCCTTGCCGGTATCGGCGAGCAGGTCGTGATAATGGCCGTCATAGAGTTTGAGCGTCTTGTCCGCCGATCCGGCATTGTCGAAGAACATCTGGCTGCCGGCAGGCAGGGTCGCGTGATCCTGCGTCCCGTGGATGATCAGGACCGGCAGGGTGATCTTCGGGAAGGAGGCCTCCAGCACCTTGTCGGCCTTCCACATCTCGCCCACCGTCTTGGCCGGCTGGTTCTCGTCGGCAATCAGCGGATCGGCGTTCATCATCGCGACCCACGCCGGATCGCGCGAGAAATCCGCATTCTTGAGCTTGAGTACCTTGAGCCGCGGGAACGGGCTGCTGAGCCATTGCAGCAGGTTGAGCAGGAAGCGCGGCGCGGGCACGCGGAACGCGAAGCTGTGGCAGATCAGCCCTTTGAGCTCGCTTTGGTGGCGCAGCGCATAGCGGGTGGCGATCACCCCGCCGGCGCTGTGGCCCATCAGGAAGATCGGCAGGCCGGGATGCTCGGCGCGCGCGCGATCGAACGCGAGCTGGAGGTCGGAGAGGTATTTGTCGAAATCATCGACGAAGAAGCGTTCCCCATCCGATTTACCGCGCCCGCGCAGATCGACCGCATAACAGGCATAGCCGGCGGCATTCAGCTGCTCGGCAGCCCAGCTCAGATGCGCACCGTGCGCGTTGAAGCCGTGCTGGAGCAAGACCACCGCTTTGGGCGCGCCGCTCGCGGGCCAGCTATGCAGATTGATACCGGTGCCATCGGGGTGAGTGATCCGCTCTTCGGACATGCGCGCCTCCGGGGAAAGGAAGCGCGGAGGCTATCACGCACCCGTAACGAACGCGAATCCACTATGGGTACGCGTCAGCGGGCGAGCCGGACCAGCGCCTCATCGAGTGCGGAGAGGAAGCGCGACCGGTCCTCCTTGCGGAACGGCGGCGGTCCGCCGATCTGGTCGCCGCCCGCGCGCAGATCGGCCATGATCGCTCGGGTCGCGATCGCAGCGCCGATCGAGCTGGTCGTGAACGGCTTGCCGCTAGGCGCGAGCACGGTCGCCCCGGCCTTGAGGCAGCGGTCGGCGAGCAGAATGTCGGCCGTCACCACCACGGTCTTCGGCCCGGCCCGTTCGGCGATCCAGTCGTCCGCCGCGTCGAACCCGTCGGACACGACCTCACGCCCGATCAGCGGGTGGTCGGGGATGCGGATGAAGGCGTTGGCGACAATCGTCACCGACACCGCGCGCCGCCACGCGACCTTGTATACCTCGTCCTTCACCGGGCAGGCGTCGGCGTCGACGAGGATGTGGAGGGGGTGGGCCATCAACTGCTCCTCTAATCCCCCTTCGTCACCCCGGCCTTGTGCCGGGGTCCAGGGTGCAGCGGCCCATGTCGCTCTTGGATGGCGCCTGGCGAGAGCCGCAAGCCCACTACCACGCGGTGCGGTGGATCCTGGCACAAGGCCGGGATGACGAGAGAAAGAGCAGAGGGATCGCGCTACTTCTTGGGCGGCTTCCCGCGGTGCGGCTTTGGCGGTCCCGAGGGACGCGCGCGATGGACCGGCCGGCTATGGTCACGCGGTTTGTGGTGGCGAGGAGCATGATCGCCACGCGTCCCCGGCGGGGGCGGGCCGTCGGCCATCTCGATCAGCACGCCGTCCTCGTCCTGTCCGGCGGTCTTGGCGACCTCCTTGGCAAAGCGATCGGCAAGCTTGCTCGGGATCTGGAAGCGGGTCTCCCCCGCACCGATCCGGATTGCGCCGATTTCGGACTTGGTGATGTGGCCGCGGCGGCAGATCAGCGGCAGGATCCAGCGCGGATCGGCGTTCTGACGGCGACCGATGTTCATACGGAACCATGCGACGTCGTCGAAGCCCGGGCGATGGACCGGTGCGCCCCGTTCGGCGGGCGAGCGGTCGATCAGCTCTTCGGGCGCAGGCATCGACGCGCGATGCGCCTGAACCAGCGCTGCGGCGATTTCGAGCGGGGTCTTCTCCGCCAGCAATGCCTCGGCGATCTCGCGGTCCTCATCCTCGATCTCGATCGGGGCAATGAGCTTGGTCATCAGCCGCTCGCGATCCTTGGCGCGGATATCTTCCGCGCCGGGGACGGGGAGCCACTCGGCGTTGATCTTGGCCTGCTTGAGCGTCATCTCGACGCGGCGGCGGCGCGGATAGGGGACGATCAGGATCGCGGTGCCCTTCTTGCCCGCGCGGCCGGTGCGGCCCGAACGGTGCTGAAGCGTTTCGGCATCGCGCGGCAGCTCGACATGGACGACCAGGCTGAGCGTTGGCAGATCGATCCCGCGGGCAGCGACGTCGGTGGCGACGCAAACGCGTGCGCGGCGGTCGCGCAGCGCCTGAAGCGCGGCGTTACGCTCATTCTGGCTATGCTCGCCCGACAGCGCCACCGCCGCGAAGCCGCGCTCGGTCAGCCCGGCATGAAGGTGCCGGACATTGTCGCGCGTTGCGCAGAACAGCATTGCCGTCTCCGCCTCGTGGAAGCGGAGCAGGTTGATCACGGCATGCTCGATATCGGCGGGTGCGACGGCGATCGCCTGATAGGTGATGTCGCCATGGCCGCGATCCTCGCCCACGGTCGAGATGCGGTGCGCGTCACGCTGATAGCGGCGGGCGAGCGCGACGATCGGCTTGGGCAGCGTCGCGGAGAAGAGGAACGTGCGGCGCTCGGGCGGAGTCGCGTCGAGCAGCGCCTCAAGCTCTTCACGGAAGCCCATGTCGAGCATCTCGTCGGCCTCGTCGAGCACGGCGACGCGCGCCTTGCTGAGGTCGAGCGCACCGCGTTCGACATGGTCGCGCAGACGTCCCGGCGTGCCGACGACGATGTGCGTGCCATAGGAAAGCGTGCGGCGCTCGCGCGAGGCGTCCATGCCGCCGACACAGGTGGCGATACGTCCGCCGGCCGAGGCGTAGAGCCAGGTCAGCTCCTTCGCGACCTGAAGTGCGAGTTCGCGCGTCGGCGCGATCACCAGCGCCAGCGGCAGGCCCGGGGCGGGAAGGCTGCCGTCGTCGAGCAGATCGTCGGCCATGGCGAGGCCGAAGGCGACGGTCTTGCCCGAGCCGGTCTGCGCCGAGACGAGGAGATCGCGGCCCTTGGCGGTCTCTTCGGTGACGGCGGCCTGCACCGGAGTGAGGTCGGTATAGCCGCGTGCGGCCAGCGCCTCGGCGAGGCTGGTGGGGAGATGGGTAAAGGTCATGCAGCTCACAATCGTCGCGCGGCCATTGGGCACGGCGCGGGTAAGTGCTGCCCCCTAGCCTATTATGGAGCGTTTGGCGAGGGGCGGAGACGGAGCGTCGCGCGATACGCAATTTAGGGTCATGTCTTATTGACTTTGAGTTGCAATAACACTTAACCGCGCCGGGAAATAATCAGGGAAACCAGCATGAAGACTGAAACCGCTTACGCGGCGCTGCTGCTCAGCGCCGCCATGATCGCGATCATCCCGCAGGCCCGCGCGCAAGATGCGCCGCAGGCTTCTTCCGCGGCGGAGGAGAGCGATGAAGTGGTGGTTGTGGTCGGCGCGCTGACCGATGTCGATCTGGACCGCAAGGCCATTCAGGCGATGCAGGCGAACGACCTGAGCGATCTGTTCCGCAATGTCCCCTCGGTCGCGGTCGGCGGTTCGCTCGGCATCGCGCAGAAGATCTATGTCCGCGGACTCGAGGATTCGATGCTCAATGTGACGATCGATGGGGCTCCGCAGCGCGGCACCTTGTTCCACCATGTCGGCCGCGTCAGCATCGAGCCGGAACTGCTCAAGACGGTACAGGTTCAGGCCGGCGCGGGTGAGGCGGATTCGGGCTTCGGCGCGATCGGCGGCGCGATCCGTTTCCGCACCGTCGATCCCACCGACTTATTGCGCGCGGGGCGCGACTTCGGCGTGATCGCCAAGGGCGGCTGGTTCAGCAATGACGGCTACAAGCTGTCGGGCACCGCGTTTGCGCGGCTGACCGGCGATATCGGCATCCTCGCTTCGTACGTGCATGTCGATCGTGAGGACTTCAAGGATGGCAACGGCACCACATTGCGCGGTACCGCGGCGAAGCAGCAGCTCGGCTTCGTCAAGATCGGCGGCGACCTCGGCGCCGGGCATCGCCTGACGCTGAGCTATGAGCAGCGCGAGGAAGAGGGCGAATTCGGTATGCGCCCCAATTGGCCGGTGCTGGCGGCCGACCGGCTGTTTCGGGTCGAGGGCACGCGCAAGACCGCGATCGCCAATTACGGCTTTGAAACCGGCGCTGGTATCAACCTTGAGGCAAGCGGCTATTGGACGCGCACCGAATTTACGCAGGACCGGTCCGACCGCTGGGGTCTCTATGGCGCGGATATCGAAAGCTGGGGCTTCGACGCCCGCGCGCGCATCCGCCGCGGCGGGCATGACGTGACGGTCGGGTTCGAGCATCGCTCGGACCGGGTCGTCGGCCAGTATCTCGGCGCGCCCGCCAAGTGGCAGCCCTGGGCGTGGAACCCGGCGGTCAGCCGGTTCGAGGAGAAGGGCGCGCTGATGGGCGTCTATATCCAGGATCGCTGGCGCGTGGTTGAGCCGCTGCTGCTGAGCTTCGGCGCGCGCTATGATGCCTATGACCTCGATCAGGTGACCTATCGCAATGGCATCGACAGCGATGGTGTCAGCTTCAATGCGGGCGCGACGCTCGACGTGCTGCCGGGCCTGTCGCTCAACGCCGGCTATGCCGAAGCGTTTCGCGGCAAGGAGATCGGCGACGGCTTCACGCTCGAGAAGCGGCCCGGCCGCATCTCGCTTGCGCCCGGTCTCAAGCCAGAGCGGGTCGAGAATATCGAAGGCGGTGTGAAGTACGACCGCAACGGCATCACCGCCTCCGCAGTCTATTACCGCACCAAAATCCGTGACGTCGTACTCGACCAGCTCGGTGCGATCCGCACGCCCGGTACGATTCAGGACGCAGTCTATTACGAGAATGTCGGCAGTTTCAAAGCCGAAGGCTTCGAACTGCGCGCCGGCTATCGCACCGGCCCGTTCTCGATCGAGGGCTATTACAACCATTATGATTCGCGCCTCAACGACAAGCGGATCGAGGGGTATGAGCAGATTGCGCTCGGCAATTCGGTGGGCGACAACTGGGCGGTGACCGCCGCGTTCGAACCCTCGTCGGATCTGAGCCTGCGCGCCACCGTGACCCGCTATGAGGATCTCAACGACATCGAGGTGCTGTTCCGCGAGAAGCAGCTCGGCTTCGTCAACAAGACCTATTTCATCGACAAGCCGGGTTATGCGGTGGTCGATATCTCGGGCACCTGGCGTCCGTTCGGCACCGACATGATCGAGCTGCAAGCGGCGGTCTACAATCTGCTCGACAAGCAATATCGCGCGCATGCCAGCGTCGGCGACTACAGCCAGATCAACGTGGCTGGATATGAGATCGTGCGCGGTCTGCCCGAGCCGGGCCGCAACATCCGCCTCAGCGTCTCGTTCCGCTACTGATGACCTTGCCGCCACCTGCCGCAACGCGCCGGTGGCGGCCGTTCGCGCGAATCTGGCACCGCTGGTTCGGAATTCTCGGCGGGCTGTGGCTGTTGCTGCTGGCCGTCACCGGATCGGCGGTGACCTTCTATGACGAGCTCGACAGCTGGCTGAACCCGGATCTGCGGACGATCCCCGCAGCGGCGGTGCAGCACGCCTCGATCGACCTTGCCGTCACCCGGGCACAGGCGGCGCTGCCGGGGTTCGCGCCCAACAACATCCTGATGCCGTCGCATCCGCGCGGCACGATCTGGATGCTCGGCCGCGCGCCGGTGGGGGAGGGGAAACCGCGCCCCGTCCAGCTCTTCGCCGACCCGCGCGACGGGCGCGTGCTCGGCTGGCGCGAAAGCGGCAGGGTATCGCTCGACCGGCGGCATGTGATGGATGTCCTCTACGGGCTGCATGTCGATCTGCTCGCGGGCGCGTGGATGACCTGGTTCTTCGGGCTGGTGTCGCTCGCCTGGCTGATCGATCACGCCATCGCGCTGTGGCTGGCGGTGCCGGCGCTGGCGAAGTGGCGCAGCGCCTTCGCGGTCGCCGGCAAGCCGGGCAGCCTGCGCCGGTTGTTCGACTGGCACCGTGCGCCGGGCATGTGGGCGTGGCCGGTCACCTTCGTGCTTGCGCTGACTGGCGTGACGCTGGCTTGGCCCGACGACAGCCGCAGCGCGGTGGCGCTGATGTCACCGATCAACGAGCGGCTTCACGAACATTGGCCCGATGTCGAGCCGCCCGCGCGCCCGGTCGGACTCGAGGCGGCGATGGCAGCCGTAACGCCCGATCGCTCGCAGGTGCACAGTTTGCGGGTCCTGCCCGATCATGCCGCCTATGCCGTGCGCACCTTCGACCCGCGCGATCGCGACGATCAGGGGCGGCTGTGGACCTATGTCGCGATGACCGATGGCCGCGTCCTCGCGACGCGGCATGACAATGGGGAGAGCGCGGGCGACCAGTTCTTCGCCTGGCAGTATCCGCTGCATTCGGGGAAGGCGTTCGGTGCGGTCGGGCGCTGGCTCGTGTTCGTATCGGGAATCGTCACGACAGCACTCGTCATCACCGGCTGGATGCTGTGGCTGCGCAGGCGACGGCAACACCGTTCTGTCCGGGTGACTGGATAGCAAAGGGAATAAACCTGCCCCGGCGCGCGTATGCCGGGCATGTCTGTCTCCGCGTCCCCGCTTTTTCCCACCGGCACAGCGCGTGCCCGGGCCTCCGCCCGCCCGATCCGCGTGGCCTTGTTCTCCGGCAATTATGACTGCGTGCGCGACGGCGCGAACCGCGCGCTCAACCGGCTGGTGGCGCATCTGATCGGCAAGGAAGGGATGGAGGTACGCGTCTTCTCCCCGCGCGCGCCGACACCGGCGTTCGAATCCATGGGCGATGTGCGCGCCGTTCGTTCGCTCGCGCTGCCGGGGCGCCCCGAATACCGGCTGGCGCTTGGCCTGACCCGCGCGACACGGGCGGAGCTTGAGGCCTTTGCGCCCGATATCGTCCATCTTTCGGCGCCTGACCTGCTCGGCCGACAGGCGCAGAAATGGGCACGAGCTCAGGGTATCCCGGTGGTCGCGAGCCTGCACACCCGGTTTGAAACCTATCCCGCCTATTATGGCATGGGCTTCCTGCGTCCGGTGATCGAACGCTATCTCGACCGCTTCTATGGCGATTGCGACCGCATCCTCGCGCCGACCCTGCCGATCGCAGAGGAGCTTGCCGCCAAGCACGGTGCCGGCCGTGTCTCGGTCTGGGGTCGGGGTATCGATCCCGCCGCCTTCCACCCCGGGCTGCGCGACGAAGCGACTCGCGCGGCCTTCGGCTATATGCCTGAGGATGTCGTGCCGCTCTTTTTCGGGCGGCTGGTGCAGGAGAAGGGGCTGGGCGTGTTCGCGGATACGATCGATGCGTTGCGGGCTTCGGATCAATCCGTCAGGCCGCTCATCGTCGGCCATGGACCCGCGCGCGGCTGGCTCGAGAAGCGGTTGCCCGATGCGGTGTTCGCGGGGCATCTGGAAGGCGTGGCGCTGGGCCGCGCGGTGGCAAGCGCCGACATCCTGATCAACCCCAGCGTGACCGAAGCGTTCGGCAACGTGAATCTTGAGGCGATGGCGAGCGGGCTTGCGGTCGTTTCCGCCGATGTGCCGAGCGCGGCGGCGCTGATCGCGGACGGCCGCACAGGATGGCTGGTCGCTCCCCACGCGTCCGCTGCCTATGCGCGCGCGGCACGGATGCTGATGCAGGAAGCGTCGTTGCGCCGTCTAATGGGTGCCGCGGCGAGCAAGGAAGCGGAGCGCTATCGCTGGGATGACATACTGGCCGGGGTCGCGATGGACTATCGCCGCTGCCTGTCCCGCAGACGTGCCAGGGTGGACGCAGCACCGCGGTTGCTGCAGGAACTCGCGGCGTGAACCCGGATGCCGACATCCCCGGCGAACTGATCGCGATGCGCCGCTATGCGCGCGCGCTGACTCGCGACGATCAGGATGCCGACGATGTCGTGCAGGACGCGATCCTGCGTGCGATTGAGCGCAAGAAGAGCTTCAAGCCCGAATTCAGCCGCCGCGGCTGGCTGCTCGCGATCGTCCATAATGTCTTCATCTCGAGCAAGCGCCGCGAGGCGGCGGAGGCGCGCCGTAACGACCGGCTCGCCGAAGCGCTGGAGCGCAATCCCGACCTCGAGCAGGAGCAGCGCGTTCGGCTGTCGCGGATTGCCAGCGCCTATGCCAGCCTGCCCGAGCATCACCGCACGGTGCTTCACCTGACCGCCGTGGAGGGGCTGACCTATCAGGAAGTGGCCGACGTGCTTGAGGTGCCGGTCGGCACGGTGATGTCGCGGCTGTCGCGTGCGCGCGACTCATTGAAGCAACTGGAACAGGGGCCGTCTCCCTTGCGTATCGTGGGAGGGGGAAATGGCTGAGCAGTCTTCGGAGTTCGAACTCCACGCCTATGTCGACGGCCAACTCGACCCCACGCGGCGTTTCGCGGTCGAATCGCGGCTGGCGCAGGATCCCGATCGTGCGGCTTGGGTGATGGGGGAGCTGAGTAATCGCACTGCACTACAGCTGCTCGCTGACGATCCGCGCCCGGTCGCGCCCGCGGCGATCGCGCAGGTGTCGCGGCTGGGCATGGCATCGTCGAAGCGGTTCATCCGCCGTGGTGCGATCTTCGGCGGACTCTCGCTGGCGGCCGCCGCGTCGATGGTGCTGGCATGGCCGGCGGGGACGCCCGGCTATGTCGACTATGCCGTCAGCTCGCACCGGATCGCGATGATGCGTGCCAACATGCCCTCGCAGATCGAAGCGCCGACGCTCGACGCTCGGGAGATCGAGAGTCGCACCAGCATCGACCTGCCCGTGCTGCCCGTCGACTGGCGCGTAACCGATGTCCAGCTCTTCCCCACGGATGAGGGGCCGGCGCTTCAGGTCGCGGTGACCACGGGCGACGGCCTGCGTTTGTCGCTCTTCGCGCTCAAGTCGCGCAGCGATGCGCCCAAACGCCCCAGTGCGGTGCGTGAAGGGCTGCAATCGGTGGCCTATTGGCGGCGCAACGACATGTCTTACGCGCTGACCGGCGACGGCGAACCCGGCGCGATGGACGCGCGTGCGGAAACACTGGTTCGAAGCTGACCGCGACGGCCCCGAGGCGGAGCGTCGCGCGCTTCTCAAACAGAAAGGGCCGGGATCGCTCCCGGCCCTTTCTTCTTTTCGCTGTCGCGAGGATCAGACCGCCGAAACCTCGGCGACGTCGATCTTCACGCCCGGGCCCATCGAGGACGAGACCGCGACCTTGCGCAGATACTTGCCCTTGGCGCCCGACGGCTTGGCCTTGACCACCGCATCGACCAGCGCATCGAAGTTCGAACGCAGGTCGGCGGCCGAGAACGACGCCTTGCCGATGCCCGAATGGATGATGCCGGCCTTTTCGACGCGATACTCGACCTGACCGCCCTTGGCGGCCTTGACGGCTTCGGCGACATTCATGGTGACGGTGCCGAGCTTCGGGTTCGGCATCAGGCCCTTGGGGCCGAGCACCTTACCGAGACGGCCGACCAGGCCCATCATGTCCGGGGTCGCGATGCAGCGATCGAACTCGATCTTGCCGCCCTGCACGATCTCGAGCAGGTCTTCCGCGCCAACCACGTCCGCACCGGCTTCGCGGGCTTCGTCAGCCTTTGCGCCCTTGGCGAACACGCCCACGCGCACGGTCTTGCCGGTGCCTGCGGGCAGGGTGACGACGCCACGGACCATCTGGTCGGCGTGACGCGGGTCGACGCCCAGGTTCAGCGCGACTTCGATCGTCTCGTCGAACTTGGCGGTGGCGTTCTTCTGCGCCAGCGCGATCGCTTCGTCGACGCCGTACAGCTTCTCGCGGTCGACTGCGGTGGCCATGACCTTGGCCTTCTTCGTCAGCTTTGCCATGTGATCAGCCCTCCACCACTTCGAGGCCCATCGCGCGAGCGGAGCCTTCGATGATCTTCGTTGCCGCGTCGAGATCGTTCGCGTTCAGATCCTTCATCTTCGCGGTCGCGATGTCGGCGAGCTGCGAGCGCTTGATCTTGCCTGCAGAGATCTTGCCCGGCTCCTTCGAGCCCGACTTGAGGCCAACGGCCTTCTTGATCAGGTAGGTCGCGGGCGGCTGCTTGGTCTCGAAGCTGAAGCTGCGGTCGGCATAGACGGTGATGACGGTGGGGAGGGGCGTGCCCTTTTCCACTTCGCCGGTCGCCGCGTTGAACGCCTTGCAGAATTCCATGATGTTCACGCCGCGCTGACCCAGGGCAGGGCCGATCGGCGGCGAGGGATTGGCGGAGCCCGCAGGCACCTGGAGCTTGATATAGCCCGTGATTTTCTTAGCCATGTTTCACTCTCTAGCTGGCCGGGTCGCCCCGGCCGGTTCAAGTTTAGCGGTACAGGCGAGTGCCGAGGCGCTCTCCCGCAAATTCCAATGCTGTCGCTCTGGAAGGCGGCGCGCATAGCGCCAGTGCGCCTCAAAGGCAAGCGCGGCTGATTGTTGGATACATGTTGGATTTGAGCGGACATGAAGGATGTGGTCGCGATTCGATCGCACGCCTCTTGCCTTCCCGCACAGCAAACTTTAGGGGCGGTGGCCGCACAGGGGTGTAGCTCAGTTGGTTAGAGCGTCGGTCTCCAAAACCGAAGGCCCTCGGTTCGAGTCCGAGCTCCCCTGCCATCCTTTCCGAGGATCTCCCCTACATGTTCCGCGCGCTGTATGACTGGACGATGGGGCTTGCCGGCCATCGCCACGCCAACCGCTATCTTGCGACAATCTCCTTCGCCGAATCGAGCTTCTTCCCGATTCCGCCCGATGTAATGCTCGTGCCGATGGTGCTGGCGCGGCGCGATCAGGCGTACCGCATCGCGACGATCTGCACGATCGCCTCGGTGCTGGGCGGCCTGTTCGGCTATGCCATCGGCTATTTCCTGACGGGCTTTGCGCATCAGGTCCTCGAATTCTTCCGCCACGGCGCGTTCGAGGACTTCACCGCCGCCTATCAGAAGTACGGCGCGGCGCTGATTCTGGTGAAGGGGCTGACCCCGATCCCGTTCAAGCTGGTGACGATCGCCAGCGGTCTTTCGCATTACCCGCTGGGCATGTTCATCCTGCTCTGCACCATCACTCGCGGCGCGCGTTTCTTCCTCGTCGCGTTCCTGCTCAAGAAATATGGAGAACCTGTGCAGAAGGTGCTCGAGGAGCGGCTGAATCTGATTGGTTGGATCGTCCTGGCGGCGCTAATCGGTGGATTCGCGGTGGTGGCGCTGATCTAGTTTTTCATGCCGTGACTGCCGACCGTGCAGTCAAAACGGGTAGGCTCGCGAATCGGGTTAGCCAATATTATGAATATTGCGTTATGAGTTGCGCACTTACACCGTTTGTTTCGGAAATATTGCGCTTGCGAAATTAGGCGAGCGCGGCTATCTGCGCCATGCCTTTGTGCACATGAAGGGGAAGTAACGTGTTTAAGAAGATTGCTCTTGCAGTGGCAGCATCGACGATGGCGATGAGCGGTATCGCTCACGCTTCGGCAGCGCAGTCGCTCAGCCTGAAGAACGTGCCGGTTCGCGCTGCGACCGACGCGAAGAAGTCGAACGCTCAGGGCGAAGGCATCAGCCCGCTGTTCATCATCGGCGGCATCGTCGCTGTGGTTGCAGTGCTCGAGCTGACCGGCGCGATCAACATCTTCGGTGGCGATTCGGACAGCAACTAAGCTGCTGTCGATCATCATGGTCGGGAAAAATGGCGGCTCAGGCCGCCATTTTTTTTGTTCTCGCGAGATGACCGTGCTGCATTAGCGAACGGTTTGCCCTGCACAGCCTGCCATTCGCCCCGTTTCGAGCGACCAGCCGGAACGCGCGCGTAGCCGGCAGGTTGAGCCTCCTCCTGTCAGATCGCGTCTGAAGACAATCCGGCGTCCGGAGTCTTCGCGGATCCAAGAAGGAGGAAGGACATGCTCAAATTTCTCTCGGCGTTGTTCGCATCGCTGGCGCTGTTTACGGCAGCGGCGGTGCAGGCATCGCCCGCGCAATCGCTCAGCCTCGCCAACGCGCCGCAGTCCAGCCGCGCATCGACCGCGTCCGGCGCCAGCAATGCGCAAAGCGAGGTCGGAGCCGGTATCTATGTCATTGGCGCGATCGTCGCAGGATTGATGGTCTGGGGCATTGTCGAGCTGGCGAGCGGTGACGACGATCCCGACAGCCCATAGACCCGGTATTCAGTGAAGGCTCTCAGCGGGCGCCCTGATACGGGCGCCCGTTTTCGTCCGTGCACACAGGCCTTGCCCCGCCGCGCCCGACTCGCTAGATACCAGCCCCAATCCGACAGCGTGATGGGTGTTCGCCGGGTCTCTCAAGAGGGGCCGGGCGGAGGAACCTGTCCCGAAGCCGGGCAACCAATTTGCGAGGCAACAGGTGGCCAAGACCAGTCCGCTCGAATTCATGCGTCAGGTACAGGCAGAGACCAAGAAGGTCGTCTGGCCGACCCGCAAGGAAACCGTGATGACCGCCGTGATGGTGCTCATCATGGCGACTCTGCTCGGCCTGTTCTTCTTCGGCGTTGACCGCGCGTTCGGCGCGCTCGTCAACTTCCTGCTCAGCCTGGCTGCATAACTGAGCCAATAACGGGATAATCCATGGCGCGCTGGTACATCATTCACGCCTATTCGGGCTTCGAGAACAAGGTTCGGGACCAGATCCTGTCCGACGCGACGCGGCTTGGCCTCGACGCGCTGGTTGAGGCGGTCGAGGTTCCGGTCGAGACCGTGACCGAGGTTCGCCGCGGCAAGAAGGTCCAGTCGGAGCGGAAATTCTTCCCCGGCTACGTCCTAGCCAAGCTGGCGATGAACGACGACGTCTACCACCTCGTCAAGAACACGCCCAAGGTGACCGGCTTCCTCGGCAGCTCGGGCAAGCCCCAGCCGATCAGCGAGGCCGAGGCCGCACGCATCCTCAACACCAAGGAGGAAGCCGCCGCCGCGCCGAAGACGCAGATCAAGGTCGATTACGAGATCGGCGATGCAGTCAAGGTGCTGGAAGGCCCGTTCGCGAGCTTCAATGGCGTGGTCGAGGAACTCGACTTCGACAAGTCCAAGGTCAAGGTCAGCGTATCGATCTTCGGCCGCGCGACCCCGGTCGAGCTGGACTTCGATCAGGTCGAACGCTCGAAGTAATCACCGCGACATCGCAGAGTTACGGAAGGCCGGGGCGAAAGCTCCGGCCTTCTTGTTTTGGTGATCGGCTAGCGCCACCCGACCAGGCTACCGGCGATCGGCTGTTTTCCATTATCCCAGGTCATTTGCATCGCCAGTCCCAGCTCGGCGGCAAAGGGGCCATAGAAATAGCCAAGCACGCGGCCTGAAAATGCACCGTCCGCATTGCGCAACGTGCCGCTGATCCTTCCCGTAGAGGCATCGTAACTCGCTTCCAGAGCGAGCTGGATCTTAAGCGGCTCCGTGCCGGTGATATACGCTGTTTGCTCAGCCAGGATGTTGCCGCGAACAGTGCGGGCGGCAAAGTCGACGTGGACCGGCTGGGAGGTCCAGCCAATCGGCATCACCCTGTGCTGGGAAACGAGCCTGGCGTTCCAGGAGGTGTTGAAACGAACCGTCCCCGTTGTTGGAAGCTCGCCGGGCACCGTGGTGGTGCCGATCATGAATGTTTTGTACGTGCTGGAACTGACCTTAGCCCTAGCCGGATTTTCGAAATAGGAAGATGATTCTTCGACAACCGCTGAGAAGATGTACTTGGGATTCGAATAAGATCCAAAGCGCGCAGTGATCTGGCTATTGAAGTCGTATAGGGTCGCGTGCCCGGATGTCGTCCTGAAGTAATTCGCAAATTTAAGGCCGTTGTCTGGGTGGATCGGATATAGCTCAGGCCGCTTGAGTATTTCTGTTGTTCTTCCTGAAAATCCCAGTTCACCACTCTCGGGATCCCAGCTCAGTACCGTGGCGTTCATATCCGTGATCACGGCCTCGCCGGATTCGAATGTGTAATAAGGCGATGTGTTCTGAGTGTAGCGGTTTAGCATCCGGAACTCGGCCGCGATCGTTGGCATCCGGAACGAGCGGGATAAATCGAGCTGGAAATAGGGGACTGTCGATACAGGCGTTGGCGTCGGGGTGCTCGCGACGATAATTGTTCCGCTCCCGTTCTGGGAGCCGCCGCCACCACAGGCCGTGGTTGCAACGCCTAACGCACACGCGACAATCTTAAGCCTACTCATTCCTCCCCCTCTTCTCAGAAGACTGCGAGTTCCCCCCGGAACCGCCGATCGCTCGGCACGGATATAGCGAAAGTGAATGGGCGTCAGCTTCAATCGATCGCCACGATCATGGCTGAATCGATCACATTTTGGGGAAGGTGATCTGCGCGATCCTGAGGCCGATTTCCGGCTTGACCTTGTCCAACCTGTGACCTGACCAGGGGCTGGAGGCGCGAGGTGTTTGCGCGGGCGCGGCCACCGCGAAGTTGTGGCATGTTCAAGCGAGACCCTTCGAATCGATGGGAGAGGCGTATGCGACGGCACCTGCTGGTTTGGATCGTCAGCCTTCTGGTCGTCGGCACGGCGCAGGCGGCGGCGTCGCCTCCGCCACGCAAGGCGCCTGCGCTCAACGACCGGCTGACGCTCGCGCCTTGCCGCATCTCCAGGGAAGCGAACGGGGGGGCGGGTAAGCGGGTGGATGTGGATGCGCGCTGCGGCACGTTCCGGGTACCCGAGAACCGCAGCCTCGCGCGATCGCGCATGCTCCCGCTGCGGGTAGTGATCCTGCCCTCGCGGTCGAGCCGCCCGCGCGAGCCGGTCTTCATTCTCTCCGGAGGGCCGGGCCAGCCGGCGACCGAACAGGCTCAATATTATCATGGCGGGTGGCAATCCGAGAATCATGATGTGGTGCTGCTGGACCTGCGGGGGACCGGCGAGGGAACGGCGCTCAATTGCAACCTTGGCGGCTCGGACGAAGATCTTCAGGGGTATCTCAACGGCTATCTGGCGGATGGTGCGGGCTATGCCGCTTGCCGTGATGCGCTCCAGCGGCGTGCCGACTTGCGCCAGTACACGACCATGAGCGCGATGAAGGATCTGGATGAGCTGCGGCAGGCGCTCGGCTATCGCAGGATAAATCTGGAGGGCGGTTCCTACGGGACGCGCGCGGCGATCACCTATATCCGGATGTTCCCAAAGCGCGTCCATGCGGCGCTGCTCTTCAGTCTGGTGCCGATCGAGAACCGCGCGCCGCTTTACCATGCCGCGGCGGCACAGCGGGCCTTCGACGTGCTCGTCGCGCAATGCCAGGCGGACGCGCAGTGCCGCGCTGCCTATCCCGACATCGCCGGCGACCTTCGGGCCGTGCTCGAACGGCTACGCGCCGAACCGGCCCGAGTACGTGTGCCCCACCCGGTGACCGCGGTCCCGACCGAGGTTCGCCTCGGTGCTTCCGGTTTCGCGGATGCGCTGCGCGTGATGCTCTATTCGGTCGATTCGGGGCGGCGCGTGCCGTTGCTCCTCAAACGCGCGCGCGCAGGCGACCTTGTTCCGTTCGCCGAGGCGGCACTACGGAGCAGCAGGGGGTTCACGCAGAGCATCCGCGCCGGCCTGCTGCTTTCCTTCACCTGCACAGAGGATGTCTCGAGAATTCGGCCTGAGGAGGTCGCAAAGGAGACGGCGGGGAGCTTCATCAGCGCCCAGCGTGTGCGCAACCAGATGGCCGCATGCTCGGTGTGGCCGAAGGGGGATGTGCCGAAAGACTATTATCGTCCGCTTCGATCGCAAGTCCCCGCGATACTCGTCTCGGGCAATCTCGATCCGGTGACGCCGCCGAGCTGGGGGGAGATCGCGTTGCGCTATTTCCCGAACGGCATCCATATCGTGCTTCCGGGCACCCATACCCCGACCAACGACTGCGTGAACGACCTGGCACGGAAGCTGTTTCTCACGGGGGCCACGCGCGGGCTGGACGGGAACTGCGCGGCCGCGACAACACTGCCGCCCTTTGTCCTGCCGGACTGAATCCAGCCGGTTCATTTCCCCTTCCAGTCCCCGATCCGCCAGCCGCCGAACATCGGCAGCTCGCGATCCTGCGGTCGTTTTGCCGGATCGGCCTTGCTCCAACCCTTGACCTGATCGAGTGCGGGCGGGGGAAGGATCTTGGGGCCGAAGAGATGGGGTATCCCCCGCGCACGGCGTTCGGCTTCGGCGATGTTGAACGCTTCCCGGGCGCGCTGCTGTTGCGCCTCGTACATCGCGCCGAGGCGGAAGCTCCGCGCTTCGCTGCTCTCTCCACGGCGGCGTTTGATGTGATCGGGTTCGGCCTGAAGGCGCACTTCCTTTTGATGGAGGTGGAGGAGCTGGAGGGCCTCGCTCGGGGTGAGCTGCGGGATCGGTGGCGGTTCGTTGTGGCGCCAGGCGTCGTCGCGATAGCTTTCGGGATCGGCGGCTTCGAGCATCGCCAGCTCCAGCCGTTCATAGCCCATCTCCAGCGCCAGCCGCATTTCGCGGGCGAAGGCGGGACTCTCTTTGCGGCGGTGGTAGAAGGCCGAATGGGTGAACCCTGCCGCCGCGGCCGACAGGCGGACGTTGGCGGTGGCGCTGAGCGCGGCAAGGAAAGTCTGTTCCGCCTCCCGGTCCAGCCGCCGCCGCCGGGCGCGACGCAGCTGAAGACGGCCCGCGGCGGTACGGAAGATGCACGGTTCGCGCTCCGGATTCTCCACCGGCCTGGCAGCGTTGAGGTGGGCATGGGCCAGCGCGAGCGCCGCGTCCCATTCCGCCGCGAAGGCGGCGTCGCAGTTGCGGCGCCTGATCATCGTCGGGTGGCGGAAGCCGAGGGTGCGTGCCGCCTCCCGCACATTGCCGGTGCGGCGCAGCGCGGCGAGGAAGGCGTCATTCTCCTGCGCCTGGCGTCGGTTGAACGGACGGCCCATCTGCCAGTGTTCCGAAACGCATTCCAACATTGCAAGCTCTGATTTGGCGCGCGGATAGCGGTTCGCGTGACCGTGAATTCGTCCCTTCGTCACAAGATTCGTCCCACCGCACCTGCGCGATTGCGGTCCGGGAGCCGGTTGCGCCAGCGCTGCCCGGCACCAGATCCAATGAGGCGTTTCACCCATGTCATCTTCCATCCAGGCTTGTTTCACCGGGATTGCCTTCACCCTGTTCGCCGCCGCATCAGCCCCCGCGGCGGCGCAGGAGGCGGAGGCTCCCGGTGAAACCCGTGAGAGCGGGGACAGCGCGGCGACATCGGCTGAAGACGCGTTTGGCGCGACCGTCGGGATCAATCAGGTCGGCTTGTACAGCCCCTATCAGACGCGTGGCTTCAACCTGATCTCGACCGGCGGGGCATTCCGGATCGATGGCTTCTATTTTCACCCCGACGCGCTTCCGTCGGAGTCGCTGGTGTCTGGATCGTCGATCAATGTGGGCATTGCAGCGACGGCGCTCGACCTGCCCTTGCCGACGGGGGTGGTCGGGTATCAGCTGCGCGATCCGGGCCAGAAGAGCGCGCTGTCCGTCACTGCGGGAACGCGCGGGTTCGGTTCGCCCAGCGTCGAGGCGCTTGGGAGTCTGGTGAGCGATGATGGCAAGCTCGGCATTGTCGCGCACACCTTCATCAGTCCGGAGGAGAATTGGTCGACCGGGCAGGAAGGGGCGCGGTACGAGGTTGGCACCGTCGCGCGCTGGTCGCCGGCGCCCGGGACGCGGGTGCGCGTCTTCGGTGGTCTCAGCCGGCAGACGAACAATGGCGATCTTGCGATTCTGCCCGATGGTGCGGTGACGCCACCGCCGCTGCGGACGCGGCATAATTACAGCCCGGAATGGGCAAGGTCGCGGTCCACCAGCGGCAATTATGGCGCGCTGATCGAGCACCGGACGGGGGACTGGTTGCTCGGGGCCTCCGCGGTGCGCTCGACCCGCGATTCCTCGCGCGCGGATACGACGGTGCTGTCGATCGACGGGGCGGGGCGGGTGAGCAGCACGCTGTATCACACGCCCGAAGCCGATGCCCGATCGGACTCGACCGAGGTAAAGGCATTCCGGACCTTCAACTTTGCCGGAGCGACCCATCGCGTCGGGCTGGCGTACCGGCAGCGCAATTCGGTCAGCCGTCGTGCAGATGCGATCGCGGTTGCCGCGGGAAGCTTCGACATCTGGGACGACCCGGTTGCCGTTCCGCAGCCGAACTTCCCGACGAACGCGCCGTTGAGCCGCGACGAGGTCAATCAGAGCATCCTGAGTGCCACCTATGAGCTGTCGGTCCGCGATGATTTCGAGCTGCGGCTGGGCGCGCATCGCAATCGCTATGAGAAGATTTTCCGCGATACGCGCGGGGAGCAGTCGGAGCAGCTCGACAAATCGGTGCTCTTCAGCGCGTCGGCGCTGTGGAATCCGACGTCGCGCCTGCATCTCTTCGCCAGCTATGTCGCGGGCCTTGAGGAATCGGGGATTGCGCCCGACGCTGCGCTGAATCGCGGTGCGGTGCTGCCGCCCGTGGAAGCGCGGCAGTACGAAGTCGGTGCGCGGTTCGACCTGACGTCGCGGCTTGGCTTCATCCTCGCGGGCTTCGACATCCGCAAGCCGATCTATGGCCTGCGATCGGATTCGATCTATGCCCCGGTCGGCACCGTCCGCCACCGCGGCATCGAGGCATCGCTGACCGGCCAGCTGACCCCGACGACGACGGTCGTGCTCGGCGCCAACATCGTCCACGCCCGGATTTCCGGCGAACAGGTCGATGCTGGGCTGGTGAATCGCGAGGCGCCCGGCGTCTCGAGCTTCAACGCCACGATCGCGTTCGAGCAGAAGCTCACGGATCGCTGGAGCATCGATACCTACATCCTGTACGAAGGGTCGCGCCGCCGCGACAGCCGGAGCGCGGTTGAGGTCTCCGCCGTGCCCTTCGGCTATCTCGGGACGCGATATGATGTGAAACTTGGCGGGGCCGAGGTTTCGCTAAGGGCGCAGGTGGTGAACATGTTCGACCGAAAGGGCTATTATGCAACGCCCTACGGCCCGCTTGTACCGGTGACGGGGCAGCATTGGCGCTTGCTGCTCACGACGCGGCTCTGAAATGCTATGCCGTTGAATGAGGCCTCGAAAGGGACGTTACGACGATGACAGAGATAGTTGGTCGTTTCGCGCGATCCTGGCGCGCCGGGGCCCGGCGTCTTGCTCCGCTGGCGCTGATCCCGGCGGGGGCCGTCTATTGCACGCTTTCCGAGCTGTTCTTCAGCGACGAGCGGTCCGGGCTGCTCGGGAGCTTTGTCTGGGCGATCGCGACGCTGGGGCCGTGGGTCGTCGGAGCGATGGCCTTTGAGCACTTCGCCCGACCAGCGCGGAAGCGATCGCAGCTGATCGCGCTGGGATTAGGCCTTGCCGGTGTTGCCTATGCGGCGAGCGGCGGCATGGCGCTGTGGCTTGGCACCGGCGCGGAACGGGCGTTCTTCAGCCGGCTGCCGTTGCTGGGCGTCGCGCTGCTCGGGGCGGCGCTGTACCCGGTACGGGTGTCGGCTGAGTCGCTTCACGACCTCGCGCCCAGCGGTGACAATCCACCGGTCGAACCGGCGGATATTCTGTTCGCGTCCGCGGCCGGAAACTATGTCGAGCTCTATACCGAGACACGAACCGTCGTCTGGCGGCAGACGATGCGGAATGCCGAACGCGTGTTGCGCAAGGCAGGCTTTGTGCGAGTCCACCGCTCCTATCTGGTGCCGTGGCGCAACATCGACCTGCTGGTGCGTGACCGGAAGGGCGTCGTCGAGGTCGCACTTCTCAACGGCCGCCGGCTTCCGGTTTCCAGCCGTTACGCGAACAGTCTGGCACAGCAGACGCTGCAATAGCCCCGTCCGTGGCCGCCCCCTATTTGGGCCGGCCGGTGTAGCCCGCCGCTTCGCGCAATGCGTCGCCGTCCATGACATAGCCGTCGCTGACCACTGTGACGACGCGGCGGAGCGCGCCGATTTCGGTCGAGGGGTCGCCGTCCACCAGCACCATATCGGCTTCCTTGCCGACCGCGATCGATCCGGTGCGCTTATCGGCGCCGACCACGCGGGCGGGGAGGATGGTTGCGCTTTGCAACGCCTGTGCCGGGGTGAAGCCGGCCTGCTGGTAGATTTCGAGCTCGCGGATCAATTCGATCCCCCAGCCGTCGGTCCCGGCGACGATCGGAACGCCGGCCTTATGCAGCTTGCCGACCAGCTGGACCATCTTCGCATAGCTCTTGCGATAATCATCGCGGGTCAGCCCTTCAACGAGCGGATAGCCGCTGCTGGTGAAGGCCGAGCGTTCGACCACGGGGGAGATGATGCCCATATAGGGGGCGTAGGCCGGATGCGGCTTGCCGCCGTCCTGGGTCAGGAAGCCCTCGAAAATGACGATCGTCGGATCGACGATGGTCTTGCGCTTCGCAAGATCGGCGACGAAGCCCGTCATCAGCGGGGCGTCGAGGTCGACGTCCTTGAAGTAGCGCGCCGGACCCTCCATCCGCTGGCGGGTATTGGCCTTGTCGATTACCGCACGCGGCATCGATTCCATCACGACGAAATTGAGGTGAGTCAGCTCGTCATAGCCTGCAGCGACGGCTTCGCTCGGTTTCATCGTCGCCGGGACATGGCCATGGACATGCAGGCCGAGGCGATGCGCTTCCGCCGCCGCCGGGGCGATCCAGGCCGGGTTCATCGATGTGTAGAATTTGACGCCCCAGAGGCCGGCACCCTTGATCCGGCGGACCGCGGCGATCGCTTCGGCTTCGCTGCTGACCACCTCGGCACCCTGCGCTGCGAGGGGATCCTTTTTGTCGATGATCGCCGAGATGAAGGGTTCGCCCATCAGCAATGTGCCCGCGGCGCGACGCTTGGTCGCATCGACCGCGCGGTCGAAGGTGGTGCCGGGGCTGCGGAAGCTGGTGATGCCGTTGGCGACATTGGCGAGGACATTCCAGTCGTCGCCAATATGCAGATGGCTGTCCCAGATGCCCGGGACCAGCGTCTTGCCGCGGCCGTCGATCGTGCGCGTGCCGGCGGGTGCCCTTACCGAGCCGGCGGCACCGATCGCGACGATCTTGCCATCGCGAGCAAGCACGGCGCGATCGGCGAGGAAAGCGCCCTTGTCGGCATCGAACAGGCGGACATTGTCGAACAGCACCGGCGCTTTGGCGGCCGGGGTGAGGAAGCGTTGTGCGATCCGCCTGACCTCCGCCGCGGTCGCCGCGTCCTGCGCGTCGCGAAGCTGCTTGAGCGCGCCTTCATAGCCAGCCGGAATGACTGAGATATGGCCGATATTGGCGAAGAATCGCTTGTCCGCGTCGAGCCAGACGGGAACCGGCGAGGGTAGGATACCCTTCATGAAGGCGAGCTGGACCTTTTTGGGGCCGCCAGGACCGGTGATGGTCAGCGTCTGGCCGAATGTCATGCGGCCCTTGCCGCTTGGCAGGAAGTCGATGCCGGCATCGCCCGCGGCCGCCAATTTGTCGATCATCGGCGCGCCTGCAATGTCGACGCCACCGGCGGGGATGTACCAGGCGCCCGCGGGCGCTTCGCCCGAATCGGTTGCGGTCTTCCAGATCGCGCGGCCATTCTCGACCCGGAAGGTCTCGGCGGCGTCTCCCGACATGGTGACGCCGCGAACGGTAAGCGCGGTGATCGTGCCGTCGGGCGCGATGCTGCTCACCTGATCCATCTCGGTGATCCAGCCGCGCAGCTCTTGCGACCAGCGATAGGCGGTACGGCCATCGGGAAGCTGCCAGCGCCACTGGTCGCCATGCTTGCCGGCTTCGGACACCACCACATAGTGAACCGCGTCCGCCGGCGGGGGCAGCAACTGTTCCTTGGGGACGGGTTTCGATGCCTGGGCGGGCGCCGGCGCGTCATGTGCCAGAACGGGGGCGGCGGACACGAGCAGTGCGGCGATCAGGGCAAGGCGCATAACATCTCCAGAGGCGGGGAAGACGAGCGTGACAAGCTCGTGCCGCAAAAGCAACGTGCCTTCGACCGGCGACATTCTTCCATTTGGCGAATTCCGGAACGCGTCGCAGCATTGCAGGGGTGTGGGCCGGTTCGTCCGTGCTGCGTCGGCGGACATGCTTACCGACAAGATTGGTTTCGTCGATCTTTACTATCCATATACCGGAATAGCGCGAGTCGATGGATTGAGTTCTAATGCAGTCAAGTCTTCATTGGTTGATAATAACCTGATACTAGTTTGATCTTCTTTAGGGAGGGGCCGTGCTGCGCGTGCTTTCCTGTTTGACGACGGAGCATGACTTCGGACTTGTCGTTGTAGCGGCAGTCGTCTGCCTGCTCTCGATGCTGACTGCCTTCATGCTTGCGGCCCAGATCGGCGAGATGCGCGCCCAGCGGCGGCTGCGCTGGCTTGCGGCGCTTGGTTTCGTTTCCGGAGGGGGCATCTGGGCGACCCACTTCATCGCAATGCTCGCCTATCAGCCGCATCTGCCCACTGCCTATGACCCGCTGCGTACGATCCTGTCGATCGCGGTCGGCGTAGCGGCATCGACTGCGGCATGGCGCGCCTTCTTTGCGAAGAGCATGGTTTGGCGTCTGGCGGCCCCGGCAATTTTCGCTGTCGGGGTGGCGGCAATGCACAAGACCGGCATGACGGCGCTTCAGACGACCGGGCGGATCACCTATGACACCTCGATGATCGCCGGATCGGTCGGGGTCGGGATTGTGCTTAGCTATGCCGGGTTCCATTGGGCGCAGCGACGCTGGCGGCGGATTCCCGCGCTTCCCGCGCTCGGGCTGGTGCTGGCGATCGTCTCGATTCATTTCGGATCAATGGCTGCGGTGACGATCTACCCGGAATCGGGGCTGATGATCGATCCGAGCACGATCGAATCCGAAACGCTGGCGCTATTGATCGCGACGCTGGCGGCGGCGATTTTGGCGGTTGGACTAGTCACCGCGCTAGCCGAAGCGCGGATCGCGCGGCACGCACAGCACGAGGCAGAGCGGCTCAAGAGCTTCAGCGAAAGCGCACTGGAGGCGCTAGCGATTCTGGAGAACGACGTGATTGTGGACGCCAACACCACCTTCTGGGGGCTGGCGGGATATGATCCGGTGCACCCGCCCGAAGGGCTCAGCCTGTCCGAACTGCTGCCTGAGGTGCCGAGCGACGCGCCGCAGCGGCGCGGGCCCGGTTTCTTCAACACGCAGTTGCGCGCGCGCGACGGCGAGCAGATCGATGTGGAGATGGCGTTCCGGCGAGGACAGTTGCTGGGAGTCGAGCGCGACCTGGTGGTGTTGCGCGACGTATCCGAACAGACGGCGGCGGCGGCGCGTGTTGCGCACCTTGCCGCGCACGACCCGCTGACTGGCGCCGCCAACCGGCTGAGCCTCAACCATTTGCTTGCCGATGCGCTGACGCGGTCGAGCGAGGAGGCTCCGGTCGCGCTGCTCTGCCTCGACCTCGACCGGTTCAAGGCGGTCAACGACGTTCATGGCCATGCGACGGGTGACGCGCTGCTGGTTGAGGTGACCCGGCGTATCCGCGAGTGCATGACCGGGCATGAGGCGCTGGCGCGGCTGGGCGGCGACGAGTTCGCGATCGTCCAGCCCGGGGGCGATCAACCGCATCGTGCGGCCTCGCTCGCCCGCGAAATTCTGGACGCGCTGGCGGTGCCGATGCGGGTTGCGGGACGATCGATCCGCACCGGCGCGAGCATCGGCATCGCGATCCACCCCGACAACGCCGCGACCGCGGAAGAACTGCATACCAAGGCCGACCTCGCTCTCTATCGTGCCAAGGCGCAGGGGCGCGGCGCGATGCGCTTCTTCGACGCAAACATGGACGCGCAACTGGTCCGGCGGCTTGAGCTTCAGCACGATCTTCAGTTCGCGCTCCAACGCGGGGAACTCAGCCTCGTCTATCAGCCGATCGCGTGCCTGGTGACGGGCGCGGTCATCGGGTTCGAGGCGCTGCTGCGCTGGACTCATCCAGAACATGGCGAAGTCCCGCCGGCTGAGTTCATTCCGCTTGCCGAGGATGGCGGGATGATCGTGCCGATCGGCGAATGGGTGCTGCGCACCGCGTGCCGCGAGGCGGGGCGCTGGCGGCAGCCGCTCAAGATCTCCGTCAACCTCTCACCCGCCCAGATCGCGCAGACCGACATTACCGATGTGATCGCGTCGGCACTGTCCGACGCGAAGCTAAGTCCGCGCCGGCTTGATCTGGAGGTGACCGAAGGGTTGCTGGTCGGCGATCCCGACGGGACGCTGATGGCGCTTCGCCGGGTCAAGGCGCTGGGTGTCGGCATCGCGATGGACGATTTCGGCACCGGCTATTCGTCGCTCGCCTATTTCCGCGCCTTCCCGTTCGACGAGGTAAAGATCGACCGCTCGTTCATCGAGCATCTGACGACCAGCCGGGAATCGCTTGCGATCGTCCGCGCGGTAATCGGGCTGGGCAAGGGGCTGGGCATGTCGATCATCGCTGAAGGGGTGGAGACCGAGGCGCAGATGCAGTTGCTGCTCGCCGAAGGCTGCGACAAGATCCAGGGCTATCTGGTCGGAAAACCCGCATCGATCGGCCGCTACAGGCGCGGTGTGCTGGCGCGCAGGCCAGCGCCGTGCACTGATCCCGCAGGCTGGGTCGAGGAATGGGCGCGGCTGATCTCCCCGGAGATGCCGGGACGGAACGCGGCGCTGACGGCGCGCTCGGCCGCGGCTTAGGCGCGCGCGCGGAAGGCGCGGAACGCCGTCACCCCGGCCTCGTCCCGGGGCCATCGCGTGGTCTTAGCTTCCGATCCGTTGCTGGTGGCACCAGATACCCCAATACAAGACGAGGGTGGCGGCGGGTTGATGCTCTCGTGGATCGCCCGGCAGTCAGGCGGCGACGCTGGCGCCGCCGCTTGCGTCGCGAATAGCGAGGTCGCGGGCTTCGACGACCGGCAACGGGCGACCGAAATAATAGCCCTGGACCTTGGTGCAGCCCAGCGCCTGGACCAGCCGGTGCTCGTCTTCGGTCTCCACCCCTTCCGCGGTCGTGGCCATGCCAAGGCTGTCGGCAAGCGCGACAACGGCACGGATGATCGCGATCGCCTCCTTGCTCCCCTTGGACGCACCCTGGACGAAGCTGCGGTCGACCTTGATCGACGAGAAGCGCGTGCGGCTTAGGTAGCCGAGCGACGAATAGCCGGTGCCGAAGTCGTCGAGGCTGAGGTGGACGCCCATGTCGAGGATTGCCTCAAGCGTGCGGACCGCGGCGGTACCTTCGCGCATGAAGACGCTTTCGGTCACTTCGAGTTCGAGCCGTTGGGGTCGCAGACCGCTGTCGCGCAGCGCCGCGGCGACAAACGAGGCAAAGGCCGGATTGTGGAGCTGATCGGGGCTGACGTTGACCGCGACGCGGATCGGGTCGTCCCATGTCGCGGCTTCCATGCATGCCGCGCGCAGCACCCATTCGCCGATCGGCGCGATCAGGCGTGCTTCTTCGGCCAGCGGCACGAACTTGACGGGGGAGATGTTGCCCAACTCGGGATGCGTCCAGCGCAGCAGCGCCTCGAACCCCGTGAGCTTGCCGCTGCCGGCCTGCACCACCGGCTGATAGAGAAGATGGAACTCGTCATTCTCGAGTGCGGCGCGCAGCGCCATTTCGAGCACACGGCGTTCCTCGGCCTGGACGTGGAGTTCGGGTTCATAGGCGTGGAAGACGCCGCCGCCCGCATCCTTGGATCGGTAGAGCGCGAGATCGGCCGAGCGGATCAGCATCTCCGCGGTCCGCCCGTCGCGCGGGCCGACTGCGAGGCCGACGCTGGCACCGATGAACAGCGTGTGCTGATCGACTTCATAGGGCTGCGAGAGCACGCTGATGATCGAGTGCGCGAGCCGTTCGACTGCGGCGCTGTCGGTAGCGTCGCGCACGACCACGGCGAACTCGTCACCGCCGAGCCGCCCGATCACGTCATTGGCGGTCATCAACTGCTTGAGCCGTTCCGATACGCGGGTCAGCAGCCGGTCGCCGACCGGGTGCCCGAGCGTGTCGTTGACCGCCTTGAACCGGTCGAGGTCGATCATCATGAAGGCGCAGCGCGAGCCCCATTTCTCGGCCTCGGCCATGGCAAGGCTCAGCGCTTCGTTGATCAGCAGCCGGTTGGGCAGGGCAGTCAGCGGATCGTAGCGCGCCATGCGGCTGATCTTGTTCGCGGATTCGCGGGCTTCTGTGACATCGGACCCGACCCCGCGAAAACCGACATAGCCGCCTTCCTCGTTGAAGCGAGGCGACCCGGTCATTTCCCACCAGCGCTCGACACCATCGACATAGACGGGGAGCAGCAGGTCACGGAACGGTTCGCGCAGCTTGATCCGTTCGGCCATCTCGCGCAGCCCCTGCGAGAAATTGCCGCTTTCCCACGCGGTGCCCGCGAGCACCTGAAGGAACGGCATGCCGTTGATCGCCATCGGATCGACGCCAAGCGAAACGGCGAAGCGCGGATTGGCGCGCACCACGCGGCGCTGCGCGTCGGTTTCCCAGAGCCAGTCGGCGGACTTGTCTTCGAATTCGCGCAGCAACAGGCTGACGGTCTCGTCTCGCTCGGCGAGTGCGATCTCGTTAGCGCGAATCACGACCAGCGCCTTGCCGCGCGAGAAGCAGGCGATGATCAGCAACGCGGTGAACAGGAGCGAGGCGGCGCCCAGCGCGGGCGCGGTAGAGACTGCGAGCGAAATCGCTGCGGATCCGCCCAGCACGACGAGGAAGGAGATTGTCGCAAGCGGCAATGCGGCCATGGCGACCGCGGAGGCGGCCATCAGGATCGACAGCACGATCCACATTGCCGCGGCTTGCTCGGCATTGGCGGATGGCCCGAAGAAGAGCGGCGCGATTGACCAGACCGCTCCCAGCGAGATGCCGTCGAGCACGGTTTCGCGCACGTCCTTTAGCGTTGCGGTCCGTTCGGTGCGGTGCCGCACCGCGAGGCGGCGAAAGGCGACGGTAACGCCGACCGCTGCGACCAGCGCGCTCCAGCTTGCGAGCTTCCAAAACGCGAAGTTGGGCGCGAAATTGAGCGTGATGAGCGCCGCCCCCATCACATTAGCGGCCAGCATGAACAGCGCGAGCTGGCTGCCGGCGTTCATCTGGGCGGCGCGAATCGGGCCCCAGTCGGTGGTGTCCGCGGGGTCGTACAGGCCGAGCAACGCACGCACATCGATGCGCGGTCGCGCGAATTGAGAGGTTGTCTGGCTCGTCACACCCTCTCGAATAACCCGGATCAGGTTAGCGAGTGGTTAGGTGCGAGGCGGAACGGCGAAATTTTTCCGCCGTTCCGGATTTGGGGCAACCGCGTTCAGGCGGCGATGCTGTAGGGCTTGATCTCGCCGTTGAGGTAGAGATTGCGCGCCTTGGCACGGCTGAGCTTGCCCGAGCTGGTGCGCGGGAGCGTGCGCGGCGGGATCAGTTCGATCACACAGTTCATGCCGGTGACGGTGCGGACACGCTCGCGGATTTCCTCGCGCAGCTTGACGCGCTCCGCCTCGTCGCTGGTGCGGCACTGGACGAGGACCGCGGGTGTTTCCTCACCGCCCGGCGTGGTGATCGCGAAGGCCGCGATGTCGCCCTGCTTGAAGCCGGGAAGCTGCTCGACCGCCCATTCGATATCCTGCGGCCAGTGGTTGCGGCCGTTGACGATGATCATGTCCTTCGCCCGGCCGACGATGTAGATATAACCGTCCGAGAGATAGCCCATGTCGCCGGTGTCGAGCCAACCGTCCTGGAGGCAGGCGGCGGTCGATTCGGGATCGCGGAAATAGCCGACCATCAGGCTGGGGCCGCTGCACCAGACCTTGCCGATCGCGCGTTCGGGGAGCGGGGTGCCGTCTTCCTCGCGGATCTCGATCTTCATGTCCTTCGCGGCCTTGCCGCAATTGACGATGGCGCGGAAGCGCTGGGGGCGGCGCGACGAACCGGCGGCGTCATGGCTGCCGCCCGAAAGCTGGGTTTCCTCGACCAGCTCGACGACGATGCCCTCGCCCGGAGGCATGATCGAGACTGCCAGCGTCGCTTCGGCAAGCCCGTAGCTGGGCAGGAAGGCCGAAGCCTTGAAGCCAGCATCGGCAAAAGCGTCGACGAACGCTTGCATCACGTCAGGCCGGATCATGTCCGCGCCATTGCCGGCAACGCGCCAGCGCGAGAGGTCGAACCGCTCCGACGCCTTGGTTTGGCTCGACATGCGGCGCGCACAGATATCGTAGCCGAATGTCGGCGAATAGGAGAGAGTCGTGCCCTGATTGCGGGTGACGAGATCGAGCCACGCGAGCGGTCGGCGGGCAAAATCCTCGGTCTTGAGATAGTCGGTCGAAACCTGATTGGCGACGACCGAGAGGAAGCAGCCGACCAGCCCCATGTCGTGGTACCAGGGCAGCCACGAGACGCAGCGGTCGCTGTCCTGGATATTCATTCCGTGGCTGTGCGCCGACAGATTGTTGAGCAGCGCGTGGTGCGTGATCGCGACGCCATGCGGGAAGCGTGTCGAGCCGCTGGAGTATTGAAGATAGGCGATGTCATCGGTCCTGGCCTGCGGCAGTTCCGCCTCAGGCGCGGCGCGGGTCGCGAAGCTCTCCCAATCGATTCCCTCGACGCCCTTAAGGCGCGCGGCCTCGCCCGCCATCGTGGCGAGTTCGGCCGGGTAGAACAGCATCGTGGGGTCGCAGCTGTCGAGCTGGACCGAGAGCTGGTCGATATAATGCTGGCTGCCGCCAAAGCTGGTGGGCAGGGGCAGCGGTACGGGCCAGGCGCCGGCATAGATCACGCCGAAGAACAGCGCGGCAAAATCGGCACCCGTCTCAGCAATCAGCGCGATCCGGTCTTCGGGCTTCACGCCCGCGGCGATCAGGCGGCGCGCCTGCAACAGCGCATCCGCGCGCATTTCGGTAAACGGATAGGCGCGCATGAGTGCACCGCGCGCATCGTGGAAGTTCAGCCCGCGGAGTCCCTGCGCGGCATAGTCCAGCGCATCGCCCAGCGTCGCGAAATCCGCGAGACGGCGGGGAAGCGCGTCGTCGGTCGGGGTCGGCAGCAGCACCGCGCCATTCCCATCGACCATATCTTTAACGTCCAAAGTCATATCCTAAATCCGTGCCCCTGACCGTGGCGGCCGCCCATCGTCTTGATGACATTGGCCCCACATCAGAAATGCAGGCGGCTCTGCTACGCACTGTCGTTCAAATTCGGTTGGCACTGTGGCACAAACAAGGCGAATGGCCCATCGACACCGCCCTCTGCCCCCGCTCGACACCGCCGCGCTGAACCGGCTGGCGCTTCGCTATGTCGAGCGCTTCGCGACGACCCGCGGAAAACTGGCGGTTTACCTCGCGCGGAAGGTGCGTGAGCGGGGGTGGGAAGGCGACGCGGCGGACCCCGTCGCGATTGCGGAACGTTTCGCCGAATTGGGATACGTCAACGATCGAATCTACGCCGAATCAAAGGCTTCGTCGATGGCGCGCCGCGGGCTGGGCGCGCGGCGCGTGAATGACGCCTTACGCCATGCGGGGGTGGGGGAACGGGATGCCGAAGCGGTTGCGCCACAAGTTGCAGGTCGCGCGAACGAAACGGCACTCGCCTTTGCGCGCAAACGGCGGATCGGACCCTTTGCAGAGGGGCAGGTGGAGCGGGACAAGGTCGTCAAGCAGGTCGCAGCGATGGTGCGTGCCGGCCATTCACCCGATCTGGCCTGGAAAATCGCCCGCATGAATCCCGGCGAAAGCGTCGAGTTGTTGCTGGACGAGGATTAGTAACAAAGGATTCGCATCTGTTGGAAATGCTGTGTTAATGTTGCGGGTCAGGGGGAAGTATCTGGATGCGTATCGACCCGCAACGAGCGTCGAGGGAATTTGTGCCCGTGCCGGCCGGCGCGGTGTTGCCGATTGCTGATCGCTCAGACGATGAACATAGCTCGGGGGAGCAATATTCGGGCACGGTCAAATGGTTCGACGTCACGCGTGGCTTCGGCTTCCTCGTCGCCGATGATCCGGTGGCAGGTGATATCCTGATTCACTTCTCCGTGCTTCAGCCGCATGGCCGCCGCAGCCTGCCCGAGGGCGCGCGAGTCGAGTGCACCGTCTTGCGCCGCGAGCGCGGGTTGCAGGCGCTCGAAATCCTGTCGATCGACCTGACCGACGCGGTCGAGCCGCCCAAACCGCGCAACGGCGTTGGAGATCGGGGCGACCGGACTCAACTGATCGAATCCGCGGGTCCGTTCGAGCCGGTGACGGTCAAATGGTTCAACCGGCTCAAGGGCTATGGCTTTCTGGTGCGCGAAGGCGATTCGGCGGATATATTCGTGCACATGGAAACCCTGCGCCGGGCGGAGATTTATGACGTTGAACCGGATCAGCCGCTTCGTGCCCGTATCGTCGATGGCGACAAGGGGCCGCTCGCGGTCGTGGTGGAAGCGCCGGAGTAGGGCTCCGCTGCTGCTGGCGCTGAGCGCGCTGGCACTGGTTCCGGGGTGCAAGGGCGGCGAGGCGGGCAACGCTACCGCTTCCGAGCAGCCGGCGGCGAAGGCGGTCGTCACCATTGAGAGCGGCAGTGCGAAGCACGTCTTCAGAGTCGATGTCGCGCGGACCCCGGCTGAACAGCAGCAAGGGCTGATGTACCGCACCGACATCCCCGCCGACGGGGGGATGTTGTTCGCGCCTTATCCGGCCGGTGGCGGGGCGCCGCGTGAGGCGAGCTTCTGGATGAAGAACACGCCGACCTCGCTCGATATCATCTTCATCCGCGCCGACGGCACGATCGCGCATATCGGCGAGAATACGGTGCCGCTGTCGGAGGAGCAGGTTCGATCAGGTGAACCGGTTGCGGCGGTGCTGGAGGTGCTGGGCGGCAAGGCCGCGGAGCTGGGGATTTCGCCGGGGGACAAGGTGAGCTGGCGGTGACGGTGTGCCGAATATCTGGCTCCGGCATCGGCTGACGGTGGCTTCGGAACGATCGGTATCCGGTGGGTTTCCGACGCTGCCGCGAAGTTGACGAAGTTACGCGGAACGCGATTTATTCTGTCAACTTCGTCGTCCTTGTCGGACGGGTGTCAACCGGTGCGGTTCAACCGCGTGGATCGACGAAATCAAAGAGCGGCCGCGATGCGGCCCGTCGATGCAAGCAAACCAATTCCAACATTGCAAGGTGGGGCTATTGGCTATTGGCGGTTTGCTGTCATTCAATCGCACCGGACAGCCAGTCTCGATTCTCGTCCGTCAGAAATTTTTCAAGTTGTTTCAGGTTGATCCCATATCGCCTGCAGAACCCGATAATCTCCCATAAATCGGCCTCGTTCGGTAGGCGGTTGAACTCGATAAAGAGATCTCGAACGACGCCGTGATAGGCTTGGACGAAGGGCATGCGCTCAAGCCATTCGAAGAACGCGCGTTCGTCATTCTGACCATAATAGCGGACACCTGAAGCGACGATCTGAGCGACCGGTGCGGACTTCTCGCGCTGAGCCTTGTAAGGGAGTGGCATCCCCGCCTGGACCAGCACTCTCTCATAGTTGTTCTGCACACCGCTCAATCGCTCGATCATGTCGCGAAAGGCGAAATCTCTTTCATCCGGATCGGACTCAACAGAAGCGGCGCGGAGATCGGCGATCAGCGCGTGCAGGCTATCACCTTGAAACACCACCCCGGGAAATGCACGTCCCGGCAATTGGACTACAGCGTAGTTCGTTGATTCATATAGAAGCTTCGGTTCGTTCATAGCATCGCCCTTTGCGGCGAGGTTTGCAGATCGAAGCGATGTCCGCAAATGGGCGTCGACGACCCATGCAGCGATCAGTGCCTTCAGCTACTCAACCCCACCATCCCCCGTTGCCGCCGCCGCTGTTGCCGCGTAAAGCGCGGGGCATGGGAATCCTGGCGAATATTTTCACCTGGTGGAACGGCTCCACCTTCGGCACCTGGATGGGGCTGCGCGGCAAGGACAAGGTCGGCGAAGACGCGCTCGGCAACGTCTATTACCAGGGCGGCACCAACATGCACGGGATGACCCGGCGCTGGGTGATCTACAAGGGATCGAACGATTCGAGCCGCGTGCCGCCCGAGTGGTTCAGCTGGCTGCACCACCAGATCGACGACGTGCCCGATCGTGCGCTGCCTCCGGTGCGCCAGTGGGAGAAGCCCGCTGTCCCCAATCTGACCGGCACCGCTCAGGCCTATCGCCCCGCAGGGGCGCTGGAAGCGGGCGGCAAACGGATCGGCGCGACCGGCGACTACGAAGCCTGGACGCCCGGCGCCTGATGGCCTCGCTCCGTCCCGCCGTTTTGGCGCTGGCGCCGCTCGCGCTGGCGGGATGCGGCTGGTTTGGCGGGGACGCGCCGCAGAACAAGACTGCCGCTGCCGACACGGTCGACGTCGCGCCCAAGGCAGGGCCCGGCGAGGAAGTGGTGACTGTCGATGCCGCGAACAGTGCTGCGCTGACCGCCGGCGCGACGCCGATGGCGGAGCGGGTGGCGGTGCTGGGCCTGCTCAACAAGCGTAACGGACAAGCGCGCGACATCACCCTCAAGCCCGGACAGGCAGTGCGCGCGGGCGATGTGATCCTGCGGCTGCGCGCGTGCGAGAAGACCGCGCCGTGGGAAGGCGAGCCCTATACCGGCGCCTTTGCGCAGGTCGATGTGCGCGAGAGCGACGGCAAGTGGAAGCGCGCCTTTTCCGGCTGGCTCTACAAGGAGCGCCCGGCGCTCAACGTCGTGCAGCACCCCGTCTATGACGTCTGGGTCAAGAGCTGCGCGATGACCTTCCCCGAAACGGGTGGCGAAGAGGTGAGCGCGGGTGCGCCGGGCAGCGGCGGCTCGCCCAAGGCATCGAGCGCGCCGAAATCGGCCGAGACCCCGGCAACGCCCGAGGCGAGCCCGGCAGCACCTTCGCCGAGCGCGACGGACAGCATCGAGAGATAGGTCTCGCGCGGCACTTCCACTGCGCCGAGCGAGGCGAGGTGGTCGGTCATGAACTGGCAATCGAGTAACTCGAACTCGCCGATCCGCAGCCGGGCGACCAGCGCAGCGATCGCGACCTTGGACGCATCGCGCGTGCGGCTGAACATCGATTCGCCGAAAAATACACGGCCGAGCGCGAGGCCGTAGAGGCCGCCGACCAGCCGGTCGCCGTCCCAGGTTTCGATCGAATGCGCGAAGCCACGGCGATAGAGCTCCCCGAACACCTTTTCGATCGCCGGATTGATCCAGGTATCGGGCCGGTCGGGTGCGGATTCGGCGCACAGCGCGATCACCTGCTCGAACGCGGCATCGGCGGTGACGCGGAACCGATCGCCCGCGATCGTCTTGCGCAGCGAGCGCGAGAGGTGGAAGCCGTCGAGCGGCATGATCGCGCGCTGGCGCGGCTCGACCCAGAAGACGCTGGCTTCGTCGCGATGCTCGGCCATCGGGAACACGCCCATCGCATAGGCACGCAGCACCAGATCGGGATCGAGATCTGACGAACGGGGCGTGGGGCGGGTCATGCCTTCTTTGACGCCGATTTCGGCGGTTTGGCGAGGCGCTTTTCGATCGCCTGCCACAGATCGGCAAAGGCCTTGCCGCCTGTCGTGCGCCCCGCGAAGGCGCCGATCGGTGAGCGGCGTGCGGCCATGGTCTCGACCACGCTTGCCATCGGGATGACAGGCCAGTTCGGATGCCGCTCCAGCGCTTCGGCGTGGAGCTTGCGACGGCGGTCGACCATCGAATGAACGGGCATCAGCGGCACTTTGCCCTTGCCGCCGAGATGCGCCTCGACCTCAGCCAGCGCGCGTTCGGAGAGGGGGGAAGGGATGACGGGGACGACGATCAGGTCGGCGGCGCGCATCACCTGTTCGCTGGTTTCGGTGAGACCCGGCGGGCAGTCGAGCAGCATCCGGTCATAGGCCTTGTCGAGCTGGCCAAGCAGCTTGGCGAGGCGCTTCTTCTTGTCGAGCTCGTGGAACAACAGGTCGAGACCGCGCAATGACGCGTCGGCGCCGATCAGGTCGAGCCGATCGATTGCGGTGGTGTGGGCAAGCTTTGACGGCTCGACGTCTTTGGTGAATACCGACTGCGCCTGAACCTTGCCCCTTGCACCGCCAAGCAGGAAGGTGGAGGCCGCCTGCGGATCGAGATCCCACAGCAAGGTCCGACGCGCCGACAGTGTCGCCGCGCACCATGCGAGATTGACCGCGAGCGTGGTTTTGCCGACGCCGCCCTTCAGGCTGTAGATCGCGATCGTCGCCAAGCCCTGCCTCCGCCCGAAATACTCAACACGCCGAAGACGTTCGGCATGGCCATCATCAATCTTCCCGATGGAGATAACAAGATGACGACAGACCATCTCTTCGTGATCACGGGCGGGCCGGGGTCGGGCAAGTCGAGTCTGATCGCGGCGCTTGCCGCTCAGGGGACCGCGACGATGCCCGAGGCGGGCCGGGCGATCATTCAGGAGCAGGTTGCGAGCCGTGGCGACGCGCTGCCCTGGGCGGATCGGGAGGCATTTGCCGAGCGGATGCTGGATTGGGAGTTGCGGTCGCACCGCGCGGCGCAGGGCCTGACGGGCCCGGTGGTGCTGGATCGCGGCATCCCCGATGTGATCGGCTATCTGCGGTTGTGTGGGTTGCCGGTTCCGGGACATGCCGAGCGCGCGGCGGCAGAGTTTCGTTACAACCGCACCGTGTTCATCGCGCCGCACTGGCCGGCGATCTACGCGCAGGATGCCGAGCGCAAGCAGGACGAGGCCGAAGCAATGGCCACCCACGACATGATGGCACGGGTCTATGCGGAGCTGGGATATCGGCCCGTAGAGCTGCCGGCTGTCGCAGTCTCATCGCGGGTAGAGTTCATTCTCGCAAATATCATGTAACTAAACAGTTGCATGATTCGATCTGGCCCTGCAGAAGGTCAGGGGTGGATCTTGACCCGCTCTTCAAGGCGCTGGCCGACCCGACGCGCCGGCGCTTGCTTGCCGAACTCGACGAGTTGGATGGCCAGACGCTGTTCGATCTCCATGTGCGGCTGGTGAGCTGGGATGGGCTCGCGATCTCGCGGCAGGCGCTCTCGAAGCACCTCATGGTGCTGGAGGAAGCGGGGCTGATCCGCGTCGAATGGCAGTGGCGCTCCAAGCACCATTTCCTCGAACGCAAACCGCTGCGGCGGATGTGGCGAACCTGGCTCGGTCCGCTTGCCGGGCGCGGCATGGAGAACGAGAATGCTGAAGATCGTCGTGACGAGCATATTGGTGGATGATCAGGACAAGGCGCTGGCCTTCTATCGCGATATATTGGGGTTCGTGCTCAAGCACGATATCCCGATGGGTGAGCATCGCTGGCTGACGCTGACCGCGCCGGGGGATGAGAACGGCGTCGAGTTGTTGCTCGAACCCGATGCGCATCCGGCGGCGAGGCCGTGGAAGGACGCGCTGGTTGAGGACGGCATTCCGTTGACCTCATTCGGGGTCGAGGACGTGCATGCCGAACACGCGCGGCTCGAAGCAGCCGGCGTGCGCTTTGTGCGGCCGCCGGCGACCGTCGGGCCGGTGACGGTCGCGGTGTTCGACGATAGCTGCGGCAACCTGATCCAGATTGCCCAGCAGCATTGATCGCCTCGCCGCCTAATGCAGGTGGCGCAGCTTGTCCGGGTTGCGCATCTGGTAGATGCCGATGACGATGCCGTCCTCGATCTCCAGCGCGGTGGTCTGGACCATACCGTCGGCTTCGAGCGTGACGAAGCCGGGCAGCCCGTTGACGAAGCAGGTGCGCACCAGCTTCGAGCCGTATTTGCCGAACAGTACCGCGAGCGACTTGTGCAGCTTCATGACGTGGTTGAAGCCCAGGATCACCATGCGCGCTGCCGGACGTTTTCCGCCGCCGTCCGAATGCATGGTAACATCCGCCGCGAGCATCGCGCCGAGCGCGGTCATGTCGCCGGTGCGTGAGGCGTTGAAGAAGGCTTCGGCGATCTCCAGCCCGCGGGTCTGCTCGACCTGAAAGCGCGGGCGTCCCGCGCGGACATGCGCCCGGGCGCGGGCGGCGAGCTGGCGGCAGGCGGCGGCGTCGCGGTCGAGTGTCCTGGCGATCTCGTCGAACTCGACGCCGAACACGTCATGAAGCAGGAAGGCGGCGCGTTCGAGCGGGGACAGGCGTTCGAGTGCGAGCATAAGGGGGAGGGTAACATCCTCCTCGGGCTCTTCCTCGACCACCGGATCGGGGAGCCAGGGGCCGATATAGGTTTCGCGCTGGTGGCGCGCGGACTTGAGCTGGTCGAGGCACAGGCGGGTGACCGTACGGCGCAGAAAGGCTTCCGGTTCACGTACCG
Organism: Sphingomonas sp. GW821-FHT09B04; assembly: GCF_059418285.1. NCBI lineage: Bacteria > Pseudomonadati > Pseudomonadota > Alphaproteobacteria > Sphingomonadales > Sphingomonadaceae > Sphingomonas > Sphingomonas sp. GW821-FHT09B04. The sequence continues at coordinate 291,464 of NZ_JBWKPO010000002.1, forward strand.
CCGAGCGATCGGTGCCCATCCAGCGGACGAACGCCTCCTGCACCGCATCCTCGGCATCGGCGACCGAGCCGAGCATGCGGTAGGCGACGCGGATGAGCTTCGGGCGCAGCGGGTCGAAACTCGCCGCTGCGCCCTCATGGTCGCTCATTCTCACGCGGCGGCCTGCGTGGCCTTGATGGCGGCGGGCTCGGCCCACAGGTCGAAACCGACCGCAAGGCGGTTCCAGCCGTTGATGATGTTGATCATCAGGGTCAGCTTCACCTGTTCCTCCTCGCTGAATTCGGCGGCAAGCGCCTCGTAGGCTGCGTGGTGGGTGTGGCCTTCCGAGAGCCGAGTCAAGGCATCGACCCAGCCCAGCGCAGCGCGCTCACGCGGGGTGTAGCCCGGTGCCTCGCGCCACGCGGAGAGCAGGTAGATGCGCTTTTCGGTCTCGCCCAGCGCGCGGGCTTCCTCGGTGTGCATGTTGATGCAGTTGGCGCACTGGTTGATCTGCGAGGCGCGGATCTTGACCAGTTCGATCAGCGACGGCTCGAGGCTGCTCTGGATGGCGTTGGAGGCCGCGAACCAGGACTTCATGACACTGGGGGCGGCGGCGAACGGGTTGAGCTTGGGGGTCGTCATGGCATGTGCTCCTTATTGGGTTGCACTGTCATGACGAGCGGGGCGCGGCGGATGTGACATTGGCCGCAAAAAAACCGGATCAGAATGTAAAAAGGGCCGGCGGTTTGTGCCGCCGGCCCCTGGAACTGGAGAAAGACCGGAAGGTCAGCCCTTGCAGCTGAGCGAGCCCTTGCCGGGAAGCTCGACCGTGGCCGACTTCTCGTTGCCGGTGAGCTTGTAGCCACCCTCGGCGGTGAAGGGCTGGCCGGCTTCGGGCGCCTTGAGGTCGGTCCAGGGCGCGGCCTTGTCGGTGCGGACCTTGACCAGCTTGTCGCCCTGGAAGAACTCGGCGAACACGAGCGCATTGCCCGGCTGGCAGCGCATCGAGACCGACGCCTTGATCGACGGCGGCAGCTCGACCGCCGGAGCGTTCTTGAGCGCGGTTTCCATGGGGTCGGGCGCGCGGTCGGTTACGACTTCGGGCTCGGGTTTGCAGGCCGCGAGCGGCAGCAGCACGATCGCGATGGCGGCGGGGAGGGGGCGCAGTTTCATAGCGGGCGCTGCTTTTGCTTATGCGCCAATTAACGTCAAGGGATACGTCGTATCGCGGTTGAAAGCGTTTCTGGGTGCAATCGGGAAGCTTCCGGATTCACTCGTGAAATTCGTCGAGATCGGGGATGCGGCCGAACGCAATTTTGGTTCCGACCCGATCGACCCGGCTCCCGTCCATCGGTCCGACCGACACCGCGTGCCGCCCGAACTTCTCGTTGATTCTGTCCATCGCCTTGCTGAGCGAGAGCGTGCGGGTCTCGCGGGCCAGCGGATCGTTGGGGTCGAGTGCGGCGAACAGCGATTCCTGTTCGCCCTCAAGCGGCGCGATTTCCGCCAGCGTCACGCCGATCATCCGGATCGCAAAACCATGGGCGCGGGTGCGGCCCGCATCCGCCAGCCGCGGGAAAATCGAGTCGAGGGCGTGGAGGACGGTGAAGCTGTCCTGCGTCGAGGGCAGCTTGATCGAGGTGCGCCAGGTCGACTTGTCGTCCTCGAACCGCGCGTGGAGGACGAGCAGCCGGCTGACATAGCCCTTGCGCCGCAACCGGCTGGCGGATTTGAGCGCAAGGCGGCGGGCGGTGAGGCGGGTCGGCTCGAGGCCACGCTTTCGGGGGGACAGGACGTGGCTGTGGCCGATGGTGCGGCTCTGCGTCGGCTTCTGGGGCAGGTCGAAGCCGTGGAGCAGATACCAGAGCCGGTCGCCATTGACCCCGCCCCAGGCCGAGCCGGCGTCACGCGGGCGCCGTTCGCATAGCTGGCCGATATCGAGGATGCCCTGCTGGGCGAGGCGCTTCTCCATCTTTGCGCCGATCCCGGCGATGTCGCGCAGCTTGAGCGAGAACAGCCGGTGCGGGAGCATGTCCTGAGTCAGCACGGTGAGGCCGTCGGGCTTCTGCATATCGCTGGCGAGCTTGGCGAGCAGGCGGTTGGGAGCGATGCCGACCGAGGAGGTGAGGCAATCGCCGACATTTGCCTGAATGCCGGCCTTGATCCGCCTCGCCAGTGCGATCGCGGTCTCGGGGTCATTCTCGTTGTCGAGCAGGCGGCAGGCGACTTCATCGATCGAGCCGATCGAAGTGACCGGGATGTGCTTCCAGATCTCGTCGACGATCAGGTTGTGGAACTCGACATATTTCTCATGCTGGCCCGGCGTGACGATCAGGTCGCGGCACAGGCGCTTCGCTTCCCACACAGGCGTGCCGGTGCCGATGCCGAACTTCTTCGCCTCGACCGAGGCGGCGATCGCGACGGTGGTGTCGCTGCTGACCGGGGCGACGATGATCGGCTTGCCGCGCAGGTCCGGGTTCAGCTGTTGCTCGACCGCGGCGAAGAAGCTGTTGAGGTCGAGATACAGCCAGCGCAGCGGCCGCGGAGGCAGGTCGAGAAGCGGGGCCGTCGCCATAGCGGAACAATAATAGAACATTGGGAAGGAGTCACGCGCGGCGCGCGAAACGTCCCAAAAGCACACTGCCACGCGTGCGCGAGGCAGATCGGGTTTCAAGCTGTCAAAGAGCGGACCGGGGCCGGCAGCGAGAATAGGCGCATCCCGAGCGTGTAGGAAAGTCGTTTGAGGAGGTCCGCTCGCCGCTCTCCACCCGTCACCCCGGCCTTGTGCCGGGGTCCACGGTGCCGCAAGGGCTGGGCATGAAGCTCTAGTCCTACGCCTGTCTCCCGGTGGATCCCGGCACAAGGCCGGGATGACGGATTCGGGGTGGGCCGGCCGCTCGCACGACCGGCCCGGGGGCAGCATGGGTGATGGACTAGAGGTGCGGCTCCGCCACGAGCATGATGTGTGCGGCGCTGTCGATCAGGACCGCGTCCGCAGCCCAGAGCCGTTCGAGCTGTGCCAGCCGGTCGGCGGTCTCGTCGCCGTTGGCGCCCGCCGGGTTCCATGCCGGATTGCAGGCGAAGCGGCTGTGAAACAGGTCCAATCCGGTCAACTCGCGCACCGGGCAGTGTGGCGCGAACAGCGCCGCCAGCTCGCGCGCCCGGAACAGGTGCGAGTCGAAGGCGAGGTGGGTGCCGTCGGTGAGGTCGACCTCCATCCGGTCGGCGTCATTATCCTGCACATAATGCGCGGCCTGCTCGATGCCCGCGACATAGATGGTGGGCAGGCTGCCGACGCTGCGCGCGGTTACGATCAGCGTGCCGCCATTGACCCGCGCCAGCGCCTGCGCCGCCGATGAACGGAGTGGGGCGGCAAGGTGGTTGAAGACGCCATAGAGGCACAGGACCAGATCGGCGCTATGATCGTCCTCGGACGCCAGCGCGGAATGCAGGTCCGTGACCTCGAAGGTGAGGCCGATCGCCGAACTCTCCACCCCGGCCGCGGCCTGCTTCGCGAGCGCGATCATGCCGGGCGAGGGGTCGATGCCGCGGCACTCGATTGCAGTGAAGCCGAGCTGCGCAGCGCGGCGCGCGGTGCGCATCGTCCAGGTGCCCGGCCCGCAGCCGATATCGAGGACGCGGATCGCGCGGCGGCCGCTGGCGTGGAGTGCGATCAGGCTCGCCTCGATCCGGCTCCACAAGGTGCGGTCGGCAAAGGCGTAGCGGCTGGAGAATTCGAGCGGCTGATTGTTGGCGCCGTCGGCATAGCGGAGGTAGCGCGCGCCGGTGGCGTCATAGGCATCAGCGGCGTGGCGTGCGCTGGCAGGGCGCGGATCTGCGGATCCCATACCGGCAAGCGGCGGGGTGAAACGGTACGACATGGATGTGACTCCGATGGAGATAGATTCAGGAGTGGGGAGTCGCGTCGCCCTCGACGGCGCGCCAGAAGCTGGTCAGCGAAAGCGGCCCGGAAATGCGTCGTCGCGGGCCAGCCGCGACCGGCGGCGCAGCAGCCGTTCGACCAGCGCGGCGTGGGTCCGCGCCTGGCGGCGCTGCCGCCGGCCGAGCCGGAGCAATAACGCGAGGTTGAGGATGCCCAATACGAGCAGCCCGAACTGGAGGAGTGCGACATTCATGGTCGTCGCTCATGGGGTTGGAGTCCTGCGGCACGAGACCGGCCGCGTGGCGCGAACGCACCGTGCGCCGCCCGCTTCAGATAGCGGGCAGCGCCATTAGGTTTCGACGGCGATTGCGGCGCCCGGGCATTAGCAAAGCAGGAAGACGGCCTCAGGCGGCCTCGGCATAGCCCGGCCGGCGCACCGCGCGCACCCTGCCGCTTCCGCCGCCGCCGCAGAAGAATTGCCCGGCGCCATCGGACTCGAGGCCCGAGATGCCGGTGCCGACGGGCATGTCGAGCTGTTCGAGAACCTTGCCTGATTCCGGGTCGATGCGACGGAGGTCACTTACATCGTCCTGCCAGGTGGCATGCCACAGCTCGCCATCGACCCAGGTGACACCGGTGACGAACCGGTCTGACTGGATCGTGCGCTGGATGGCGCCCGTCTCCGGATCGATCCGGTGGATGCGACCGGCGCGATATTCGCCGACCCATAACGATCCCTCGGCCCAGGTCAGACCCGAATCGCCGCCATTGCCGGGTGCGGGGATGGTGGCGAGCACCGCGCCCGTCGCGGGGTCGATCTTGCGGATCACCGACTCCGCGATCTGGAACAGGTGCTTGCCGTCGAATGCGGTGCCAGCGTCGGCGGGGACATCGAGCGCGCCGGTGATCGCGCCGCTGTCGGGATCGAGCGCGTTGATCCGTCCATCGGCGGCGAACCATACCGTTGCGCCGTCGAAGCTGACGCCGCCGACGTCGCCGGGGAATGGCCCGTACTCGCGGAGGATTTCGGCTGCTGCGTGCTTCATGCATCGTCTCCTGTCGACGCCGGGGTGAGTTCGGGCGGCAATCTGTCGAATCGCCTCAGTGCGGGATCGAGCGCATCCCAAGCATGGCCGCTGCGGGTCCAGTACACCACTTCAGGCTTGTAGCGCGACGGATCGTCGAGGCTGGCTGCGCTGGCGATGAAGATCTGGGGCATGTCGGGCAGCGCGATGAAGACGGGTGCGCCGCAAGTCGGGCAGAAGCCGCGCTGCTTGCGCGTGCCGTCGACACCCGTGGTTTCCCACAGCGTCGCCGTGCCGGTGAGCGTCACCGCCGCGCCGGCGAAGGTCAAATGCGCGCCATGCCCGGTGCCGCTTTCGCGCTGGCAGCTGCGGCACTGGCAGAGGTTCATCGCCGCGGGCTCGCCCGTGATCGAATAGCGGATCGCGCCACACGCGCAGCCGCCGGTATAGGGATTGGTCATGTCGTCGCTCCATGAGTGCGGAACGAGGATTAGCTGCCGCCCGAAACCGCCGGGAGTAACAAGCTTGTCGGGAAACCCGGCACCTGTCGCGCCATCCAGCGGCACGCGCGGCCGCGGCCGAAACTGTCGGTCTTGCCCGAAGCCGCCAGCGCCTCGAGCCCGCGCTGGACGGTTCGCGGGCTGACGTCGAGCGCGAGCGCGAGCGCGGAGCTCGACCACGCCTCGCCATCGGCGAGCAGCGCGAGGATCTCGGCATGCGCTTCCTCTTGCGGCGGCATCAGGATGGCGACGGGGCGCTTGTCGCGGGGTTGCAGGATAAAGCCGTCTTCGGTGGCACTGATCTCGGCCAGCGGCTCGAGCTCGGCACGCAGTCGCCCGATCTCGACCCGCAGCCGCGCGCGGTGCGACTCATCGGCCTCACGCGCGCCGAATGCGCGCTGGAGCAGGGCGAGGCGCGTGACGTCGCGGGGCCAGGCTTCGGCGAGGGTGCGGGCGAGGGTGAAGAGCACCGGGCGGCTGGCGAGCGGGACGGTGATGGCGCCAGTGCGAACGGCATTGCGGCAGGCATCGACGACGAGCGCGTCCGAGGCGAGGAGCGCCTCGACAGTGGCGAGATCGGCCAGCACTTCCCCCTGGGGGGTATGCAGCCGGGCAGCAGGCGCGGCGAAGCGGTCGGCGGCGTGGCGGACTTCGACGGTGAGCGCGGGGATGCCGGCCTGCTCCGCCGCTGCTGTCGCGCGATCGAGCGCGGCGCGTGCGGGGGCGGCCTCGATCCGGCGCATGGCGATGCCCGCGGCGACGAGCCATGCGGCGGCGCGCGAAGCAGGCGGAAGCGCGGCCGGATCGATCGCCTCGAGCGTGCGCGCGGCTGCGTCGAGCTGACCGACCAGCAGCAGCCGCCGTGCCTTGAGATAGCCGGCATGGCCCGCATTGGCGCGGTCGCCATGGGCTTCGAGCGTTGCTCGCGCATCGTCCAGCCGCTGCATGGGCTCGCCGAGATCGCGCGAGACCAGCGCGATTTCGGCCTCGGCAACAATGCAGCGGGCGCGGGCGACGGGTTCGCGGGTACCAAAGGCGCGGGCGGCGCGGCGCAGCAGGTCGCGGGCGCGGGCGAGGTCGCCGAGCTGCGCCATCGCGATGCCGCGCAGCGCCAGCGCGGACGGATCCTCGCGCAATGCGACGCGGTCGAGGGCGGCGAGCGGATTGCCGCTGGCGAGCGCGCGGGCGGCGGCGTTGATCAGCGAGTCCATAATCGCGTCACACTTGTAACTCTCACCCCGGCGCCGCGTGGACCTAGGTTCAGATCGAACCGACGGAGACGCGAACATGGCAAGGCCAGCAACCGCAGACAAGCAGACGCCGACCGATTGGCTGCGGCTGGCGGCGGCGCCGGTGTTCGCGGCGATGGCGCTGATCTGCGCGACCGATGCGCCGCCGGTTTCGATGTGCGCGGCGGGCGCCACGCTGCTGCCGGTCGACGGCATGACCGCGATGTACCTGCTGATGAGCCTGTTTCACCTGCCGCCCTGGCTGAACCGGCGCGGCTGATCCCCCAAGAAGGAGCAAGACGATGCACCATGAGATCGTAACGCGCGAGGAATGGATGTCCGCGCGCAAGGCGCTGTTCGACAAGGAACGCGCGATGACCCACGCGCTCGACGAACTGCGCGTCGAGCGGCGCGGACTGCCGTGGGTCAGGATCGAGAAGGACTATGTGTTCGAGGGACCGGACGGGCCGCGCTCGCTCAGCGATCTGTTCGGGGATCGCAGCCAGCTTGCCGTCTATCACTTCATGCTGACGCCGGGGTCGGATCACCTCTGCGCGGGCTGCTCGTACACGATGGACCATGTCGATCCGGCGCGGCAGCATTTCGAGCAGGCGGATCTTGCCTTTGCCGCGGTGTCACGCGCGCCGGTCGGGCAGATCGAGGCGGCGAAGGCGCGGATGGGGTGGAGCTTCCCCTGGGTGTCGTCGGGCGAGAACGACTTCAACTACGACTTCTGCGTCTCGTTCACCGCCGAGGAGCGCGAGGCGGGCACCGCGCGCTACAATTACGGGCTGACGACGATCCAGCGCAGCGCCGACATGTTCGGGGTCAGCGTGTTCGCGAAGAACGAGGCGGGCGAGATCTTCCACAGCTACTCGACGTATCACCGCGGCACCGAGCTGCTGATGGGCGCGATGAACTGGCTCGACCTCGCCCCCAAGGGCCGCAACGAGACCGGCGGCACGATGAGCTGGGTGCGGTTGCACGACGAATATTGAGGGTGCGGCGGCGCTCCGGCTCTCAGCGCCGGGGCGCCGCCTTGCAGTCGATATAGACCGGGTTGCCGATCAGCAGCTTGCGGTCGTCGGGGCCGAGGACATTGACTGCGATCCATCCGCAGGCGGCGGTGCGGGGGATGCTGAAGCTAACGGTCGGTGCCGAGGGCGCACGGGCCTGTTCCTTGCCGTTGGCGATCAGTTGCGCCGTGCTTGTGGGTATGCCGGTAATCCGCGCTTCGACGGAGAGCGTGGCGGCCGGGTCGGTGACGGTCTCGCCCATCGCTGCACGCGTCTTGCCCGAGATGACGGCGACCTCGAGCATGCGGTTGCGGCTGCCCTCGACGTCGATGAAGACGTTGCCCGCGCGGATGCCGTCGAGGATCGCGGGTTGAGAGAGGTCGCGGGCATGGACCACGGTGGCCGGGCGACCGATCGGTGCACTGCCGGGACGCGCGGCGTCGGGATCGTGATTGTCGCTGCTGCCGATGCCGGTGATGCGGAAGCCGCGGTTGAGCTTGTCGTACCAGAAGTCGAGCCCGGCGAGTGGGGGCTGGGTGGTGAGGCCGTTGATCGCCTCGATCGCCGTGACCTTGCTCCAATCGGTGTCGGGCCAGACCCAGCCGCAGCCCATGCACGCCTCGCCCGAAGGGAGGGCTGGGTGGTTGACCGAGAGGATCGCCCCCGCCGCGGCGACATCCTTCTGGAGCGTGGCGATGTCGGGCACGGTCGGGCTGCCGACGCGGAAATCGACCCAGCGCGACTGGCCGAAAATGTTGGCGTGACCGCCAAAGGTGGTGATCTCCGCGCCGGGGATCAGCAGCAGCTTGTCATGGAAAGGCTGAAGCTCGCGCAGCGCGGAGAAATGCGAGCTGGTATTGTGATCGGTGACCGCGATGAAATCGAGGCCCGCTTGCGCCGCGGCCTCGACGGTGCGGTAGAGCGGGCAGGGGACGCGCTTGCCGCTCTGGCTGTCGCAGCTGCCGTCCGAATGGGCGTTATGCATGTGCAGGTCGCCGCGATACCAGCCGGGGCCGGTCCTGAGCGGCGCGTCGGCGATCGCGGCGCTGGCGTTGCGGACCGCGCCGCGGTCGAAGAAGATCTCGACGCGATAGGCGCTGCGGGCGTCCTTGCGCGCGTTGGGAATGCCGAACTGGACCTGCCAGCGCCCGGCCGGGAGCGAGCCGGGGAGATAGCCGGGGGTGGCGTCGCTCTCGCTCAGGGTGAAGCGGTCGCGCGTGCCGCCGCTCCAGCCGCGGAAGCGCTCAGGGTCGAACAGGCCGAGATCGACGACGGTCTTGTTGGCCTTGTCATAGGTCAGGCGGACGGTGATCCGTTCGACGCCCGCGGGGACGTCGAACGGGATCGCCTTGTAGGTCTGATGGTCGGCACCGGTGATCTCGCCGGTGACGGTGCGGTCCGCCTCCTGCGCCGCGACGGGTATGGCGAGGCACGCAATTGCCGCGAGCAGGAGACGGAACCGACGCATCAGAACTTGAAGTCCACGGCAAAGCGGAAGTTGCGGCCGAGGATCGGGCGGCCGATGAACAACAGGTCGTTGGCCTGGCCGCTGGTCAGCTCACCCGCGCGCGGGTTGCCTTCGGTGAGACCAATGGTGTTGGTGAGATTGTCGCCATAGGCCCAGAGCTGGATATTCTCGGTGACCTTCAGCCGGACGCTGGCGTTGACCACGGTATAGGCCGGCAGCGTCGAGATGTTGGCGGCATCGGCATAGCGCTTGGCGTAGTATTCGACATCGGCTTGCGCGCGCAGGCGGTCGCCGAACAGGGTCAACGCCGGGGTGGCGCGCAGCGCGAGCCGCGGCACGCGGAGCAGCTGGTTGCCCGAATAGTCGCGATTGATCAGCGTCGGCTGACCATTGGCGGTGCCGAGTTCGGCATAGCGCAGGTTGCGGAAGGTCGGTTCCTGCCAGGTCGCGTTGAGCGTGAAGTCGAACCACGGCGCGGGGCGCACGACGCCTTCGAACTCGACGCCATAGGCGCGCGTGTCGGTATAGACGGTCTGGCTGATATAGCCGTTGGTCGCCGTGTCGAAGCGCGTGTTGCCGATGCCGTAGGAGTCGAAGTCGGTGAGGAAGGCGGTCGCGTAGAGACTGAGGAAACGCGAATTATATTTGAGGCCCGCTTCCCACATGTCGATCCCCTGCGTCACCGGCTGGGCGGTGGCGCTGGTGATGAAGCTGCCGACGCTGGGCAGGCGGAAGGCCGAGGTGTAGCGCGCGAAGACGCCGGCATTGTCCATGAACTTCCAGTCGACGCCGAGCGTCCAGCCGAGCTTGTCGAACTTGCGGTCGAAGGGGGTGAACACGCCGTTGCCGGTGAGCACGCTGTCGTCGGCGAGCGTCGCGGCGTTGCCGAGATTGACGGTGCGGCTGCCTTCCTGCGCGCCGCGGGTGGTCACTTCCTCGTAGCGCAGGCCGCCGTCGATGCGCAGCGCCGGGGTGATCTGCCATTCGTCCGAGGCATAGACGGCAAAGGTGCTCTGCGAGCCATAGCCATTGGCGAATTCCGAGCCGTAGCGCGCGACGCCATTCTCGGTCAGCGAGCCGACCACCTGACCCGCGGCGTTGAGCGCGACGAGGTTGAGCAGGCGGCTGTTGTTCGACACGTCCTGCACCGTCGAGGCCGAGTAGCGGCGGAAGGTCTCGTCGATATGCGCGTAATAGACGCCGACCGCGACGTCGTGCGTGCCCGCCGCTTCGAATCGGCGCGCGATGCGCACGTCGTTGAGCAGTTCGCTTTCCTCGATCGTCACCGGGCGGGCGGCGTTGATGAACACGTCGCCATTGCCGTTCTGGCCGGTGACGTTGAACGCCTCGCCATTATCGACATAGCGCAGCTGGACGCTGGCGGCGCCCGGGAAGGCCGCCAGGACCTGCGGGCGATAGGTGTTGAGGAACGCCGTCGCGGTGCTGATCGAGGCGGGATAGACGCCGTTCCGCACCGTGTTCGAGTCGCGGTAGCGCAGCTTGTGGCTGAGCTTCCAGCCATCGCCGAACTCCCAATCGGTGATCCAGCTCAGCTGGTCGAGGCGGATGCGCGTGCCGTTCTCCTGACGGAAATCGACCGGGCCGGTGGCGCTCTTGAGCGTCAGGCGGCGGGTCTGGACGCTGGCGGTGGTGCCGTAATGCGGGTCGAAGCCCGGCAGGCCGACGATCTTGCCCTCGGAATCCTTGGACAGCGGGATGCCGGTGTAGAAGATCGCGTTATCGGCGAGGTGCTTGTAGCTGATCGAGGTGCGGCCGCCGGCGAATTCGCCATGCACCGCGGCACGGATCTGGCCGCCCTTGTTGCCGATATAGCCGGGATCGCGCACGCCGCGCTCGCTGCGGTAAAAGCCGCCGACATCGACCGACCATCCCTCGGCGATCGGCGTGCCGACCCAGCCGTCGAAACGATAGAGGTCCGCGGTCGGGCCGTAGAGCAGGCGGGCGTTTCCGGTCGTCTCGGTCATCGCGCGGCGCGTGATGTAGTTGACCACGCCGCCCGGCGCGTTGGAATAGAAGACCGACGACGGGCCGCCGCGGACGACCTCGATCCGGTCGATCGATTCGTCGATGCGGAAGGCCTGATCGGCGTTGAGATAGCCAAGCGCCGGGTCGTGCTGAACGGGCAGGCCGTCCTCGAGCAGGTTGATCGAGCCGAAGCCGTCGACCGGGATGCCGCGGGCGCGGACGTTGCCCGAGCCTTCGCCGCCCGATGCCTCGACCCAGAAGCCGGGGACCGACTTCAGCGTCTCGGTCACGCTCGACGGCGCACGCGAGCGCAGCATGTCGTTCGAGAGCGTGGTGACCGCATAGCTGGTGTCGAGCTTGGTGCGATTGCCGGCGCCGGCGCGGCCGGTGACGATGATCTCGCCATCCTGGGCTTCGGGCGCGGCGTCGGTCGCCTGATCCTGTGCCAAAGCGGGCAGGCTGACGGAGAGCAGAAGCGCGGAAACGCTGGCGCGGGCAAGCGCCTTGCGGATGGTCATGGTCGTCCCCTTTGGATGTTACGGGCAGCGTGGCTGCCGGTGCGCCCTAGGGGTAACCGGTTTCACATTGGCGGCGGGGCGATGACCGCGCGGTTACAGACGCGTGACCGGTTGGCGACGTCAGGCGGGGATCGGCGTCGAACGGCCATCCGGCCCGACCGCAACCATGGTGAAGGTTGCGGCGGCGGACTGGCGGCGCTCGCCAGTGAGCAGGTCTTCCGCCCAGAGTTCCACGGCGACCGCGACCGAACTGCGGCCCTGCATGCGGATGCGCGAGACCAGCTCGACCATTTCCCCCGCGCGGATCGGCGAAGTGAAGTCGATGCGGTCGGACGCGGCCATGACCATGACGGCGCGCGCGTGGCGGGTGGCGGCAATGAAGGCGGCCTTGCCCATCATCTTGAGCGCGTCGCCGCCATAGAGCGTGCCGTAATGGTTGGTCTGGGGCGGGAAGACCATCTCGGCCATGCGCAGCACCCCGGGTTCCGGGGCCGGTCCCGCTGCGAGCGGGGGGAGGGGCAGGCGGGTATCCGGCCCCTTGACCGCGACGAGGGTGAAGACGCCGCACGTGCACAACCGTCGCTCGCCGCTGACCGGCGCTTCAGCGACCAGGGTGATCTCGACATCGAGCGCGCTGGTGCCGACGCGGACGATGCGGCCCGATGCCTCGACCATCTCGCCCGCGCGCGCCGGGGCGGCAAAGTCGATCCGGTCGGAGGCGGCGGTAACGAAGGGCGCGCGGCCATGGAGGCTGGCGGCGAGGAACGCGACCTTGTCCATATGCGCGAGCGCCACCCCGCCGAAGAGCGTGCCATGGTGATTGGTGTCGCCCGGAAAGACCATGTCGATCAGGCGGACGATGGGTTCGTCGGTGGGGGCGGTTGTCATTCGTACTCCTAAATCCCGCCGTCATCCCCGCGAAGGCGGGGATCCATTGGGGCTGACGTCGCGGCTCGATCCGATCGGTCAGCCTGAATGGATTCCCGCCTTCGCGGGAATGACGAGGGGAAGGGGGAGAGGCTTACGCCTCCACCGTCACTTCGGCGCGCAGGGTGCGGGCGGCGGCGACCATCGCGTCGATCGCGGGGCGCACCTCTTCCCATTTGCGGGTTTTGAGGCCGCAATCGGGGTTCACCCACAGTTGCGACGGGCTGAGGTGGGCCTGGGCGAGGCGCATCAGCGCGACCATCTCTTCCTCGCCGGGGACGCGCGGGGCGTGGATATCGTACACGCCCGGCCCGATCGCGGCGGGATAATCATAGGCCGCGAAGCCCTCGAGCAGCTCCATCTGCGAGCGCGCGGTCTCGATCGAGATCACGTCGGTGTCCATCGCGCCGATCGAGGGCAGGATGTCGTTGAACTCCGAATAGCACATATGCGTGTGGATCTGGGTGGCGTCGGCAACCCCGGCGGCGGAGAGGCGGAAGCAGTCAACCGACCAGTCGAGATAATGCTGCCAGTCCTTGCAGCGCAGCGGCAGGCCTTCGCGCAGCGCTGCTTCGTCGATCTGGATCGCCTGACAGCCGGCGGCTTCGAGATCCTGCACCTCGTCGCGGATCGCGAGCGCGATCTGGCGGCACGATGCTTCGCGCGGCTGGTCGTCGCGGACGAAGCTCCAGTTGAGGATCGTCACCGGGCCGGTGAGCATCCCCTTGACCGGCTTGTCGGTCACGCTCTGGGCGTAGCGCCACCATTCGACCGTCATCGCCGTCGGGCGTGAAACGTCGCCGTACAGGACCGGCGGGCGGACGCAGCGCGAGCCGTAACTCTGGACCCAGCCATTCACCGTGAAGGCGAAGCCGGCGAGCTGTTCGCCGAAATACTGGACCATGTCGTTCCGCTCGAACTCGCCATGGACGAGCATGTCGAGTCCGGCTTCCTCCTGCCAGCGGATCGTGCGCAGCGTTTCGGCGCGCAGGAACGCGTCATAAGCCGCGGCATCGAGATTGCCGCGGTTATACTCGGCGCGCGCGCGACGGACCTCGGCGGTCTGCGGGAACGAGCCGATCGTGGTGGTGGGGAAGAGGGGGAGGTCGAGTACCGCTGCCTGCGCGGCGATGCGGGTCGGGTGATCCGAGCGGCGCTCGCGCATGTCGGGCGTAACCGCGGCGATGCGCGCAGCGACGGCGGCGTCATGGATACGCGGTGAGGTGCGGCGATTGGCAGCCGCTTGCGAGGCGATCGCGAGTTCGGCGGTGACGGCGGCGCGCCCCTCGTTGAGTGCGCGCTTGAGGGTGTTGAGTTCCTCGACCTTCTGCACGGCGAAGGCGAGCCATTGACGAACCTCTTCGTCGAGTTTGGTTTCGAGCGCGAGGTCGACGGGCACGTGGAGCAGCGAGCAGGACGGGGCGAGGATCAGGTCACGCTCCGCCGCCAACGGCTCGATCCGGTCGAGCAAAGCGGCAAGGTCGGCGCGCCAGATGTTGCGGCCGTCGATCACGCCGAGCGAGAGTGTCAGCGTCTTCGGCGCGGCCTTGAGCACCGCGTCGAGTTGCTCGGGCGCGCGGACGAGGTCGACGTGCAGGCCCGCGACCGGCAACGAAGTGGCGAGGCCGAGATTGTCGCCGAGCCCGCCGAAATAGGTGGTCAGCATGATCTGCGGCGTCGAGCGCGCGAGTCGGGCATAGGCGCGGGTGAAGGCGCGGCGCTGCTGCTCGGTCAGGTCGGTGACGAGGACCGGCTCGTCGATCTGGACCCATTCGGCGCCGGCATGGGCGAGGTGGTTGAGGATCACGCCGTACAGGCCGAGCACTTCGTCGAGATAGTCGAACGGATCGACGCCGGTGGCTTTCACCAGGCTGAGCCAGCTGACCGGGCCGAGCAGGACGGGGCGGGTCTCATAGCCCTGTGCCTTCGCCTCGCGATATTCCTCGACCACCTTGAGCCGACCGAGCGCGAGCTTCTGCCCGGCGGACAGCTCGGGGACGATGTAATGATAGTTGGTGTCGAACCACTTGGTCATCTCGCATGCGGTGAGGCTGTGCGAATGGGCGCAGCCTTCGTGCGAACCGGTGGTGCCGCGGGCCATGGCGAAATAGGTGGCGAGCGTCGCCTCGCCGTCCGCCGCGCCGTAGCGGGCGGGGATCGCGCCGAGCATTACGCTGAGATCAAGGACATGGTCGTAGAGCGAGAAGTCGTTCGACGGCAGCCAGTCGGCGCCGAGCGCGGTCTGGCGTGCCCAGGCAGCGGTGCGCAGGCCTGCCGCGGATTCGAGCAGCGTGGCTTCGTCGGACTTGCCCGACCAGAAGGATTCGAGTGCGTGCTTGAGCTCACGGCGCGGGCCGATGCGCGGAAAGCCGAGTGTGGCGATGGTGACGGTCATTGATCTTCTACCCCGAAGAAGGCGGGGAGAAGCCGGACGCGTGCGGGCTTGAGCGGACGGTAGGGACCGGCCGCGCATTGCGCATGCGGCCAGACCGGGCACCCCGCCGGTGGACGTTATCGTGTCGCGGGCAGGTCTTCTGGCTCACGGGTCAACGCGAACGGTCTGGCCTTCCCGGGGCGAACCCCAGTGACACGTATCGACCGCCGCTCGCCGCTTACAGTTGCGGGGGCAGCGCCGGAATTCAGCCCGAAGACTGGCACCGGCTTCCCATCTTAGCTCCGGCGCGGACAAGCCGACCGGAGCACCTTCGACCCCATCAGCATCGCGCCGACGGGGCCGGGTGTCAAGTATGATATAAAGACTTCTTTATATCTTTAATTGTTGGAAGGGCCTTTCAACTCGACGATATTGCCTTCGGGGTCGCGGATATAGACTGACGGGCCTTCACCCTCGGCGCCGTAGCGCGGCCCTTCCTCGAGGATCTCGACGCCGTGGGCGGCGAGGTGCGCGCCGAGCGCCTCGCGGTCGAACGGCTCGATCGCGAGCGCGAAATGATCGAGGTTGCGGCCTTCCGCGCCGGGCGCCGCGCCGCCCTTCGCACCCAGCTTGCCGTCGATCGGGACGATGTCGATCAGCGAGGCGCCCGCGCGGAGCTGGTAGAGGCCGATATCCGCCTGCTCACGCTCGTCGGTGCAGCCGAGCACGTCGTGATAGAAGGCCAGAATCTTGGGCAGGTCGACGACGCGCAGCACGATATGGTCGATGCCGCGCATCGTGAAGGGTGGGGTCATGGCTCTCTCCTATTGTGCGGCGGGCGCCGCTCGCGCTCAATGACGGAGATGGTCGCGCAGTTCCAGCCAGCCCGGCAGCTTGGCGTCGAAACCGATAGTGTGGAGTGGGCTGGACGAGGGGAGGGCGACGGTCGCGTAGCCGGTGGCGCCGAGGTGCTTCAGCCCGTGTTTGAGCGCGGTGCCGCCGTTGAACGCGATGGCGCGCAGATCAGGCAGCGTCGCGGCAAGCGCGGCGATGTCGTTCGGCGCGATCCCGCTGAGCGCGGCATCGGTGCTGCCCGGGCGGTGCGCGGTCGCGACAACGTCCCAGAGTCCGACATGCGCCTCGAGCAATGCGGCGAGTCGATCGGGATAGGCGAGAGCGGTGAGGTCGTGGTCGACCACCGCCGACATCAGCCGCCAGAACTGGTTCTGCGGATGCGCGTAATATTGCTGGGCGGCGAGCGAGCGATCACCGGGCAGGCTGCCGCAGATCAGCACGCGGACACCGCGGTCGATGACGGGTGGGAAGCTCGATTTGCGGGGAGTTGATTGCGCCACGCCGCCGTCCTAGCATCGCTCCATGGCGCGCGCGATCACCCGCTATGCCGACTTCTGGCCCTATTATCTTCGCGAACATGCGAAGGCTGAGACGCGGGCACTGCACTATGCCGGGACGATTCTGACCTTCGCCGCGCTGGCGGCGGGGATCTGGCTCAACAGCTGGTGGTTCCTCGCCATCCCGATGGCGGGCTACGGCTTTGCCTGGGCCGCGCATTTCGGGGTGGAGAAGAACCGGCCGGCGACCTTCACGTATCCGCTCTGGTCGCTGGTCAGCGACTATCGCATGTTTTTCCTGTGGCTGAGCGGGCGGCTGGGGCCGCATCTCAGGCAGGCAGGCGTCGTCTAGCGATCCTTCAGCGACCGGCGCGCTTCCTTCATGGCGCGTTCCGTCGCTTCCTGCGTGACCTCGGCCATGGCGAGCGCGACCGATGCGCTCTTCAAAGCGCGATCGACGTGCCGGTTCGCCCGGTCCGACACGCGCTTCGACATCGCGCGGAGTTCGCTGTCCATCGGGATGCGCTTGCCATTGGCGCAATGCATCATGTCGTTGCCGATGTTGACGTTGTCGTTCCTGGCCTCGTTCGCGCCGTACCCGCATTTCCGCGCAATCAACGCCCGGTCCTCGGCGGTAACGATCGGCCCTTGCGCAGCCATCTCGCGTTCGACTGCTGTGGAGAGTCGCGTGTCCGCGGTCTCGCGCGCGCTGCCCGGGATGGCGGCAAACACCGCGACGGAGGTGATCGCCAGATACGCAAAACGAGTCATTCGCCTTCTCCCAATCTTGTGACTACAGTTGTAGTCAATGGCTGGTATCGGGTCAAGCAGGCGCGTCCGGATGTTGCCACGCGCCAAGCATCGCTTGCTTGCCGCGCCGGGCAGGGCATGCAAATGGTCGGCCTATGCACGTCGCAAACGATACCATCGCACTGATCGGCAACACTCCGCTGGTGCGGCTGAAGGGGCCGAGCGAGGCCACAGGCTGCGACATCTTCGGTAAGTGCGAGTTCGCCAATCCGGGCGCGAGCGTGAAGGATCGCGCCGCGCTGTTCATCGTCCAGGACGCTGAGGCGCGCGGGCTGATCGCGCCGGGCGGGACGATCGTTGAGGGGACTGCGGGCAATACCGGCATCGGCCTCGCGCTGGTCGGCAATGCCAAGGGCTACAAGACGATCATCGTCATGCCCGAGACGCAGAGCCGCGAGAAGATGGACACGTTGCGCGCACTGGGTGCCGAGCTCGTGCTCGTGCCCGCCGCGCCCTATTCCAACCCCGGCCATTTCGTGCACACCAGCCGCCGCATCGCTGAGGAAACGCCGAACGCGGTCTGGGCCAACCAGTTCGACAATATCGCCAACCGCAAGGCGCATATCGTCTCGACTGCTGAGGAGATCTGGACGCAGATGGAGGGCCGGATCGACGGCTTCACCTGCGCTGCGGGCACCGGCGGGACGATCGCGGGGGTGGGGCTGGGCCTTAAGGAAAAGGACGAGCGCGTGACGATCGCGCTGTCCGACCCGCATGGCGCGGCACTCTACGAATATTATGCGCATGGCGAGCTGAAGGCCGAAGGCAGTTCGGTCGCTGAAGGCATCGGGCAGGGGCGAATTACCGCCAACCTCGAAGGCGCGCCGATCGACACCCAGTTCCGCATCTCCGACGAGGAGGGGCTGGAATGGGTCGAGCGGCTGCTGGCTGAAGAGGGGCTGTGCCTGGGCCTGTCGTCGGGCATCAACGTTGCTGGCGCAGTGCGACTGGCGCGCGAACTGGGGCCGGGAAAGCGGATCGCGACGATTCTGTGCGACACCGGATTCCGTTATCTTTCAACGCTATACAATGGCGACTGGCTGCGGTCCAAGGGACTGCCGGTGCCCGCCTGGCTCGACCGCGCCTGACGCAAGCGTAAAACAAGGGTTCGACATTCGGCGGCGAAGGCGTTACATTTATGCCACACCGTTATGAAGTCGCTCCCGACCGATCCCAAACAAAGCATGTTGCGCGTCCTTGTCGGCGTGACCGGTCTCGCGACCGTGCTGCTGCTGATCGGCGTGGCGAGCGCGATCTTCTCTTTGGCGAACAAGGAGGATCCGGTGGTGGCGGAAGGCGGCTCCAAGCCTGAGGTGGTCGCCAACATGACCGATGGCGTCATCGCTAACGATGCCAGCCTCGAAAAGGACGAGCCGATCGCCGAGCTCGGTATCGCGCCGCGCACTGCGGAAACCCCGGCGCCTGCAATCACGCCCTATCCCATTCCCGCCAAGTGACGGGCGGGCCTGCCGGATACCGGCACGGCGGGAAATTGCCCCACAATCCGCCCGAACCCCGTTGATCGATGCTGCGCGCGGAGATTCGGCCGGGGCATGGTGCTGTTGTCGCGTTGAACAAAGCGAGATCAACTGACGAATATTGCTGAAACACGTCCCGTTTCAGGCAGAAAGTGGGGCCAAGTACCGTGGATTCCCGCGTTCAGGCATTGAAAACCATTGGCGCTTAAGATACGCCGCTGGTTAACAGGGCAACCTTATCGTCAACCGGAATCGGGTCCGGGGCGCGCGGCGACGTGCGCTTCCGGGGACGGGAAAGGTTTGCCTGCCGTAAGCGAGGGCGGGAGTGAACCGAACGGGTTACAGAGGCGTGGGGCTGCAGCTGGTGGACGACAAGGGTCGTGTCGCCATCCCCTCGACTTTGCGCGCCACGCTCGAGAAGAACAGCGGCTTCCCCGCCGATACCAAGGACGCCCGCGTCGCCATCCTCTCCAGCCATGAGAGCGACCGCTGTCTGATTGCCTATGACGAGCCCTATTTCGATGCCCTGATGGAGCGGCTCAACACGCGTTCGCTGGAATATGCCGGCGATCGCGGGCGTGCGGATTCGAACATCTGGCGCGAGGGCGTGGGCCCGAGCGAGAATATCGCCTTCGACCCTTCGGGCCGGTTCGTCATGCCGGGGATGCTCTGTCAGCACGCCGGCATCCGCAAGTCGGGCTATGCCTTTTTCTATGGCGTCGGGCCCGTGGTCGAGATCTGGGACCCGGCCACGCTGCTGGCGCACCCGTCGCTGCCCGAAAGCATGAAGGCGGCGTGCCGCTATCACCTCGAAGAGAAGAAGGTGTCGCTGTGAGCGCCGCTCTGCCCGGCACGCGCCCGCACGTCTCCGTGCTTCTCGATGAAACCGTCGACGCGCTCGCGATCGAGCCCGGTTCGCGTATCGTCGACGCCACCTTTGGTGCCGGTGGCTATAGTTTGGCGTTCCTCGAGCGGGGAGCCGAGGTGGCCGCCTTTGACCGCGATCCGGACGCGATCGAAGGCGGCCAATCCATTATCGCGGCCAGCGAAGGCCGGCTGGTGCTGATCGAGGCGCCCTTCTCGGCGCTGGACAGCGAATTGGAAGCACGCGGTCTGGCGCCGGTCGATGGCGTTGCCATGGATATCGGCGTGTCGTCGATGCAGCTCGACCGGGCCGAGCGCGGGTTCAGCTTCCAGCAGGACGGGCCGCTGTCGATGCGCATGGCGGGCGAGGGGATGACCGCCGCCGATTTCGTCAACGAGGCTGACGAGGCGGAGATCGCCGACGTGCTCTTCCATTATGGTGAGGAGCCGCGTTCGCGCCGCGTGGCCAAGGCGATCGTGGCGGCACGACCGCTGACGCGCACCGGCGAGCTGGCGAACGTCGTGCGCAAGGCGTTGGGCTATAAGCCGCACGACAAGAAGGATCCGGCGACGCGGACCTTCCAGGCGATTCGCATCCATGTGAACCGCGAGCTCGACGAACTGGCCGAGGGGCTGGCGGCGGCGGAGCGGGTGCTCAAGCCCGGCGGGCGGCTGGCGGTGGTGACCTTCCACAGCCTCGAAGACCGGATGGTCAAGAAGTTCCTGCGCGAACGCTCGGGCAGCGAGCCGGCCGGTTCGCGGCATCGTCCGATGGCGGCAGCGGGACGTGCGCCGAGCTTCGAGACGCCGGCCAAGGCGGTACGCGCGAGTGAAGAAGAAATTGCGGCGAACCCGCGTGCACGGTCCGCGACGCTTCGCGTCGCCCGGCGCACCGCGGCGGAAGCGTGGGTGAGTTGAGGAGGCGGACATGGCAATCAAGGCACTCAATGGACTGGGCTGGTATGCCGCGGGGCTGATCGTCGCGCCGGGCTGCTACCTCGTGTCGTCGATGGTTGCGGCCGAGCGCACGCATGTCGAAGCGGTCGAGCGCGCCATCGCCAAGGCGCACAAGGACATCCGCCAGCTCGAAACCGAGTTCGACACGCGCGCCAACCTTGCCCAGCTCGAACGCTGGAATGGTGAGGTCATGCGCTACACCGCGCCGACGCCGCATCAGTTCCTCGCGAGCGACAGCGCGCTGACCTCGCTCCGTGCGCTCGAAGGCGATGGCATGGCCGAACGCTATGCGGCGATGGTTGTGCCCGAGGGCGTGCCCGACGCCACCGCCGAACCCGTGCAGACGGCGAGCGCTTCGCCTGCAGTGGCGACCGCACCGGTCAAGGCCGTCGCGGAGAAGGTGGTCGCAGGCAAAGTCGCCGCCGCCGTAGTGGTGAAGACTCCCTCCGCCGCCGCTACGAGCAAGCCGCAGCAGGTTGCCGCGCTCAAGCCCGTCAAGCCCGTGGTGAAGACTCAGCGTGAACAGGCCGTGGCGATGCTCGACCGCAGCTTGCTCAAGGATTCGAGCTTCGGCGACCTGATGCAGGGCGTCCGGGCCGAGGCACGCCGCGCCCGGTGACCGTTCTCGTCGCCCCTGCGCCCCGCAATCGCACGCGGCCGGGAACCCGGCAGGCGTCGATGGCTGTCGCGCATGTGCGGTTGATGATCCTGGCGCTGCTGTTCGCTGCGGGCGTTTCGGTGATCGTCGGGAGGCTGGCACTGCTCGCGCTGTTCGCAGAGCCGGCCGCGGCGACCAGCGTCAACGCGATGCTGGTGCCCCTGCGCGGCGATCTGGTCGACCGTAACGGCGCGCCGCTCGCGCGGACGATCGATGCCTGGTCGATCGGTGTGCGTCCCGACAAGGTGATCGGCGACAAGAGCGAGCTGGCGCGGATGCTGGCGGCGACGCTGCCGGGCAAGAGCGCGGCGGACTATGCGAAGCTGCTCGGCAGCGACTCGCGCTTCACCTACCTCCAGCGGCGCGCGGTGCCCGAGCTGGTGGCGGCGGTGCACGCGCTGGGCGAGCCGGGGATCGAATTCGCGCGCGAGCCGCAGCGGCTCTATCCGCAGGCGAACCTTGGCGCGCATATCCTTGGCTATCTCGATTTCGACGGCAAGGGCGTGACCGGCATGGAGCTGGCGCTGAACCAGCAGCTGACCGACCCGGCGATGCGCGGCAAGCCGGTGGCGCTTTCGGTCGACTTGCGCGCGCAGGCGGCGCTGGAAAGCGAACTGGGCGCGGCGATGACGTCGTTCACCGCGAAGGGCGCGGCGGGGGTTATTCTCGACGTCGCCACCGGCGAAGTGGTGGCGATGGCGTCGCTTCCCACCTTCAACCCCAACAATATCAAGGGCTCAAACCCCGAGAGCTTCCGCAACAACATGACGCAGAGCGTCTATGAGCTGGGGTCGACCTTCAAGCCGCTGACCATGGCGTTCGCGATCGAGAGCGGCGTCGCGTCGTCGATGGCCAAACGCTATGACGCGACCGCGCCGCTTCAGGTCGGGGGCTTCCGCATCCGCGACGACCACGCTCAGAAGCGCTGGCTCAACATCCCCGAGACGCTGGTTCACTCGTCCAACATCGCCACCGCGCGGATCGCCGATGAACTCGGCCAGCAGCGGATGGAGAGCATGTTCCGCAAGCTCGGCTTCGATACACGTCCCGATATCGAACTGGGCGGCAAGGCCGCACCGTTGTGGCCCAAATATTGGGCGCGGACGACGGTGATGACCACCGCCTATGGCCACGGCATCGCGGTGACGCCGCTCCACCTTGCCAGCGCCTATGCGGCGATGGTCAATGGTGGCGTGTGGCGCCCGGCGACGCTGCGCCGGATCGAGCCGGGCAAGGCGCCGCAGGGCCGCCGCGTCGTCTCCGAAGCGACGAGCGCGCGGATGCGCCAGCTTCTCCGACTTGTCGTGACTCAGGGCACCGGGCGTAAGGCCGATGCCCCCGGCTATCGTGTCGGTGGCAAAACCGGCACCGCCGAGGTGCCCGGCGCGGGTGGTTACAAGCGCAACCAGAACGTCTCGACCTTCGCAGCGGCTTTCCCGATGGACGCGCCGCGCTATGTGGTGCTGGTGATGCTCGATTCGCCTGTCGGAAATGCCCAGACCTTCGGTTTCTCGACCGCGGGCTGGACCGCCGCCCCCGTTGTCAACCGCGTCATCATGCGTACCGGCGCGATGCTGGGCGTGGTGCCCGACGAAACTCGCGACGTCGATGTCGCCGATCTGATGCCGTTGCTGTGGAAGGCTGAAGCCAAGAACAAGGCCAAGGGTGCGGCTGCGACGCCGGTCATCGCACCGGGAGCGGACGAGTGAGGCTGGGTGAACTGACCGGCGGCGCCGAAGATACGATCGTCACCGGGTTCGCCATCGACCACCGCAAAGTGGCGCCCGGCACCGTATTCGGTGCGTTTCGCGGGACGCGCTTCAACGGCGAGGACTTCATCCCCGACGCGGTAGCGAGCGGTGCGATCGCGGTGATCGCGCGGCCCGAGGCGCAGGTCGAGGGCGCGGTCCACATCGCGACCGATCATCCGCGCACTGAATTCGCGCGGATCGCGGCGCGGTTCTTCGCGCCCTTCCCCGAGACCGCGGTGGCGGTGACGGGCACCAACGGCAAGACATCGACGGTCGAGATGGTCCGTCAGCTCTGGCGTATGGCGGGGCACAGCGCCGCATCGATCGGAACGCTGGGTGTGACCACTGCGGACGAAGCGGTGTCGACGGGCCTCACCACTCCCGATGTGGTGACCTTCCTCTCCAACGTCGCGGGCCTTGCACGCGAGGGTGTGACGCATCTGGCGTTCGAGGCGTCGAGCCACGGCCTGTCGCAATACCGCACCGAAGGGCTGCCGGTGGCGGCGGCGGCGTTCACCAACCTGTCGCGCGACCACCTCGATTATCATCAGGACATGGCGGATTATTTCACCGCCAAGCTGCGCCTGTTCGCCGATGTGCTGGACCCCGGTGGCACCGCGGTGGTCTGGGCAGACGATCCCCATTCCGAACGTGTGATCGACATCGCCCGGATGCGTGGCAACCGCGTAATCACGGTGGGCGAGCATGGCGATACGATCCGGTTGGTTTCGCGCGAGCCGACTCTGCTCGACCAGAAGCTGGTGATCGCGGTGGACGGGCAGGAACATCGTGTCAGCTTGCCGCTGATCGGCGGATATCAGGCCGCGAACGCGCTGATCGCGGCGGGGCTGGTGATCGCAACGGGCGGCGATGCCGCGGCGACGCTGGCCGATCTCGCGCGGCTGCAGCCGGTGCGCGGCCGGCTCGAGCGTGCGGCGATCAGCCGGACCGGCGCGCCGATCTATATCGACTATGCGCACACACCCGATGCGCTTGAAGCGGCGATTGCGGCGCTGAAGCCCCATGCGGCAGGAAGACTGATCCTCGTCTTTGGCGCCGGCGGCGACCGCGATCCGGGCAAGCGCGAACCGATGGGGCAGGCGGCAGCGGCGGGGGCGGACCTGATCATCGTCACCGACGACAATCCGCGCAGCGAAGACCCGGCGACGATCCGTGCCGAGATATTGAAAGGTTGCCCCGGCGCGCTCGAGGTCGGCGACCGGCGCGGCGCGATCTTCCTGGGCGTCGGTAAGGCTGAGCCGCAGGACATCGTGCTGATCGCAGGCAAGGGGCATGAACAGGGCCAGATTGTCGGCGACATGGTGCTGCCCTTCGACGATGTCACCGTAGCGCGGGAGGCCGCGGCGTGAGCGAGGCGCTCTGGACCGCAGCCGAAATCGCCGCCGCGACGGGCGGCACCGCTTCCGGAGAGTTCGAGATCGACGCAGTCGCGTTCGACAGCCGCGAAGTCGGGCCCGGCGCGTTGTTCGTGGCGCTCTCGGGCGAGACCACTGACGGGCATAAATTCCTCGATCAGGCCTTCGCGAGCGGGGCGGCGGGTGCGGTCGTGTCCTCTCAGACGCAGCACCCCCATATTCTGGTCGGCGACACCACCGTCGCGCTCGAGAACCTTGCCCGTGCCAGCCGCAAGCGGATGGCGGGCGTCGTCATCGGTGTCACCGGATCGGTCGGCAAGACCGGGACCAAGGAGGCGCTGTTCGAATGCCTCGAGCGGATCGCGCCCGGCCGCGCGCACCGCTCGGTCAAGAGCTACAACAACCATACCGGCGTGCCGCTCAGCCTTGCCCGGATGCCGCGCGAGGCGAAGTTCGGCGTGTTCGAGATGGGCATGAATCATGCCGGCGAATTGCTGGCGCTGACGCATATGGTCCGCCCGCATATCGCGCTGGTGACGACGATAGCGCCCGCACACACCGAATTCTTTGCGAGCGAAGAGGCCATCGCCGACGCCAAGGGCGAGATCTTTCAGGGGCTTGAGCCGGGTGGCACCGCGATCGTGCCGTTCGACAGCCCGCATCGCGATCGGCTGATTGCAGCCGCAGAGCCGCACGCAGCCAAGATCGTCACCTTCGGCCTGGGCGAGGGCGCCGACGTTCGTGCGATCGAGGTCGTGCGCGGCCAGCCGGGCGGCACCTATGTCACCGCGCAGATCGGATCCGAGCGGACACTGGGATTCACGCTGTCGCAGCAGGGAGACCATTGGGTCGCCAATGCGATGGCGGTGCTGGCGGCGGTCGATGCGGCGGGGGGCGATCTGGAGCAGGCCGGCCTCGCGCTTGCCGAAATGGGTGGGCTCGCCGGCCGCGGTGCCCGGTTCAAGACGACGGTCGGCGACGGCGAAGCGCTGGTGATCGACGAGAGCTACAACGCCAACCCTGCATCAATGCGCGCGACGCTCGCCGTGCTCGCTGCGGCGCCTGCCACCCGGCGGCTCGCGGTGCTGGGCGAGATGCGTGAGCTGGGCGAGCAGTCGGCGGCCTTCCATGCCGATCTCGCGGAGCCGATCGCCGCGGCAGGCGTCGAAACGTTGCTGCTTGTCGGTGAAGGGATGGCGCCGCTTGCACGCGCGCTTGAGGGGCGGATCGAATTGGTCCATGTGCCCGACGCCGCAGCCGCGCGCGAGCGCATCGAGACGATGCTCCGTCCCGGCGATGTGGTTCTCATCAAGGGTTCGAACGGGGTCGGGCTGTCGCGGGTCGTCGCGGCGCTGGCCGGAAGGGCATAGCAAGTGCTGTACGAGATCGCCGAATGGCTGGGCTTTCCGAGTGTCCTCAACCTGATCCGCTATTTGTCGTTCCGGATCGGCGCGGCTGTTGCGACGGCGTTGATCATCGGCCTGATCATCGGTCCGCGCTTCATCGGCTGGCTGCGTGTCCGTCAGGGCAAGGGACAGCCGATCCGCAGCGACGGGCCGCAAAGCCACCTCGCCAAGCGTGGGACGCCGACGATGGGCGGGCTGATGATCCTCACCAGCCTGGCGCTGTCGGTCTTTCTGTGGATGGACCTCTCCAACCCCTATGTCTGGGCGTGCATGTTCGTGACGCTCGGCTTCGGGATGATCGGGTTCCTCGACGACTATGACAAGGTGCGGAAGGCGAGCACTGCCGGCGTCTCCGGCCGGGTCCGCCTGCTCGGCGAGTTCGTGATCGCGGGCGCCGCGGCCTGGGTCATCACCCAGCAGAACGGCACCGTGCTCTACGTGCCTTTCTTCAGCCAGTTCAGCGTCGATCTCGGCTATTTCTACATCGCCTTTGCCGCCTTCACGATCGTGGCGTTCGGCAATGCGGTGAACCTGACCGACGGGCTCGACGGGCTCGCGACCATGCCGGTGATCATCGCCAGCATGGCGTTCCTGCTGATCGTCTATCTCGCCGGCAACGCGATCTACGCCAATTATCTCGGCATTCCGCACGTGCCCGGGGCGGGTGACCTCGCCATCTTCTGCGGCGCGATCGTCGGCGCGGGCCTGGCCTTTCTGTGGTTCAACGCACCCCCCGCAGCGGTGTTCATGGGCGATACCGGCAGCCTCGCGCTCGGCGGCGCGCTCGGCACGATCGCGGTGGTCGCGCACCACGAGCTGGTGCTCGGCATCATCGGCGGCCTGTTCGTGGTCGAGGCGATGAGCGTCATCATCCAGGTGTTCTGGTACAAGCGCACCGGCAAGCGTGTGTTCAAGATGGCGCCGATCCACCACCATTTCGAGCAGATGGGCTGGAGCGAGCCGACCGTCGTCATCCGCTTCTGGATCATCGCCTTCGTGCTCGCGCTTGCGGGCCTGTCCACGCTGAAACTGCGGTGATCGTCAGCACATCCTGGCGCGGCAAACGCTTTGCGGTGCTGGGACTGGCGCGGTCCGGGCTGGCGACAGCGCGCGCACTGCTGGGCGCTGGTGCTCAGGTGACCGCATGGGATGCCAAGGACGCGGTCCGCTCGAGCTTCTATCCTGATCCCGCGTCGCCGGGCACATTGACGCTCGCCGATCCCGTCGAGGCCGATCTGACCGGTTTCGCGGGCATCATCGTGTCCCCCGGTGTGCCGATCAACAAGCACCCGATCGCCGCGAAGGCACGCGAAGCGGGCGTACCGCTGATCGGCGATATCGAGCTGTTCGCGCAGGCGCGCGCCGAGCTTCCGGCGCACAAGGTTGTCGGCATCACCGGCACCAACGGCAAGTCGACGACGACGGCGCTGATCCACCATATCCTCGAAGCCGCGGGTGTGCCCGCGCGGCTCGGCGGCAATATCGGGCTGCCGATTCTCGGGCAGGAGCCGTTGCCTGCGGGCGGCGTCTATGTGCTCGAATTGTCGAGCTACCAGATCGACCTGACCCAGAGCCTCGACTGTGATGTCGCGGTGTTGCTCAACATCACCCCCGACCATCTCGACCGCTATGACGGGTTCGACGGCTATGCAGCGTCCAAGGCGCGGCTGTTCGCGATGCAGTCCAGCGGGCATGCCGCGGTGATCGGCATCGGCGACGAGGCCTCGCAGGCGATCGCGAAGCAGGTTGCGCGCTCAGGGCGTGCCGAGGATCTGACTAAGATTGCAGCGGGCATGTGCATGGACCAGTCGCATTGGTCCGCGTTGCAAGGGCCGCACAATGCGCAGAACGCGCTCGCCGCGATCGCCGCGTGCGAGGCGCTTGGGGTTTCGCAGGATGCGATCGAAGCCGGGCTACGCAGCTTTCCCGGCCTGCCGCACCGGATGGAGCGTGTCGCGATCCGGAACGACGTACTGTTCGTCAACGACAGCAAGGCGACCAACCCGACCTCGACGGCGCCCGCGCTGCAGGCGTTCGACCGCATCCACTGGATTCTCGGCGGGCTGGCCAAGACCGACGATCTCGACGCATGCCGCCCCGGCTTCGGCCATGTCGTGCGTGCCTACACGATCGGCGACGCGACCGAGCGGTTCGCCCAGTTGCTCGCGGGTGAGTTTCCGGTCGAGCAGTGCGGGACGCTGAGCGCGGCGGTGAAGGCTGCGGCGGCACAGGCCCAGCCGGGAGAGACGGTGTTGCTGTCGCCGGCCTGCGCGTCGTTTGACCAGTTCAGGGATTTCGAAGACCGCGGGGCACAGTTCCGCGAAGCGGTGGGGGCGCTGCAATGACCGATGTGAGGCGGAACCTGCCCGTCGTGCGCAGCAAGGGCTGGCGCGCGAAGGTCGAGGACAAGCTGAGCCGCGGAAGCAACTCCAGCTTCGGCCTGTGGTTCTGGGAAATCGACCGCATCCTGTTGCTGCTCGCGGTGTTGCTGATCGGGATCGGGTTGGTCGCGGTCGCCGCGGCGTCACCGGCTTCGGCGGTACGCTATTCGGACGGCAGCACGCAGTTCGCCTCGATGCACTATTTCTGGCGGCAGGCGGTCTGGGTCGGCCTGTCGGTGCCGGTGCTGCTGGTCGTGTCGATGCTGCCGGTCAGCTTCGCGCGGCGCATGGCGATCGTCGGCACTGCGGTCAGCATTGTGCTGGTTGCGGTTGCAGCCTTTTTCGGCGCAGAGATCAACGGCGCGCGGCGCTGGATCGGGTTCGGTTTTGCGAGCGTCCAGCCGTCGGAGTTCCTCAAGCCCTTCTTTATCGTCACCACCGCCTGGCTGCTGTCGATGCGCTCCAAGGATGCCGACCTTCCGGTGATCCCGCTCACGGGTATGATGACCGCCGTGGTCGCGGCACTGCTGATGAAGCAGCCCGATTTCGGGCAGACGATGGTGTTCGGGCTTGTCTGGATCGTTTTGCTGATGCTCGCAGGCATCTCGACCCGCGCGATGGGTGTGCTGGGCGGCGGCGCGATTGCGGGCGTGGTCGCGGCCTATCTGTTCTACGACACTGCGCGCACGCGGATCGACAGCTTCCTGTTTCCCGATCCCGAAAAGGCGGCGGCCGAGCATTACCAGACCGACATGGCGCATGCGGTGCTCACCGGCGGCGGCGCGACCGGCACCGGGCCGGGCGGCGGCACCGTCAAGTTCAAGCTGCCTGAGGCGCATACCGACTATATCTTCTCGGTCGTGGGCGAGGAGTTCGGGCTGATCGCGTGCATCGGCATCGCGATCCTCTATCTCGCGATCATCCTGCGGGTGCTGGTCAGGCTGCTCGACGAGGAGGACAATTTCCGTCTGCTCGCCGCGGCCGGGCTGGCGGCCCAATTCGGGATTCAGGCGCTGATCAATATGGCGGTGAACACCGGCCTTGCGCCTTCCAAGGGCATGACCTTGCCCTTCATTTCCTATGGCGGCTCGTCGATGGTCGCGCTGTCGATCGGCATGGGACTATTGCTCGCGTTCACGCGGCGGAATCCGTATTTGAAGCGCTCGCCCTACACGGTTCGAGGAAGCGGTTGATGAGTTCGGGAAAGCGTTACGTATTAGCGGCTGGCGGCACGGGCGGGCACATGGTCCCGGCGGCGGCGCTGGCGACCGAACTGATGCGGCGCGGGCACAAGGTCGCGCTGGTTTCGGATGAGCGCGGCGTGCGTTTCCCCGACCTGTTCGACGGGATCGAGACGCGCGTTGTTCCAGCCTCGCGCTTCTCGGGCGGCCCGATCGGCTGGCTCAAGGCGGCCAATGCCATGCGCAAGGGGCGGGCGCAGGCGCGCGCTCTCTATCGCGAGTTCCGCCCATCGGCGGTGATCGCGTTCGGCGGCTATGCTTCGCTTCCTGCGTTGATGGCAGCGTTCTCGGCCAAAGTGCCGGCAGTGATCCACGAGCAGAATGCCGTGCTCGGCCGGGTCAACCGTCTGGTCGCGGGCAAGGTCGCGGCGATCGCGACCAGCTATGCCGATGTCGAACGGCTCAAGGAAAGCTATGCGATCAAGACGCATCTGGTGGGTAATCCGGTGCGGCAGGCGGTGCTCGACTTGCGCCTCAAACCGTACCCGGCGCTGGACGAGGACAGCATCTTCCGCGTGCTGGTGACCGGCGGGAGCCAGGGCGCGTCGATCCTGTCGCAGGTCGTCCCCGATGGCCTCGCGCTGCTGCCCGTCCATTTCCGCCGCCGGCTTCAGGTGACGCATCAGGCGCGGCTCGAGGACATCGACGAGGTTCGCCGGAAGTACGCCGAGCATGGCATCCCGGCCGAGATCGCGACCTATCTGCCCGATCTGCCCGAACGGCTCGCCTGGGCGCATCTGGTGATCGCGCGCGCCGGCGCCTCGACCATCGCCGAGCTGACCGCGGCGGGCCGTCCCGCTATCCTCGTGCCGTTGCCTTCCTCGACCGACGATCACCAGACCGCCAATGCGCGCGAGATCAGCGAAGCGGGCGGTGCACGGACCATCGCGCAGCGTGCCTTCACTGCGCAGGAACTCGCCAAGCAGATGCAGAAACTGGGGCTGGAGCCGGACGCGCTCGCGAATGCTGCGGCGTGCGCGCGCAGCGTTGGCCGGCCCGATGCGGTGCGCGATCTGGCCGATCTGGTGGAGTCGATCGATGCCGACTGGGCTTCGGCGGGGCAGGGGCACGCGAAACCCGTTACCATTGAGAAAGCAGCTTACGCATGAAGGGCGTCGCCAAGGATATCGGCACCATCCATTTCGTCGGCATCGGCGGGATCGGCATGTCCGGCATCGCCGAGGTGATGCACAATCTCGGCTATAAGGTTCAGGGCAGCGACAGCGCCGAGGGTTATGTCGTCGAGGGGCTGCGCAAGCGCGGCATTTCGATCGCGATCGGTCAGTCGGCGGACAATCTGGGTGACGCTGCGGTCGTGGTTACCTCGACCGCGATCAAGCGCGACAACCCGGAGGTTCAGGCCGCCTATGCGAACCGCATCCCCGTGGTGCGCCGCGCCGAGATGCTGGCCGAGCTGATGCGCCTCAAGTCCACCGTTGCGGTGGCGGGGACGCACGGCAAGACGACGACGACCAGCATGATCGCAGCGCTGCTCGACGCGGGCGGGGTCGATCCCACGGTCATCAACGGCGGCATTATCAACCAATACGGCTCGAACGCGCGTCTCGGCGACAGCGAGTGGATGGTGGTCGAGGCCGACGAGAGCGACGGCAGCTTCCTGCGCCTCGACGGCACGATCGCGGTCGTCACCAACATCGATCCCGAGCATCTCGATCATTATGGCTCGTTCGACAAGGCGAAGGACGCCTATGTCGAGTTCGTCGAGAACGTGCCCTTTTACGGCGCGGCGCTGCTCTGCCTCGACCATCCCGAGGTGCAGGCGATCATTCCGCGCGTCCGCGACCGCCGCATCGTCACTTATGGCTTTGCCGCCAGCGCCGATGTGCGCGGGGTCAATGTGACGCCGCATGCGGGCGGCAACCGCTTCGAGGCGATCATCCGCAGCCGCGACGGCACTACGCGCTCGATCGAGGGGATCGAGCTGCCGATGCCCGGCCGTCACAATGTCCAGAATGCGCTCGCTGCGATCGGTGTGGCGCTTGAGATGGGCATCGACGACGCGACCATCCAGAACGGCTTCGCCAAGTTCGGCGGGGTCAAGCGGCGCTTCACCAAGGTCGGCGAGATCGGCTTCGACAGCGGCAATCCGGCGATCGTGATCGACGATTACGGCCACCATCCGGTCGAGATCCGGGCGGTGCTGTCGGCGGCGCGCGAGAGCGTTGAGGGCCGGGTGATCGCGGTCGTCCAGCCGCACCGCTATTCGCGCCTCGGCAATCTGATGGACGACTTCGCGCAGGCGTTCAACGACGCCGACATGGTGTTCGTCACCCCGGTCTATGCCGCGGGCGAGGCGCCGGTCGAGGGCGTCGACGCCGACGCGCTGGTCGCGCGCACCAGCGAACGCGGACATCGCTCGGCGGCGACCATCGCCGATGCCGCGGCGCTGGCTGAGAAAGTGGCGAACATCGCCCAGCCGGGCGACCTGATCGTGTGCCTGGGTGCAGGGGACATCACGAAATGGGCCGCGGGCCTTGCCGACGCCGTGAACGCGCAGCGCAAGCAGGCCGTATGAGCGACTGGTTCACCCTCGCCACCGACATGCAGCGCGAGATCCTTCGCGCGCAGAAGACGCATCTCGACGCGGCGCAGAAGCTGCTCGATGCGGGCGGGCAGGTGAACGACCTCCAGCAGGCTGGCCAAAGAGCCGCTGAAGCAAATCTTAAGTATTGGAAACAATGGGAAAAATTGTGGGGGGTGAAGTGAACGCCGCGCTGCTCCCCAAGGTTCGCGGCAAGCTCACCGCCGATGCGCCGCTGGCGCCGCTGGTGTGGTTCAAGAGCGGCGGCACCGCGCAATGGCTGTTCGAGCCGGCGGATGAGGACGATCTCGCCGATTTCCTGCGCGAGCTGGATGCAGATGTGGCGGTGATGGCGCTGGGGCTCGGCTCCAATCTGATCGTGCGCGACGGCGGGGTACCGGGCGTGGTGGTGCGGCTGGGCAAGCCCTTTGCGAAGGTCGAGCGGGTCGACGCGACGACGCTCAAATGCGGCGGCGGGGCGAGCGGGATCCTCGTTTCCTCCTCGGCGCGCGATGCCGGAATCACGGGCGTCGAGTTTCTGCGTTCGATCCCCGGCACGGTCGGTGGCTTCGTGCGGATGAACGGTGGCGCCTATGGCCGCGAGACCGCGGACGTGCTGGTCGAGTGCGAGATCGTGCTGCGTTCGGGCGAGCGGCAGACGCTGGCGGTTGATGCGCTGGGCTATACCTATCGCCACTCCGAACTGCCCGAGGGGGCCGTGGTGGTCAGCGCGACCTTCCGCGGCGAGCCGGGAGACCCTGCGGCCATTCAGGCTGAGATGGACCGCATTGCCGCCGCGCGCGAGGAATCGCAGCCGCTGCGCAGCAAGACCGGCGGGTCGACCTTCAAGAACCCGCCCGGCGACAAGGCGTGGCGGCTGGTCGATGCGGCGGGCTGCCGCGGCCTGCGCAAGGGCGGCGCACAGGTCAGCGAAAAGCACACCAACTTCCTGCTCAACACCGGTGACGCCACCAGTGCGGATATCGAGGAGCTGGGTGAAGAGGTCCGGGCCAAGGTCAAGGCGAGTTCAGGGATTGAGCTGGAATGGGAAATCCAGCGTGTTGGAGTGAGCAAGTGAGCGTAGCGGTGAAGCCCCTTCATATCGTCGTGCTGATGGGCGGCTGGTCGGCGGAGCGGCCGGTGTCGCTGATGTCGGGCGCGGGCATCGCCGATGCGCTGGAGTCGCTTGGTCACACGGTGACGCGGATCGATATGGGTCGCGACGTCGCGGCGAAGCTTGCCGCCGCCAACCCCGATCTGGTCTTCAATGCGCTGCACGGGACGCCGGGCGAGGACGGGACGGTGCAGGGCATGCTCGACCTGATGGGCGTCAAATACACCCATTCGGGCATGGTGACCTCGGTCATCGCGATCGACAAGCAGCTGACCAAGCAGGCGCTGGTGCCGCAGGGCATTCCGATGCCGGGCGGCCATATTGTCCGTACCGAAGCGCTGTACGCGCGCGACCCGCTGCCGCGCCCCTATGTGCTCAAGCCCGTCAACGAAGGCTCGTCGGTCGGCGTTGCGATCGTCACCGTCGAGGGTAATTACGGCAACCCGATCTCGCCGCAGGCGACGGGCCCCTGGCAAGAGTTCGACGAACTGCTCGCCGAACCGTTCATTCGCGGACGCGAACTGACCACCGCGGTGCTGGGCGGACGGGCGCTGATGGTGACCGAATTGAAGCCCAAGAGCGGCTTCTATGATTTCGACGCCAAATATACCGATGGCCTGACCGAGCATATCTGTCCGGCTGAAATCCCCGACGAGATCACCGAAGCGTGCAAGCGCCTTGCGCTCGACGCGCATCGGCTGCTCGGCTGCAAAGGCGCGTCGCGATCGGATTTCCGCTGGGACGACCATCTCGGCGTCGAGGGACTGTTCCTGCTCGAGGTGAATACCCAGCCGGGAATGACCCCGCTCAGTCTTGTCCCCGAACAGGCGAAGAAGCTCGGCATGAGCTATGCGCAGCTGGTGCAGGCGATTGTTGACGAGGCAATGGCGGATGCGCCCGTCGAGGTGGACGGATGAGCCGCAAGCCCAGCCCGGCCAGGCGTCCCGCGGTCAAGCCGAAGCGGCGCGCGCAACAGCCCAAGAAGAAGCAGGCGAACGTTCTCGACCTCGCGGTTGCGGCGCTGCCCGTCAGCGAAGCGACGCTGCACAAGATCACCGTCTGGGGCATCACCGGGGTCGCGGTCGCCGCGGCGTTGGGTGTTGCGACCTTGTTCGGCGTGCCCGGTATCGTCGGCACCGCTGTTGCTGAAGGGATCGGACGCGCGGGCTTCCGCGTCGAAAATGTCGAAGTGAGCGGCATCAAGCGCGCCGACAAGGAAACCGTGTTCGACTACGCCTTTGGCGCGAAATCGCAGCCGATGCCGCTGGTCAATCTCGACGAGGTGCGCGGCAAGCTGATGACGATCGGCTGGGTCGCCGACGCGCGCGTCTCACGCCGGATGCCTGATACGGTGATTGTCCAGATCGTCGAGCGTAAGGCGGCCGCGGTGTGGCAGCATCAGGGTCAGCTGATGCTGATCGACAGCGAAGGCGTGCTGCTCGAGCCGGTCTCGGCGGAGGCGATGCCCGATCTGCCGCTGGTGATCGGCGACGGCGCCTATGCCCAGCAGCCGGCTTATCAGCAGCTGCTCGACGCTGCGCCCGCGCTCAAGCCGCTGGTCAAGGCGGCGACCTGGATCGGGAACCGGCGCTGGGATTTGTCGTTCAACACGGGGGAACGGCTGGCGCTGCCTGAGGGTGAGGCATCGGCGGCCAGGGCGCTGAAGAAGTTTGCCGAGCTGGACGGAGCGGACCGGTTGCTTGGCCGGGGATATCTGAAGTTCGATATGCGTGATCCGACGCGGTTGGTGGTGCGGATGCCGGGACAAACGGCGCCCAGGCAGATCGAAACCGCCGGTGTGAGTGAGTAGGGGGTAGGGAACATGGCAAAGACAGCGCCCGAGGGATTGATCACCGCACTGGACATCGGTTCGTCCAAAGTGTCGGCGCTGATCGCTCAAAAGGGGGACGGCGGCGAACTGGTGGTGCTCGGCACCGGCCAGCGCGAGAGCCGCGGCGTCCAGCGCGGCTATGTCGCTGACATGCATGCGACCGAGATCGCGGTGCGCGAGGCGGTCGAGCAGGCCGAACGGATCGCCGGCACCAATATCGAGGATGTCTGGGTCAGCTTCTCGGCAGGCGGTCTGGTATCCGACATCCTGCGGCTCGAAGTCGATCTGGGCGGGCATCGCGTCGAACAGTCGGACATCGACGATCTGCTGCGCGCGGGCCGGGAGTCGATCAATCCGGGCGGGCGGATGGTGCTGCACGCACAGCCGACGCGCTACACGCTCGACGGTCTTGCCGGGGTCAAACAGCCCAAGGGGCTGCACGCCGAACGGATGGGAGTCGATATCCATGTCGTCTCGACCGAGGGCGCGCCGGTGCGCAACCTCGATCTGTGCGTTCGCTCGGCGCATCTTGAGGTCAAGTCGATCATCGCCGCGCCGGTCGCAACCGGACTTGCCTGCCTGTCCGAGGAAGAGCGCGAACTGGGCGTCGCGCTGGTCGAAATCGGCGCGGGCGTGACCAACGTGTCGGTCTATAAGGATGGCGTGCTCACCGGGCTGTCGTCGATCCCGAGCGGGTCGGCCGACATCACCGACGACATCGCCAGCGCCTTCGGCACCCGTCGCGGGCAGGCCGAGCGGATGAAGTGCTTCTACGGCAGCGCCAACATGACGCCGCGCGACAATCACGACATGATCGACGTCGCGCCGATCGCCACCGATGAGGAAACGTCGGAGGGCGGGCGCATTACCCGCGCGCAGCTGATCGCGGTGATCCGCCTGCGGCTCGATCGGCTGATGGCCGAAATTCGCAACGAGCTCGCCAAGCTCAACTTCGAGGATCCCGTCGGTCGCCAGATCGTGCTGACCGGCGGCGGCGCGGAATTGAAGGGCATTGCCGACTATGCGCAGCAGGCGCTGGGCCGGTCGGTGCGGGTCGGGCGGCCACGCGGGCTCACGGCGCTTCCGGAGGCGCATGCCGGGCCGGCATTCGCGACGCTGGCGGGTCTTGCGAGCTTCGCTGCGGCCGATCCGGTCGACCTGCGCGCGCTGCAACAGAACCATCAACTCGTTACGCGTGCGACACCAAAAGCAATGTTCCACCGGATGATCGCCGCATTTCGGGCCAATTACTGAATAAATGTTGTTGATGACCGGTGAATTACGCTGGCACCGCTCATCGGCATCGTGCAGAAACGGGGATTAAGCAGGCGCCACTCGTGGGGCGTGGGGCCTGAGGAGAATAGGTAACATGAGCATCGATTTCCTCCCGCCCGACCTCGACGAGCTGACGCCGCGGATCACCGTCATCGGCGTAGGCGGAGCCGGAGGCAACGCGATTGCCAACATGATCGCTGCCGAGGTGCAGGGGGTCGAGTTTCTCGTCGCCAACACCGACGCGCAGGCGCTGAAGCAGTCGACTGCAGGGCACCGCATCCAGCTCGGCGCGAAGATCACGCAGGGCCTTGGCGCAGGCAGCCGGCCCGAGATCGGCCGCGCCGCGGCGGAAGAGACGATCGAGCATGTGCAGGAATCGCTCAATGGCGCACACATGGTGTTCATCGCAGCCGGCATGGGCGGCGGCACCGGAACGGGTGCAGCCCCGGTCATCGCCAAGGCCGCGCGCGACATGGGCATTCTGACCGTCGGCGTCGTCACCAAGCCCTTCGCCTTTGAAGGCAAGAAGCGCGCTCAGTCGGCCGAGGCCGGCATCGAAGAGCTTCAGAAATATGTCGATACGCTGATCGTCATCCCCAACCAGAATCTCTTCCTGGTCGCCAATGCGAACACGACCTTCAAGGAAGCGTTCCAGATGGCGGACGAAGTGCTGCAGCAGGGCGTGCGCGGCATCACCGACCTGATGGTCATGCCCGGCCTGATCAACCTCGACTTCGCCGACGTCCGTTCGGTGATGAGCGAGATGGGCAAGGCGATGATGGGCACCGGCGAAGCGTCGGGCGACAGCCGCGCGATCGAGGCTGCGCAGCAGGCGATCGCCAACCCGCTGCTCGACGGCGTGTCGCTGAACGGAGCCAAGGGCGTGATCGTGTCGATCACCGGCGGTGAGGACATGCGCCTGCTCGAAGTGGACGAAGCCGCGAACCATATCCGCGAACTGGTCGATGACGACGCCAACATCATCTGGGGTTCGGCGTTCAACAACGATCTGGAGGGCAAGATTCGCGTTTCGGTCGTTGCGACCGGGATCGAGGCGGATGGCGTGAAACCCGCGGTCGCAGCGCCTGCCGCCGACACGGCGCGCAGCTTCTCCTTCGGCTCCGTGCGTCGCCCGCTGGCGCCGCCGCCGGCCGATTTTGCCCCGTCGTTCGAGCCGGAGCCGGTCGCCGAAGCGCCTGCGCCTGAGCCGGTGACGCGGTTCGAGGACCCCTCGGTTGCTGCCGAGCCTGGCTTCTCCACCCCGCCGCCCGCGGCGGTCGAGGACGAGCTGACGCTCGAAGCGCCGCTTCCGGAAGCGGCTGCGGACGAGCTGGTGCTGGGTTCGGACTCGGTGGTGCCGGAAACGCCGGCCGCCGCTGACGATCTGCCGCCTGAGCCGACGATCCGCCGCCGCTGGCTGACGGGTGGCGGCGATGAGCCGGCCCCGGCCGAGGAGCCCAAGGCGCGCACGGGCGGCACTTTGTTCGAGCGGATGGCCGCGGCGCGCAACGGATCGAAGGACGAGGATAGCAAGGACTCGCTCGACATCCCGCGCTTCCTCAACCGCCAGAACAACCAGTAAGCGAAACGCTGCGCGCCTCGTCGCTGCGGCGCCTCGCCTGGGCGATGGCGTCGCGGTTCGACAGTTTGGGTTCAGGCGCGTGCGTGTGTAGCGGCGAGATCGCATGAAACGTGATACCCGCCTTCGCTCGGCCCTGATCGCGCTGACCCTCTGTGCCGCCGCCCCGGCGACGGCACAGGAGGTCGCGCCGCCCCCCACGCCCAACGCCGACCGGCTGGCCGAGGAGATGCGGACGCTCGCGCGCGACCCGCGCAACGTGCGCGCGCTGCTCTCGGCGGGTGAGATGAGCGCGCGGCTCAACGATGCGGCTGCCGCGGCGGGGTTCTTCGCACGGGCGCAATCGCTCGATCCCGCAAACCCGCGCGTGCTCGCCGGTCAGGCGATGGTGATGGTGCGGCAGGAGCGTCCGGGCGAGGCGCTGCGACTGTTCGGAGAGGCCGAGGGGCGCGGGCTGGCGATGGATGCCTATGCCTCGGACCGTGCGCTCGCCTATGATCTGGTCGGCGCGCAGGGCCATGCGCAGCGTGACTATCGCGTCGCGATGCGCAACGAGCCCGACGACGAGACGATCCGCCGCTACGCGCTGTCGCTCGGCATTAGCGGGAAGGAAAGCGAGGCGATGCGGGTGCTCGATCCGCTGCTCCGTCGCAGCGACCGTGCGGGCTGGCGCGCGCGCGCCTTCATCATGGCGATGAACGGAGACGCGCCGGGGGCGGACAAGATCGCGGCGAGCATGATGGGCGGCGTCGGGTCCGCGCTGGCGCCGTTCTTTCGGCGGCTGCCGACACTCTCCGCCTCCGACAAGGCGTTCGCGGTGCATTTCGGCGAGCTGCGCCGCACCGCCGCGCGGATCGCTGACGCGCAACTTGCGCCGTCGCTGCCGCGGCTGGGGCATGAAGCGGGCGTCGCGATGGCGGCGGCCGACGTGCCGCGCCGCGTCGTTCCCGCGCCGATCGAAGCGGGTGCCGAGGCGAACGCAAACCGGCGCCGCAGCGCGCGGCGCGGCGAGCGTGAGCCGCTTGGCTGGCAGGCGAACCGCGAGGCCGAGGCCCGCCGCGCCGTCGCGAGACAGGCGGAAGAGCGTGAGGCGGCGCGTCTCGCCGGACTCAAGGCGCAACAGGAACGCGATGCGCTCGCCGCACAGCAGCGCGAAGCCGAACGCGTCGCTGCCGAGCAACGCATGGCGCAGGACGCGGAAGCTCGCCGTGTTGCTGAGGTGCAGGCCCGCGAACGCGCTGCGGCCGAGCTTGCCGCACGCGAGACCGAAGCCCGCCGTGTCGCCGAAGCTGAGCGGCTGGCGGAGGCTCAACGTTTGGCCGAGGTCGAGCGCGTGGCCGAAGCTCAGCGTGTGGCGGCGGCGCAGCCCGCTCCGATCCAGCCGTCCGCGTCCGAAGTCCCTGCGGTGGCGAGCGTCACCGCGCCCGAACCTGCTCCGCCGCCTGCCGTCGACCCGACCCCGGTCCGCGCCGCGGCCGCGCCGCGTATCGGCGGCGAGGACAATGTGATCGCACGCATCATCGCCGGGATCACCATTCCCGCGTCCGAGCTTGGGGTCGAGCCGATGCCCGGCCGGTCCGAACCCGAGCCGGTTGTCGTCCAGCCCGCGCCGCCCCCAGCTCTTCCGGTCGAAGTCGCGAAGGTCGAGACGCCCAAACCGCGCCCGGTGGTCGAGAAGCCGAAGCCTGAACCGGCGAAACCCGAACCGGCTAAGGCTGGGACGCGCGGCAAGCCGGTCGATCCCAAGGCTGCCGATGCGAAGGCCGCAGCGGCCAAGCCCGGCGATCCCAAGGCCCCGGCCGCCAGGGGCGCGGTCAAGCCACCCGCCAAAGGCAAGGGCAAGGAGCCGGTGAAGCCCGATCCCGCCAAGACCGACCCCGCGCGCACCTGGGTTCAGGTCGCGGGCGGCGCCAATGTCAGTGACCTGCCCAAGGCGTGGCGCGCGTTGCTCGCCAAGGCGCCGGCCGAGCTCAAGGGGCGGCAGACCTGGACCACGCCGCTGCGTTTCACCAACCGGCTGCTGGTGGGGCCGTTCAAGACTTCGGCGGAAGCGCAGGCCTTCGTCAACACGATCGGAAAAAAGGGGATTTCGGCCTTCGCCTGGACCAGCGAGGCGGGGCAGAAGATCGAGAAACTCGCCGCGAAATGATCTATCGCGCGGCAATGCCGATTCGAGCCGTATCGCAGCGCCCCGGCGCATGAGGCCTTTGGCCCCCTATGCCAGCGACCCGTCGCGCAGCCGCGGCCGGCTGCACGATGAGGGGAAGGGCACCGCGCGCGGGCCGCGCGACGCGTTCCAGCGCGATCGCGACCGGATCATCCACTCGATCAGCTTCCGCCGACTGCGCCATAAGACTCAGGTGTTCATGGCGCCCGATGGTGATCATTTCCGCGTCCGGCTGACCCACAGCCTCGAAGTCGCGCAAATCGGCCGCGCCGTTGCGCGCACGCTTGGCCTGAACGAGGACCTGACCGAGGCATTGTGCCTTGCGCATGATATCGGCCACCCGCCCTTCGGTCATGCCGGGGAGGATGCGCTCAAGGCCGCGCTGACCGGGCAGGGCGGGTTCGACCATAATGGCAACACGCTGCGCGCGCTGATGGTGATCGACAGCCCCTATCCCGGCTGGGATGGGCTCAACCTCAGCTGGGAGACGCTCGAGGGGCTGGCCAAGCATAATGGCCCCGTCCGCCATCCGGGCTGGGCGCTGGCGGCGGCGGATGCCGCGTTTCCGCTCGACCTTGGCAGCCATGCATCGCTGGAGGCACAGGTCGCGGCGATCGCCGACGATATTGCTTACGACAATCACGATATCGACGATGGGCTGCGCGCCGGGCTGTTGACGCTCGACCAGTTGCTCGCGGTGCCGCTGGTCGCGCGCGGCTGGGACGCGGTGCGGGCGCGCTTCCCCGATGCCGACACCAAAAGGCTGATGCGCGAGTTGGTCCGCGCGCAGATCGGGACGATGGTCAACGATCTGCTTGCCGAAACGCAGCACCGAATTGCCGGGGCCGGCGTCGAAACGGTCGAGGATGTTCGCGCCGCCGGCCGCGCGCTGGCCGCCTTCTCGGACGCGATGCGCGAGGAGGAGCGTGCGCTCAAGCGCTTCATGTATGCCAATCTCTACCACCATCCGCGTCAGATTGCGGCGGCGGATGCGGCGGAGGTGGTCGTCGCGGGGCTGTTCGCGGCCTATTCGGCCGATCCCGCGCTGATGCCCGAGGGTTGGGGCGATTGCCTGCCCGCCGAGGAGCCCTGGCGCAGCCGCCACATCGCCGACTTTATCGCCGGTATGACCGACCGCTATGCGATCACACGGTATCGCGAAGCGGTCGGCTCGATCGACCTGCCCGAGGGATTCTAGGAACCCGGCCTGCTTTCGGACGGCCCAATCCGCTCACCCCGATCGTCATCCCCGCGAAGGCGGGGATCCATTCTGGCTGAAGTCTCGCACGAACCGAACCGTCAGCCGCAATGGATCCCGCCTTCGCGGGAATGACGACGTAATGGGTGTTCGTCAGGCTCAGCGCAGCGCCGTTTCCACCTTCTGTGTCAGCGGCTTGGCAATGACGAAGGACACCGGGGTGCCGCCGACATGGCCCGTGACCTTCCGGCCGCGCACGTTGAGGGTGTAGTCCGAGCCGCCGGGCAGCGCCCGACCGCTCAGCACAATGGTCTCGCCGCGCTGCTCGCTGGTGTAGACATAGGTCACGCCGTCGCGCGTGAAGGTGCGCTCGCCGGCATAGGCGGCGACAGGCAGGCTGAGCAGAACGGCGGCGCTGATGAAGGTCTTGATCACGATCTTTCTCCCTTGTTGCAGAGCCAGATCGACATCCCCTTATGTTCTGTGTCCGAAGCTATGTTGCGACGCAGCAACCGCCAAGCGCGAAGGCTGCATGCAGGGTTGCGTCTAACGCAGCCGTCGGAACGTTTCCCCAGCACGACGAAAATGCGCCGCTGGCAAAGATTTGCGACAAAGCGCGCCTAGCGTTGCCGCGAACGATCGGAGAGTCTCATGTCCGAAGCCAGTATCGCGCTGAACCGCTTCGGCATGGGCGCGCGCGCCCATGAACCGGTTCCAGCCGCGCCACGCCGGATGCTGATCGATCAGATGGAGCGGTTCGCGGTGCTGCCCGCGCCGCTTGCCGCCTATCCGCGCACGCCCGCGCTCGCCGCCGATATGGCCGCCGCCTATGACGCGGTCCAGATGGAGGCGCAGGTGGCGCGGCGCGAAGGCCAGAAAGCCGACGCGGCGACGCAGGAATTGCGTCAGGCAGCCCGCCAGCAGGGTCGCGATTATTACATTCAGGCGGTCGGCGCGCGCGCGCAGGCTGCGGTCGCGAGCGACACGCCCTTTATCGAGCGGCTGGTTCATTTCTGGGCCAATCATTTCGCGGTCTCCGCTGACAAGCAGGTGATGGTCGGCCTGACCGGCGGGTTCGAATTCGACGCGATTCGCCCACATGTGTTGGGCAAGTTCCGCGACATGCTCCACGCGGTCGAGCGGCATCCGGCGATGCTGCTCTATCTCGATCAGGCGCAGTCGGTCGGGCCGAACAGCCCGGTGGGCCAGCGTTTCACGCAGCGCCAGCAGGGGCAGGAGAGCCCGCGGCGCATCGGCCTCAACGAGAATCTGGCGCGAGAGATCATGGAGCTGCACACGCTCGGCGTCCGCTCCG
Source organism: Sphingomonas sp. GW821-FHT09B04 (assembly GCF_059418285.1). Classification (NCBI taxonomy): domain Bacteria; kingdom Pseudomonadati; phylum Pseudomonadota; class Alphaproteobacteria; order Sphingomonadales; family Sphingomonadaceae; genus Sphingomonas; species Sphingomonas sp. GW821-FHT09B04. Next base: position 333,664 of record NZ_JBWKPO010000002.1, read on the forward strand.
TCTATACTCAGGCTGACGTCACCGAATTCGCCCGCGCAATGACCGGCTGGACGGTCGCCGGGCTGGGCCGGGGACAGGGCGCACGGCTGGCGCAGGTGGACGGAGCGGCGGGCGGTTTCGCCTTTGCGCCGCGCATCCACGAGGCGGGGCCGCGCACGATCATCGGCAAGCGCTATGACCAGCAGGGCGAAGCGCAGGCCGCGGCGGTGCTTGACGATCTCGCGGTTCATCCTGCGACGGCAAAGCATATCGCGACCAAGCTCGCGCGCCATTTCGCGGGGGACGAGCCGCCTGCAGCGCTGGTGAGCAAGCTTGAAACCGCGTTCCTAGAATCGGGCGGCGATTTGCCCACCGTCTATCGCGCGCTGATCGACGCGCCCGAGGCGTGGGTGGCCCAGCCGGTCAAGTTCAAGACGCCATGGGAGTGGTCGGTTTCGACAATGCGCGCGCTCGGCACGCAGGAGATTACGGCACAGGCGGTACTGGGTCTGCTCAATCAGCTCGGCCAGCCGGTGTGGCGGCCGGGATCGCCAGCGGGCTATGACGATATCGCCGCGAGCTGGGCCGGGCCTGACGCGGTGATGCGCCGGGTCGAGGCGGCCGAGCGCTTCGCGTCGCGCACCCGCGAGACGATCGACGGCCGCACCCGCGCCGCGCAGCTGTTTCCCGACGCGCTGAGTGCGACGACTGAGCAGGCGATCGCCCGCGCCGAAAGTCCGGCACAGAGCGTCGCGCTGATGCTCGTCTCGCCTGAATTCCTGCGGAGATAGATCATGCTTTCACGCCGCAATTTCGTTCTCACCGGGACCGCGGGCGCGCTTTCGCTGGGCTTCGCGCCGCGTCTGGCTTTCGCTCAGGCTGCGACCGACAAACGCTTCGTTTTCATCATCCAGCGCGGGGCGGCCGACGGCCTCGCCACGGTCGCGCCGGTCGGCGATCCCGCCTTTGCCGCGCAGCGCGGCGTGCTGGCGCAGGATTTCGCCGAGGCGGTCAAGCTCGACGCGATGTTCGCGCTGCACCCGAGCCTCAAGAACGTCGCTCAGCTCTATGCGGCGAAGGAGGCGCTGTTCGTCCACGCGGTCGCCTCGCCCTATCGCGACCGGTCGCATTTCGATGCGCAGAATGTGCTCGAGAGCGGCGGGACGGCGGCGTACCAGCTCAAGGACGGCTGGCTCAACCGGCTGCTCGGGGTATTGCCGGATGACGAGCGCAAGGCGATCGCGGTCGCTGCGACCATCCCGATGGCGATGCGTGGGCGTGTCGAGGTCTCGTCCTATGCCCCGTCCAATCTGCCCGATGCCTCGGACGATTTGCTCGCGCGGGTGACGGGCCTTTATGCCGAAGACCCGCAGCTCCACGCGATCTGGCAACAGGCGACGGCGACGCGCGCTCTGACCAGCGATCTCGCGGGCGACAATGGCCGTAATGCCGCGGCGACCGGTGCGCTCGCGGCGAAGTTGCTCGCGCCCGACAATGGCGCGCGGATCGCGATGATCGAGACCGGCGGCTGGGACACCCATGCTCAGCAGCGCGGGCGGCTCGCCGGGCAGTTGAACGGGCTCGACCAGATGATCGCGTCGCTCAGGACCGGGCTGGGTCCGCTGTGGAGCAAGACGCTGGTGCTGGTCGCAACCGAGTTTGGTCGGACGGTCAGGATCAATGGCACGCAGGGCACCGATCACGGCACTGCGTCGGTCGTGTGGTTGCTCGGCGGCGCAGTGCAGGGCGGGCGGGTCGTCGCCGACTGGCCGGGGCTGGGCGATGCCGCGCTCTATGAAGGCCGCGACCTCAAGCCGACCGCGGGGCTCGACAGCGTGATCGGCGGCGCGGCGGCGATGCATTTCGGGATCGACCCGCAGCGCGCGATGCCGGCGCTGTTCCCCGGCCAGTCCGCGAAGCCGATCGGCGGGCTGATCCGCGCCTGAAGCTTTGGCTTGCGTGCGCGCGGGTCAGGCCTCACCCAAGGCGCATGACTTATGTGGGATTGTTCTTCCTCGTCTTCGGCCTGAATCTGTTGCCCGCGTTCGCGCCGCCGACCTGGTCGATCGTCGTGCTCTACGGCCTCAACGGCCAGCTGCCGCTGTGGGCACTGGTGGTGACCGCGGCGGTCGCGGCGTCGCTGGGGCGGTTCACGCTCGCCTGGGGCTGTCGCATCTTCGCCTCGCGGCTGCCGCAACATCTGCGCGACAATCTTGAGGCGGCGCGGATCGCGCTTCACCGCCGTAGCCACAATGTCATCCTCGCGCTCGGGCTGTTCCTGCTCTCGCCGCTGCCGTCGGCGCAGCTGTTCATGGCGGTCGGCCTCGCGCGTGTGCCGCTGCTCGGCTTCACTGCGGCCTTCTTCGTTGGGCGGCTGATCACCTATAGCCTCTACGGCTGGACTGCGCGCAAAATCCAGCAGTCGAGCATCGGCGATGCCTTTATGGAAACACTGACCAGCCCGTGGGGCATCGTGCTTCAGGTGACGATGCTCGCCGCATTGATCGCGCTGGTGCGGATCGACTGGGCGAAGCTGCTCGGCGTCACTCCGGCAGAGGTCGAGGCTGCGCGCAAGGACAGCTGAAGTTTCCGCCGCAACAGCATCAATTCGCGGCAAAGGCGCCGTGATCCCTTGGCGCAGCGCAGCATAGTCCCTACTTGCGCGACATGGCCCGTGCCGACCCCGCCCCAGCGCCCGAGCGCCTCGATCGCACCGGGCTGCTTCAGGGGCTGGGCGCCTATGCCATCTGGGGCGTGCTGCCGCTGTTCTACTGGCTGCTTGCGGGCACCGATGTCGGCGAAGTCGTTGCGATGCGCGTGCTGTGGTCGGTGGCGTTCCTCGTCGCCGTGATCGTCGCGATGCGGCGCGGGGCCGCGATCATGACGGTGCTGCGCAACCCGCGCACGATGCTCTACCTCGCCACCAGCTCGCTGCTGATCTCGACCAACTGGCTGGTCTATATCTGGGCGATCCAGAACCACCATGTGCTCGAATCGAGCCTTGGCTATTTCCTCAACCCGCTGGTCAACGTGCTGATCGGCGTGGTGGTGCTGCGCGAGAAGCTGAACATTGCACAGATCATTGCCGTCGCGCTCGCCGCGGTCGGCGTCTCGGTCCTTGCGCTTGGCGCGGGCGGCGGCATCTGGATCAGCCTGACACTCGCCTTCACCTTTGGCTTCTACGGCCTCGTCCGCAAGGTCGCACCGGTCGGCGCGCTGGAAGGGCTGACGCTCGAGACGCTGATCCTCGCGCCGCTCGCGCTCGCATATCTGTTCTGGCTGCAGGGCGGGGCGGGGCTGAGCTTCGGCACCGGCTGGGCGACGACCTTGCTGATGATCGCGTCGGGCGTGGTCACCGCCGTCCCGCTGCTGCTGTTCGCGAGCGCGGCGCGGCGGCTGCCCTATTCGACGCTGGGATTGCTCCAGTATCTCGCGCCGACGATCGGCTTCATTCTCGCCATCACCTTCTTCGGCGAGAAGATGACCATCGCGCACATGATCTGCTTCGCGTTCATCTGGACGGGGCTCATCATCTTCGCGGCGCATGGTACGATCACCGCGCGCCGCCGCAAACTTGCGGAATCCCGCGCCGCGTGACGAATGCGCGGCGTTGCGCTAGAGCGCCCGCCTCCTTCAATCACCGGACTAGCCAATGACGCTCTACACCCGTTTCGCCGCCCATCTGGATGCTGCCCTCGATGCGCTCGTCGCATCGGGCGACCTGCCGGCGGGGCTGGAGCGACGCGCGGTGACGGTAGAGCCGCCGCGCGACGCCAGCCATGGCGATCTCGCCACCAACGCCGCGATGGTCCTCGCCAAGCCCGCCGGCACCAACCCGCGCGCGCTGGCCGAGAAGATCGCCGCTGAGCTGGAAAAGCTCGACGAGCTCTCGGCCGTGTCGGTCGCCGGCCCGGGCTTCATCAACATGAGCCTCACCGACGCCACCTGGCGCGATGAGCTTGCCGCGATCAACGCTGACGGCGACCAATACGGCCGCTCGACCACCGGCGCCGGCATCACCGTCAACGTCGAGTACGTTTCGGCCAACCCGACCGGCCCGATGCACATGGGCCATTGCCGCGGCGCGGTGGTGGGCGACGCGCTCGCCAGCCTGCTCGAGGCGATCGGGCACACGGTCGTCCGCGAATATTATGTCAACGACGCGGGCGGGCAGGTCGATGTTCTCGCCCGCTCGGCGCACCTGCGCTACCGCGAGGCGCTGGGCGAGAGCATCGAGATCCCCGAGGGCCTCTACCCCGGCGAGTATCTCAAGCCCGTCGGCGCGAAGCTCGCCGCCGAATATGGTGACAAGTTCGTCGGCCAGCCCGAGGACGCATGGCTCGCGCTGTTCCGCAAGGAATCCGTCGCGTCGATGCTGGTGATGATCAAGGACGATCTCGCCCTGCTCGGCATCCATCACGACCTGTTCTCGTCGGAAGCCGAGCTTCAGGCCGCGGGCAAGCCCGAAGCCGCCGAGGCGTGGCTGCGCGCGCATGATCTGGTCTATGACGGCGTGCTCGAAGCGCCCAAGGGCGAACTGCCCGACGACTGGGAGCCGGTCGAGCTGCCGCTGTTCCGCTCGACCAAGTTCGGTGACGATCAGGACCGCCCGATCAAGAAGTCGAACGGGCAATGGACCTATTTCGGCGCCGACCTCGCCTATCATTTCCAGAAGGCGCAGGCGGCCGATCAGCTGATCGACATCTGGGGCGCCGACCATGCCGGGACCGTCAAGCGCATCGTCGCGGCGGTCGCGGCGCTGACCGAGGGCAAGACGCGCTTCGACGTCAAGCTGGTCCAGATGGTCCGCCTGCTCCGCGCGGGCGAGCCGGTGAAGATGTCCAAGCGCTCGGGCAATTTCATCACACTGGCCGACATGGTCGGCGAAGTCGGCAAGGACGTCGTCCGCTTCACTATGCTGACGCGCAAGGCCGACGCCCAGATGGACTTCGATTTCGCCAAGGTGGTCGAGGCATCGAAGGACAATCCGGTCTTCTATGTCCAGTACGCGCATGCGCGAATCGCCTCGCTCCACCGGCGTGCGGCGGAGGCCGGGATCACCTGTGGCACCCCCGATCTGTCCCTGCTTGATACACGCGAGCTCGCGCTGGTGAAGCTCGCGGCGCAGTTTCCGCGCACGGTCGAGGGCGCAGCGGCGGCGCGTGAGCCGCACCGGATCGCCTTCTATCTCTATGATCTGGCAGCCGAATTCCATGCGCTGTGGAATATGGGCAATGACGATCCGTCGCGCCGCTTCCTGCTGACCGACAATCAACCGGTAACATGCGCACGGCTTTCCCTCGCCGACGCGATCGGGCAGGTTATCCGCAATGGCCTCAGCATCATGGGCGTGGAGGCGGTTCAGGAGCTGAACTGATGAACGCAGGAGCGGATAAGCCGGTCGAAGAGACCGTAGCGGACGAGCTGGAAACCGGTGACCGGTTGCCCTGGCTCGAAACGGCCGACGACGATTACGAGGAAAAGCCGCCGGTCCTGAACAAGCTGCTGCCTGTGGTTGCCGGGCTTGCCGTGATCGTCGCCGCGGTCGGCGGCGGCTGGTGGCTGCTCGAAGGTCGCGGCGGCGGTGGCGGGGGCAGCGGCGCGCTGATCAACGCCGCCGAGGGCGACTATAAGGTCAAGCCCGACGATCCCGGCGGCATGAAGGTCGATGGCGAAGGCGACACCGTTTTCGCGGCGAGCGAAGGCGCGACCACCAACGGATCGATCAATGTCGGCGCGATGCCCGAGGCCCCGGTTGCGGGCAAGGCAGCGCCCAAGGCGGCGCCGAGTCCCGTAACGGGATCGAGCCGCGTGACCGCAGCGGTGCCCACTGCGCCTGCCGCTGCGAAGGCTGCGGCCTCGACTCAGCGCGCGCCGGGGGCGTCGGCGGGCAGCTCGATCATCCAGCTCGGCTCGTTCCCGGCAGAGGGCGGGGCGAATGCCGCCTGGGCGCGCCTGTCGAAGCGGTTCAACTATCTCGCCCCGCTCGGCAAGTCGGTCGAGAAGGCGGAGGTCAACGGCAAGACCGTCTATCGCCTGCGCGTCAACACCGGCAGCAACAGTCAGGCGAGCGAGCTGTGCGGCAAATTGCGCGCAGCGGGCGAAGCGTGTTTCCTCGCGCCGAATTGAGGGCATAACCCGTCGTCGTCACCCCGGCCTTGTGCCGGGGTCCACTCTGCGTCGCCGGCAGACGCTGGAGCCTCTTGTCCTGCCCCTGCCTTGCGGTGGACCCCGGCACAGGGCCGGGGTGACGGAAGAGGTTTTGGCGTTGAGACCTTGAGGCACAGCCATTGCCTCGAACGACCTCGGCGCGTTGGCTCGTTACCCTTTTCCGCTGGAAATGTTGGACTTCGCCTGATCTAGTCGGCGGATGCTTAGCTGTTCCGGTATCCGCGCGAAAGACCGCGCCTTTGTGTCAACTATGTCAACCGCCCGTCACGTCGGAGGTGCGGCATGAAGCCCGTTATCTTCGGCCTCTCCGGCACCGCGCTCACGGCGGACGAACGCGCGTTCTTCCGCGACGCCGATCCGCTCGGCTACATCCTGTTCAAGCGCAACTGCGAGACGCGCGCGCAGATGCTGGCGCTGACCGACAGCCTGCGCGACCTGTCGGGCCGCGCCGATGTGCCGATCCTGATCGATCAGGAGGGCGGGCGCGTCGCGCGGATGCAGCCGCCCGAATGGCCGGCCTTTCCGGCAGGCCCCGCGTTTGACAAACTCTATGACCTTGCCCCCTCTTCGGCGATCGAGGCGGCGCGTGCCAATGGCCATGCGCTTGCGCTGATGCTGGCCGAGGTCGGGGTCAATGTGAACTGCGCGCCGCTGCTCGACGTGCGCCAGCCCGAAACCACGCCTGCGGTGGGCGAACGCACCTTCGGTTCGGACCCGATGCAGGTTGCCGCGCTCGGCCGCGCGATGCTCGACGGCATGGCGAAGGGCGGCGTCGTCGGCGTGGTCAAGCATATGCCGGGGCACGGCCGCGGCGTGGTCGACAGCCATTACGAGCTGCCGGTGGTCAAGGCGTCCGACGCCGAGCTGGAGCGCGATATCGAGCCGTTCCGCACGCTGGCCGGCGCGCCGATGGGGATGACCTGCCATGTCGTGTTCGACGCATGGGATGCCGAGCGCCCCGCGACCTTGTCGCCGACCGTTATCGCGGACGTGATCCGCGGCCGTATCGGTTTCGACGGGCTGCTGATGACCGACGATATCGACATGAAGGCGCTGTCGGGCACCGCGGGCGAGAAAGCGGCGGCGGCGATTGCCGCAGGCTGCGACGTCGCGCTCGATTGCTGGGCGCGGATGGACGAGATGATTGAGATCACCGGACGGCTGGGGGATGCCTCCGCCGCCACGCTGGCGCGGCTCGAACGCGCGATGGCAAGCATCCGGCCCGAAGAGACGCCGATGGATGCGCTGATCGCCAAGCGGGACGAACTGCTTGCGCTCGCCTGATTTGCCACACGGCGCCCGGCCGTCGCCCCGAGCGATGGACTCGCGCGCGTGTGGCAGTGTGACTTTTGGGACTTTTGGCGCCGTCCGATGAGCGAAGCGACCGAAGCCCTGACGATCGATATCGATGGCTGGGAAGGGCCGCTCGACCTGTTGCTCGCGCTGGCGCGCAACCAGAAGGTCGATCTTCGCCAGCTGTCGATCCTCCAGCTGGTCGATCAGTATCTCACCTATGTGAACGAGGCGCGCGAGCTCAAGCTCGAGGTCGCAGCCGACTATCTCGTGATGGCGGCGTGGCTCGCCTATCTCAAATCGGCGCTGCTGCTGCCGCGCGATCCGGAGATCGAGCCGAGCCCTGAGGATCTGGCGCTGCGGCTTCAGCTGCGGCTCGAGCGGCTGAACGCGATGCGTGAGGCGGGGGCGCGGCTGGTGGCGCGCGACCGGATGGGCCGCGACGTCTTCCCGCGTGGCGTGCCCGAGGGGCTGAAGGTTGTTCGCAAGTCGCGCTGGCAGGCCGAGATCTATGACCTGATTTCCGCCTATGGCCAGATCAGCGCACGGACCCGCCCGGTATTCCATGTCGTCGCGGTCCGCCCGGTGATGACGCTGGAGGATGCGATCGCGCGGGTTTCCGGGCTGGTAGGCGAGCGGATCGACTGGAGCACGATCGAGAGCTTTCTGCCCGAAGAGGCGGAGGGGCTGTACCGCAAGTCGGCGCTGGCCTCGTCTTTCGTCGCCGCGCTTGAGCTGGCGAAGCAGGGAAGGGTGGAGCTCAGGCAGAAGTCGGCCTTCGCGCCGCTCTATCTCAAGGCCGCGCACCGATGACCCGGCCCGACGAGACGATGCGCGCGGTGGAGGCGGTGCTGTTCGCGGCGGTGCAGCCGATGACGATCGCCGACATTCGCGCTTATGTCGGCGAGGAAGTCGATCTGGCCGCGGCGCTGGCTGCGCTGGCCGACCATTATGCCGGGCGCGGGATCGAGCTGGTCGAGCGTGGCGGGCGCTGGCATTTTCAGACCGCTGCCGATCTCGCCAATTTTCTGCGCCGCGACCGGGAGGACAGCCGCAAGCTCTCCCGCGCCGGGATCGAGACGCTGGCGATCATCGCCTATCATGAGCCGGTGACGCGCGCGGAGATCGAGGCGATCCGGGGCGTGCAGATTTCGAAGGGCACGCTCGACGTGCTGATGGAGGCGGGGTGGATCCGCCCGGCGGGCCGTCGCGAGGTGCCGGGGCGGCCGCTGATGTTCGCGACAACGGCGGAATTCCTCACTCATTTCGGTCTCGCCAGCCGCCGCGACCTGCCTGGAATCGACGATCTGCGCGCGGCCGGGTTGCTCGACCCCGTCGATCTCGCGTTCGAGGCTGCGCATTCCGGTGCGGAAACCATGGTATCCGCCGACGAAGACGACTAGATGGGCCGGGAATCAACGGAGAGTTCCGATGGGTGGTATGAGTCTGATGCACTGGCTGATCGTCGGTGTTCTCGTGATCCTTCTGTTCGGGGGCAGCCGCTTCTCGAACATGATGGGTGACGTGGCCAAGGGCATCAAGCAGTTCAAGAAGGGTATGGCGGAAGAGGAAGAGACGCCCGCCAAGCCTGCTGAGATCGAAGCGAAGCGTGTTGCCGACCCGCAGCCGCAGGCGCAGGCCCAGACCGAAACGCGCTCGACTCCGGAAGAGCGCTGAGTTCAACGCCGCGGCCCCGTGCCGCGGCTTTCCGGGCCGGCCGATAGATGCTCGATTTCAACGCGCCTGAATTCCTGGTGGTGGCAATCGTCGCCCTGCTGGTGATCGGGCCGAAGGATCTCCCGAAAGCGATGCGCTTTGTCGGCCACTGGGTCGGCAAGGCGCGCGGGGTTGCGCGCCAGTTCCGCAGCGGCTTCGACAATATGGTCCGCGAAGCCGAACTGGCCGAGATGGAAAAGAAGTGGGCGGAAGAAAATGCGCGGATCATGCGCGACTATCCGCCCGAAAAGGCGCTGCCCGCGCCGGTCTATGACCCCAATGCCGAGGGTACGGCGCCCGCGGTGGTCGAGTCCGAGGATGCACCGCCCGCGACGGTCGAGCCGCCCGCGCTGAAGCCCGAAGCGGCGGATGCTGCGCTCGAGCCCGCTGAGAAGCCCAAACCCGCCCGCAAGCCGCGCGCGCCGCGCAAGAAGGCCGCATCGTGAGCGACAACGAACTCGAAGGCACCGAAGCGCCGCTGCTCGATCACCTGATCGAGCTTCGACGGCGGCTGCTCTACTGCGTGCTGGCGCTGGTTCTGGCCTTTGCGGTCTGCTTCTATTTCGTGAAGCCGATCTACGGTTTTCTGGTCCATCCGCTGGCGCAGGCGGGGCAGGATAAGCTCGTCTTCACCAGCATCATGGGTGGCTTCTTTGTCGAGCTGAAAGTCGCATTCTTCGCGGCTGCCATGGTCGCGTTTCCGATTGTTGCCGTCCAGTTGTGGCAATTCATCGCGCCGGGCCTGTACCGCAAGGAAAAGAAGGCGCTGCTGCCCTTCCTGCTCGCGACGCCGGCCCTGTTCATCGCGGGCGCGTCGCTGGCCTATTGGGTGACCATCCCGACCGCGCTGCACTTCCTTCTTGGATATCAGGGCGAGCTTGGCGGCGGGGTCGAGCAGATCGCGTTGCCCGATGCCGAGAAATATCTCGGCTTCGTGATGCAGTTCCTGTTCGCGTTCGGCATCTCATTCCTGCTGCCGGTGCTGCTGATGCTGCTCGAACGTGCCGGGATCGTCACCTATGAGCAGCTCAAGGGCGCCTGGCGCTATTCGGTGGTGGCGGCGTTCGCGATCGCCGCGGTGCTGACCCCGCCCGATATCGGGTCGCAGCTGCTGCTCGCCATCCCGCTGTGCGGGCTCTACTTCCTCTCGCTGGTCGCGATCTGGTTCACGCGCCGCCGTCGGGAGAAGGAAAGCGAAAAGGAAGCGGCGGCCGAAGCCGCCGCCGGGGAATAAGCCTCTCGGCTTGAATTACTTGGCGCCGTCGGCGGTCTTGGCGACGGTGTCGCCCGCCGATTTGACGTCCTTGCCCACGCCCTCGATCGTGTTGCACGCCGACAGGGCTACAACCAGCGCCATCGCAAGCAGCTTACGCATCTTCAGTCTCCGTCTTGAATAACTGGGGATCAATGTGCGGCAAGCTGCTTCGTTCCACAATCGCCGCTGAACCCGCTTGCCCCAAGAACGAATTAGGCCCGGACGCATCACCGGGGGGGGGGAGGTGGATGCGTCCGGGCCTGTTTCGTGGATAGCGAGAGCGGGGGGGCAAAAGGTCGCTATCCGAGGTGCAGAACGCGGTCGGAACGCGCGGGTTCCGCGATCCGGCAACTTTTTTCGATTTATTTTAGTGGCGGCCCGCAACCGCGATCGGGAGCTCGAAGATGCCCGCCAGCATGTCATGATGCAGCTTCGAGCGGAGCTGGCGCACCAGCCCGCCGATCACACGTCCATAGCGGCTGTCGTAGAGGCTGGCGAAATCAGGGCCGTCCGTCAGCGCCGCTGAGCTGATCTGCAATATCGCCTGGCCGGGATCCGCGCCGTCCTTCATCGCGATATGGATTTGCGCGGACGGACTGACGTTCATCGCCAGCTCGGCGATTTCGGTAATCAGAAAGGCGATCGCGACCGCATTGTCCTGTGACACCAGCCAGGGATCGACATCGAGCACGATCCCGATCCGCGAGTCTTCGGGCGCGGTGGCGCGCAGGTTCGACGCGAGCTCGCCGATCACCGGGCGAATCTCGATCCCAAGCGTTTCCTCGAACCCGGCATAATGATGCCGGTGAACTACCGCGAGCGCATCGACGCGGCGCTGGATCGAGGCATAGGCGCCCAGCGCCTCGCCTGACTTTGCGCCACGGGCATGGAAGTTGATCAGGCTCGCGATCACCTGGAGGTTGTTCTTGACCCGGTGATGCACCTCGCGCGTCAGTTTGGTCTGGCGTGTCAGCGCCTCGGCGAGGTCGAGTTCGTGCGCCTGGACGGTGCGGCTAAGCCCGCGGAAAGTCTCGCCCAGCTCGCGAATTTCCTGCGCGGGGATGTCGCTGCCTGCTTCCGGGTCGATGATCTCGCCGGGCTGGTACGCGCTGACCGTCCGGCGCAGCCGCCGCAGAGGACGGATCAGCAGGCGGTCGACCACGAACCACGCGATCCCCGCCGCCAGCAGCCACATCAGGAAGGGCGAGAGCGCGGCGATCACCATCGATGAGGTGATCGGGGCGCTCGCCACGGTCATCTCGAGCGACAGTCCCTGAACGCCGAGATCGACTTGCTGCGATTCGCGCCGGTTGAGGGCGTTGCTGGCGGAAATCTGCCGCAGCGTGAGCGTGGTTTCTTTGTCGGCAAGGGCAAGGCCGAAGTCGCGCGTCATCCCGCTCGGCTCTGCCGCGGCGGCGAGAAACTGGGTGGGGAAGAAGGCGCGGGCGATATAACCGGTCGGCCCCGTCACCTCGAGCTGTGCACCAGAGCCGGGGAGCAGGTGTGTCGCGGTGCTTCCACTGGCGAGCGTCTGGTTGCCGGCCGTCGGGATCGGTACGCCGCACAACAGGCGCTTGTCGGCGTCGAGCAGTGCGTAGCGAACGCCGTTAACCGCCTGCGGCTCGAACACGCCGGCGAGTCGGCCGCAATTCGGGGCGATCCCCTCGACCGCGGGCAGGGCGCCGCGCAGTTCGCGCAATTCCCACGCGATTTCGCTGCGAAGCGCGCGCGCGGATTCGGCGCTGGCAAGCCGAAGCCGGCCGCGCACTTCCTGGTCGGCGAGACGGGTGGTCTGGATCGAGGCGAAGAAGGCGATGAGCGCGAGCGGTAGCAGGCCGGCGCTGAGAATCAGGAAAACCTTGGCGCCGGTCGGCATCCGCGCGATCGCGGCGATGGGCCGGCCGCGGTGACGGCGCGTCTGGTCGTCCCCATCCATCGTCACATGGTTAATCGAGCTTGCTCAGGAGATCGAGAAGATCATCGGGAACACGCTCGTCGGCCGCGTCCTGATAGACGCGGCGAAGGGCTTCGCCGATGTTGCGGTCCTTGCGTGTGGCCATCTCGCCGCCTGTCCGCCCCAGCGGCTCCTTTTTTTTCTGATCGGCCGAACGCACTTCGTCCCCCTCAAAGCCCTTGGGAATGGGCGGATGCACAAAAACATCGCCGGCGGCAAGCTGCCGGGAACACACAAGTACACATGTGTGTGCGACCCGTGAAACCAATTTAAGGCTCGTTGGTTCCACAAGACGATGCGAAATCCGGGGAGGGGCATTCTTCGGAGGCCGCTGCACGAACTTGCATTGCCAGAGTGCCGCCAGCACAAGGGCGGCAACCCGAAGGAGAACAATAACATCATGTCGCTTGGACAGCAGCTCGCTCCCCACCTTCCGTTTCTGCGCCGTTACGGTCGCGCGCTCACAGGGAGCCAGATGGAAGGCGACCGGTATGTGCGCGCGACGCTCGAGGCGATCGTAGCTGCGCCCGAGGAGTTTCCGCGCGAAGTCGATCCGCGTCTGGGTCTGTATCGCACGTTCCAGGCGATCTGGGGTTCGACCAACCTCGACGACCGAGTCGAAGAGAGTGATCCGCTGAGCGATAATGAGGCGATCGCGCGCGCGCGCCTCGCCCGGCTCGCGCCGCGTTCGCGTCAGGCCCTGCTGCTGACGGCGATGGAGGGATTTACCAGCGAAGACGCCGCCTATCTTCTCGAAGAGACGCCCGAGTCGGTGGACGGGCTGGTTGCCGACGCGCTTGCCGAGATTGACAGCCAGACCCGCGCGCGCGTCCTCATTATCGAAGACGAGCCGCTGATCGCGATGGATCTGGAGACGATCGTGCGCGATCAGGGGCATGAGGTGACCGGCGTTGCGGTAACCCGCGACGAAGCCGTAGCGCTGGCGATGGACGATCGCCCGGGGCTGGTGCTTGCCGACATCCAGCTTGCCGACGACAGTTCGGGCATCGATGCGGTGAAGGATATTCTGGCGCAGTTCAACGTGCCGGTGATCTTCATCACCGCTTTCCCCGAGCGGTTGCTGACCGGCGAGCGGCCCGAGCCGACCTTCCTGATCACCAAGCCATTCCAGCGATCGACAGTGAAGGCGGCGATCAGTCAGGCTTTGTTCTTCGACCAGTCGACGGTCCCGGCGCAGTAAACAGGTCCGGGTTCCATTTCTTACGGAGCCAAAACGGTTCTCGCGTGTTGATGCTGCATGGTCGATCCGAACGAACCCATGCACATCGACGCCGAGCGTGCCCGCGCCGGGGCGACGCCGCATATGACCCGCTACATCCTGTCGGTTTCACTGGTTCTGATCATCATCATCTACGCCGCCTACCTGCTGTATAGTGCGGGTTGAGAGGCCGGTGCGCCCAGCGTATCTATCCGAAGCGAAGCCGCATTCCGCCGGCGAACAAGAACGGAACCGAATGACCGATACCGACCAGGAAGGCGAAGAAGGGGCGCCGCCGGCCGAGCATATTTCGCTCTCCGATCCGGAGTTCAAAGAACAGCTCGCGATGGTGATCCCACATCTGCGCGCCTTTGGGCGATCGCTGTCCGGCAGCCGCGATGTCGCAGACGATCTGGTTCAGGAAACGTTGCTCAAGGCCTGGGCGGCGCGCCAACGGTTTCAGGCCGGCACCAACATGCGCGCCTGGACCTTCATTATCCTGCGTAACCTGTATCTGAGCCAGATGCGCCGGTCGCGCTTTCGCGGTGAATGGGATGATCTGGTTGCCGAACGGCTGCTCGCCGCGCCCGCAGCGCAGGACAAGCATGTCGATCTCGCCGACATGCAACGGGCATTGCTGCACCTGCCCCAGCCTCAGCGCGAGGCCCTGATTCTGGTAGGTGCGGGCGGCTTTGCCTATGAAGAAGCGGCCGAAATTTGCGGTGTCGCGGTCGGTACGATCAAGAGCCGTGTCGCACGCGGCCGCGTCGCGCTCGAGGCGCTGATGAGCAATGGCCAGCTCCCGTCACGCCGCGACAGCGAGAGCGACGGCCGCACCGCGCTCGATACCATCATGGATGAAGTCGATCAGCTAAGCCGCGAGCGCTAAGCGTCGCGGCTTAAACCTGTCGCTACGGACGCCGGTTTCCGTTCATCCGGCGCAGCAGCAGATTCATATCGTCGGGCAGTTCAATGTCGCGCAGATAGGCGTCGCGCAGCACGACGCCGATCGCATCGTGCGGGCGTGGCAATTCGACGCGATAGCCACTTACCGGCTGCGCATTGCTCTGTTGAGTGGCGTGACGAACCATGAACTTCAAAACGACCGATCGCCGGTTTTGTTGCTTGACATCATGCGCTTTCGTTGCCTGACCGATTCTCGATGGATGAAATGAACGGCGATGCGGGCGCGTTGCGCGATGCGATCGAGCGGGCGCGGCTCTGGTCGCCCTTTTTGGCGCACCTGATCGGGCGCGAATCCGAGCTGGTCGCGCGATTACCTGCGGTGCTGGCCGATCCGTTCGCAGCGGTGCGGATCGACGATCCGGCGATGCCAACGGGAAGGCGGTTGCGGATCGAGCGGCGGCGGCTGGCGCTGAGCGTCGCGCTGGGCGATCTGGCCGGCCTGCTCGACTTTCGGACCGCGACACAGGCGTTGTCCGACTTTGCGGACTATGCGCTCGACGCGGCGATCCGTGCGGCGGTGGCTGAACGGGTTCCGGGCGCCGAGCCGGACGGCTTTGCGGCGATCGCGCTGGGCAAACAGGGCAGTAGTGAACTCAATTACTCGTCGGATATCGACCCGATCCTGATTTTCGACCCCGAAACCTTTCCGCACCGCGAGCGCGAGGCGCCCGAAGAAGCGGCGGTGCGTGTCGGGCGGCGCGTGGTCGAGCTGCTGCAGGCGCGCGATGCCGATGGCTATGTGCTGCGGATCGACCTGCGGCTGCGCCCATCGCCCGAGGTGACGCCGATCGTTCTGCCGGTGGAAGCCGCGATCACTTATTATGAATCGCAGGCGCTGCCGTGGGAGCGGGCGGCGTTCATCCGCTCGCGCGCTGCGGCGGGCGATACCGAACTGGGTCGGCAGTTCCTTGAGACCATCCGGCCGTTCGTGTGGCGGCGTGCGCTCGACTATGGAACGATTCGGGAGATCCGCGGCATCTCGCGCAGGATCCGTGATCACCACGCGCAGGGGCAGGCGTTCGGGCCCGGTTATGACCTGAAACGTGGGCGCGGCGGCATCCGCGAGATCGAGTTCTTTGCCCAGATCCACCAGCTCATCCATGGCGGTCGCGACCCGGCCCTGCGCGCGCCTGCGACGCTCGACGCGCTGGCAGCACTGGCCGCAGAAGGGCGGATCGATGCGGGCGATGCGGCGAAGCTTTCCGAAGCCTATGTTCTCCTACGCACGATCGAGCATCGCGTGCAGATGATCGACGACCGCCAGACGCATCAGCTTCCTCAAGGGGATGGGCTGGACCGGGTCGCACGACTACACGGCTTGGCGGACGGTGCGGCGTTGCTCGATCTGCTGCGCCCGCATGTCGAATTCGTCGGGCGCGTCTATGATTCGCTCGACGATGCGCCTGAGGGCGGCGCGCGCGTGATGGTGGGCGAAACCGGCGTCGAGCAGGCTTGCACGGCGGCGGGCTTCGCGGATACCGAGGCGGCGGCCCGGCTGGTCGCGGGGTGGCGCGACGCGCGCTATCCGGCATTGCGCAGCGCGCCCGCACGTGCGGCGCTCGAGACGGTGCTGCCGCGGCTGATCGCGGCGATGGGATCGGCACCTGACCCCGATCAGGCGCTGGCGCGGCTGGATACAATCCTGTCGCGGCTGCCGAGCGCGCTCAACCTGTTCAACCTGCTTGAAGCCAGTCCCAGGCTGACCGAACTGCTCAGCACCATTCTGAGTCACGCACCAACACTGGCGGGGGCGTTGGCGCGGCGGGTGGAACTGATTGACGGGCTGATCGACGCAACCGCGCTGGCGCCGGTGGGCGACGTTGCAACGCTCGCTGCAGAGCTGGGCGCGGCGGAGGCGGGCGACGACTATCAGCGGCTGCTCGATCGCGTCCGGCGGCTGGTGGGCGAGAAACGCTTTGCGCTGGGATCGCAGATCGTGGCCGGGGCAAGCGACCCCCTCGACGTTTCGGCGGGCTATGCGCGCGTTGCTGAGGCGGCATTGCAGGTGCTGACACAGGCAGCAATCGTCGAGTTTGCGGTGCGTCATGGTCGAATAGCGGACAGTGAACTTGTGGTGCTGGCGCTGGGGCGGTTCGGCGGCGGCGCGCTCACCCATGCGTCCGACCTCGACCTCATCTTCCTGTTCACCGGCGACCACATGGCCGAGTCCGATGGCGAGAAGCCGCTGGGCGCAGTGACCTATTACAACCGGCTGGCACAGCGGGTGATCGCCGCGCTTTCGGTCGCGACCGCGGCAGGCGCGCTCTACGAGGTGGATACGCGGCTGCGGCCTTCGGGCGGGCAGGGGCCGCTGGTGGTGTCGCTCGACGGTTTCGCCAAATACCAGCGCGAGGATGCGTGGACCTGGGAGCATATGGCGCTGACCCGCGCGCGTGCGGTGTTCGGATCGTCTGAGGCGCGGGTACAGGTGCAGGCCGTGATTGACGCTGTGCTCGAGGGTGATCGGCCCGCGCGGGACATCATCGCCGATGCCCGGAAGATGCGGGCCGACATGGCATCGCACAAGCCACCTGGCGGGCCGCTCGACGCCAAGCTCTTGCCGGGCGGGCTGGTCGATCTCGAATTCGCGGTGCACACGCGGCAGCTCGTAAGCAGGACGGGGTTCGATCCGGATCTGCGGCGCGCGATCGATCTCCTCGCGAACGAAGGGCTGCTACCGCCCGAACTGGGGGCGGCGCATGACTTCCTCACCCGGTTGCTGGTGACGCTCCGGCTGGTCGCGCCCGATGTGAAGCCGCCCGCGCTCGCGACCCGGCCCGTCGTCGCGCACGCTGTCGGCGCTCAGGACTGGGAAGCGGTGCTTGCGACGCTCGACCGCTATCGGCAGGAGGTGGGCGCGGCCTGGCAAACAGTGTCGGAACAGCAGGAGCAACGCGCATGACGATCGAAATCGGCGACCGGATCCCGGCGGTTGAGCTGCTGGACAGCGACGACAGGCCCTTCATGCTCGATCGCTATGCGGGCGCGCCGCTGCTGCTCTATTTCTACCCCAAGGATGACACTGCGGGCTGCACGCGCGAGGCGCAGGAGTTCAGTGCGGAAAAGGCTGAGTTCGACGCGCTTGGGGTGCAGTTGCTCGGCGTGTCGCGTGACACCGCGGCGAAGCACCGCAAGTTCATCGGCAAATACGACCTGACCGTGCCGCTCGCTACCGATCCGGACGGCAAGGTGCTCGAGGCTTTCGGAAGCTGGGTCGAAAAGTCGCTCTATGGCCGCAAATATATGGGGATCGACCGCTCGACCTTCCTGTTCGGCGCTGACGGAAAACTGGCGCATGTCTGGCGCAAGGTCCGCGTCCCCGGCCATGTCGAAGCGGTGCTGACAGCGGCGAAGGACCTGGTGGCGCGCTGATGCGGACGGTGGCGCAGGCTGCGCGCGACGTATTGCTGACGGCTGAGCCGATGGCCAAGGTCGCGGCGGCGCGAAAGGCCGCGCGCGACTGGCGGTTGGGACGGCTGATGCACGACTTCGATGTCGCGATGCCCGACCGGCCCGCCTGGCCGTCAACACCCGAACTGCTCCCGCCCAACCGGATGCCCAAGCGCGGGCGCGGCGGATCGGAGCGCGGGCGGATCGCGCTGATCCACGCGCTCGCGCATATCGAATTCGTCGCGATCGACCTGGCCTTCGACATGGCGGGGCGCTTCGGTGCGCAATTCCCGCGTGCCTTTACTGACGACTGGATGCAGGTGGGCGCGGACGAGGCGATCCACTTCGCCCTGCTCGACCGGCGGCTGCGCCAGTTCGGCAGCCATTACGGAGCGATGCCCGCCCATGGCGGGCTGTGGGAAGCAGCCGACGCGACCGCGCATGAGCCGGCCGCGAGGCTGGCAGTGGTGCCGATGGTGCTGGAGGCGCGCGGGCTCGATGTGACACCGGTGACGATCGAACGCTTCGAGGCCGTCGGCGACGAGCCTACGGCGCGGATTTTGCGGCGGATTCTGAGCGATGAAGTGAAGCATGTCGCGGCGGGCACGCGCTGGTTCGAATCCTGCTGCGCAGAGCGCCGAATCGCGCCCCAGGCGGAATGGCGATCGCTGCTCGAACGCTATTACGGGGGGTCGGTTAAGCCGCCATTCAACGACTCAGCGCGTGCGACAGCCGGTTTGACGCGGGAATATTACGCAGCGCTTGCTCCCGAGTGATCGGGCGGTTCTAACCAGCGTCGTCAGGTGCGGAGGGGCTGCTCCTCGACAGGTTTGGATTTTTAACGAGGCGTGTGCCGCTGTTGGCGCGTGTCTGTAGTTGCCGGGGACTCATGGTCAGCACTGCACTCAACGCGAACCTTGCCACGCGGTTCCGCAATTTCTTCACCACCCGTGATTTCATCTTTCATGATGGCCGTGACCTGAAACGCTTCAGCGTTGCCGGACGTACACAGGCGATTCTGGCGGGTGTCGCTGCAGTTACCGTCACCTTCTCCGCTTATGGCGTTTCGCAGGCTGCCTTCGGCGCCGTCGTGGCGAGCGGCATTGCGGGCGAGGCTTCGACCCCCGAGGCGAAGCTGGCCAGGATGCAGGCCGAGGTCGCTCAGATGGAAGCCGATGTCGCCGCCGTGAAGCAGGCGGCGCAGCTTCACGCTGCACGCGTCGAACAGCGTCAGAAGATTATCGCCGGGGTAATGACCGGCAAGGGCTCGCCCGAAGATATCGGCGCCCCGCTCCCCGCCGCGCAGGTCTCCGAGAGCAACCCGATGGCGCGCGAAGTGCTGGCGCCGCTGCGCGCCGTCGAGGCACGCCAGGCGAAGCTTGCCGAGCAGGCACGCAAGACCGCGCAGGTCCGCCTTCATCTGACTGAGCGCCACCTACGCAGCCTTGGCATCAAGCCTGAGCGCTATGTCGCGGGTGGCATGGGCGGCCCGTACGAGCCCGTTTCGGCTGAGGCCGCGGCCGCAGCGGCCACCGCCGCAGAGGGCAGCGCCGATGCGCAGTTCCGCTCACTCTTTCAGACCTGGCAGAAGCTCGATGTGCTCGAGCAGACGGTGATCGCAATCCCGTCGATGCAGCCGGTCGATAATGTGAAGCTGACCAGCAGCTTCGGCGTCCGTTCGGATCCGTTCCATGGCAGTGCCGCAATGCACGCCGGAATCGATATCCCCGGTCCGCTGGGTACGCCGATCTATGCGACCGCCGATGGCGTGATCGGCCGCGCCGGGCGCTTCGGGGGCTATGGCAACCTGATCACCGTCAATCACGGCAAGGGAATCGAGACGCGTTACGGTCACCTCTCGAAGATCCTCGTTGCCGGCAACACCCGCGTGCGTCGCGGCCAGCTGATCGGCCTGATGGGGTCGACCGGCCGCTCGACCGGCAGCCATCTGCACTATGAAGTGCGCATCGACGGCGCTGCAGTGAACCCGATGCCGTTCATGCAGAATGCCAATGTGCTCGATCAGATTCAGCAGCGCTCGACGCGCGTCCAGTTGACCGCCGCGACCGGCAACTGAAGCTCAAGAGATAACAGGAGAGAGCGAGGGGTCGTCCGGCTTGTCCGGGCGGCCCCTTTCTGTTGGGAAGCCGCGCAGTTGAGCCTTTCGGTTGCGGGCCACGCCGCGCTTCCCTATCTCAACGCCATGGTCACCACCCTTTCCTCCGAGATCGGCCTCACGCCGTCCGCAGCAGCGCGCGTTGCCGCGATCGCGGCGAAGCAGGGCAAGCCCGCTATTTTGCGCCTGTCGGTCGAAGGTGGCGGCTGTTCTGGCTTTCAGTACAAGTTCGAGTTGGCGGAGGACGCAGCCGCCGATGACGCGATCGCGGAGACCGACGGCGTGCGGCTTCTGGTCGATCCCATCAGCCTTGATCTGGTTCGCGGCGCGAACGTCGACTTCGTCGAATCGCTTGGCGGTGCGGCGTTCCGCGTGACCAACCCCAATGCCGCGTCGGGCTGCGGCTGTGGCACCAGCTTTTCGGTCTGATACATTGAAAATCGTCACCTACAATGTGAACGGCATCAAGGCGCGTCTCCCGCGCCTGATCGAGTATCTCACCGAGCAGAAGCCGGACGTGGTCTGTCTTCAGGAACTGAAATCCGCCGACGAAGGGTTTCCCGAGAAGGATATCCGCGAAGCCGGCTATGGCGCGGTGTGGCATGGCCAGAAGGGCTTCAATGGCGTCGCGATCCTGGCGAAGGGCAGCGATCCGGTTGAGCGCCGTCGCGGACTGGATGGCGAGCCTGAGGACGAGCATAGCCGCTATATCGAGGCTGAGGTGAACGGCGTCGTCGTCGCCTCTATCTATCTGCCCAACGGCAACCCGATTCCAGGGCCCAAGTTCGACTATAAGCTGCGCTGGATCGAGCGGCTTTCGGCGCACGCGCGCAGCCTGCTGGCAGAAGAGAAGCCGGTGGTGCTGGCGGGGGATTACAACGTCATCCCCAACGACGACGACGTCTTCTCGGTCCGTGCGATGGCTGACGACGCATTGATGCAGCCGGAGTCGCGTCAGGGCTATCGTGCGCTGGTCGCGCAGGGCTGGACAGACGCGCTACGCACGCGTTTTCCCAGCGGCGGGGTGTGGACCTTCTGGGATTATCAGGCTGGCGCCTGGCAGCGCGATGCAGGGTTCCGGATCGATCATCTTCTGCTCAGTCCGGTTGCGGCGGATCGCCTGACCGGTGCGGGCGTCGACAAGGATTATCGTGGCCGCGAAAAGGCGAGCGACCATGCGCCGACTTGGGTCAGCCTGCGCGGCTGATTTCCCTTTGATTGGTGTTTTTCACCATGTTTCGGTGGATGATTTCCGGATCGTAACAATGGTCACGTACTAACATATTGATTTTGTTCACTTCTGGTGTTTGGCACGCATAATGCACTAACACAGGGGCGGGCAGGATGCAGTCACCCTTCGACCCGCACAGGATCAGAAGAGGAGCTGTCATGCGTACGATGTTCAAAGGTTTCACTGCTGCCGTCTTCGTCGTCGGTCTTGCCGCCGCAGCCCACGCGGAAACCAAGCCTGGTGCGCCTGCGCCGGCGTCTGAAATGGCGCCCGATGCCAAGCCGGCCAAGGACAAGCGCTATTGCATCAAGGGTACCATCACCGGCACCCGCCTCGCCCAGAAGGAATGCCGGACCCGCGCGGACTGGCTGAAGGAAGGATTTGATCCCCTCGATCCCAAGTAACGGGATCCTGAGTGACGAGGGGCGCGGCCCGCGGGACCCCTAAACTGCGGGCCGCAACCCTTCTCAGAGCTGTTTCGTGTAGACCTGATAGACGCGATTGACCTTGCTCTCGATGGTATCCGCGATGGCGATCATCCCCTGATTGTCGTCGAGAACCCAGCCGATCTCGCCGCGGACGGCGCCATAGTTGGTGATCGCGGAGCGACGGATGAATTCGATCATCATGAAGGCGAGCTGGCTCGCCATTCGCGATCCCTGCAGCCGCTTGACCACCCCCATCAGTGGAACGCGCATTCCGCGTGCTTTGGGCTTGCGTAGCCACCACAGCAATTTTGCCCAGCCGAACGGCAGCAGATTGCCCTTGAGCGGCGCGATCGCTTCGTTGAGGTCGGGCAGGGTGATCATGAACGCCACCGGCTCGCCATCGAGTTCGGCGATGCGGATCAGGTCTTCGAAGACAAGCGGCTTCAGCTTCTTGCCGACATCGTCGATCTCGGGCTGGGTCAGCGGCACATAGCCCCAATTGTCGGCCCATGCATCGTTGAGAATTGCCAGGATCGTTGCAGCTTCCTGCTCGAAGCGCGACTTGTCCACCATTCGGATGCGGATGCGGTCGTTCTTCTCGCCCATTGCGACGATGCGCTGGACCAGTGGTGGAAAGCCCGTGGTGATATCGAGATCGTAGGTCAGCAGCTGCTTGACCGGCAGATAGTCCGCGGCTTCGACCCAGCCCTGATAGGCCGGTCTGTGATGCCCCATCATCACCATCGGCGCATGGTCATGGCCCTGGATCAGCAGGCCCGGTTCTTCCCAGATCGACAAGGAAACCGGTCCGATCGCGCGGGTCATGCCATTGGTGCGCAGCCAGTCCTCGGCGGTGGCGATCAGCGCCTGTGCGGTCGCCGCGTCCTCCGCCTCGAACAGGCCCCAGAAGCCGGTGCCGGGGCCAAAGCCCTGTTCGGCCGGCATCTCGAGCGCAAGCTTGTCGATATGCGCGGAGATGCGGCCGACGATTCGCCCGTCGCGCTCGGCGACGAAGAGCTGCGCGACCGCATGGCTGAACCAACCATTCTTCTTGGGATCGATCGTTGCCGCGACCTCGTTCCGTAGCGGCGGCACCCAATTGGGATCGCCGCGGTTGAGGCGGTAGGCGAGCTCGATGAAATCGCGGGTATCCGCCTTGGTCTTGACCGGACGGACGGTGAGAGGAGAGTTGGCCAAGCGCGGCGCCTTTCGTTGATGCGCGATCGTGGATGCCAGGATTGGTGGCGGTCAAAGCGGTCCTGCATTGTGCCCGCTAAGTCAATCGTCACGCGCATGTGTCTGGCAAGGGTGATGAAATGCCACGCAATGGCCACTATCTGATGCCAATGGCTGACCCTATGAATACGCTTACCCTCGATGTGCCGCCGCGCGAAGGCGAGACCATCGCGCCGGCACAGGGCGCGAAGATTCGCCTGTCTGGCGTCGCCGACGACCGCGCAATGCTGCGCACCGCGGCCGACCTGACACGCGACCTGCAGACCCCTAATCCGCTGATCTACTGGGGTGATTTCCTGGGTTCGGCTGTAATTGGCTATGCCGCGCTCGCTGGCGCGATCCTGCTGCCCTCGACCGGCTGGGCGATCGCCAGCGGTGTTCTGGCGGTGATCGCGCTCTATCGCGCGAGCCTGTTCATTCACGAGATCACCCACCTCAAGCATTCCCTGCTTCCCGGCTTCCGGGTCGGTTGGAACCTGCTGCTCGGTATCCCGATGATGCTCCCTTCATTCATGTATGAGGGGATTCACACGATTCATCACAGCCGGACGAAATACGGCACGATGGAGGATCCCGAATATCTGCCGCTCGCGCTGATGAAGCCGTGGACGCTGCCGGTGTTTCTGCTGGTGTCGGTGTTGATGCCGATCGGCCTGTTGCTGCGTTTCGGTGTGCTGGGGCCGCTTTCGATGCTGTCGCCCAGACTGCGCAGGATCGTTGTCGGCCGCTATTCGGGCCTCCAGATTAATCCCGCCTATGAACGCCGCGCGCCCGAGGGAGAGTTCGCGAAGCAATGGCGCTGGCAGGAGGCCGGTGCGAGCCTGTGGGCGATCGCGCTGATTGCGCTGGTCGCGACGGGCGTGATCCCGCTCAAGGCGTTCGCAATCTTCCTTGCCGTGATCTCGGCCACCGCGGTTCTCAACCAGGTCCGCACGCTGGTCGCGCATCTGTGGGAGAATGACGGGGAGCCGCTGACAGTGACCGCGCAGTTCCTCGACAGCGTCAATGTGCCGGGTGGTTTCCTGCCCTATCTGTGGGCGCCGGTGGGGCTGCGCTTCCACGCGCTCCACCATCTGCTGCCGAGCGTGCCTTATCATGCGCTGGGTGAGGCGCATCGCCGTATCTCGGCTGCGCTGGGTCAGGGGTCGATCTATGAAGGCGCCAATTATCCGACGCTGCGCGGCCTGATGGGCCGGCTGGCGACGAGCACCATGAAGCAGCGCGTGGGCTGAGAGCACGTCGCGCGGGCGTATATCCCGATCTTGTCGGGCGGAAGATTGCGGCGCATGATGACCTGGCAACAACCAGGGGGTCATACCGATGCTCACGCTAGCTGCACTATTCGTCGCCACCAGCGTCGCGCAGGGCGCGGCGCCTGCAGCGACGCTGCAACCCAATTCCGATACGACCGCAGACCGGACGGCGGTACGCGCCCTTTCCATGTGCCTGGCCCAGGCGCGCCCGCGCTGGGCACGCGAGGTGCTGGCGCAACCCTACCTCAGCAAGGGGCAGACCGATCTGCTGGAGACGATCGGTTCCGGCGACGACAGATGCACGGGCAGCCGGCCGACGGAGATCACGCTGCGCCATACCAGCATCGTCGCGGGACTTGCCGAACAGTTCATCAAGGAGGATCTGGGGCAGGTCAACATCAAGCGGGTATCGGCGGAACTGAACCGGATTCCATCGCGCAACGCTTCGGAAGATTTCGCGCTGTGCCTCGTGGCCCGGCGTTCGAAGGTTGCGCAGGATCTGGTGATGAGTAGCCCAGGCAGCGACGCGGAGCGCACGGCCGGGGAGCAGCTCGCGCAGGGGGTGCCCTCTTGCACCAACCCCGGGGAAGCGGGGGTGGTCGACCTCCAGTCGCTGCGGGCATTGGCTGCGACGGCGCTGTATCGGGGTGTCAGGCAGGCGATCAATCCGGCCAGCACATCCTGAGACTGCAGGCTTCACGCAATCGTGTTCCCACACGCTGCGTGAAGCCCGTTATCCATATGCGGGCGGTGTAACTAGAACGGTTTGTCGGCCATGAACGGGTCGCGTGCCGCGTTGCCGGGGCCAGTCCGGACGTCCTGCTTCACCTGATCCGCATCAGAGTCCCACTCCGCCTTGGTGCGGCAAATGCGCTTAGGCAGGCGAGTCCCGGTGGTCGTGATCCGGCGGCAGACCTTCTTGGCATCGGCGGACGATTCCGGCGTCGCTTCGGTCGTGCCCTGCACGGGGCCTTTGGCGGTAGCGGGAGGCGTCGTCGCCAGCCCAAGTGCAACAAGGATCAGCGTCGAAATCATCACTCTCTCCGTTCGGTCCAAGAATATTGTGTGTGATTTACATCAAACACTGGCCCGAGAATAGCGGCAGCGTACCGTCCAGCGCTACTCTATTCTTCGGTCTTGAGCAGCACTGCTTCGCCGATCATTGCGAACAGCAGGAACGGCGCCCATGCGGCGAGGAAGGGCGGGTAGGCACCGAGATTGCCCATTGCGAGCGCGAAATTGTCGGCGACGAAATAGAGGAAGCCAAGGCCCATTCCGATCA
The DNA here is from genome assembly GCF_059418285.1 of Sphingomonas sp. GW821-FHT09B04. NCBI lineage: Bacteria > Pseudomonadati > Pseudomonadota > Alphaproteobacteria > Sphingomonadales > Sphingomonadaceae > Sphingomonas > Sphingomonas sp. GW821-FHT09B04. Next base: position 359,153 of record NZ_JBWKPO010000002.1, read on the forward strand.
CTGCGCGCACGAACAGCTTGCCCGAGCGGGCGATGCCGAACGCGGCAACCGCGCCGAGCAGCGGCATCAGCACTGCCGAAAGCGGGCCGGACAGCTTGTGCCACAGTGACCCCTCAAGCGCTTTGGTCGGGCGGCCAGCTGCTTTCAGATCGTCGATCGCTTCCCTGAGCTCGCCGAACGACATCGAATCGGCATCGACATTGGACAAGGTGAACTGATCGGGCCGGACGCCCTCGCCGACGATTGTGCTGCCGAGCGGCGTGAGCACGCCGGTCGCGACGTCGAACCGCTCTGCATCGTCCACGCGCCAGCCCATGCCGTCGCGCCGGCCGGTCTTAGCACGGACGAGCGATTTGAGGACCGCGCCATCGCGTTCGTAGACGGTGACGTTCAACAGTTGCGCCGTTTCGCCCCGGCCCTTGATCTGCTGGGCATGGATCAGGTGGCTGCCGTCGCGCACCCAGACATTGCTGCGGTCGCCACGATCGATCGGGAGCACGCCGTAATCGACCTTCTTCCATTGCGCGAGCGTAGCGCTGGAGCGGGAGACGACGCGGTCGTTGAAGGTGAAGGAGATCGCGGCGACACCCAGTCCCGCCAGCAGCAGCGGCGCCAGCACCTGATGCGCCGAGAGGCCAGAGGCCTTCATCGAGATCACTTCGCTGTTCTGATTGAGTGTCGAGAGGGTGATGATCGTGCCGAGCAGCACCGAAAAAGGCAGGAAGGTCGCGATGATCTGGGGGGTGCGCAGACTCACATAGCGCCAGATCTGTGCGTCGCCATTGCCGGCATGAGCAAGGATGCGACCCGATTCGCTCAGCAGGTCGAGCGTCTGCAGGATCAGCACCAGCCCGAACAGGAAGGCAAAGGTGCTGATCAGGAACGACTTCGCCATGTAGAGAAAGATCGTCCGCGACGGGAAGAAGCCGGTGATCGGGTTCATGCGCCCGCCGCCTTGCGCCGCCGTCCGGGCAGCCATTTGGCGATGGCCTTCCACGTTTTCGCGAAGAACTTCTCGAGGGCGCCGATCGGCTGGCCGCCCGGCACATACGCGATCGTATAGTACATCCAGAACACCAGCGCGGCGAAGATCAGGAACGGCCCCCACAGCGCAATGATCGGATCGACCACCCCACGCGCACCCACACCCTGCGCGTACTGATTGATCTTGTGATAGGTGACGATCATCACGATCGACAGGAACACGCCGAGCGCCGAAGTCGATCGTTTGGGTGGAACCCCGAGCGCCAGCGCCAGGAACGGCAGCAGCAACATCGTAGCGACCTCGACCACGCGGAAATGAAACTCGGAGCGGGTAACCGCGCGCTCGGCTTCCGGCACGTTGGAATCGCGTCCGAGCTTCGCGAGCTGTGGCAAGGTCAGTTCGAGCTTGTTCTCGCCGCGCTGGCGGAACTGCTCAAACCGCGGAAGATCGATCGGCAGGTCATGCGCATCAAAGGTGAGCACACGCGGCACCTTGAATTTCGACGACTGGTGGATCAGCGTGCCCTTGGTCAGCCGGAAGATGATGACGTCAGGATCGTCGGTGCGCAGGAACTGGCCTTTCTCGGCAGTCGCTGAGACGATGTCTCCGGAAGGAGCGCGGGCACTCACGAAGATACCCGAGAGATCGGCACCCTCGTTACGGCTCTCTTCGATCCGGAGTGTCATCCGGTCGCCCATATTGGTGAATTCGCCCACCTTGATCGACGCGCCGAGCGCACCGGAGCGTAGTTCGAACCGCAGCCCTTCGTAATTGTAGCGAGCGAGCGGCTGGATGAAGCCGACGATGGCGAGGTTCAGGCCCGCCAGCGCAATCGCAAACATGAAGGGGACGCGCAGCATCCTGCCATAGCTCATCCCCACCGCGCGCAGCACGTCGAGCTCGGACGAAGTGGCCAGCTTGCGAAACGCAAGCAAGATGCCGAGCATGAGGCCGATCGGGATACCCAGCCCGAGATATTCAGGAAGCAGGTTGGCGAGCATCCGCCACACCACGCTAACCGGCCCGCCTTCAGTCGCCACAAAATCCAGCAGGATTCGAATGCGATCAAGAACCAGCAACATGGCCGCGATGAACAGGTTGACGACCAGCGGTACGGCGATCAGGCGCGCCAGGTAGCGGTCGAGAGCGATCATGCGGGGAGGGTCTGCGGCCTGATCTTCGGGTTGGCGCCGGCAAGCCGACTGTGATCCAACGCTATATCGTACGGCACGGTTAAATCTAGCCCGCTGCGGTCGCGGGTGTGGCTTCGTTGCCGGTTGGAGCGGCAACCGCATCGGCGATTGCTGCCTCCAGCGCGGCGAGGGTGAAGGGTTTGCGCAATACCAGACGACCACCGAACCGGTCGTGATCTGCGGCGTCTCCTGCATAGCCGGTAACGTAGAGCACCGCGACGCCATCCAGCTGCGGCTCCAGGGCTGCGATCATCTCCGGCCCGGTCTGCCCGGGCATGATCACGTCGCTGACCACCAGATCCAGCGAATGGAGGCCCGCGACGATGCGCGGCGCGGCCAACGGATCGTCGCATGCGACAGGACGATGGCCCAGTTCCTCCAGTGCGGCGAGCGTGGCAGCGAGCACCCGCGGATCGTCTTCAACCAGCAGGATATCGAGCGCGCGATGCGGTTCCGTGCGTGGCCCGATCTTCCGGGCGGTGTCCGGCGTCGCCGTTTCCGCGGCGCCGTGGCAGGGGAGGTAGAGCGTGACGGTGGTGCCTTCGCCAGGCGCCGAATCGATCCGGATTTCGCCGCCCGACTGGCGGACGAAACCGAAGATCTGGCTGAGGCCGAGGCCTGTACCCTTGCCGACCGGCTTGGTGGTGAAGAATGGCTCGAACACGCGTTCGACCACGTCGGGTGTCATGCCTGCACCGGTGTCGGAGACCGCAATAGTGACATAGTTGCCCGGCGCACACTCAGTTCCAGCTTCCCCCTCAAGCGCGGCATAGCCGGTTGCGATGGTCAGTGTGCCGCGAGCATCCATCGCATCCCGGGCGTTGACGGCGAGGTTGAGCAGGGCGTTCTCGAGCTGATGGCGATCGGCCCAGACATGCCAGCCCGACGCATCGGTGCGCGTCTGGACGAGAATGCCTTCGCCCAGCGTGCGTTCAAGCAGATTGGTCATCCCGGCGATGAGCTCGACCGGGGCGATCGCCTGCGGCGTGAGCGGCTCGGCGCGCGCGAAGGCGAGCAGGCGGCGGGTCAGCGTTGCGGCGCGGCTGGCGCCCTCGCTGGCATTGTCGATATGCCGCACGGATTGCGTGGCGCCCTCGGGCAGATGACGTTTTGCAAGTTCGAGGCCGCCGAGAACGATTGCGAGCATATTGTTGAAGTCGTGTGCGATCCCGCCGGTGAGCTGCCCGACGGCTTCCATTTTCTGCGCCTGGCGTAGTTGCGCCTCGGCGGCGGCGCGTTCGCGCGCTTCCTCCTGAAGCCCCGCGGTGGCGGCGGCGACTGCGGCCTCAAGTTCGGTCGCGCGCTCGCGTTGCGCCTGCGCTTCCGCCGCGGAAGCCGCTCGTTCCCGGATTGCGCGGACATTGATCCAGCCGAGGATTATCGCGCCCAGCACGATCAGCATCCCGAACAGGATCAGATTGCGCGTTTCCTCTTCTGCCGCCGTGGAGGTGAGGCGGGCGCGGCGGGAGCGTTCGTTGAGCAGCCTGCGCTCTGCGGCGACGATCTGATCAAGAAGGTTGCGGATGCGCGGGAGGACGGGCGAGCGCCTCGCCTCGTCGAAATAGGCATAGGCTGCCTGGTTGCGTTTGAAGCGGGTGTTGAGCGCGATCTGCGACAATTCCTTGCCACGCGCTTCTACAGCGGCGCGCAGTTCCGCGATCATGTCCTTCTCCGGATCATGATCGCGGGTGCGACGGGCGAGGAGGGTGAGCTGGCCTTCGGCGCGTTGCCATTCGGCGACATAGTCGCGGCCTACGCTTTCCTCGCCGCTGACGACATAACGCGCCAGCGTCGCTTCGGCGCTCGCGATCGTGCCAGCAAGGCTCTGCGCGAGGATCATCACCTCATAGCTTTGCGACTGCCGCGCGAGTGCGGTGTCGCGTTCGGCATCGGCGGCGCGCTGGTTTGTGATCAGTGCCGCGAGCACCCCGACCCCCAGCACGGCGATCAGGATCATCATCACGGCGCGCCAGTCGAGCCGCGCGATCCGCTGGGTTAGTCCGGCGCTTTCGCTCATGACCGCGATTCTAGGGCCGCAACCACGGTGTGGCCAGCCCTCAGGCGATCACCCCGACGGCCTGACCCGCGGCCTTGAACATCGCGAGGATACGCTGGACCTGCTCCGGCGTATGCTCAGCGCAAAGCGAGCAGCGGAGCAGGAAGGTGCCGGCCGGGGTTGCGGGCGGACGCGCCATGTTGACGTAGAGGCCGCTCTCCAGCAGCGCCTGCCACATCGTCACTGCCTGTTCCTGATCGTCGAGGATCACGGCGATGATCGCGCTGTCGCAGGTCTCGGTGCCGAGCTTGAAGCCCATTTCCGTGAGACCAGCATGCACGGCGCGGGCATTTTCCCACAGATGCTGGCGCTTGTTGTGAGCGAACTGGAGCTTGCGGATCGACGCCGCCGCGGTGGCGACGACGCTGGGCGGCAGCGACGCGGTGAAGATATAAGCGCGGCAGGCGAGACGGATCGCCTCGAACTTGGGGTGGTTCGACACGCAGAAGCCGCCGACGGTGCCGACCGACTTGGAGAAGGTGCCGACGATGAAGTCGACATCGCCCTCGCACCCCTGCGCCTCATAGACGCCGCGGCCATTGGGGCCGTAGAAGCCCATCGAGTGCGCTTCGTCCGACAGTACCATCGCGCCGTGCTTCTTGGCGACCGCGACCATTTCCTTGAGCGGGGCGACGTCGCCGAGCATCGAATAGACGCCCTCGAGCACCACCAGCTTGCCGGCCTCCGGGGGCAGGCGACCGAGGCGCTTGTCGAGATCCTCAACGCTGTTGTGGCGGAAGCGAACGACCTCGGCATAGCCCTGCTTGCAGCCGTCATAGATGCTGGCGTGGCTGTCGGCGTCGAGGATGACATAGTCGCCCTTGCCGGCCAGCGTTGCGATCATGCCGAGATTGGCCATGTAGCCGGTCGAGAAGACGATCGCGCCGGTGGTGCCGTAGAAGTCCCGCAGTGCCGCCTCGACCTCCATATGGTCGCGGAAGGTGCCGTTGAGCATGCGGCTGCCATTGGTGCCGCTGCCGAACTGGTCGAGCGCGTCCTTGCCGGCCTGGATCACGTCCGGGTCGAAGGTCATGCCCATATAATTGTAGGTGCCGAGCAGGATGGTGTCCTTGCCCTTGATCACCGCCTCGGTCGGCGACTTCACCTGTTCCATCACGATCGCGAACGGGTCGGTGACGCCGCTGTCGAGCAGCGCCTGACGTTCGGCGATCAGCCCGTCGAACTTGCTCATCAGGTCGGGTGTTGCCCCCGCCGGAATGATCGGTGCGTCCGGCGTCGCGATGGAATCGGTCATGTCAGGCAGCCTTGAGCTTCTGAACGGCATCGACGAGCTGACCGACGGTCTCGATCTCGGCCTGCATGTTCATCGTGATGATGATGTCGAACTCGTCCTCGATCGCGGCGACGAAGTCCATGACGGTGAGGCTGTCCCACTCGAGGTCACCCGCGAAGGTGGTGGAATCGGCAAGCTCGATGCCCTTCTTGTTGAAGGGTTCGATCAGGCCGGAGACGGTGGTGAAGATATCATTGCGGTCGCTCATGGGTGGTCCTTAATTTGCCCAGGGCCAAGTGCCAAGCGATTGCGGCGGAAACGGGGTCAAGCCGGGGCAGGGCTGGCCTACCCATAATGATCGAACTGGACACGCCTCTCTGGGCAACCTGACACGAAACGCATGTTTTTCGCGCAGAGTGTCAAGCGGTCGACGGAGTCAAAGAGCGGCCCCAAGGCGCGCCGAGCGGAGCAGGCGAACTCCAACATTGCAAGGCTGGTCAGAGCCTGCGGTGCATGATCAGCAGATCGGCGAAGCGGCCGTCGCGATGACGGAAGCCATCGGGAACCCGACCGATCACGGTGAAACCGAGCGACGTCCACAATGTCACTGCGGCGTGATTGTCCGAAACCACCGCGTTGAACTGCATCGCGCTGAACCCGGCCTCCGTCGCCCAGACGACGGCATGCTCACCCAGGCACCGGCCGACTCCGCGTCTGCGACCTTCGCGTGCGACCATGATGCTGGCGCTGGCGATATGGCTGCCCGGGCCGTGCTGGTTGCGGCCCATCTTGGCGGTGCCCAGGATCGTCCCGTCGGGACCTTCGGCGACGACGGTCTGGCCGGGGGCGGTCTCGATCCAGAGCGCGCGGGAGGCTTCGTCGGACAGGCCAGAATCATAAGTATAGCTGGCGCCGGCTTCGACGATGTCCTCGATGATCGCGCGGACCACCGGCCAGTCGCGTTCCTCGAACGGGCGCAGGTGGATCAAAGCAACCCTTCCGCCCGATACCATGCCGCAGTCTGCACAAGGCCTGCGGGCGTTGAGATCTGCGGAGCCCATAGCGCGGCGGGTGGGCGGCGGCCGGGGTCGGCTGTCCAGTCGGGGTGGCTGAGATAGGCTGCGCGGTCAGGCGTAAGCTTGGCGTTCGCTTCGCGGAAGAAACGGTCGGCGTGGCCAGCGAGGTGGAGCAGCGCGCGCGGAACGGAGATCGGGATCGGACGCTTGCCCACCGCTTCGCCGACGAGGCTAGCGAATTGCGCATGGGTGTAGCCGCCGTCGACGCCGTCGTCGCATTCATAGATGTGGCGGCCGGGATCGGTGAGCGCGAGCGTGACCAGCAAGCGCGCGAGATCCGCGACATGGATCAGCGAGATGCGGCCCTTGGGCGGCAACAGGACGATCCCCTGTTTTGCCATGCGGAAGATATCGCGCATCTCCATGTCGCCGGGGCCATAGACGCCGGGCGGGCGGATCATCGTCCAGTCGAGACCGGAGGTGCGGACCTCCGCCTCGGCGAGCTCCTTCGACCGGCCATATTGCGAGAGCTGCGGCTCGCGCGCCGACATCGACGAGACATGGACGAACCGCTTCACGCCCATCGATGCCGCGGCGGCGGCCATGCGCCGGGTACCGTCGACATTGCCGTGGATAAAGCCCTCGGGAGTCGGCGCGTTGACCACGCCGGCGATATGGATCACCGCGTCGGCGCCGCTCGCGAGGCGGGCGAGCGCATCTTCGTGGTCGAGATCCCCCGCGATCCAGCTGACGCCCTCGCGCGCGGGCTGTTCGCGCCGAGTGAGTGCGCGGACATGGATGCCACGGGCAAGCGCGTGCTCGACCGTCGCCTTGCCGACAAAGCCGGTGGCGCCGGTGAGCGCGAGAATGGTCACAGCAGCGCCATATGGTTGCGGTGGACCAGCGTGGAGCGGGGGGCGTAGCCGAGGATCTCGCCCTGATCGTCGCTGCGGGTGCCGAGGATCGCCTGCGCATCGGCGGCGTCATATTCGGACAGACCGCGGGCGATCGGGCCGTTGGGACCCTCGATCGTCACGAGATCGCCGCGGAAGAACATGCCGCGGATCGCGGTCGCGCCGATCGCGAGCAGGCTGCAGCCTTCGGTCAGCGCCCGGGCTGCGCCCTCGTCGACGGTGATGCTTCCCTTGGCGGTCAGGCGGCCAGCGAGCCAGGCTTTCCGCGCGCGCGTGCGCTTTTCGGGCATGAAGACCGTGTGGCGGGCGTCGGCCGAGAGCGGGCGGTCGACCCGGCCGCTGGCGATGGCGAGCGACACGCCGGCCGAGGCGGCGATGCGCGCAGCCTCTATCTTCGACACCATTCCGCCCGAACCCATGCCCGATGCAGAACCGCGATCGGCCATTCCCTCGATCCGCCCGTCGATCCGATCGACCACCGGGATATGGATTGCGCCGGGGAGGGCGGGGTTACGGTCGTACAGCCCGTCGATATCGCTGAGCAGCACCACGCCGCTGGCGTCCGCGGCCTGCGCAACGCGTGCAGCGAGCCGGTCGTTGTCGCCGAAACGGATCTCGGCGGTGGCGACGCTGTCATTCTCGTTGATCACCGGCACCACGCCGAGGCTGAGCAGGCGGCCGAGCGTCGCGGCGGCATTGAGATAACGGCGGCGATCCTCGAGATCGTCGAGCGTCACCAGCATCTGCGCAGCGGTGAGATCGTTGGCGGCGAGCACTTCGGCCCAGACCTGCGACAGCGCGATCTGGCCGGTTGCAGCAGCGGCCTGCGCGTCCTCAAGACTGGCGCGGCCACCCTTGGCGAGTTTCAGCCGCCGCGCACCGAGCGCGATCGCGCCCGAGGACACGACTGCGATCTGCTGTCCCGCTTGCCCCCGCGCGGCGATGTCCGCGGCGATGCCCTCCAGCCAGTCGCGCCGGATCGCGCCCTCCGGATCGACGAGCAGCGCCGAACCGATCTTGACGACGAGACGCGGGCAGGAGGCGGGCGGAAAGAGATGCATGGTGGGCTGCGCTTAGCGCGGGATGGCGCAGTGGCCAACTGTCTCTAAGTCAGGCGGGTTCTCCGGCAGCCATCCAATCCTGCATGGCCGTTACAAAAATGCGGGTTGGGTATTTGCGAATGTCTTCCTCGGAAGCGCCAGCTGCAGATTCTCTTTCCCAATACCATTCTTGGAATGCCGCGTATTTGCTTAGTATTTTCGTTGTGCCGATTGGGTTGGCATGAGCCTTATCGATCAACCAATCCCGAACTCTGCGAACCGCTTCCTCGAAATCTTCATCGTGGACATGAATGTCCCAACCAGCGATGTCAGATAAACACTTTTGATAGTCATATCTGGTTCGTTCAAGGATAAGGATCGCTTTGGTCGTGAGGTCTCCGGATCCGAACTTTTTGCATCCATGATCGACGCCAAGCTCAAACGGCATGTTCATGCGAGCATATTGATCTTCAGCGGTTGATTTGCACCGTGTCAGATCATGTATTCCATATTTCGATTCTCGAATCAGGTCGCAGATTCGATCTAGACGTGTCGCTGCGTTATCGGAGTTTTCAGGCGCTAATCTGGGTACGAAACCCAAGGCTATTACGCTGAAGGCGATGGCTTGGAGTATCGGGGCAAAATCTTCGTCAAACGGGCAGTTGATGAAGATCGATCTGTCGAATGGTATCGGCAATCTTACCCCTTTGGAGGATGACTGTCGTGCCCGTATGAATTCCTTTCACGAATTCGTCCATCCCGCCCGTGAATGTACAGCTCGGTTCTCTGATTTTTTGCGATTTTCGTCGCTGCTTTGATCGCGTCATCTTGCGTTGCGTGCGTACTACTGGCTCGCGATGCGCCGGCCTTCCGAACGCTCCATTTTCCATCGTTAGGAACTACGTGCTGCCCCTTCTTGGACATGCTGAATCTCCGTGTGTGGTCTTCCTAACATAAGCAGAGGTGCTGGGTGATGCCAGTACAACCGCGCGATGTCAGATCGGCGACCATTCGATCTCGTCCACGCCCTCGTCGTCGTCGGTGACGCGGGCATGGTCGGGGCCGATCGCTTCGAGCAGCTTGTCGAGTGCCCAGTCGACGCCGATGCCCGCCGCGCCGGAGATGGCGATGACCTCGGCGCCGCTTGCCTCTTCCAGCTCGGCGGAGAGCGCGGCGATCAGTTCGTCGTCGAGCATGTCGATCTTGTTGAGCGCGACGATGATCTTCTTGTCGAGCAGGCCGGCGCCATAGGCTTCGAGTTCGTCGCGGACGATACGGTAGCTGGTGGCGACGTCCTCGTCGTTCGCATCGACCAAATGGAGCAGGACCTTGCACCGCTCGATATGGCCGAGGAAGCGGTCGCCGATTCCGGCGCCTTCCGCCGCACCCTCGATCAGGCCGGGGATATCGGCGATGACGAACTCGTTGTGCTTGTGACGTACCACGCCGAGCTGGGGCCGGGTGGTGGTGAAGGCATAGGCGCCAACCTTGGCCTGCGCGTTGGTCACCGCATTGATGAAGGTCGATTTGCCGGCATTGGGCAGACCGACCAGGCCTGCGTCCGCCAGTAGCTTGAGGCGGAGCCAGACGTACATTTCCTCACCCGGCCAGCCGGTGCCGTGCTGGCGCGGGGTGCGGTTGGTGCTGGTCTTGTAGCTGGCATTGCCGCGACCGCCGTCGCCGCCCCTCAGGAAGACGATGCGCTGGCCGGCCTGTGTCAGGTCGGCGAGCAGCGTGCGTTCCTCGTCATCGGCGAGAATCTGCGTGCCGACCGGCAGCTTGATCACGAGATCGTCGCCGCCCGCGCCGGTCCGGTTCCCGCCCGACCCGCCATGTCCGCGCTGCGCCCGGAAATGCTGGGTGTAGCGGAAGTCGATCAGCGTGTTGAGACCGGGGACCGCCTCGAAGATGATGTCGCCGCCCTTGCCGCCGTCGCCGCCGTCGGGGCCGCCATATTCAATGTACTTCTCACGCCGGAAGCCGACGGCGCCGCCGCCGCCCCAGCCGGATTTCACATAGATTTTGGCTTGATCGAGAAAATGCATGGCTTCTTACTTAGAGAGAAATTCGCCGCGGCCATAGGGCGGGCGATTCTGGCCTTTGATCCAATCGCCGAGCAGCCGGTAATAGCCGTCAGTGATGCGGGTGGTGGTACGCTCGCCGTCCGCCGCTTGCGTGAACTCGCCCATGCCGTGATCGGTGGCGGGGAAGCGGACGATGGCGATGTCATGGCCTTCGCGGCGCAGCGTCTGGAGGCGGTCGATCGTGGTCTGGGGTGGCGCCTCGCGGTCCTCGGCGGCGATCACCCAGAGCTGGGGCACCTTGACCTTGCGCAGCCAGCCCATCGCATCATAGCGCCAGTCGAGTTCGAGATTGTCGAACTTCGCCGCGCCCTCGCGGCGCAGCGTCGCCTCGTCGAGCGCGAGGATATCGCCGGTGAACTCGCCCTTGATCTTCGCGAACCAGGGTTGCTGGCCGTAGCGAGCCTTGACTGCGGCGAGCCCTTCGTAACCCTGCTTGAAATGCTCGGCCATGACGGTGCCGGTGGCGTCGGTGATCTCGCGCGCCTGCCTGAGCACATCGGCGCCATAGCCGGCTTCGGTCAGCTCGGCGGCGACCTGCGAGGCGTCTTCCTCGAGCGGGTCGATCAGCAGGCCGAAGCCGACCGCGACGAAATCGGCGCCCGCGTCAGTCGCAGCGCGCGGAGCGACCCAGCCGCCCTGGCTTCCGCCGAGCAAGCCGAAACGCGAATAGCGGCCGGCGGCGAGGCGCTTCGCTTCCTTTGACGCCGCGGTGGTATCGCCGGCGAGCGCATGGAAATTCTGGTTGTAAGTGCCCTGCGAGTCACCCGTTCCGCGCTTGTCATAGACGAAGGCGGAAATGCCCTGCGCGGCGAGCATCCACGGATAGGTGGCGTATTTGACCGCTGCGGTCCGCTCCGAGCCATGGACGGCGACGACCAGCGGCGGCTTCTTGCCCGGGGTGACGGGGGGTTCGATCAGCAGACCGTTGAGCGTCAGATCGCCGCTCCTGAACTTGCTGGGGGTGAGGCGGAGTGCGACCTTCGAATAGCGGACGACGGCGTCGCCATCCTTCACATCGAGCGCGTCGCCGCGGCAGGTGACGCTGCCGTCGTTGGAGAGGCCGAAGCGTCCATCCTCGGCGGCCCAGCGCCACGCACCGGTCTGTGCGGTGTCGGTGCGTTCCAGCACAACGCGGTAGCGGTCTTGCGGGCCGGCATAGACGCCGGGGACGCATGGTGGGGAGGTGGGCGGGGAAGCGGGCGCAGCAACGGACAGCCCGGCGGTCATCACAGCAAGCAACATGGTTTAGCCCCAGATTTTCTGAAAACGTGGTGAGGTGGTGAGCTGCCGCAGTGCGATCTCGCGGGCCGCACCGCGCGGCAGCTCGAGCGACCTGGCGAGCGGCTCGCCGAGCAGGGCATCGCCCAGTGCCATCAGCACAAGGCTAAGCGTGTCCTGCCGCAGATCGACGCTGCATTCTTCTTCCTCACCTTCGGCGATCTGATCGACGAGCTGATGGATTGTCTCAAGGATCGGGTCCAGCGCGTCCTCGTTGCCGGTGAGGATCATCCAGCTGGCCAGCGCGCCAGCGCCCGAGCGATCGAACGCGTCGAAAGTCAGATCGACCACCTGCCGTGCCTTGTCCTCGGTCCGTGCGCTCTGGTTGGCGCGCGCTTCCTGGATCAGGCCGGCGATGCGGGCACAGACACTCTCCGCCAGACTGCGTGCGAGCGCGCGCTGGAGTCCGGCGGCGGAGCCGAAGTGGTGGAGCAGATTGGCGTGCGTGCGGTTGATCCGCGCGCCCACGGCCTTGAGCGTCACCGCCTGTGGTCCCGCCTCGATCAGGATCGCGCGCGCCGCCTCAAGTGCGGCGTCGCGTGATTCCTCCGGGGTGAGACGTTTGCGCTCGGGGAGGCTGGTTATTGACATGGATGTAAATAGTGCATAATTTCACTTGCAACTGCCTTGGAGGAAAATGGTGGCGAACGCAAAGACTCCCGCCGATCTGACGATCAATCCACGCGACCGCCGCTTCGGGCGCGGGCAGGTGCAGGACCGGCTCTGGCTGGGCGGCGATGTGGTCGGGACCGCATTCTATAATGCGTTGTCGGTGACATTCCCCAAGGGCGAGGCGTTCTTCATCGAGAGCGTGAAAGCGTTCCGCGAAGGCGTGGATGACAAGCTCGCGCGCGAGATCAAGGCGTTCACCATTCAGGAAGTGGTGCACAGCCGCGAGCATGTCGCATTCAACAAGCGTGTGCTCGACCATGGCTATGATATCAGCCGGCTTGAGGCGCGGATCGATCAGGTTCTGGAGATCGCCCGCGCGCGTCCCGCGATCGTTCAGCTCGCTGCGACGATGGCGCTCGAGCATTATACGGCGATCATCGCCTCCGAATTGCTGAGCAACCCGAAGCACCTCGAGGGCGCGGATGCCGAGAGCCGCGACCTGTGGCGCTGGCATGCGCTCGAGGAGATCGAGCACAAGGGCGTCGCCTACGACACCTTCCTGCATGCGACTCGCGACATGAGCCGCTGGCGGCGCTGGAAGATCAAGGCGCTGACGATGCTGCTGATCAGCGGAACCTTCTGGAAGCACCGGATCGAGGGTACTCTGGACCTGATGGCGCAGGACGGCGTCACCGGCTGGCGCGCCAGGGCGGCGCTGGCGAAGTATCTGCTCGTCTCGCCGGGTGTCGTGCGCCGCATGATTCCGGCCTGGTCGAGCTACTTCCTGCCGGGCTTCCATCCGTGGAATCATGACGACCGCAACCTGATCCGTCTGGCGGAAAGCGAGTATTCCGCTGCACTTATGCCCAGCGTTGTGGCAGCAGCCTGAATCGTCAGATGAATTACTGAACGGAAAATTTCAGAAATTATCCGTTGCGGGGTTGAAACCTTCGCTTCGTCCCCCCAATTGCCGCGACGCAGCAAAGGGGAATAAGAACAATGCGGTCTGCAATCGCCATCCTGGCTCTTACTGTGCTTTCGGCTTGCGGAGGCGCAGCGCCGCCGCCTGCGCCGCCGCCGCCCGAAGTGACGTTCGCTACCCCCTTGCAGCGTGAAGTCGTCGACTGGGACGACTATACCGGCCGTTTCGTCGCGCCGCAGGACGTCGAGATCCGCGCGCGGGTCAACGGTGTCATCACCGCGATTCATTTCCGTGACGGGCAGGATGTGGCGCAGGGCCAGCCGCTCTTCACGATCGATCCGCGTCCCTATCGCGCACAGCTCGCTCAGGCAGAGGCGCAGATCGCCCGTGCTCAGGCCGCGCTGACCAATGCCCGCCAGGTGACGGCACGCAGCCGTGCGCTCGCGAGCGCACAGGCGGTGAGCAAGGAAGAGCTCGAGACCAATGTCGCAGCCGAACGTGCCGCGGCTGCAGATATGGCGGCGGGCCGCGCGGCTGCGAACGCAGCACAGCTCAACCTCGGCTTCACCACCGTCCGCGCACCGTTCAGCGGCCGCATGTCGGACCGCAAGGTCAGCATGGGCGACTCGGTCGCCGACGGCCAGACGGTGCTGACCCGCATCGTTTCGATCGACCCGATCCGCTTCGAGTTTGAGGGCGCCGAGAGCTTCTACCTCAAGAATCTGCGCCAGGATCAGCGCGGCGAGCGCGGCTCATCGCGCAACACGGCGAACCCGGTGCAGATCCAGCTCGCCGACGAGAACGAGTATCGCTGGAACGGCAAGATGGAGTTCCTCGACAGCGCCGTCGATCCGAATTCGGGCACGATTCGCGCCTACGCCGTAGTTCCGAACCCGACCCGCTTCCTGACGCCGGGCATGTTCGGCCGCGCGCGTCTGCTGGGATCGGGCACCTATAAGGCGATGCTGATCCCCGATGAGGCGATCGTCACCGACCAGACCCGCCGACTTGTCTATGTCCTGAGCAAGGACAACAAGGCGACCCCGCGTCCGGTGGAAGTGGGGGCCAAGGTAGAAGGGCTGCGCATCGTTCGCGACGGGCTTGCCCCGACCGACCGGGTGATCATCGCGGGTATCGCGATGTTGCAGCCGGGCATGCCGGTTTCGCCGAAGAAGGGCGCGATCAAGCCGGATGCGGCCAAGCAGGCCGCCCCGACCGCCCCGACCGCCGAACCCGCATCCGGCCAGGCCACCGTCCGCTAAAGGACCGACACGATGAAATTTCCGCATTTCTTCATCGAGCGGCCGATCTTCGCGGCGGTGCTCTCGATCCTGATCGTGATCGTCGGCGCCATCGCCTATCCGTCGCTGCCGATCGCCCAATATCCGAACATCGCCCCACCGACGGTGGTGGTGACCGCCACCTATCCGGGCGCGAGCGCAGAGACGCTGGCGGAGACCGTTGCCGCGCCGATCGAACAGGCGATCAACGGCGTCGAGAACATGATGTACATGACATCATCCTCGACGGGTAACGGCCAGACGCAGATCACGATCGCGTTCAAGCAGGGCACTGACGTCGATCAGGCGCAGGTCCTTGTGCAGAACCGTGTCCAGCAGGCCGAGCCGCGCCTGCCGGAGGATGTCCGGCGTATGGGCATCACGGTGAACAAGAACTCGCCTGACTTCCTGATGGTCGCGTTCTTCACCTCGCCCGACAACAGCCTCGATATCCAGTATATCTCCAACTACGTGACCCTGCAGGTGCAGGACCGCATCGCGCGTATTCCGGGCGTCGGCCAGGCACAGGCGTTCGGTGGCCGCGACTATAATATGCGGCTGTGGATCGATCCCGGCCTTGCGGCCGCGCGCGACATGACCGTTGACGAGGTGGTCAATGCCGTCCGCGCGCAGAACGTGCAGGTTGCTGCCGGCGCGGTCGGTCAGCCGCCCTATGGCAAGGCCAGCCCCGCGTTCGAGCTGGGCGTGCAGGCCAAGGGCCGCCTGACCACCCCGGAAGAATTCGGCAGCGTCGTCATCAAGCGCGATGCCGAGGGCAAGCTGACGCATCTGCGCGATGTCGCCCGCATCGAGCTGGGCGCGCAGGACTATAGCTTCAACGGCTATCTGAACGACAAGCGCGCCGTCGGCGTGGGTGTGTTTCAGCTGCCCGGATCGAACGCGCTGGCGACCGCCGCGGCGGTGAAGGCCGAGCTCGACACCCTTGCCAAAGACTTCCCGCAGGGGATGAAATACTCGATCGACTATAACCCGACCGAGTATATCGACGAGTCGATCACCGCGGTGGAGAAGACGCTGATCGAAGCGCTGATCCTGGTGGTCCTGGTGGTCATCGTTTTCCTCCAGAGCTGGCGCGCGGCGATCATCCCGATCATCGCGATCCCGGTGTCGCTGGTCGGTGCCTTCGCGGTGTTGCTGGTCTTTGGCTACTCACTCAACACGCTGTCCTTGTTCGGCCTCGTGCTGGCGATCGGTATCGTCGTCGATGACGCGATCGTGGTGGTCGAGAATGTCGAACGATTGATGGAAGAAAAGGGCCTGTCTCCGCGCGAGGCGGCGCACGAGACGATGGACGAGGTGTCCGGGGCGATCATCGCGATCAGCCTGGTGCTGGTCGGCGTGTTCATCCCGACCATGTTCATCCCGGGCATTTCCGGCGCCTTCTATCAGCAGTTCGCGATCACCATCGCTTCGGCGACGATCATCTCGGCCTTTGTGTCGCTGACGCTTTCGCCGGCAATGTGTGCGCTCGTGCTCAAGCATAAGGGGCATGACAGCGTTCCGCCCGAGGGCTGGCGCGGGTTCCTTCCGCGCGCCGGTACGAAGTTCAACGACGGCTTCAACTGGTTGTCGGAGAAGTACGGCCAGCTTACCGCGAAGCTCGTCCGCGCGCTGATGCTGGTCGGCGTGGTCTATGTCGCGCTGATCCTTGTCGCAGGCTGGCGCTTCACGGCCACCCCGTCGGGCTTCATCCCGGCGCAGGATCAGGGGTATCTGATCGGTGTGGTCTCGTTGCCGCCGGGCTCTTCGCTCCAGCGCACCGATGCCGTGGTGCGCGAGGCGATCGCCGCCGCCAGCAAGGTGCCGGGGATGAAATACTCGGTGGGCTTCGCCGGTCTCGACGGTGCGAGCTTCTCGACCGCACCCAACGCCGGCGTCGTGTTCTTCGGCTTGCAGCCGCACGCCGACCGCGACCAGACCGCCGATGAGATCCAGGGCGCGCTTTATGGCGCGTTCGCAGGGATCAAGGGTGGCAATCTGTTCATCATCGCGCCGCCACCCGTGCCGGGCATCGGTACCGGCGGCGGGTTCAAGATGATGGTCCAGGACCGTAGCGGACAGGGCTATCACGCGCTGGCGCAAGCGGCGATGGGCATGATGATGGGCGCCAACCAGCAGGAAAGCGTCACGAATGCCTTCACGCAGTTCAACACCGGGACGCCGCGCCTGACCGCCGATGTCGACCGCGAGCGGGCTGAGCGGATGGGCGTGCCGGTTCAGAACATCTTCTCGACGCTCGGCTCGTACCTGGGTTCGGCCTATGTCAACGACTTCAACTATCTGGGCCGCACGTTCCGCGTTACGGCGCAGGCGGACGCGCCCTATCGCGACGATCCGTCCGATATCCAGGTGCTGAAGACACGTTCGGCGTCGGGCGAGATGGTGCCGATGAGCTCGGTGATGTCGCTCAAGAGCGACAGTGGCCCCTATCGTGTCGTTCGCTTCAACCTCTATCCGGCGGCTGAGCTGATGGGTGACACCAAGCCTGGCTATTCGACCGGCCAGTCGCTCGAGTCGATGGAGGCACTGGCGGCAAAGACCCTGCCACGCGGCATGGGCTTCGAATGGACCGAACTGGCGTTCGAACAACGCCAGGCGGGCAATACCGGCGTCCTCGCCTTTGCGCTGGCGGTGGTGTTCGTCTTCCTGCTGCTCGCCGCGCTCTATGAGAGCCTGGTGTTGCCGCTGGCGGTGATCCTGATCGTGCCGATGTGTCTGCTCGCCGCGATCGTGGGGGTCAACGTGATGGGGATGGACAACAACATCCTGACCCAGATCGGCCTGATCGTGCTGATCGGTCTGGCGGCGAAGAACGCGATCCTGATCGTCGAGTTCGCGCGCCAGAACGAGGATGAGGGCATGGATATGTGGGAGGCCGCGAAGCACGCGGCGCACCAGCGTATGCGCCCGATCATCATGACGTCGATCGCGTTCATCCTGGGCGTGTTGCCGCTGGTGATCGCGACCGGGGCGGCGGCGGAGCTTCGCCAGGCGCTGGGCGTCGCGGTGTTCTTCGGCATGATCGGCGTGACGATCTTCGGCCTGCTCTTCACTCCGGCCTTCTATGTCATTTGCCGCAAACTTGGTGACTGGTCGTCGGCCAGGATGAAGCAGCTGCGTCACAAACCCCACGATCCCAAAGAACCCGTAGTGGAGCCTGCAGAATGAAGCGCCTCAGTCTGATTGCTCCGTTGCTGGCGGGTTCGCTGCTGGCGGGCTGCGCGGTGGGGCCGAACTATGAGCGCCCCGCAACGCCGCCCACCGCGGCCGCGGCCTTTGTCGATCCCGGTCTGACCAAGGTGTCGCCGGGTGCGGTCGAGGGCGAATGGTGGCGGCTGTTCAAGGACCCGGTGCTCGACCGGCTGGTGGTGGAGGCGTTGACCCACAACACCGACATTCGTCAGGCATCGGCGAACCTCAAGCGCGCGCGTGCGATTCTCTCGGAATCGCGCGGGCAGCGTTTGCCGGGAACGACGCTTCAGGGCCAGTATACCCGCCAGCGGACCGGCGCGGAAAGCGCCCAGGGTGCGCTGCCACCGGGCGTGAACGGGATCGAGAACGACTTCTTCCGGCTGGGCTTCGACGCTTCGTACGAGGTCGACCTGTTCGGACGGGTGAGCCGGTCGATTGAGGCGTCGCGCGGTGACACCGAGGCGGCGCAGGCCGCGCTCGATGGCGCGCGTGTTGCGGTCGCGGCGGAAACGGCGCGGACCTATGCCGCGGCGTGCGGCTTCGCAGCTCAGGCGCAGGTCGCTCGTGAGACGGTGGAGTTGCAGACGCGCACCTTCGACCTGACCCAGCGGCTGGTCGAGGCCGGGCGCGGCACCGCGCGCGACATCGATCAGGCGCGGGTGCTGACCGAGAATGCCCGCGCGCAGGTGCCGGCGTTCGAGGCCGAGCGGCGCGCGGCGCTCTACGCGCTGGCGACGCTGACCGGTAAGCCGCCAGCCGAGCTGGACAATGAGGCGAACGCGTGCGCGACCCCACCGGGCGTTTCCGACCTGATCCCGGTCGGCGACGGGCAGGCACTGCTCGCGCGGCGACCCGATGTGCGCCAGGCCGAACGGGCGCTTGCGGCGGACACGGCGCGGGTGGGTGTGGCGACGGCGTCGCTCTATCCCTCGATCCGGCTGCTGGGATCGGTGTCGCTCGGTTCGCAGAGCCTCGACAATCTTGGCAAGAGCTCGTCGTTCAACTTCTCGCTCGGGCCGCTGCTCAGCTGGAGTTTCCCTAACATCACCGCGGCGCGCGCGCAGATCCGTCAGGCCGAAGCCGGCGCCGAGGGTTCGCTCGCGGCGTTCGACGGAACCGTGCTGACCGCACTTCGCGAGGTCGAGCAGGCATTGGCGCGCTATTCGGGCGAGATCGAGCGCAACGTCGCGCTGCGCCGCGCCGACACGGCGGCGACCAACGCCGCGCGGATCGCGATCCTGCGCTTCGATGCAGGCCGCGACAGCCTGCTCCAGCGGATCGATGCCGAGCGGGATCGCGCAGGTGCGCGCGGGGCGCTCGCCCAATCCAACGCCGCGCTGGCGGAAGCACAAGTCGCTCTGTTCAAGGCGCTGGGCGGCGGCTGGGAAGGCGCGCCTGCGCCGGTCCGGCGTGAGGCTGTTGCTGCTACCCCTTAGGGCAAAGCCCTGAACCCCAGGAGTCGGGCGTCCGCCGCGTGTTGCGTGATGGCGGCGGACGTCCGGCTCCGTCCTCCGGGGTAGAACTGGCGCGCGGAAACCGCCATCGTGCCGACCGGAGGACCCGATGACGCCCTTCCATCATCTGCTGATCAACAATCTGATCGCGAACATCACCAACTTCACCGTGTGGTTTGCGGTGACCTTTTGGGTGTTCCTCGAGACCAAATCGGTGTTCGCGACCGGGATGATTGCGGGCATGTATCTGGTGCTGACCGCGGCCTTTGCGATCTGGTTCGGCAGCGTGGTCGATCATCACCGCAAGACGCGCGTGATGATGGTGTCGAGCGCCGCCTCGCTGCTGCTCTATGCACTGGCGCTGGCGGGCTATTTGCTCGCGCCTGAAGCGAGCATGGCCCGTATCGCCGCCGTGCCGCTGTGGCTGTTCCTGTTCGCAGTGATGCTCGGCGTCATCGCAGGCAACCTTCGCAACATTGCGCTGCCGACGCTGGTGACGCTGCTGGTCCCCGAGGACCGGCGCGATAAGGCCAATGGTCTGGTCGGTATGGTGACGGGGATCGGATTCCTCACCACCTCGGCGATCAGCGGGTTTCTGGTGGCGTGGGGCGGAATGGTCGCCACGCTGGGATTCGCGATCGCGCTGTCGGCGCTGGCGATGTTCCATCTCAGCTTCATTCGCGTGGACGAACAGGTTGCGGCGGACACGCATGACGAACCCAAACGCGTCGATCTTGCGGGCACGATCCGGGTCGTTGCGGCGGTGCCGGGCCTGTTTGCGCTGATTTTCTTTGCGGCCTTCAACAACCTGCTGGGCGGCGTCTTCATGGCGCTGATGGACGCCTACGGCCTGTCGCTGATGAAGGTCGAGGCGTGGGGGCTGCTTTGGGCATTCACCTCCTGTGCGTTCATCCTGTCGGGCCTGTTGATCTCGCGCACGGGGCTGGGGCGTAGCCCGCTCAGGACGCTGCTGATGGTGAATGTGATCGTCTGGGCGGTCGCGGCAGTGTTCACGATCCAGTCCTCGATCGCATTGCTTGCTGCCGGCTGTTTCATCTGGCTGTTCCTTGGCCCCTATGCCGAGGCAGCGGAACAGACGACGTTGCAGAAGGTGGTGCCGTTCGAGCGGCAGGGCAGGGTGTTTGGTTTTGCCCAGTCGATCGAGCAGGCAGCATCGCCGCTCACGGCGTTCCTGATCGCGCCGCTCACCCAGTTCATCTTCATCCCGTTCATGACCGATGGGGCTGGGGCCGATGCGATCGGTGACTGGTATGGCCGCGGGCCGGAGCGCGGGATGGCGCTGGTATTTACGATCGCGGGGCTGATCGGGGTGGTGGTGGCGTTCGCGGCGTTCGGTTCGCGTGCCTATCGCCAGCTTTCGGCAGCCTATGCGCGGGAAACGCCCGCGGCATGAGGCCGGGGCGCTGGTTGCGGCAACTGGCCGTGCTGGCGCTGTTGTTCATGCTGATGTTCGTGGTCGCCGAGTTTCGTACCCCGCCCGAACGCCTTGTGGCGGACGGTGCCGCCGTTCAGGTGATCGACGGCGACAGCCTGCGCATCGGTACGCGAACGGTGCGACTTCAGGGGATCGACGCGGTGGAGTATCAGCAGCCTTGTCGCGCGCCCGAAGGCGGCGAATGGCGCTGCGGCGTCGAGGCACGCAACGCGCTTGCGGCGCTGGTGGGGAAGGGCGAACTGGCTTGCGCGGCGCACGCCACCGACAATTTCGGCCGCGCGGTATCGACCTGCTCGGTCAAGGGCTTGGAGGATATCGGCGCGGCGCTGGTGGAGCAGGGGTGGGCGGTCAGCGGGGATGGCGATCGTGAAGGGGACTATGTAGTTGAGCAGCGGGCCGCGCAGCAGGCGAAGCGCGGTATCTGGCGAGGAAGCTTTGAGCGGCCCGCACAATGGCGCGCCGCGCATCCGCGCAGCGCGCCATCGACGCCGGCTGGTTAGCTCAGGCCGCTATTCGATCGCAGGGATCGTCGCTCCGGCCTTTGTCCGACAGGCTTTGTTCGTACTCGACGCACTGCACTTCGCCGCCGCGCCCGCGTGAGAAGCGCGGGACGATGCGACCGGTCGGCCGAAAGCCGAGCTTGCGCAGCACCCGGCCCGAGGCGGGGTTATCGATATAGTGGCCCGCGGCAAGCCGGGGGATGCGCAGCGTCCGGGCGATCGCGATCACTGCTTCGCCCGCTTCGGTCGCATAGCCGCGGCCCCAGGCATCGGGGGTGATCCAATAGCCCATTTCATGCGGCTCGTTGTCATACGGGCCAAAGCCGACTCCGCCGACGATGCGGCTGATGCCGTCGTCCAGTGCGCAGATCAGGAAGCTGGTTCGGCGCATACGCTCCGGCCCGGACAGGAATGCCTGTGCGTCGCCGAGCGTGTAGGGCCAGGGTGCGCGACCGAGGTTGCTGACAACCTCGTGATGCCCGATCGCGCGGGCGAGTTCGGGCGCATCCTCGATCCAGCCGGGCCGCAGCATTAGTCTTTGCGTTCTCGCGAACATCGATACTCTCCTCGCGTCTCGCCACTGGCCCGATTTGATGACGGAACAGCGACGATTTCGGTGGGAGGGAGCAAAGAAAAAGGGAGACCGGGGCGACCCGTCTCCCTTTTTTCGGTCTCCTGAAGCGGAGACCCGGATCACCCTGGCGGGCAACCCGGCTGGTTACCCAATGTTATTCGGCTGCCGCCGCAATCATCTCGACCGAGCAGAATTTGCGGCCGAGCTTACCGTCGTGGAATCGTACGCGGCCGTCGATCAGCGCGAACAGCGTATGATCCTTGCCGATGCCGACATTGGTGCCCGGGTAGAACTTCGTACCGCGCTGGCGGACGAGGATGTTGCCGGCAATGGCGACCTGGCCGCCGAACAGCTTCACGCCAAGGCGCTTGGAATGCGAGTCGCGACCGTTACGCGAAGAGCCGCCTGCTTTCTTATGTGCCATTTCGCGTTACTCCTTACGCTTCCGCAGCCGGGGCAGCGGCTTCCGCCGGCGCCGCATCGGCCTTCTTCGCCTTTGCCTTCTTCTCCTGAGCACCGATCGCGGTGATCTTCAGGATCGTGTGGTTCTGGCGATGGCCGTTCTTACGGCGATAATTGTGGCGGCGGCGCTTCTTGAAGATGATGACCTTCTCGCCCTTCGCCTGCGCGATGATCTCGGCAGAGACGGTCAGACCGTCGGTGGGCTTCAGCTCCGAACCTTCGCCGGCGAGCAGAACATCGCCGAGCGTGATCGACGAACCTGCTTCACCGTCGAGCTTCTCGACGACGATCTTGTCTCCTGCGGCAACGCGATACTGCTTGCCGCCCGTGCGCACGATTGCGAACATGGGCCTCTTCTCAATTCAAAAGCATGTGCCCGCGCAGGGCTGGCCCGGCGGGAGGAAGGGCGCGACTATGCGAATCGCCCGCCCAAGTCAACCTGAGTCTGGTTATTCCCGGGCATTTGCCCGCCGCACAGTCCGGCATCGCGATGTGCGGCCGGACGCATCCACGCCCTAGTGCCGGTGCTCGCGCTTCAGCTGGTAGCGGCCATCGCTATATTGCTCGAACAATCCGCCGATCGCGGGATGGTTGACCGGTTCGTCGCTGTCGTCGGTGACCAGATTCTGCTGGCTGACATAGGCGACGTAGCTCGACTCGGCGTTCTCGGCGAGCAAATGGTAGAAAGGCTGGTCCTTGCGGGGACGGACGTCCTCCGGGATCGCTTCATACCATTCGTCGCTGTTGGCGAACACCGGGTCGATGTCGAAGATCACGCCGCGGAAGTCGAACATCCGATGCCGCACCACATCGCCCACATTGAAACGTGCGTGCGCGACCGGCGGCACGGGGACCCCGGCGGAGGAAAGGTCGAGAAAGTCATGGGCGCGATTCATACCCTTCAATCTAGTACGAATTGCGCGCCGCACAAGAAGTGCGGGAGGGCGCTTGTGCAGGATGAATCTTTGGTTTAGAGGCCCGCGCTCGACTGACCGGACCGGCGATTGCCGGCTCCCGGATCCCCTCGCGGAGAGGTGGCAGAGTGGTCGATCGCGCCGCACTCGAAATGCGGTTTACGGCAACGTAACGTGGGTTCGAATCCCACCCTCTCCGCCAGGATCTTCTTTCCTTCATCTTCGGATGTGCCGACCCGGCCGCTTGCGCACTTGAAACCTGCCAGGCGTCGATGTTAGCTTGCGTGCGTTAAGTCGATCCGCAACCTGACATGCTTCCGAGCATGAGGCGCAAGATCTCTACCCTGTTTGGTATCGAGGATCTTGCATGCGCGCTGAAATCCAACCCGTCATTCTGCTGACCGCGGTCGCTCCTTCAAAGCGGGAGGGCGCCAGTCCGACCGGGCTTGTCGGTCGGCACCTCGCCGGTCAGTTGCTCGACCGCGGCGTGTCGGTTCGCGTCCTCGCCGAACCCGAGCAACTGGAGGGCTGGCCGCCGGGAGTCGAGATCGTGCGCGGATCCGTTACGAATCCGCAGGATGCCACGGCGGCCTTCACCGGTGTTGCAAGGGTCTTCCTGGCGGGCGCGGAACCGGGATCCGTGAAGGCGGTCGTCAAGGCCGCCGTTGCCGCGGGCGTCGAGCGGATCGTCGTGCTTTCGTCGCACGGGCCAGAATATGAAGTGCAGTTTCCGCCCGAAACATGGTTCTGGCTCGCCGTCGAGAAGGCGGTCGAGGCCAGCGGCGTGGCGTGGACGCACATCCGGCCATCAGCGGTGATGGGCGCATGCCTTGAAGGAACCTACCCAGCGACGGGCTCAGACTGGGCGGCATCAATCCGTCGCGAGGGGGTGGTGCGCGAGGCACTGCTGGAGAGTGGTTACTACCCCTTCATTCACGAGGCGGACTTTGCGGCCGTCGCAGCCGCCGCCTTGCTCGAGGAGGGGTATGCCGGGCGGGTTCTGGAAGCTGTCGGACTTCCGATCAGCACGCGATCCCGCATCGCGGCCATCGAGCACGCGATCGGCCGCAAGGTAGCGACGCAGGAGCTTACCGCCAGCCAGAGCCGTGACGCCTGGGGCCGGCAGGGTTGGCCAAGCGGCGGCATCCAGGTGACGCTCTATGGGCTGAAGGCCTATGCATCGCGGTTGAACGAACTGACCGAGTGGACTTTGGCGCAGGAGCCGTCTGTGGAGGCGATGATAGGTCGCCGCCCCATCAGCTTCGAGCAATGGGCCCGCGAGCATATCCACGTCTACGTTTCGGATCAGAGTGATCCGCGTGGCGGCCGTTGAGCACGCCCGAACCAGGTCCGCGTCAAACGGGCAACGGCAGGATTCCGCAGCGTCAATTCGATATCGGTGCGTGAAGATTCTTGGGCGCGAACCGGCTATATGTGCGTCATTAGTGCAGGAGCGGTGGGAGAGGGCAGCGGGTGGCAGCCGAGGCAGTGTCTGATCTGGAACGACTAGTCCGGCAATTCCGGCCGGCGCTGGTCGCCTTTTTCTCGCGGCGGGTCGCCAGCCCGGCGGAAGCAGAGGATCTGACTCAGGAAGTGTTTGTCCGGCTCGCACAATCCAATATCGATGCTCTTGAATCGACGGAGGCCTTTATCTTCCGCGTCGCGACCAACCTGCTGCGCGACGGATCGCGCCGGGAACGTGTGCGCGCCGCCTATCGCGCGTCGTTCGAGCAGGAAGACGGGGTTGGCGTCGATACCCTCGACCCGCATCGCATCGCCGCGTCGCGCGAAACCATCGGCATCCTGTGGGCGGCCATCCAGGCGCTGCCCGAACCGACCCAGCAAATCTTCATCCTGTACCGCGTCGAAAACATCCAGAAGCAGACCATCGCGGACAATTTCGGATACAATGTGCGTACCGTCGAAAAGCATATCTCCCGCGCTTTGGTGTTTCTGGCCCGCCGAATGGGAGGCCGGGCATGACCGCAGTGTTTCAAGACGATACGCCCGTGGACTATGAAGAGCAGGCTGCCGAATGGTGCTGGCGCATCGCGGATCGCGCGCTGACCGATCAGGAACAGGCACAGTTCGATGCCTGGATCCGCGCCGATCCCCGCCACCAGCAGGTGTTCGACGAGATGGTGGCGGTCTGGAAGGGCACCGATACGATCGCTGAGATGCCGGGCTTCCTGTCGCTTCGCGCACGGGCGCTGACGACGATGGAGAATGCGCGGGATCGTGACGAGACCTCGTCCTATCGGCACAATCGCTGGTTCCACGGTTTTGCGGCTGCCGCCGCGTTGATCCTGATGGTTTGCGGCAGCTTCTGGTTCTTTTCCGATGGGGCGGATGTTTATGATACCGGGGTCGGCGAACGGCGGATCGTGCGCCTGGAGGATGGCTCGCGCATCTCGCTCGACGCATCGAGCCGGGTCCTCGTTTCCTATTCGGACGACCGGCGCGCGCTGACGCTCGAGCGGGGGCGTGCAAAATTCGACGTGGCGAAGGAGCCGTTGCGCCCCTTTACCGTGACAGCGGGAAATCAGGCCGTCGTAGCGACCGGCACCGCCTTCAGCGTCGAACTGCTGCGCGGGCAGATGCGTGTGCTGCTCTATGAAGGGCAGGTCGCGGTGGTCGCCCGGTCCGCCGCTGGCAAGACCGTAGCCGCCAAAGTGGCCAGGCCCGCTGAGCATGCCGCGGCGACCGAGCAGCTTCTGCCGGGCCAGGAATTGATCTCCAGCCTTTCTTCCGGCGCGGTCCGGGTCCTCCCTGCGAAGATGGACCGGTCGCTATCGTGGGAAGACGGGCGGCTCGACTTTGTCGACGAACCGCTGGCGCGCGCGGTGGAGCGCATCAATCGCTACACCGACACGCCCATTATAGTGGGCGACGCCGCGGCGGGCCGTCTTTTGGTGAATGGCGTCTTCGATGCGGGCGATACGCAAAGCTTTGTCCGGGGAATGACGGCGTTGTTCCCCCTTTCGGCCAAGTATGACGCAAAGGGCGTCATGCTCGTTAGTGGAAAAGAGCCCCTCGCCTCAAAATAAATGGGCGCGAATCCGGCATACCCGCGTCTCTAGGAATAAGAGGGGCGGCACGATCGACCCCTCGAACATCGGGGGAGATGAGGATGTCGCACAGGCCGTACCTGCTTTCTGGGCTGGCGAGTGTAGCGTTAATTGCCAGTGCGACCGCGTCGCCGGCTTATGCGCAGCAAGTATATGATTTCGATATTCCGTCGCAGGATCTTGGCAGCGCGCTCCGTGCGTTCGCCCGGACATCGGGCGTACAGGTGATTTTCGACGGCGGTGCGATGCGCGGCAAGCGAAGCGTGCGCTATCGCCAGCGCTCAGCTCCTGAAGCGGCGTTGCAGACGCTGTTGCGGGGAACGGGCATGAACTTCCGCCGTGACGGCGGCATTTATGTGATCGTTCCGGCCGGCAATGTGGCCCAGCCGACGGCCAGTTCGGCACCGAGCGCTCCGCCTCCCGCGGCGGCGCCGGCTGCGACCCAGGAGGGCGTGGCCGAGGATGGCGATGGTGATGCTGAGATTATCGTAACCGCGCAGAAGCGTGCGGAACGGATCACCGACGTTCCGATCGCCATCACCGCGCTGGCGGGAAGCGCGCTGGACGACCGCAAGATCGAGGGTGGCTCGGAACTGCTGCGCGCAGTGCCGAACGTCAACTTCTCCAAGGGCAATTTCAGCATGTACAATTTCTCGATCCGCGGGATCGGGACCAAGGCCGTTTCGGCGTCGAGCGACCCTGCTGTTGCAGTGAGTTTCAACAACACAGCGCTCGTCCGGAACCGGTTGTTCGAGTCGGAATTCTTCGACTTGCAGCGGGTGGAAGTGCTGCGCGGCCCGCAGGGCACGCTCTATGGCCGCAATGCGACCGCGGGTGTGGTCAACATGATCCCCGCGCTTCCGGGACCGGACTTCGCGATGGACGCCAAGCTCGAGGTCGGCAGCTTCGACACGATGCGGGCGGGCGGGATGCTCAACGTCCCGATCAGCGATACGCTCGGCGTCCGCGTGGCGGGCGCCTTCACGAGCCGCGATGGGTTCGACTACAACAGTTTCACCAAGCAGCGCGTCAACGGGCGGAACCTGTGGTCGACGCGCGCGACGCTGGCCTGGGAGCCGAGCGACAGGTTTCGCGCGAATCTGATCTGGCAGCATTTCGAGGAAGACGACAACCGCTCGCGTACTGGCAAGAGCCTGTGTACCCCCGATCCCGGACCCGCTTCGGTGGGCGGCGTTACGATCACCGACCCGCTCACCCGGGGCCGGATGAGCCAGGGCTGTTTGCCAGGTTCGCTCTATGACGATGCGGCGTTCGGCGCGCCCAACGGGGCTGCGCTTTCCTACATCATCGCCGCGAACGGGATCACCTACGGCACCGACCCCGTGACGCGGCGGCCGGTGAATATCCTGAAGCCGGGCAATCCGTTTGCCGGCGTGGTGCAATCGCGGGATCTGCGCGAAATCGCGACGAGCTATGATCCGGTGTTCCGGTCTAAGAACGACGTGGTTCAGCTCAACCTCGAGTTTGAACCATCTGACGGCCTTAAGCTGGTGTCGCAGACCGCCTATTCCCGCGATCGCTTCTATTCCACGCAGGACTATAACCGCTTCGTCAGCGGCCCGATTTTCAATAGTTCCACCCAGCCGTTGCTGAACTCGTTCAATCAACTGATCAATCCGGCGGCATTTCCCGGGCCGACGCCCGGCGGCGTCTATTGCGACCCGCAGCTGGGTTGTTCCGACCGGCTCATATCGGCGGATCTCAGCCGATCCGCGAGCCGTCAATGGTCGCAGGAATTGCGGCTGCAATCGAGCTTTGACGGACCGGTCAATTTCAACGTGGGCGCCAACTATCTCGATTTCAAATCGCAGGACGATTATTACGTATTCAACAACATGTTCTCGTTGCTTTCCGAGTGGTTCTACAACACCGGAAACGTTTCCGGTGTAAAGGTCAGAGGAAGCTGTCCGCTTGGGGATGAATCCAAGGAGTGCATCTACCTAGACCCCAACCCGATCGGCAGCCTGAACAATCAGGGGCACAACTACTTCCTGAGTCAGAACGGCATTCGTATCAAATCCTATGCGGCTTTTGGTGAGCTGTACTGGAACCTGACGAGCAATCTGAAGCTGACCGCGGGTTTGCGTTATACAAGGGACGAGAAAGTCTCGACGCAGATACCCAGCCAATTGCTGCTTGGCGGCGGGAAGCTGACTGTCGCTCCCGGCAGCAACACGGGGGGGCGCGTGAACAGCGGCTATCCCGCGCTTCCGGACATCGAGCAGGAATGGAGCGAGTTCACCGGGCGCGTGGTTCTCGATTGGAAGCCGAACCTGTCGTTCACCGACGATACGCTGATCTATGCCTCAGCATCGCGGGGGTACAAGGGCGGCGGCGCCAACCCGCCGCGTGTCGATATCAACCCGGCGATCGTACAGTATCAGCCTCTGGCGCAGACCTTCCGTCCTGAATTCCTCAATGCATTCGAGATCGGGATCAAGAACAGCTTCGATGGCGGGCGTTTTACGCTGAACGGCACGGCCTTCTACTATGACTATAAGGACTATCAGATCTCGCAGATCGTGGACCGGATCGCGTTCAACGAGAATTTCGACGCGACGATTTGGGGCCTGGAGTTCGAAGCGGCCTGGCGCCCTTCGCGTGCCTTTCGGATCGACGCCAATCTCGGCTATCTGAAGACGCGGTTGAAGGACGGTTCGCAGTCGATCGACGTGATGGACCGCACGCAGGGCAATCCCGACTGGATGGTGCTTCGTCCCTGGTTGCAGGCGCCATCGAACTGCATCGCGCCGAAGGTGCTCGTCGAACGTGTCATGCGCGGCAACCCGGCTTTTCGTGACCTCGCACTTTCGGCATTCTGCCCTGGATCGAACCGTATCGGCGGGTTCAATCCGGCCTTTCCGGGTGGAATCCCCTTCAATGCGTTCTACGGGTTCACCTATAATCCGTTGGCACCATATAATCCGGCCACCGTCGGTCTGAACATCAATCAGGGCGGCAGCGGTGCGCCCAATGGCGGGCGCGGGTTCATGGCGGACCTGTCCGGCAATGAATTGCCGAACTCGCCACGGATGACCTTCAATGTCGGCGGGCAGTACACCTTCTTCATCGACGGTGGAAATTGGGAGCTGACTTTTCGCAGCGACTATTACCGGCAGTCGAAGAGCTTCGCGCGCATCTACAACACCGAATATGACCGGTTGAAGGCGTGGGACAATCTCAACCTGGCGGTGACTCTGGCGCGGCCGGCGTCCGGCCTGACCTTCCAGCTCTATGTTAAGAACGTGTTCGACGATGCGCCAATCACGGACTTCTTCACTAATGCCGACGACACGGGCCTGAGCGCGAATGTATTCACTCTCGATCCGCGTATCATAGGATTCAGTATGTCGAAGAAGTTTTGATGTATTTTTTCGTAACCAATATGAAGTTTATCATGTTATTTGAATAATTCATGTTGGATTCATGTTGTGTGTAAGTGTGTAGCGTGTACTATGTCTGAGCGGCCCGAGTCGATTTCTATTTGAGATCGATACAAGCCGTGCATCATAAGCAATGTTTTATGTATGTAGGAGAGAGATAATGAAAAAGCTTCTTAGCGCTGCTGTTGCTTGTATTGCTCTAGTCTCTGCGTCATCTGCTTCTGCTCAGGCTTGGACTTCTCCGCCTAATAGCACAACTTATACATTCAGCTCGTCTAGCGTTGACGTGCAAAAGGGGACCGGGCCTCAGCTTTCGTGCTTTATGAGCATCGACATTGTCCGCGATGCTTCTGGAAATGTTACCGCGCAGAACCCCGTCATGACGGGGGGTATCTTCAACCTGTGCAACACGGTGGTGTTCCAGAATACGCCGTGGACCGTGACGAGCCTCGGCAGCAATGTCTGGCGGCTCGGCGGCATTTATGTCGACACGACCGTTACGGCCGGTGATTGCGAAGGGTATCTCGATGTGACCTTCGCCCTTTCCGGCGGCACGGAAACCCTCTCCGTCGACACCGGGTTCTCGCCTCCTCCGCTCCCGGCTCGTCAGTCGGACCTGCTTGAGGTTGATCCAGGTACCGGGCATTGCAAGATCCGTGGCATTCTTTCGCGGTAACATCGATCGATCGATATCATTATCGATAAAGTAATGCGGCGAGCGCACGATCATCGTGCGCTCGTTCGCGTTAATTGAATAGTTTTCATTCTACTGAATGCATCTCGACGATTACTTGGTACTAATTGCCACTTGATGCGTTTGCAGAGGTGAGTAGAGTTGCAATGTGTGGTATCCGTAAGGGTCTACGAGAGCCTGGGACGGATTCATTGAAACAGAACGGTTTCAATTAGTGGTGTGCGTTGCTCGGCTGGGTCTTCTGGGGGTTGCTCTGCTGCCTCTCGGACACTGCCCCAGTGCCCGGGCACAAGCAGATAAAGGGGGCGTCCGCGCGGAGGCGGGTTCGGAAGAGCCCGCCCCGCCGGGCGATCTTGCGCAGGAAGAGGTCCTTATCGTCGGCCAGCGTTATGGCGAAGCCAAGGTGGCTGCGGAGACCGAATTCAGCGAAGAAGAGATCGCCAGCCATGGCGCCGACAGCATCCAGGACCTGTTATCGCGTCTCAAGCCGTTCATGAGCGATAGCGGGGAGGAGCCGGTCCTTCTCATCAATGGCCAGCCTGCAGGCTTCGACCGATCGATCCTCGCCTATCCAGCGGAGGCGCTGGACCGCCTTGCCGTGCTCAAGCCGGAAGCGGCCGCGCGCTATGGCGAATCTTCGGGGCGGCGGGTCGTCAATCTGGTTCTCAAGAAGCATTTTTCGAGTCTGAACGCCGATGCCGGCACCAACGCGGCTACTGCGGGCGGGCAATATGGCGGCAGCCTGGCCCTCGGGCGCGCGTCGATCAACGGACCGGTGCGCTGGAACGCACAAGCGCGCATCAGTTATGACAGCGCCCTGCGCAGGAGCGACAGGAACATGCCACGGCGCCCAGGCGTCTTTGACGGCGTCGGATATGTTTCCGCCCCGGACGGCGGTGAGGTCGATCCGGCGCTCAGCCTAATTGCAGGAAGGCCGGTCACTACTGCGGCGATTCCGGGCGATATGCTCTCGCGGGTGCCGGCGCTCGCGGACTTCGCCGCCACCGCCGGCGATAACGATACCCTCGATCCGAACGCGTTCGAAACCCTGATGCCGTCGCGGCGCAACATGGTAGCAGGTATCGGGTTGACGCGTCCCCTGGGCAGCTTTTCGGCTTCTCTCGGTATCAACGCCGGCCGCAGTTCCAGCCGCGCGACCCGTGGCCTGCCGATGGCGTCCATCCTGCTTCCCGCCAGTAGCCCCTGGTCCCCTTTTGCCGGCGACGTGCTCTTGATCCGGCCCCTTGCCGGCATGCGCGCGCTCCGCAACGACAATGACAGCGAATCGCTGGGCATGTCGCTGTCGCTGGGCGGAGCGATTGGAGATTGGCAGACCGACTTTTCCATCAACTATGTGCGGAGCTGGTCGCGCAGCCTTCTCGAAAGCGGGATCGATACTGGCCGCGCTCAACAACTGGTCAATGACGCAGACCCGTCCTTCAACCCTTATGTGCCGTGGAGCGACCAGCTGCTGACGGCTCGTCGCAACCGAGCGCAGGGAGAGGGAATCGTCACCCGGCTAAATGTCAGGAAAACGGTCGTAAAACTGCCAGCCGGTTCGGTCTCCGCCAGCTTTTCGGTGAATGCAGCCCGCAACAGATCCGATAACTGGCAGACGGACAATCTTGGTGGCCCGG
Organism: Sphingomonas sp. GW821-FHT09B04; assembly: GCF_059418285.1. Classification (NCBI taxonomy): domain Bacteria; kingdom Pseudomonadati; phylum Pseudomonadota; class Alphaproteobacteria; order Sphingomonadales; family Sphingomonadaceae; genus Sphingomonas; species Sphingomonas sp. GW821-FHT09B04. The sequence goes on from NZ_JBWKPO010000002.1 coordinate 391,143, forward strand.
CCATACGCAGCCGCGGCGCGCTCGATCGCCTGGATGGAGCGTTCACCTTGAGCTTGCCGATCTCACGTGACGGTGACGGGGAAATCCTGTCGCTCGGCAACATCGGACTCGATCTGACTGCCAGCGCACAGACGATGACCAACAGCCGGCTGCAGAAGCGATATGACGGCAATCTGACCTGGATGCCCAGCCCGAACGTCCAGCTTCGGGGGGCGATCGGCCATGCCGAATCCGCACCGTCGTTCAACCAGTTGGACGACCCGATCGTCACGACGATCAACCGGATCTTCGACTATTCGCGGGGAGAGATGGCCGATGTGGTCTGGATCACCGGTGGAAATCCGGCGCTCAGGCAGGGAAGCCAGCGGAGTCTCGCGCTGGAGGCGACGGTCCGGCCGTTTGGAAAACAAACGCTTTCTTTGAATATCGGCTATCGTCAGGATGTCGCCGAGGGCGGCGTTGCAGCACTTCCCGAACTGACGCCAGCCATCGAGGCGGCGTTTCCTGAACGCGTGACGCGGGATGCCGACGGCCGGCTGGCGGCGGTCGATGCGCGGCCGATTAACATTGCCCACTCGACCGAGTCAGAGCTGTCTTCGGGCATCGCTTTGCGCTTTCCGGACAGGCCGACCGCGACTTCCACGATGTTCAGTTTCGCGCTCAGGCACCGGTGGCGGCTGAAGAGCGAATTGCTCACCCACCCAGGTATTCCCGCGATCGATCAACTGTCCGAGAGCGGTCAGTCCCGCCACAGCCTGTCGGTGCAGGCGACGACCGGCAAGCGGGGATGGGGGGGCACCTTGGGCGCAAATTGGAGCAGCGCGTCACGCGTCGCCAACGGCGACCGGACCCTAAACACCAAGCCGCCGGTGATGTTCAACCTGTCGATGTTCGTGGAGCCCGAGCGACTGACCCGCTCGGTCAAAAAGGGTGGGGTGCTGGACAATCTCAAGATCTCGCTTGAGGTCCAGAACCTCCTCAACGGGTATCGCCGGGTGAGATTGGAAGACGGCAGCACCCCGCCTGGCTTCAGCCGCGACGAGGTCAACCCGCTGGGCCGGGTCGTTCGGCTGACGGTCCGGAAGCGATTCTAGCATCCGCCGCGGGTGTCCGGATCAGCGCACGCGCGTCCAGATCTTGGTCCGGCAGAAGAAGGCGACGCACCCTTTGAGCTCCAGTTTCCCGTCGGGAAGCAGCTTCAGATAGCCCTTGCGTGCGCCACTGCCCGTCTCGGGGTCATAGACGGGGCCGCCCTGCCATTCCGCCGGTCCGCCGGTGAAGCCCTGCAGCACGACCAGCCCCCTGAGCTTGCGCGTGCGCAGAGCCGTGTCGGAATTGCGCAGATCGGTGAGGTCCGGGTTGGCGCGTAGCCGGGCCGCGTCGACGACCCTGCCGCACAGCGCCTCGCCACAGCGATAGATCTGGACCCGGCCGCCTTCGGTGCCGGTGGCCCAGATACCGGTCAGGTCCCGCGCGGCGGCGGGTGATGCGAGGGCCGTGAGACCGGCGACGATCGTAAGGACGCGGATCATGCTGCGGGACAGCGGAAGCGGTGTGAACATCGGACCTCGGTCAAGCAATTTACACCAATGTAAATATCCCGGGTTGGCCAGCGGTGCAATGCTCGATTGCAGGGTCGGGCGGTAGCCCGCCGACCCTGAATCGCGGCACGCGACCCACGGCGCGTCCGCGTCGACGCTGTTCGAGCGCGATGGTGTCGAGCCAGTTTTGCACATCGACGCGGGTCACGCCCTTGTTCCGCACAATCTGCGCAAAGTCTCCATAGGAGCCGGTGAATGCCGACTTGCGGCGGCAGTCGTCGACGATCGCCTTGTAGACTGTCTCCAGATTGAAAGTGACCGCGCCGAGATTGTCGCAAACGAACTGGTGGAGCTTTCCCTTTATGTGCGTCGCGGCGTCGGCCACCTGAACTAGCAGACAATCCACGTCCGCTTCCGACACTTGCTCACTTAAATCTGCCATTCCGCATACGGCCCAATTTCGGTCATTGAGCCAAAGTAGAAAGAACGACTGCTTCTGGGCCGGTAGCTGACTGCCAGCTTTTCGGCACTAAGGCGCCGCTAGCCGCCATTCTCAATGGCGTGTTCTCGTGAAACTCATCCAATCTGGGTTTAAGCGCCAGCGTCCTGCTGCAGTGAAGATGCAAGTCCGTACAAGGGCGCTTTCGCCCGCTGTAGGACCGATGCTGAATCGAGCCGCCGGCTCAGCGTCAGCCCTATCTGAAACAACAGCAAACCCGTGAGCTATGCCGGGACGCAACGGATCTCCGCTACGTCCGCATAACCCTGGAACCCGCGCGGCACTGCCTCGCTCGCTGCCTTAATAGGATGTCCATGCGCCGCGGTGGAGAGGCGGGTGACGCAGGGGCGTGCGAGGCAGATGCGCGATGCATTCATCACTTCAAGACTTGTATAGTCGCCCCTCAATCAACTTATTCAAGTTGAACAATGTATACATTGATAGAGCAAGAGACGCGGCGCAAAAAGCTGAGTATAACTTGCTATCCTGATCCAGTATAATGCGCACCATGTAGACGGTGTACCAGATGACTACGAAGTATTTCAAAGTAGCATATAATAATTGAATCAACATTTTACGCCTTCCTCACCCAGATCCTTCACGGCGTCACCCGCATCGCAAGGAGCCTTCCTCAGGAGCCATCTTCCTTGCGGCCGCGCCGTCCGCCACGACGCCAGAAGCCTCAGCAGAGCGCCTCCTCGCAGCATTACGAGGAAGCGCATCTCAAGTAATATTATAAAATACCGCCTTCGAACATTCTGTTCGAGTGATCACTAACAGTTCTGGCGGTTTTTAACGTCCACAGCGCGACACCTTAACTGCCCAGGATTCTCCGCCTCTCCATCCCTTCTTTCGGGCGTGACAAATTCACGCACATCGCGAACGGTTATCTCTGGCAGTAGCTTCTTTGCGACAACGCCGTTCCCCACGACGCCAGCACCATTAACAACGGCCCTCCTCGCAGCCATTTTGGCTGCTTCCGCCCGCCGCTCTACGACTTGCACCCGCCTTGCCGCATAGCGCAGGGTCGACGCGCCCGCGCCGCGCGCTCGAACTCTCTCTTGAAGCCGTTGTGCTGGCCGTGCCGCAGCCCTTGCAGCGCTAGCTGCGCGGCCCGCCCTCCAGGCCTGACCCACCTTGGCACCCAATCCAAGCCCGCTCGCGCCCATCGCCGCCGAGACGCCCACACTGACTAGGTCAATCTCATCCCAATCTTTGCCCTGCAACCTTTGTATGCCCACATCAAGTGCGGCACCAATTAAGGCTCCTGCGATACCAGCTTCGCCTGTCGGGTCCGTCATATTCATCGGATCGTTTCCGACATAGGCATAGAGGTTGAGCTGGTCATCATAGCCGATGGGGTCGGTCTGCAGGAACCGCCCGAGCGTCGGCGAATAGACCCGCGCCTTGTAGTGATACATGCCAAGTTCGGGGATCCACGCCTGGCCGGTATATTGGAATCGCCCCGTATTGGGCGTCCACCCCGGGATCAGGCCGTTGGGGATGCCATATTCGTCATAGCCATTCACCGCGATGCGGTTGCCGCTCACATCGGCGATCGCGATGATCGAACCCTGATGGTCAGCCATCAGATGGCGCGGCGAAGCGACGCTGGATCCGATATACTCGACCAGGGGATCGTCCGCACCCGCCGCAGGACCGTGGACATAGCGTTTGGTCATCGCGCCGGTGCCGTCATATTCGGCAACCAGCGCATCGCCATCGTACACAAACTGCGTCGTCGCACCCGCTGAGGTCGAGACCTGCGCAAGCCGGCCGAGCGGATCGTAGCTCAACGTGACCAGCGCGGTTCCCGTGCTGGCGCTGATCAGCCGGTTCTCGATGTCGTAGGTGTAGATGGTCGTGCCATCGGAGGTCAGGTTGCCGTTCGCATCGTAAGTGAACGCGGTGCTGCCTGCAGCGGTATACTGGTTCAGCCCGTTGCGCGTATAGCTGCGGTCGATGCCCGTGTAGCCGTTGAACCGATAGTCATCATTGTTACGCGTTCGGGAGATGATCTGCCGCGCCGGATTATAGCTGAACGTCGTCGAGACATTGGCGGCGCTGTTCTGGAAGGCGTGGTCGTGGGCCACCAGCTCCGACATGCCGTTATAGCCAAAATTGGTCGACGATCCCCAGGTGCCCGCGCCCCAGCGCAGAAACGTCGTGACCCGGCCGTCGGAGTTGTACGTGGCGTGGTTGAGGTTGGTTCCGCCCGACATATTGTGGAAGTAGAAGCGATCGAGCCCGTCCCACGCCGCGCTTGCATATTGGCCATCGGGGTAGGTGATGCGCGTGCGGTTGCCATTGGCATCATGGATGAAGCTGAGGTTGCGGATCACTTCGGTCGCGCCGAGGTTCATCACCGCAGTCGTCGCGCTCGGCCGGCCGAACCCGTCATAGCCATTGGTGATCCCCTGACCCGATAGCGAATCGAACCGCGCCATCGTCTGAAGTCCGCGCAGGTCATAGGCATAATGGACCGGCCGCGCGCCTCCGTCCGGATAGGTCTTGCTCGCGACCCGGTTCAGCGCGTCGTGGCTGTAGAGGATCGTCCGCCCGTCGCGCTTGCGCAGGCTCGTCCGATTGCTTCTGGTATCATAGCCATATTCTTCATAGTCCGAAGCGTTGACCTGACCTGCCACTGTCTTCGATGGAAAGGTCCATTTCACCAGCCGGTCGAAGGCGTCATAGGCATATTCGGCGCGATTGCCATTGGCGTCGATCACCGCCTTCTGCTTGCCGTTGGGCGTATATTCGTAGCGCGCATAATCGATCTGGACGCTGGTCCCGACCGCTTTCTGCACCTTCTCCACCTGCCCTGTGGCATCATAGAAGTTGCGCGTGATCCGATCCGGCCCTGCCGTGCCTTCCGCGCCCAGCGTGCACGCGCTGGCGGGAAGTGCGCCGAACACCGCCGGGTTCATTCGCACCGCGGTGCACTCCAGGTGGCCTGCGGCATCATAGCTATATTGGGTCACCCAGCGAACCGTGCCGGCGCTGCCCTTCGCCGTTTGCTCCAGAAGCTTCCGGCCCAAACCGTCGTAGCTGGTTTCGGTTCGAGTGGAGACCGTGAATCCAGGCCAGACGTCTGGCGCCACCGTCTCCGGCTGCCAGGCATCGAGCTGCCCCTGTTCGGTTTTGATCAGACGACCGGCGGGGTCGTAGGTGTTACGCACTGCCGCATAAGTGTTTCCACCGGCGCCGTCCGGATCGGGAGCGATCGTCCCGGAAACACGCCGCGCGGCGTCGTAGCGCGTGGCATAGGTGTGATCGGCGGGAGCGGATTGAGCGCTGGCATGGTTGGCCCATGCGGCGGATGTCAATAATATGCCAAGTGACAATTGTTTCCGTTTGAACACTGGTCCTACCTTCTGAAGAATCATGATCCGGCTCTCAAATAAATTCATGGACAAACGGAGAGCCCGGCTCTTGGCTTGGTCTCGCTTATCCGATTGCCGATTGCGTCATATGCATAGCAAGTGCGCAATGTCTGGCCATCCGCAGTTATGCTGACCCCGTGAACCTGTAGATCGGTGCCATAGGTGTATTCGGTTGAGACCTCATCCGCAGCACCGCCGGCGCAGGCGTTTCCAATCGTGCTCGTGGTCTTGCAGAGCTTTTCGCTGGCCAGGAGCCATATGGGCTCGGAAAGCTGAACCTGGTTTCCGCTGGCATCCTTAATCCGAGCATATGCCTGAAGGTACGAATAGCGCTTGGAAGATCTAATCCCGCCCACTGCAGGCATGGTTTCGGAAGTTATTTGCCCGCGATCATAGGTATATTCGTACTCGTTGCCCGCCTCATCTTTAATGCTCGAAGGTCCGTCATGGGGCGATAAGTATGTTCTTGTGTTGCTTATGATGGAACCATTTTTCCCCGTTGAGGTGATTCCAGCCAGCTTCCAATAGCGATACCCCCAGGTCGTCAAATTGCCTTCTGGCAGTCGGTATCTTGAGGGTGGGGAATTCACCGCGTCCCAGCTGTTGTAGGAGCAGCCAAAGGAATTGCTAGGAATTGGCGAGTCAAAGCTTAGATACGTTCGAGACATGTTGGGATCATCTAAATAAACGAGTCTTCCGTCGCATACCTGTCCATTATAGCTCCCGCCACTTCCTGATGAATTTATAAAAAATAGGCCAATATCAGAAACAATATTCTGAACATAGCTATATGTATAGTTTCTGGACATATCTCCACGGCTAATAGATGCCACCCTTCCTACCTGAGGGCCTGCACCGCTACCATAGACGATGCTTATCGGTGCCCGGCCATCCGAGAAGGAAATACTTGTTGTAACCGGCGCGGGCCGTGATACGGTTACACTTCCTAGGCCAGTCGTTGAAATCGTTCTGGTATTGCCGTCGCTGCTGGATACCTGAGTTATACTAGGCCAGGATCCCGCAAGAGTGCAGTCGGCGTCAGACTCCGGGCAGTATTCCACCGACCTGTTGAAAAGCTGAATCGATCCGGCCTGGTGATTAATGCCCCACCCGCGATTGCTTAACACTCGAACGGGGGAAAGTGCATTTGGTTTATAGAAATAGCGAACTATCTCACCATCTCGATGTTCAATTTTTGATATTACACTGACGCCGTATAATGATACATTGTGCAAAAAGTATTTTGTTCCATCAATATCAGTATATATCAATCCTCCGGCACCATTTGTCAGGCTGCCTGTAAATGGCGAAACTGGAATATATGGACCGGATCTCTCCGTACGAAATATGTGAGCCGTTTGACCTATCTCTAACGTATGCTCCATAATTCCGCCATCAGGGTTAATTTCACTTGTTGTTCTAAATATCCCCTCATAGATTAATCTAGGAACTTCGGTAATGTTTTGATACTTTACACTCACTTCTCGGCCAGCGGAATTTATCGAAATACTGTCGGAATCCATATTGAACCGGCCACTGTTCAGATCAACGCCTAGTGGATCAACAGTATTGAACTTTGGAACTGGCGTGGTTCTTGGATCAGTCTGAGCACTTACTGGAAAAGAAGATAGAATACATGCAGCAAAAAAACTGATTTTACGCGAATTGGTTGTACAACAATAAACATTGCGCATGAGATATTTTCCCTATGTGGCACAATTTGCTCATGCCAAAACTTTGGTGTTTTGAAATTCTTGCAATGCAAAGGTATTTTGATTGACCAGGTGTCAAATCTTCAAAATTACCATATTATGTTTGCATTGTAGCGCCTGATTATACGCTGTGCTTGGATCTATACTTCCCGATCCACATTCAGCCTTTAGCCGGTGGCTAGGGTGTTGAGGCGGACGTCGGCGCGGACGTCGGCGCCGCGGAGCGAAGATATGCTGATGTTGTGCACGTAGCGCTCCCACTCTGGGTGGTAACATATCGCTCGCGATTGCTCGCCGCATCGTAACATATCGCTGTGCTGGTACCATTGTCCGGACCGCCCGAAACCGACGACGTCCGCAGCCGGCCGAGCGCATCGTAGGAATAGGTGATCGTTTCAGCGTTACCCGGAGCGACCCCGGCGATTCCTGCTATGACCCAACCCGCAATAAGCAAAAACCGGCGATGCCGATACATACAAAAGCTCCCAATACTTCAAAGCCATGGGGATTTAGGCACGCAACCCGATAAAAAACAATCGTTAATAGTCATTCACTTCGAATTTATTGTTGCCGTATTTGGTTGCGCTACCAAAATTGAATACACTATTGGCAAGGTGCCGCCATCAGCGCATCATGGGTATCGAATCAGGGCAGGGTGAGCCTGTTCAGAACGGTATTTTGCGCGCCTTGCTCGAATCCTGGCTTGCCAACCTTCTTGCCGCCCGCACGGCCAGTATCTCCGTCCCCAACGCTCCCGTGGAATTTCGTCACGACGGCGATCTTCGCCCTGGTCCTCACAGCAATGCTCTGGGCGCTGACCCGTCTCGCAATGCGGTTCCGGTTTCCGGCCATCTGGCACTGGTTCGCGAGCCTGGCCATGCCCCGCCCCATCGCGGACGCCGTCGCAGCGAACCAGCGGCGCGAGAACGAAAAGCCCGGGGGCCCGGGACAGGCGACGACGCGCGTGCCCACGAACGCCGTATCGCGCGATCGAACCGCACCCGCGGCCTCATCGCTCGGCCAGACATTCCGCCGCCGCACCATCAACCGCGCGTCGGCAAGCGCCGGCCGGAGAGATCAACAATGAAGCCGGATCATCCCAAGACTCGCGAAGCCTATTTTCGCGAAGCCTCAAGCTGGGCTCAGCGCAGGCCAGTTCGTTGAATGGCTCTTTGCGAGCATATTCCGAACCGCCTGGCGCTGCATAGTCACGACGGTAAGGTAGGGGTTTGCGGGAAGCATATGTCCAGATCACCGGCCCGCCACGGCGTAAGCCGCGTCATCGCGACAGCGAACAGATCGGATGCGACTAGCCCGTCGAGCCAGCGGCGAACATGCGGTAGAGGCTGAACGTCGAACCAGTCGCGGTCAATCGACGCAAATTGCCGAACAAAAGGTAAGATCGCCGCATCCGCCAGACTCATGGCATCGCCGCAAAGATGGCGGTTGGTTGCCAGACGTTCCTCGAGCAAACGAAGTATATCGAGGCAAGCCATGCGGTGCATATCCGGATCGCTACCGTGGCGATCAGGATATTTGGTTCGGTCGAGGTGATGTTTGAACGGGCCGTCATTGACCTCGATCAGGTGAGCGCCGTCGTGGCCTAGCCAACCTGTCGGATCGTAGCGTGTGAGCGCCCAGCACATAATGTCGAGGCTCTGGTCGATAACGGTGCCATCGGGCAGAACCAGCACGGGCACGGTTGCCTTCGGTGACGCGAGAAGCAGCGCCACAGGCTTTGCAGAGAGTTTGACCTCGCGGATGACACACACCGTGTGGCTTGCAAGCAGTGCCAAGCGCGCGCGGATTGCGTAGGGACAGCGCCGAAACGAGTAGAGGATAGGTAAGCCGTCCATCGTGTTGGACGATAAAACACCGCAATCTTGCAAGCCATACTTGCGTTCGCGTTGTCGCGAGTGAGCGTGGGCTCACGGCGCTGAGTGCTCGTCCCCCAAATTCTCGCCTTGAGGAACGAGCGCTTTCGGGATCGCCGGCGGACCGTTCGAACGACCGCTATGAGGGCGCATAGCCGCCGTGCTCTCGAACGTCATTGTAAATGATTAGCGCGTCACCGTGAGTGGCGAGTTCGCTGAGGATTTACGATGACGATGACGATGAAGTTCACGGGCACGCTAGCCCACCTCCGCGCGATGTTGGCGGAAAATGAAATCGAGGGCCACTGGCAGGAGGAGCCCAACGGCGTCCACCTCATGCGGTCTGCGGACGGCGGCAACATACATTGGGCAGGTGGTAGCAAGACCCTTTGGTTCGACGGGCCTGCGCGGGCCAAAGCGCGACTGCAGCGAAGTGTCGAGTTTGCGATACTGACCGCTGATGACGAATGAGCAGTGGGGCGGCAGATCGGGCCACCCCACGCGAACATGTTAGGAAATTGTACAAATCTACTAAGTTTGTGGGCTACTTGATAACCGGCTCGCGAAACCGCGTATGGCCCAGGCGCTGCATCAAATCAGCCCAAAAGGCGGCGATTTCATCGTAGCTGCTGTTGTCTAGTGGGCCGGCTTCGAGCTTCAGTTTTTCCCGGGCGCGGCGCAATGCGGAGTTGAGGATCGGAATGCCATCCCCGCCTGCGAAGGTCAGCGAACGTAGTGGGATCATGGACTGAATCTGCAGCACTCGTAGGTAGCGGATGTATCGATCGCCCTTCTCAGATTCGTGCAAGTTGGTGCGAATGCCGATGTAAAGTGTTTTGCAGCGGTCGATGGCTTTCAAGCCGTAGCGGGTTACCCGCAATAGATCTCCGTCTGTGTGAACCACGGGCTTAAAATCCAGTGGGGGGACTCCACAGTTTTGGCGGCCAAACTTTTCGTTGAGTCTCTTCGTACCTTTAGCTGCGTTGGCAAGAGTATCCACGCCGAAGACCAGTGCGTGCACATGCGCGCTAACAAGCTTGCCGCCGCCTGGTGCTTTCACATTCGCGAAGGCCTGCAATTCGATATGACCAATATAGTGTTTGCTAATCTGAGACAGGATGTAGCGCGCCCGGCGTCGCAGCTGTTGCAGCTTGAGGATCGTCATTTCATCGGAAGTTGCCCATTCGTCGAGGATTATGGTGACGTGGGCAAACTCATAGTCGGGTCGGGCACGCCGTAATCGACGGGCTCGCTTGTATGCCGTTATCGCTACTGTCCAGCGCGACCGCGCATTTGAGGCGGTGAGGGCGGGGTAGGGAGCCTGCTTCCCGATAAGGCGCTTAAGCGCCTTTTTGTCGGACCGTTTCGTTGCGCGCCGACCGAGCGCTTTGCGTGTCTTTTTGGCAAACTCGCCGTAACGCTCGAAGAATTCTCGTTTGATTTCCTGCTTCGTCTGGGGAGCGGAACTCGAAAAGTTGTTCATGATAGATATCCTGCAAATGGGGCCGGCGGAGGGCCGTGGAGCACGCAGGAGTTGTCTGCGGGCGTGCTCAGACACTCTTCCGCATACTGCGATGGGCTGCGTCGTGATGGCCCGACAGAGCTGCTTCTTCTTGATTGACGAATGACCGATTGTGCTCGGAGTTGAAGCCGATCAGCTTTTGTGACGCCGCGGTTGCCACGGGCATCGTGAGCATTCGGAGAAGCTCGCGAAGAATTGCATGCGGGTGCGTTGCGCGCGTGTGAACGCACGCGCGTTGAGCGGGCATCTCATTTCGATTTCCCATTGTTTGAGTCAAAAGGCCGCAAGAATTGCGGTGATGGCTCATTTACAATGCTCGATGTCGGGCTGTGGCGTGCTGCCGGCCTGGCGTCGGCCGAACCGTGGGATTTTCATCAGCGTTGGTCGGGCTGCCGCGCGCTCAATCACGCTTGACGCACCGCGCGGCCAAGCTCTTTAGCTGCACGCTCTGATGCGATCAGCCGCAAGGAGGGGCGGCTTTCGATTCGATCGCGTTCGCGGTGCTTGCTGGGTGATTGCTGACTGGGCTCTATATGGCCTGACAGGCCGCGGCCTGTCATTTAAGTGTTTGATTTCTCTGGTCGGGGCGACAGGATTCGAACCTGCGACCCCCACACCCCCAGTGTGATGCGCTACCAGGCTGCGCTACGCCCCGACCGAGGCACGGCCCTCTAGGCGCACCGGACAGGCGATGCAAGACCCAATGCCGCCGGTGCGGCGTGCCGTTGCCGCAGGGCCACAATCCCGGCAATGGTTGCACCTGCGCAATGCGCATGGTAGCGCGCGCCGCTTGAACACGGGGCCTTCAGCCCCCACCATTCTGGCCAGCCAAACAGGCCCGGGGAACTATGATCATCTCACCAGCATATGCACAGGCCGCGGGAAGCGCGGCAGGCCAGAGCAGCGCCGCCGGATCGTTTCTGTCGATCGCGCCGCTGATCCTGATCTTCGTCGCTTTCTACTTCCTGATGATTCGCCCGCAGCAAAAGCGGATGAAGACGCTTCAGGCGTCGATCGGCGACATGAAGAAGGGCGACACCGTCGTCACCGGCGGTGGTCTGGTCGGCAAGGTGGTGTCGGTTGACGACGCCTATGCCAATGTCGAGATCGCGACCGGCGTGAAGGTCAAGGTCGTCAAGGCGACCATCGTCGAAGTCCAGCCGCTCGGCAGCGGCAAGCCGGCGAACGACTGAACATGCTGGATTTCCCGAAGTGGAAGGTGTGGGCGGTCTGGCTGTCGATCGCCGTCTGCTTCCTGCTCGCCATCCCGAGCTTCGTGCCCGAGAATGTCCGCGAACGCTGGCCCTCGTGGGTGCCGCAGCCGTCGATCAACCTCGGCCTCGACCTTGCGGGCGGCAGCTCGATCCTGCTTGAGGCGGATACCGCGGATCTCGCTAAGACGCGGCTTTCGACCAAGCGCGACGAGATCGAGACCGAGTTCCGCCGCCAGGACCCGCGGATCGACATCGGCGACATCTCGATGCGCGATGGCACGATCAGCTTTATGGTGCGTGACGTCGCTCAGGTCGATGCGGCGCGTGAGCGTTTGCTCCAGCTGACCGGCAGCGGCGCGGGCATGACGGGCCAGCGCGAATGGACGATCGAGGTGCGCGACGGAACGCGCTTCATCGTGACGCAGACGCAGGCCGGTCTCGACCAGGCGGTCAAGCAGGCGATGGCCGACGCGCGTGAAGTGGTCGATCGCCGTATCAACTCGCTCGGCACGCTCGAGCCGACGATCGTGCTCGAAGGCCGCAGCCGCATCCTCGTAGAGGTGCCGGGGCTCAAGGATCCTGAGGCACTCAAGCAGCTGCTCGGCAAGACTGCGCGGCTTGAGTTCAAGCTCGTCGATATCGCCGCCAATCCCGCGCAGATTGCCGCCGGAACCGCGCCGATCGGTGGCGAGCTTCTGCCATATCCCGCTGCGCCTCCGGGCCTTCCCTATGTCGCGTATCCGACGCGCGAGGGGCAGCAGCCGATGATCGCGCTCAAGCGGCAGACGATCGTCAGCGGCGACCAGCTGATCGATGCGAAGCAGGAGTTCGACCAGAACCAGCAGGTCGTGGTCGGCTTCACTTTCGACAGCCAGGGTGGTTTCCGCTTTGGTCAGACTACGCGTGAAAATACCGGCAAGCCGTTCGCGATCATCGTCGACGGTTCGGTCATCTCCGCACCCAACATCAACGAGCCGATCCTCGGCGGTCGCGGGCAGATTTCGGGCGGCTTCACCGTCGAAGGCGCCAACGAACTCGCCATTGCGCTGCGGTCGGGCAAATTGCCCGTGGCGCTCAAGGTGGTCGAGGAGCGCACGGTTTCGGCCGAGCTCGGTCAGGAATCGATCCAGAAGGGCATCCTCGCCGGCATCGTGGGCACGGTGGCGCTGATCCTCTTCATGTTGTTCACCTATCTGCGCTTCGGGGTCTACACCTCGCTCGCGCTGCTGGTGAACGCGGTGATGGTGTTCGGCGTCATGGCCTTTTTCGGGGCCACGCTGACCTTGCCCGGTATCGCCGGCTTCGTGCTGACGATCGGTGCAGCGGTGGACGCCAACGTGCTGATCAACGAACGCATCCGCGAGGAGCAGCGAATCCGAAACCGCGCCGCGGTCTCCGCGGTCGAGTTCGGGTATAAGGAAGCCAGCCGCGCGATCTTCGACGCGAACATCACCAACGTCATCTCGGCGGCGATCATGTTCACGTTCGGCTCCGGACCGATCCGCGGTTTCGCGGTCGTGCTCGCCATCGGTATCGTCACTTCGGTCTTCACCGGCGTTACCTTCACCCGTCTGCTCGTCGCGGACTGGCTGAAGCGCAACCGCCCGAAGACGATCAACATTTAAAGGCGGCCGGTCATGCGTCCCCTCAAACTCGTTCCCGACAACACCAACATCGCGTTCCTGAAGTACAGGAACGTGGCGATGGCGCTGTCGTTGTTGCTGATCATCGGCTCGGTCGCGCTCTGCTTCGTCAAGGGCTTCAACCTCGGCATCGACTTCGTCGGCGGCCAGCAGACGCGCGTCACCTTCACCCAGCATGTCGATATCCCGCAGCTGGCCGAGCGGATCCAGGGTCTTGGCGTGGGCGAGGCGACCGTTCAGCAGGTTGCCGACACGACCGAATATTCGATTCGTACCCCGCTGCCCGAGGGCGGTGAGGATGCCGCGAATCGCGCTGCCAGCTCGATCCGTGCCGCGCTGGTCAAGGACTATCCGGGCGCGCAGGTTGCCGGTGCGCAGAGCGTGTCGGGCAAGGTGTCGGAAGAGCTGTTCCGCAACGGCGCGATCAGTCTCACGCTCGCGATGCTTGCGATCGCGCTCTACATCTGGGTCCGCTTCGAATGGCAGTTCGGTGTCGGCGCGTTGTTCGCGCTGTTCCACGACGTTGCGCTGACGCTCGGCTTCTTCGCGCTGACTCAGCTTGAGTTCGACCTCAACATCGTCGCGGCGGTGCTGACGATCATCGGCTATTCGTTGAACGATACGATCGTCGTCTATGACCGTATTCGCGAGAATATGCGCAAGTACCGCAAGATGGAGATGGAGGAGCTGCTCAACCTCTCCATCAATGAAACGCTGTCGCGCACCGTCGTCACCTCGCTCTCGATCGGCATCGTGCTGACGATCCTGCTGGTGATGGGGCCGGACGTGATCTTCGGCTTCACTGCAGCGATGCTGCTCGGCATCGTGATCGGCACCTTCTCGTCGGTCTATGTCTCGGCAGCGATTCTGTTGTGGCTCAAGCTGCGTCCCGACAGCTTCCTGCCCAAGGAAGCCGCCGCCGGGAAGGCCGCCGAGGGCGCCGAGCGGGTCAGCTTCAAGGACATGCCCTGATGCGGATGGACCGGTCCCGTGTCGAGGGACCGGTGGTGTCGGGTTTTTCGGGTAGCGGCTTCCGGGTCGACGATAATGTCTATCTGGGGCTGCTGCTTACGCCGAGCCGGGCCGATGGCTGGACACCGCCGCCGCTGGAAGAATTGACTGCGGACGCCCTCGCACCGCTGCTCGCGATGGATCCGCTGCCTGAATTCCTGTTGCTCGGCACCGGTAGCCGCCTGCGCCGCCCGCCTCGCGCGCTGGAGGCAGCACTGCCCTTTGGCATCGAGATCATGGACAGCCGCGCCGCGGCGCGCGCCTGGGGCGTGCTGCGCACTGAACTGCGCTGGGTCGCAGCCGCGCTCTACCCGCTCGACTGAGTCCGCGCCGCCACCAGCCCCGACAGGTGATCGAACAGCCCGGCGGTATTCGCTTCCCAGGTGAACCCGGCCGCGGTGGCACGTACCGCATCGCGCGCCGGCGGGGCGGCGAGCAGCTCGCCGATGGCTGCGGTAAAGGCCGGGGCGGTGCGCGCGGCGATCCGGCCGGCGTCGGGGGATGTCACGACCTCGCCCGCGCCGCCAGCATCGGGAATGACGATCGGTGTGCCGCTCGCGAGTGCCTCGACCCAGGCATTGGCCAGGCCTTCCGACGACGAGGCGAGCGCCATCGCATCCGCCGCCGCAAGCAGGGGCGGGAGTTCGCCATGCGCGACGCTTCCCAATAGCTTCACGCGATCGCCCAGCCCCAGTCGGGCAATCTGGGCCGCCAGCCGCGGGCGCTCAGGCCCTTCGCCCGCGATCCGCAGCTGAGCACCGGGAAGCGCTGCTACGGCGTCGATGACGATGTCGTGGCCTTTACGCGGGATCAGGGCGCCGACCGAGACGATCAGCGGCCCGTCGATGCCAAGCGCCGCCTTCGCTGCAACCTGATCGCGCGGCGCGAAGCGGGTGAGGTCGACGCCGGTGTGGTGGACGCGGATGCGTTTCGCCGGGATGCCGAGCGCGGCGATGTCGGCCTTCATCGCTTGCGAGACCGCGAGGATGCCGTCGGCGGCTTGCCCTGCGGCGACCACTTGTTTCCCGGTTGCTGGCGCGCGACCCCAATGGTGGATATCCGCCCCGCGCGCCTTGATCGATACCGGCACACCAAAGCGTCGTCCCAGAGCGACCGCGGCAGGACCATCGGGGAAGAAGAAGCTCGCGTCGATCACATCGAAGGGGAAGTCGCGCCGGAGTCGTCCCAGCAGCGGCACCAGCGCGCGTGTGAGCATCTGTGCATGGAAGCGTCCGCCCGTGCCGGGGAGGTTGAGGAAGCGCGGGCGCCATGTGTCGACGCCCTTCCAGTCTTCATGCTGGGGCAGCGCAGCGAGCGGGGCATAATGGCCGCGCCGGCTGAGCGGCCAGGGCGGCAGGCCGAGCGGCGCAATAAGCTTGAGCTCGGCATCCGGGTGCGCGGCGAGGCCGAGCGTCTGCCGTTCGACAAACACCCCGAAATTGGGGCGCGAGGAATCGGGGAAGAGCGAGGAAAGGGTGAGCACGCGGAGCATTGCCGGCAATCTACAGGCTTGCGGGTTAACATGCCATTCGTGACCGCGGCGGCAGGAGCAGTTGTTGAATCCAGCCAACTGATATAACTATTCTGTTGTATCAATCGGAGTGTGCAAAATTATCTGTAGATGCCCTTGAATGAAAGGGCAGGTCTGGGGGGTTCTATGCTAACGCATTTACTGTCAGATGATTCTGATCCACCTTCACCGCCGACGGATCCGTGGCCAGAGATTCCTCCGGTTTGGCCGGAAATCCCGCCCGTTCCCAATACGCCTTCGATCCCGCCTGATCCGGGTCCCACGCCGCCTGATGACCCTGTGCCGGCCTGACGGGCCGGTCGAACGCGCTGGAGACTGGGATGTCACACTCAAGCTATTGCTCGTGCCCGCAGTTGCGGGCTGATTGCGGAATGCCCGACGACCACAGTTCCTATTGCCGGATCACCTGGTCGTGCGCGACGTGCCTCGAAAGCGGCACGCACGAATGCGGCCCGGCCTATACCGAAGCGGACGCGGACACAGCGGAAGATCGCTGAGCAGCGCCTGCGCTGTCATGCGGGCGAACCGGGGTCGCAGATCGACCTGACAAGGCGGCGGGAGAGCCTTCCGCGCCGCCCGTCAGTCCTGGATCAGCGGCAGCGCACCTTGCCGGCCGGATCGGCAGTACTGCCGATTGCCGCGCCGCCTGCAGCGCCGAGGATTACGCCCAGCGTCTTGGAGCCGCCCGGGGCAAGGATGCTGCCCAGCACGCCACCGGCGAGCCCGCCGACAATCAGTCCGGCCGAACCGTCGCTGCGGCGGCAATAATAGCGACCATCGCGACCGCGATAGACGCGCTCGTCGCGACCCAGATCGCGTTCCTCGTACCGCCCGTCGCGATAGTAGCGGGGGGCGTCCCAATCATCATAACCGCCGGCATAACCGGGTCGGTCATCGCCATAGTCGGTGCACGCGCCAGTCGCGGCCATTGCCGCGGCGCCAACTGCGATCATCCATCTCTTCATCGGGCATCTCCCTTTGCGATGCCCCGCTCGTTCCCCTAACGAAACGGGGCGCCGAAGTTTCCCTCGGCGCCCCATCTGATTGTTGCGGTTGCCTTAGCGGCAGCGCTTCTTGCTGCCGGCGCGTTCGATCTCGCGGCCTGCAACCGCGCCCGCGGCTGCGCCCAGCACCGTGCCGAGCGTGCGGTCACCACGCGAGTCGATCGTGCGGCCGACCAGCGCACCGGCGACGCCACCTACCACCAGGCCCGTGGTGCCATTGGGCTTGCGGCAATAGCGGCGACCGTCACGACCGCGCCATTCGCGGTACGAACTGTCACGCTTCTGTACACCGGCTTCGGCCTTGGTTGCCGGCAGAGTCAGTGCGGCGGGAATGACCAGCGACGCGGCGCCGAGCGCCATCATCAGGTTACGCATTGTAAATCTCCATCTCTTCCTGAACCCTGTCCCCCCAACGCCCCGTTTATCGGGCAGGTTTCATGAACGTAACATTTCGTGCCATTCACCGGAGATGCAGGCAGCAAAATCGATCGTTGAAACCCTTCAACTCGTCCCGCACCCGGAGGGCGGTTGGTACCGCGAAACGTGGCGTGCAAAGGGTAGGGCGGGGGAGCGGTCGCCCGGAACCGGGATCCTCTATCTGCTCGAGGCCGGGTGTCGGTCGCATTGGCACCGCGTCGATGCCGACGAGATGTGGCTATGGCATGCGGGCGCCCCGCTCGACCTTCTGATCGCGGATGCGCGCGACGCGAACCCGGCCAGAATCGCGCTTGGCGGAGACGTGACCCGCGGCTACACGCCCCAGGCATTGGTCCCCGCGACTCGCTGGCAAGCAGCGGAAGCGGGCGACGGCTGGGCGCTGGTCAGCTGCGTCGTCGTCCCCGGCTTCGACTTTGCCGGATTCGAGATGGCCCCACCCGATTGGGTGCCGCCAACGCTCTGAAGTCCCCGATCGCTCCCCGTTATCCACGTTATCAACAGGTCGTATCGCGTCGATTGCGGGTTTGCGCGACTCGGAATCGATGACAGCATCATTCTTGTAAGCAGACGGTGACGCGGCGAGAAATCAAAGTGAAATCAGAAACTTACAACGGATCGGCACGCGCAGGTACCTTCGGGAACCCTAGCTGACGATGCGGGGACACCACCCCGGGAAACGGCCCGTCCCGCTCGCGAGAGCGGGTGGGATGGAAACGAAACGGATCCGGTGTCCAAAACGTCTCTCACCTGCTTCGGCATGTGAAAGGCGGGTCCGCCAGGGCGGGAAATGCTCCCCCGGAGCATGGACAAGCCAGGTGACCAAACGCGAAGCTGGCGCCTTCGGGCAAAGGTGGAGCGGGTTGTCAGGGCAGGCAGGTGTTTCGGCACAGGTCAGGCTGGATGACCAAACGCGCGGGAAGTGACGCCTTCGGGCAGAATGAACCGGGCGAGGCCATCGAGACACGATGATCCTTCGGGGCTATCAACTCTGGATGACCGAAACCGCGAAGCCGATGCCGCAAGGCAAAGGTGGAGCAAAGGACATCGAGGTGGGAAGCTGATCCTTCGGGATCGCCCCCGCCCCGGTGACCGGCCTGAAGGCGGCTTGCCGCCTGCGGGCACCCTCCGAACGGCTTGCCGTCCGGGGATGGCCAACGGGAGGCGTCCGCCGAGCGTTGACCAGGACGCGAAGCCCGCTTCCCTTGCCGGCGCGGGCCGAGCATGCCGCCGACATGAAGGCGCGCGCTGCCCCCTGTGGTGAGCGCGAGGTCGAAAGTCCGGCGACACGGGGGCTGGCGGAAACGCCGGCCCCCTTTTCCGTTGGGCTAAGGAAAGCGCACTTGCCGCAATGGATGTCGCCGCGACATCGGTGGATTGCTGCCGCCGATCCTGCTGCTAGCATCCTCGATATGGCATCGAACCCAATAATCTATGGCATGAAGCTCGCGTGGCGAGCGATCATCGGTGTCGCAATGTTCAACGGGCGTTCGCGCCGCACCGAGTTCTTTTCCTATTGGTTGCTATCGTCGCTGATCCTGCTCCTTGCCGGGCCGGTCGGATCCAATCTGCCTTTGCAAGAGCAACGCGTACCGATCGTGGCGGCCGGGTTGCTGGTTAACATTCCGGTTTTCGCCCTCTTCGCTCGAAGGCTGCACGATCAGGATCGCAGCGCATGGTGGATGCTGATCCTGCCCCCTCTGATGATGATGAACGTCTATGACGAGCTGCGTTTCATCCTGCTTGATCCGCAGCGCGGGGCGATGACGCTGCCCCAACTGCCCAGTTGGCTCGGGTTCGCGGCGCTTCCCCTGGTCGTCGCGTCTTTCGTTTTCGCGCTGTGGCCAGGGACGCGGGGCCCCAACCGCTTCGGCTCCGATCCACGCGATGAGGATCCGCGTGCCGCGGGCTTGCGAATGGCGGACACGGACCTATCTTCGAACGCATGACGATGTTCGCGCGCCACGGCTTCCCGCTCCTCGGCTGAGCGGGCCGGCGACTGCCGGCCCTTCGCCTGCACGCTACCGCC
Organism: Sphingomonas sp. GW821-FHT09B04; assembly: GCF_059418285.1. Lineage (NCBI taxonomy): Bacteria > Pseudomonadati > Pseudomonadota > Alphaproteobacteria > Sphingomonadales > Sphingomonadaceae > Sphingomonas > Sphingomonas sp. GW821-FHT09B04. Next base: position 410,541 of record NZ_JBWKPO010000002.1, read on the forward strand.
GGACGACGCGTCCGGCGCGCCCTTCAGCCTGAGGATATCTCGTCATGACTTCCAACACCGATGCGCCGGGCCTGACCCCGGCGCAGATCGACGCATTCATTCAGGACGGCTTCGTCCGAATCGACAACGCCTTTCCGCGCATTCTCGCGGAGGAAGCGGTCGCCATCCTGTCGCGGGATCCCGCAGTCGATCCCGACGATCCGGCCGGCTGGCACGCGCCGGTCATCCGGCTCGGGCAATATGGCCAGCCGGCGTTCCGTGAGGCCGCCAACACGCCGACGCTGCATGCCGCCTACGATCAGCTCATTGGCGTCGGTCGCTGGGCTGCGCCGCGTGCGCTCGGCACCTTCGTGCTGCGTTTCCCGGTGCCGCAACCGCCGGGCGACGATGGCTGGCATATCGATGTGAGCTTCGACACCGATATGCCCAACTTTCTCGACTGGCGTGCGAATGTAACCAGCCGCGGCCGCGCGCTGCTCATGCTGTTCCTGTTCAGCGATGTGGGTGAGGCCGATGCCCCGACCCGCATTCGCGCGGGATCGCATATCGACATCGCGCGCCAGCTCGCACCGGCGGGTGAGGCCGGGCTGACGCTGGGCGAACTCGCAGCGGACGGATTTACGGGTTCGGCGCATCGGCGCGAGGTGCTGGCGACCGGCGCGGCGGGAACGGTCTATCTGTGCCACCCGTTCCTCGTCCACGCCGGGCAGCCGCACCGCGGCACGCGCCCGCGCATCCTTGCCCAGCCGCCGTTGCTCCCGGCGATACCGCTTGACCCGTGGCGAGCCGATGCGGCGCCGGTCGAGACGGCAATCCGCGACGCTTTAAGCTGAGTGGGAAGGCCGGTGGGCGGCTTTAGCAGCCGCCCACCGCCTTTTTGAGCTTGTCGAAGAAGCCGGTGGATGCCGGGCATTCCTCGCCGGTCTCCAGGGTGCGGAACTGCTCGAGCAGTTCGCGTTGCTCGACCGACAGCTTCGTCGGGATCTCGACCTCGAGCTTCACGACCAGATCGCCGCGGCCGCGGCCCTGCAGCACCGGCATGCCGGCGCCGCGTTGCCGCACCTCGCGCCCCGACTGCGTGCCGGGGTTGATCCGTATCTGGTGCACTTCACCATCCGGCCCCGGAATCTCGATCTCCCCGCCCAGCGCCGCGGTGGTGAAGCTGATCGGCGCGCGCGCGTAGAGCGTCGTGCCCTCGCGCTCGAAGATCGAATGCCGTGCGATGTGGAGGAAGATATAGAGGTCGCCCGGAGGCGCGCCGCGTGCGCCTGCCTCGCCCTGACCGGACAGGCGGATGCGCGTTCCCTCGTCCACACCCGGCGGGACATTGACCGCGAGCGTCACGGTATGATCGACCCGACCCTCGCCGCGGCAATTACGGCACGGGTCGGTAATCGTCTTGCCCGCGCCATGGCACGAGGGACAGGTCCGCTCGACCATGAAGAAGCCCTGCTGCGCACGCACCTTGCCATGCCCGCGGCAGGTGCCGCAGGTCTTGGCCATGGTGCCGGGCGAAGCGCCGGTGCCGCCGCACGGGTCGCAGATGCCCGATACATCAACGGTGATGTCGGTCTGCTTGCCGTGGAAGGCGTCTTCCAGGCTGATTTCCATGTCGTAGCGCAGGTCGGCACCGCGTCGCTGTGCCTGCTGGCCGCCACGGCTGCCGCCCATGAATTCGCCGAACACGCTTTCGAAGATGTCGGAAAAGGCGTCGAAGCCCGGTCCCTGACCGCCGCCGCCCATTCCACCCGGTCCGGCATGGCCGAACCGGTCATAGGCAGCGCGCTTCTGCGGGTCCTTCAGGCAGTCATAGGCCTCGTTAACGGCCTTGAACTTCGCCTCGTGATCCTTGCACCCGCCATTCTTGTCCGGGTGAAGCTTGATCGCGAGCTTGCGGAAGGCGGCCTTGATGGTGGCGTCGTCGGCGCTGCGCTCGATCTCGAGCAATTCGTAATAATCAATCTGGGTGGTCATTCACTCGGCCCCCGCTCATCCCCCCGCCATTCCCGAAACTCGAAAATGGCGGGGGCGAGCATAGCTTACGCCTTGTTGTCGTCCACCTCGGAGAATTCGGCATCGACGACATCGTCGCCATCCGTCTTCTCCGCAGTCGCTGCATCTGCCGAAGGCGAAGCTTCGGACTGCTGCTGCTTGTCGTAGATCGCCTGACCCAGCTTCATCGCGACCTGCGCGAGCGCCTGGCTCTTCTCGTTCATCGCATCGGCGTCACCGCCCTCGATCGCGGCCTTGGCCTCGTCGATCGCGGCCTGAATCTCGCCCTTCAACGCGTCGTCGACCTTGTCGCCATTCTCCGCGAGCTGGCGCTCGGTCGTGTGGACGAGGCTCTCGGCGTTGTTCTTCGCTTCGGCGCCAGCACGGCGCTTCTTGTCCTCTTCGGCGAACTGCTCGGCGTCGCGGACCATCTGGTCGATGTCGGCGTCCGAGAGGCCGCCCGAGGCCTGGATGCGGATCTGCTGTTCCTTGCCGGTGCCCTTGTCCTTGGCCGACACGTTGACCAGGCCGTTGGCGTCGATGTCGAAAATGACCTCGATCTGCGGCACGCCGCGCGGGGCGGGCGGAATGCCGACCAGATCGAACTGGCCGAGCATCTTGTTGTCCGCGGCCATCTCGCGCTCGCCCTGGAAGACGCGGATCGTTACCGCCTGCTGATTGTCGTCAGCGGTCGAATAGGTCTGCGACTTCTTGGTCGGGATCGTGGTGTTGCGGTCGATCATGCGGGTGAACACGCCGCCCAGCGTCTCGATGCCGAGGCTCAGCGGGGTCACGTCGAGCAGCAGCACGTCCTTGACGTCGCCCTGCAGCACGCCGGCCTGAATGGCGGCGCCGATCGCGACGACTTCGTCCGGGTTGACGCCGGTGTGCGGCTCCTTGCCGAAGAAGGACTTCACGACTTCGCGCACCTTGGGCATGCGCGTCATGCCGCCGACCAGCACGACCTCATCGATCGCAGCCGCCTTGACGCCAGCATCGGCCATCGCCTTCTTGCACGGCTCGAGCGTGCGCTGGATCAGGTCGTTGACCAGTTTCTCCAGATCAGCGCGAGTGATCGTCTTGACGAGATGCTTCGGCCCGTTGGCGTCGGCGGTGATGAAGGGCAGGTTGACCTCGGTCGTCGCAGCCGACGACAGCTCGATCTTCGCCTTCTCGGCAGCTTCCTTCAGGCGCTGGAGCGCGAGCTTGTCCTTGGTGAGGTCGATGCCCTCAGCCTTCTTGAACTCGTCCGCCAGGAACTGGACGACCTTCGAGTCGAAGTCTTCGCCGCCGAGGAAGGTGTCGCCGTTGGTGGCCTTCACCTCGAACACGCCATCGCCGATCTCGAGGATCGAGATGTCGAAGGTACCGCCGCCAAGGTCATAAACGGCGATCGTCTTGCCGTCGGTCTTCTCAAGCCCATAGGCGAGCGCCGCGGCAGTCGGCTCGTTGATGATGCGCAGCACTTCGAGACCCGCGATCTTACCGGCATCCTTGGTCGCCTGGCGTTGCGCGTCGTTGAAGTAAGCGGGAACGGTGATGACCGCCTGGGTCACGGTCTCGCCGAGGTACGATTCGGCGGTTTCCTTCATCTTCTGGAGAATGAAGGCGCTGATCTGCGACGGCGAATAATCCTCGCCGCCGGCCTTGACCCATGCGTCGCCGTTCGGACCCTTGGAGATGGTATAGGGCACCAGCTCGGTGTCCTTCTTGGTAATCGGATCGTCGTAGCGGCGGCCGATCAGGCGCTTCACCGCAAAGATCGTGTTGTCGCCATTGGTCACCGCCTGGCGTTTCGCCGGCTGGCCGACCAGACGTTCACCATCCTTGGCGAATGCAACGATCGAAGGCGTGGTACGCGCGCCTTCCGCATTCTCGATCACCTTGGGCTTGCCGCCCTCCATCACTGCAACGCAGCTGTTGGTGGTGCCGAGATCGATTCCGATAACCTTTGCCATGAGTCCTCTATTGGCCCCCGTGCCTAATCTAAAAGTTTCAACCACTTACCGGATCCCTGAAAAGGCAATCCAGCTGTTACAAGCCGCGATATAGGTGAGCCGCGCCTTGCCGCAAGGCAGAGCGGGGCATAGGACCGCCTTCAACGTTCCCGAATCGGGAGGAGAGGGCGTGATGCGGGCGGTTTTCGCGACTATTTTGGCGAGCACGGTATTGGCAGGTTGCCAGCAGGCTGACCTTACCGTCGAGGATGCCTCGGTACATCTGCCGGTGGTGAGCGGACGGCCGGGTGTGGCCTATTTTACGGTGAAGGGGGGCGCACAGGCGACCAGTCTGGTCGCGGTTTCAACTCCGGTGGCGATCCGCGCCGAAATGCACGAGATGAAGCATGAAGGCGGGATGATGACGATGGCGCCGCTGAAGGATATCGCCATTCCTGCGGGTGGCACGGTCGAATTCAAGTCCGGTGGCAAGCATGTCATGTTGTTTGACGTCTCACCCTCGGTGCGATCGGGCGAGATGGTTTCCCTGCGCTTGTCCTTTGCCGACGGCAAGACGATCGAGGTCAAGGCCGCAACGGCCAGGGTCGGCAACGCCCAGCACTGATAGACTCAGGGGGGGCAGCCGTCGCCGCGCCCGTACCCACGAAACGCGGTGTGTAGCGCCGCACATCGGCGAGAAAGATTCCGGTCTTCACCGCGGGATCGCTGGCTGCAATCGCCTGCGCTGCGGTCTGATCGGCGGCATGGATCAGCATCAGGCCGCCGTCCGGCCCCATCGCGCCAGCATAGACGATGTCGCCGCGTTCGTGCAGCGCCTTCACATAGTAAAAGTGATCGCGCAGCCCCTGGTCCTTCATCGGCACGCCGGGCTTCCATGCCGGACCGGCGCGATAGACGATCGCGAACAGCGGGCGCGTTGCGGCTGCGGGTTGCTGTTGCGGTTCAGAGGCCGCCGCCGTTGCGGCGAGCGCGCTCGTCAGCAAGCTGGCGGCCAGCACCGCGCGGATCACGATCTGCATGACATCCCTCCTCCGATGGTTTGTTCTGTCGACGTTACCATGCGCGTGGAGCCGTAGCGACGCCGGGCTGTCCGCCGCCCGTCTTTGCGTTATGCTCGCCCTGTAAAGCCGACAAAGGAACCTGCATGACGATCGATCGCTTTCGTTCCTCGACCTGGGGCTGGCTTCGCGGAACGCTGGCGGGGTGGGGGACGCTGTTGCTGTGCCTAGTCGGCGTGGGGCTGATCATCGTGCTGGTCAAATGGATCGCCAATCTGGCCGTCACCTATGAAGTGACCGGCGACCGGATGATCCTGCACAGGGGCATTTTCGTGAAGTCGATCGACGAGATCGAGCTGTATCGCATCAAGGACGTGCGGATCGATTTCAGCCTGATCAACCAATGGGCGGATATCGGCACCATCACGATCACCTCGTCCGACGAGACGACGAAGGCGGGACCGCTGGTAATCCGCGACGTCGATCAGGCACGCGCCCGGCGCGAGAAGCTGCGCGAACTGGTCAATGCCGCCCGGCGCGAGCGCGGGGTGCGCGAGATCGACATGGTGCACGAAGATATCTGAGATGGAAGAAGCTTCGCGTACCGGCGCCCGACGGCCGCTCACCATCGGCGAGATTGCACTCGCCAGCAGCATCTTCGGCGACGCGATCGACTATGACCGTGCGCAGATCGCGAACCGCAAATGGATCTTCTTCCAGCCGCGGACAATCACCATGGCGCCGATGGGCTGCATCCATTTCCATCCCAAGGGGTGCCATTATCGTGACGATTTCGCGCAGGCCTCGCTGGATCTCCAGGGCCTGTTCATCCACGAGATGGCGCATATCTGGCAGCACCAGAAGGGCATCTTCCTGCCCCTGCGTCGCCATCCCTTCTGCCGGTACGACTATAGTCTGAAGCCCGGTTGGCGGCTCGGGCGTTACGGGCTCGAGCAGCAGGCGGAGATCGTTCGCCACGTCTTCCTGCTCCGCCGCGGCGCGGTTATTCCCGGCGCGCCGCCGCTGGAGCAGTATCGCGATATCCTCCCCTTCACCGGAAGCCTCGGCCGGATCGCCTGATCGCCAACTTACTGCGGCTGCTCGATCAGGCGGTCCATCACGCGCTCAGAGGACCGTGGCGGTGGTGGCGGTGGTGGCGGTGGTGGTGGAGGCGGTGGCGCCACATAGGTTGGCGGGGGCGCGGGCGGTGCCGGGCGTGGCGTAACCTGCGGCCGTTCGACGGGCGCGAAACCCGGTGGGCGCGTGAAGCTCGGTCGGTCGGGCCGCATGCGAGGGGGGTCAGAAGGCGCGACGCCGGGCTGCGCGGTTCCGGGGCGCGGCGCACCGTCCGGACGCCAGCGCGGACGATCGTCGGATGGACGGACTGGCCGATCCGGGGCGCCTCCTTCGCGTGGGGGCCGTTCGAACCGAGGGGGCCGCATACCGGGCGTGAAATCGGCTCCCGGCTGCCTCGGCCGGGTCCAGTTCGGGCGCTCGGGACGTTGCGGGCGATCGAGGTCCGGGGCGCTGTCGATCGGCGCACGGACGACCGGCGGCGCGCCGATGATCGAAGGTCCCGGGCGGACCCAGCCTGGCCGGTCGGGACGCAGAGGCAGCTCGCCCCCTGGCGTTGTATCGACCGGCGGCCTTGGCCGGACCCAGCCGGGCCGGCCATCCGGACGCGGCGGGCGGGCGCCCGGTGTGCCGTCGGGGTGGTGCGGCCGGGTCATGCCGGGCCTCCAGCCCGGCCGCGGCGGGCGAACGCCCGGCGTCGGAGTCTGCGCGCCATCGCCGAAGCGCGGCGGCGGACCGCGGAACCCGCCCTGCTGCCAGCGGCGGAACCGGTCGCCTGCCGACCACCGGCGCTGGCGTTCTGCGGTGAGCGGTTCGCGCCACTTCGCAGCCCCCGAGTGGCCGTGCCAGCGTCGCCAGCCCGGATACCGGTCGCGTCCCGACGACCAGCGCAACCGGAGGTCGACGATGATCGGAACCTGCTCCGACCAATAGCCCGCATCGACCGGGTCCCAGCCGCGGTCATTCTGCGCCGAGGCATGAATCGCGCGGCCGCGGCGGTAGAGCCAGTCGGCGAGGTCCGTCTCGCGGTCGCCTTCGCTCCGCGAGAGCAGCCGTCCATTGCGGTCATAGGCGACAATCAGCCGTCCGCCGGGGCGGTAGCCAAAGGCGAAATCCTCGTCCTGCACCAGGAACGGCTCGCGGCTGTTCGGCTCGAAATAATAATAGCGGATCGTTCCGCCCAACGGCTCGGCGTAGATTTCGTGGCCGGTGCCGGTGCGCCAGCCCCAGATGTCGGTGCGGTCATAGGCGAAGGTGAAATCGGGCGGCGCGTCACCGATCGCGTCGAGCAGCGCGTCGGCGTCGTCGATCCATTGATAGTCGGCATCGTCCGACAGGCTGTCGCGCGATTGTTCGCGCACCTGCACGGTCAAAGGTTGGGCCAGCGCCGGTACGGCCAGTGCCAGTGCGCTGCACATCCCTATTCCGGTCAGTCGTCCGATGCGGCCCATCACGCCCCTCCAAATCGATACGATAAACTGTGCGCTTCAATCGATGAACGGTCGCTGCATGTTTCGTTCAGCAAGCGGGGCGTTTCGGATTGCGGGACGCGAGGACCGATCCTAGCTTTGTTCCATAAACAGGGAGAGATGAATGCGCCGGATGATTTTGCTGACCTTGCCATTACTTGCCATGTCCCCGGCCGCTGCCCAGACGCCCGATCCCTATGCACCCGCACGCGAGATCATCGCCGACATCGGACGCATCGTCGTTCCCAGCGGCGTGCAGGAAACGTTCGAGCTGACCCTGGGGGGCGCGAAGCAGGTGGTGAACGTCCGCGGTGCCGATCGCGACAACCCGATCATGCTGTTCATCCATGGCGGGCCGGGCGCGGTCGAGATGCCGATCGCCTGGACCTTCCAGCGGCCATGGGAAGACTATTTCACCGTCGTGCAATGGGACCAGCGCGGTGCCGGGCGATCCTATCTGCTCAACGATCCCGCGACGCTCGCCCCCACGCTGACTTTCGACCGCTATGTCGACGACGCGATCGAGCTGATCGAGGCGCTGCGCAAACGCTACGGCAAGCGCAAGGTGGTGGTGCTCGGCCATAGCTGGGGTACCGCGGTGGGGCTCGCCGTGGCGGAACGGCGGCCTGACCTGCTCCACGCCTATATCGGCATGGGTCAGGTGATTGACTGGAAGAAGAACGAGCGCGCCGGCATGGCGTGGACGATCGAGCAGGCGAAGAAGCGCGGCGACACCGAAGCGATCAAGGGCGTGGAGGCGCTGGCGCCCTATCCCGATGGCGACCGCTTCACGATCCAGCAGGCCGACGAATGGCGCAAGTACGCGATCCGCTATGGCTCGCTCGCGGCCTATCGTGCCGACGCGAATTTCTACCATCGCTCGACCCGCCTCTCACCCGAATACACCCCCGCCGATCGCAAGGCGTGGATCGACGGCAGCCTGTTCACGGTGACCAATTTGTGGCCGCGGCTCGCCGACGTCAGCTTCATGAAACTGCGCAAGGTCAAGACGCCGGTGATCCTGTTCCTCGGCCGCCACGACACCACGACCGATTCGCAGCTCGCGGCAGACTGGGCGAGCCGTCTCTCCGCGCCGAACAAGCGGGTCGTGTGGTTCGAGCATTCGGCGCACCTGCCGATGATCGAGGAGCCTGGCCGGACCTTTGCGGCGCTGCTCGACCATGTCGTCCCGCTGACCAGGACTGACGCGAAAAAGTGATGGCGGTGCTTGGGGTTGCCGCTAGTTTCTCGCGTAACAAATGGGGGAGTTCCGAAATGCGCCGTATCGTCGCCGTCACCGCCGCCTTGCTTGCCGCCACACCGCTCGCGGCGCAGACCGCTCCGGCGCCGAAGGTCAGGTTCATCCATGCCGGCGCACTGTTGGCGAAACCGGGTGAAGCGCCACGCGGGCCGAGCACGATCATCGTACGCGACGGCAAGGTGGCCGAGGTGCGGGCCGGCTATGCCGAGCCCGAGGCAGGGGCGGAGCTGATCGACCTCAAGGACCGGTTCGTGATGCCGGGGCTGGTCGACATGCACGTCCATTTCTGGGGCATCGGCGGCGATCCGATGCGCAACCGCCTGACTGCGCTCAACCGCGACGATGGCGACAACATGATGTTCGCGATCGACAATGCGCGGATCACGCTGGAGGCGGGTTTCACCACGGTGCGCGATCTGGGTGGTAACGCGCGCGGGATGCGCGCGCTGCGCGAAGGGGTGGAGCGGGGCACAGTGGCTGGCCCGACCATCGTCAACGCAGGCAACCCGATCTCGGTCTCGGGCGGGCACGGCGATCCCACCAACGGTCTCGCCGAAACCTTCGCGGACGCCGTGCACCAGCACACGATCAACACCTGCGACGGTCCTGACGATTGCCGTCGCGCGGTGCGCCAGCAGGTCGCGCTGGGCGCGCAGGTGATCAAGTACATGTCGACCGGCGGTGTCCTCTCCAATGTGTCGGGCGGTCTCGGCCGTGCGATGACCGAGGAAGAGATGAAGGCGATCGTCGACACCGCGCACGGGCTTGGCCGCAGGGTCGCGACGCACAGCCATGCCGTTGCCGGGACCAAGGCGGCGATTGCCGCGGGTGTCGACACGGTCGATCACGGCTCGTTCCTCGACGACGAGGCGATCGCCGCGATGAAGGCCAAGGGGATCTGGCTGGTCCCGACGATGATGGCGCCCGCCGCTGCGCTCCAGCAGGCGCGCGCAGGCATGCTCCCGCCCGCGACAATCCCCAAGGCCGAGGAAGCCGCCGCGGCGGCGCTGGCCAGCCACACCAAGGCCTTTGCGGCAGGAGTAAAGGTCGCGTTCGGCACTGACAGCGGCGTGTCCAGGCATGGTGAGAATGCCCGCGAATTCGCGATGATGGTGAAGGCAGGGATGGCGCCCGCACAGGCGCTCAAGGCCGCGACGGTCAATGCAGCGGAGGCGCTTGGCCGTTCGGCATCGATCGGGACGATTGAGCCGGGCAAGGATGCCGACATCATCGCGGTTTCGGGCAGCCCGATCGAGGATGTGACGCGGATGGAGAAGGTCGACTTCGTGATGCGGCACGGCGTCGTCCACAAGGCCGGCGGCAAGCGGCAGGGCTTTCCAGCCGACTGACGCTTCCGCTTGACGTAGCCGACGGAAAACAGGGGTTTTGCAGCGGAAGCGACTGCAACGCCCCGGAAAGGCGCCGGGAATGCGCCGGTGACGCGACGACGGGGCGTCGCGCACGCGCCGCTGACGCGCCACGAACGAACAGGCGCGCGTCACCGACGCGACAGGTTCGCGTCGCAAGCGCGCGCCGAAGCGCCACCGGCGCGCCGGGCGGGCGTGTTCTGGCGAAGGGCAGGGGTCCCGGTTGCACATGGGACGAACCAGATATCGCGAAAGCGGTGCTGTAGGAAAATGGTTTCCGGTGGCCGCGTTGATCGGGGCGAGCGCGCCTAGAGCGTGACCAGCCGGTCGTTGTTCAATCCGGCGAGCAGCGAGACGAGACCGCCCGGCTCGACGCCGGTTGCGAGGGTGTCGAAGGCGATGCCCTGCGCCGCGAGGCCGGTCTGGCAGGCGATCAGCGTGACGCCGCTGTCCAGCGCTTCGGCCAGCAATTGTGCACGCGTCGCCAGCCCCGTTGCGGCAAGCGTATCGTCACCGGCATCCGCACCAGGGACGAGCAGCGCCACGGCTGCTTCATGGCAATAGAGCCGGGTAGCGCCACCCACCGCTGCATGGGCGCAGGCGAGCGACAGGGCCGCGCGGAACCGCTCGATATCGGCGGTCGCTGCGAGGATCGTCAGGCCGCGCATGCCGGGCATCCGGGGTCCTTGGGCAAGGTCAGCGTGCGGAAGCGCAGTGCCAGCGTGTCGGCGATCAGCAGCTTGCCCGCGCTGTCTTCGCCGAACGGGACGATCGCACGGATCACCTCGAGCGCGGCGAGGCTGCCCATCAGCCCGGTGAGCGCGCCGATCACGCCCTGTTCGGCGCAGTTGATGCCGGGCCGTTCGGGATCGGCGCCGGTGAAGCAGCGATAGCAGGGCTTGTCCGCCTCCCAGCCGCGGAACACGCCGAGCTGCCCTTCGAACTCGCCAACGGCGGAACTGACAAGGGGGATGCGATGGCGCAGCGCGGCGTCAGCGACGGCGAGGCGCGTGGCGAAATTGTCGGTGCCGTCGAGGATCGCGTCATGCCCGGCGAGCAGCGCGTCGGCGTTGGCGGCATCGATGCGGACGGGGTGCGACGTGACCTCGACATGCGGGTTGAGGCGGTGGAGCGCGGTTACCGCGGCATCGCCCTTGCGTTTGCCGGCATCGTCGGTGCCGAACAGCGTCTGGCGCTGGAGGTTGGACAGGTCGACCCGGTCGTCGTCGATGACCGTGAGCCGGGCGACTCCCGCCGCCGCGAGATACTGGAGGGCCGGTGAGCCGATTCCACCGGCGCCGATCACCGCAACCCGCGCGCGCTTGAGCCGCATCTGCCCCGCGCCGCCGATTTCCTTGAGGATGATATGGCGGGCGTAACGTTCGAGCTCTTCGTCGCTGAGGGTCATTTCGCCCAGATGAAGGTGACGGTGGCGCGATACCATTGTTCCGCGGTCGCGGCGCGCGGGGCGAGATTGTTGCGCGCGAAGCTGGAGACGAGGCCTGCGGCATATTGCTCGACTGAGGCACAGCCGATCGCGCGGGGGATCGAGGCGCGCACGCCATCCTCGGGATGGACCAGCACCGCGACTTCCACCCGCATCGCCGGACGACCGTCGACCGTCCGCCGCTGGCGACACTTGTTCACGCGCGCCTGCCCCTGGACATAGGCGTTCATCGGCGCGGTCATCAGCGGCGTCTGGCGATAGGGAAGGTCGGGAAGCTTGGCCCAGTCGATCCCGGCGCTCTGCTCGGGCGCTGGCGCGGACGCAGCTGGAGGCGGCGCCGGGGTTTCCTGCACCGCGGCGGCAATCAGCAGAAGAGGGAGCCAGGCTCCGGCCATCAGCGTCCCGTCGACCCGAACCCGCCGGCGCCGCGCACCGTCTCGTCGAGCGTGGTGACTTCGGCGAATACCGCGCGCTGGACGGGCGCGGCGACCAGCTGTGCGATCCGGTCGCCGCGTGCGATCGGGAAGGCGTCGCTGCCGAGATTGGCGAGGATCACTTTCACTTCGCCGCGATAATCGCTGTCGATCGTGCCCGGCGTGTTGAGGCAGGTGATGCCGTGCTTGAGCGCGAGGCCCGAGCGCGGGCGGACCTGCACTTCATACCCTTCGGGGATCGCGATCGCGAAGCCGGTGGCGACGGCGTGGCGTCCACCCGGTGCAAGGATCAGGTCCTCGGCAGCGACCACGTCCATTCCGGCGGCGCCTGCGGTGGCATAGGCGGGCAGGGGCAGGCCCTCGCCATGCGACAGGCGGGTGAGTTCGATGGTGATCGGCGCGGCGGTCATGCGGGTTTCCGGGGCAAGGCGGCGGCAAGGCGGCGGGCCGCCTCGATCACCTGAGGGTCGTCGAGGATGTTGCTCCCGCGCGAAGGCAGGATGCGGAAATCGGTGGCGATGCCGCGCAGCGACAGCGCTTCGGCATAGGTGCGGGCGAAGCGGGCCGGGACCTTCTGGTCGTCGCCGCCGCTCAGCAGCGCCGCGCGCAGGTCGGGGGCGATCCCGCCAGCGGTCTGGAGCGGGTCGAGGCTGTCGACCTTGGCGCGCCACGGTTCGGGCGGCTTTTCGCGTCCGGCCATATAGCGGCGCCATTCGGGCAGCGCGCAGGGACAGGAGACGAGCACCATGCCGTCGAGCAGGTCCGGGCGCAGGCCTGCGAGGTTGGCGATGATCGCCGCTCCGCCGCCCTCACCGATCGCGACGACGCGTGCCCGGCGATGACGCTGGCGGAGCGCGGCGATCGTCTCGGCAACCGTCGCGATGCGGTCGCTGGTGTAATTGTCACCGGTGCCTTCGCCCTGAATTCCCGGGGACTGGTTGCCGGCGCCGTCGGCAAAGCCCGGGCGCAATACGCGCACGACCGCGCTACCGGGCGCCGCAGTGGCGAGCGATTGACTGAACGGCCGGAGATCGATCGCGGTGCCGCCCTTGCCGTCGCCATGCACGACGACGAACAGCGTCTCGGCATCGCGCTTCGCGTCGCCGAGCGTCTCGGTGAACAGCGGAGGCGCGGGCGGGGGCGCGTCGGCGACGGCACCCATCTTGCTTGCGCTGCACCCTGCCATCAGCAGTGGGAGCAGCACCAATCCGGCGCGGGCGAGGCTAGAGCGCATCGGCGATCCGCTGCGCCAGACGGCGCGCGACATCCTGCTTGGACAGCTTTTCCCAGCTCTCGGTGCGGCTGGCGGTGACGAGGTGGACGGTGTTCGCATCTCCGCCCATCACATCGCCGGAAACGTCATTGGCGACAATCCAGTCTGCGCCCTTGCGAGTCCGTTTCGCGGTAGCGTGTTCGACGACCCGTTCGGTTTCGGCGGCAAAGCCGATAACGAGCGCGGGCCGGCGGTCGCTGTGACCGAGGGTGGCGAGGATGTCGGGGTTCTCCGTAAGGCTCAGCGACGGGGTGGTACCGCCCTTCTTGATCTTCTGGTCCGCGGCGTCGCTCGTGCGCCAGTCGGCGACCGCAGCAACCATCACCGCCGCGTCGGCGGGGAGCGCGGCGTCGACCGCTTCGGCCATCTCGCGCGCTGTCTCCACGTCCACCCGGTCGACGCCGCGCGGGGTGGGCAAGGTCACCGGCCCCGCCACCAGCGTCACCCGCGCGCCCAGTTCGGCGAGCGCGCCCGCGATCTCGAACCCCTGTTTCCCCGACGAGCGATTGGCGATGTAGCGCACCGGATCGATCGGCTCGTGCGTCGGCCCGGCGGTGACCAGCACGTGCTTGCCCACCAGCGGTCCCGATGCAGGCGCCAGCGCCGCTTCGATCGCGGCGAGGATTGCGGCAGGCTCAGGCAGGCGGCCCGGACCGTATTCGCCGCACGCCATCGCGCCCTCATCGGGTTCCATCACGATGACGCCGTCGGCACGGAGTTGCGCGACATTGCGCTGCGTCGCCGCGTGCTGCCACATCCGCACGTTCATCGCGGGAGCCGCGAGTACCGGTTTGTCGGTGGCAAGGAGCAAGGTCGTTGCGAGATCGTCGGCATGTCCTGCCGCCATCTTCGCCATCAGGTCGGCGGTGGCGGGCGCGACGACGACGAGGTCGGCGTTCCGGCTGAGCTGGATATGGCCCATCTCCGCCTCGTCCTTGAGGTCCCACAAGGTCGTGAACACCTGATTCTCGGACAGCGCGGCGAGCGTCATCGGGGTGACGAAATGCTGGCCGCCCGAAGTGAGGACGCAGGTCACCCCGATCCCCGCCTTGCGCGCGAGGCGGATCAGTTCGCACGCCTTATAGGCTGCGATCCCGCCGCCGACGATCAGGAGGATGCGCTTCATCGCTCTGGATCCATGCCTACCCTCTGCACGCGCACGCGGCGCCTGTCGAGGGCGCGTGCCATGAGGTCGCGCAGTCCGTCGGGTGCGAAGACGAGGCCGACAAGGAAAATGGGGGCGATCAGCAGCACCCAGTAGAAGGTGTCGGCCCGTGCGAAGAGGGCGAGCATCGCGGCATATGCGGCGATGACCAGCAGGACGCGTGCTGCCAGCGGATCTCGCCACGCCGTCCAGCCGAACAGCGACAGCCCCGCGAGGATCGCGGCGAGCCAGAGGGGGGCGAGCGCCAGCGCAGTGGAAACGCTGATCGCGTTGATGAAGAAACCGATGCCCAGCATTCCGGACCAGCCGGGTGAGGCGGGGTCGAGCGGGCCCACCACGCGCGCGACGGCAAAGGCGTGGGCGATCAGCGCGATTGCGAGAATGGCGAGCGCGGCGCTCCAGCCGAACATCTCGCGCCGCTCGCGATCGCGCCAGGCGGCGAGCGCCATGATGACGAGATAGAGCGCGGCGGTTTCCCGGATCAGCGCTGCCAGCAGCCCGGCGGCGACCGCTTCGATCCACCGTCCCGGCCGCCGCAATGCCAGCGAAAGAGCGATGAGCAGGCCGGCCCAGAGTTCGTGAAACGCCCAGAGGTCGGCCTGCACAAAGGCCATCAGCCCGCCGGCGAGCAGCGCCATCGCAACCGCTTGTGCGGGCCAGTCGGTCAGCGCGTCGCGGAACCGCGCATACCAGGCCAGCGCAACGGCGAGCACCAGCGCATAGAGCAGCGCCAGCACCACGACATGCGGCAAATGCGCCTGTATCATCGCCAGTCCCGGCATCCGCATCGTGATGAACGGGCGCAGCGGATAATCACCGACGCGAAGCGCCTCGGCCGCCGTCGGATAATAGGCGCCGCCATGCCGGACGGCATCGACGATGGTTTCGTACAGGATGATGTCGCGCTGGTCGTCGGCGGGGCTTTCCGTGCCGGCTCCGGGCGGTGGCGGTGCGGGCGCCGTCAGGCTGGTGAGGCAGGTCAGCAACAACAGCCCCAGCAAGGCTGCGGCAATCCGTGCACGGGTTCGCGGGAATTGCGCGAAGCGGGACGGCTCGGCCAGCCAGAGCGGCTTGATGCGGGTCATTGGGGCGGTTCTATCGCAGCCGGCCGATGCTGTCAGGTCAGCAGCAGCGTCGCGGCGACGCCGGCGCCCGCTGCAAGCAGCGCGACCGCGGCGTAGCGCCAGCCGCCGCCGACACGGACGACTTCGATGTCCCGGAGCGGCGGGGCGGGGGGTGCGCCGCCGGGATCGGGGAAATGGCGCTCGATGTTGCGGATCAGCTTGGGCAGCCGGGCAAGGGTCTTGAGATCCTCGGACAGCCGGTCGGCGATGAACGCCTCCGGCCCCAGCTCGGTGCGGATCCATTCGCGCACGAACGGCGCGGCCGAATCCCACAGATTGATGTCGGGGTGCAGCCGTGTCGCCACGCCTTCGACCATTACCATCGTCTTTTGCAGCAGCAGCAGATGCGGCTGGGTCTGCATGTCGAAGTCGCGGGTGATGTTGAACAGGCTGTCGAGCATCATCCCGACGCTCATGTCCTTGACCGGGAGCCCGCGCATCGGCTCGCCCACGGCGCGGAGGGCGGTTGCGAACTCGGCGACATTGTGGTGCGCGGGGACATAGCCCGCCTCGAAATGGATCTCGGCCACGCGGCGGTAATTGCCGGTGATCAGACCATAGAGGATTTCGGCCAGCCAGACGCGCGCGCGCCGGTCGATCCGGCCCATGATGCCGAAATCGATCGCGGCGATGCGGTTGCCGGGGAGCGCGAACAAATTCCCCTGATGCATGTCGGCGTGGAAGAAGCCTTCCGAGATCGCCTGGCGCAGGAAGGCGCGGACCAGCGTGTTGGCGAGCTTCTCGGTGTCATAGCCCGCTGCCACGATCGCATCGCGGTTCGACAGCTTGATGCCGTCGATCCATTCGAGCGTGAGCACCTTGCCGGTGGTGCGCTGCCAGTCGATCGCGGGAACGGTGAAATCGGGCTCGGCCTCCATCGACTCCGACAGCTCGGACGCGGAGGCGGCCTCGCGGCGCAGGTCGAGCTCGCGCGCGGTCCAGCGTTTGAAGGTCTCGATGACGAGGCGCGGGCGCAGCCGCGCGACCTCGCCGCCCTGCGCCTCGAGCTGGGCGGCGGCCCATTCATAGGTATCGATCGCCTTGGCGAACTCGGCCTCGATCCCCGGGCGCAGCACCTTGATCGCGACCGTGCGGCCGTCGGTGGTGGTGGCGCGATGGACCTGCGCGATCGATGCGGCGCCGATCGGCACTTCCTCGATCTCGGTGAACAGTGCCTCGATCGGCTTTTCGAAGCTGTGCTCGATCGCCGCGCGGATCACCGCGAAGGGGACGGGCGGGAGTGCGTCCTGCAGCCGCATCAGATCGTGCGTCGCCGCCTCGCCGATCAGATCGGCGCGGGTCGCGAGCGTCTGGCCGAGTTTGATCGCGGCGGGGCCAATGGCTTGCAACGCGTCCGCGTAACGCGGCGTCTCGGGCACGCGCGCGCCGAAGCGGGCGAGCCGGGCAAGACGGCGCACCGGGCGCGGCGTATTGCGGTCGCGCTCGATTCCCTGCAGCGCGCCGTGGCGCGCCAGCGTGCGGCCCCATTTGAGGAGACGCCACAGATGGACGACGGGAGCGGTCAAATCTTCCAGCCGCTATGGATCGCCACAAGGCCGCCCAGCATCGGTTCGACGCGGGTTTGCACGAAGCCGGCGTCTTTGATCATGCCCTCAAAGGTTGGCATGTCGGGGAAGCGGCGGATCGATTCGATCAGGTAGCGATAGCTGTCCTCGTCCTTCGCCAGCAGCTTGCCGAGCTTGGGGACGATATGGTGCGAATAAGCGTCGTACACGTCCGAAAAGCCCGGCCAGACGGTGGTCGAGAATTCGAGCACGAAGAAGCGGCCGCCGCGTTTGAGCACGCGATGCGCCTCACGCAGCGCCATCGGGATGTCGGTGACGTTCCGGATGCCGAAGGCGATCGTGTAGGCGTCGAAGAAGCGATCGGGCCATTGGAGGGTCTCGGCGTTCGCTTCGCTCCAGACGAGTCCGTCGATGCCGCGCTTCGCTGCGCGCTCGATGCCGACGGCGAGCATGTCGGGGTTGATGTCGGCGACGGTCACCGCCGCGCCCGATTCGGCCATGCGGAAAGCGATGTCGCCGGTGCCGCCGGCCATGTCGAGGATCGCCTCGCCCTCACGCGGCTTCACCCGGCGGACGAATACATCCTTCCAGATGCGGTGCAGCCCGCCCGACATGGCGTCGTTCATCACGTCATAGCTGGGGGCGACGCTGGAGAAGACCCCGCCGACGCGGCGGGTCTTGTCCTCGCGGGCGACATCTTCGTAGCCGAAGGAGACGGTGTCGGTCATGCGGTGCGCTCTAGCCAAGGCTTGTGGACGGAGCAAACGCAACATAGCTCAATCGAATGCCCGAGCTTCCCGAAGTCGAAACGACCGTGCGCGGTCTCGCCCCTGTGCTGGAGGGGCGGCGCATCCGCCGCGTGCTGATGCGGCGGCCCGATCTGCGCCGGCCGATGCCGCAGGATCTGGGGCAGCGGCTGACCGGTGCGACGGTCACGTCGCTCGGCCGTCGCGCCAAATACGGGCTGATCGACACCGACCGCGGCGACACGATGATCTTCCATCTCGGCATGTCGGGGCGCTGGCGCATCGATCCGACCGAGGAGCTGGCGCATGACCACCTGATTCTCGAAACGGAAGAAGGACGTACGCTGGCGCTTAACGACCCGCGGCGATTCGGATCGGTCGATCTGGTGCCGACCGCGGAGCTGGCGGAGTGGCCCGCATTCAAGGCGCTCGGACCCGAGCCGCTGGGGCCAGATTTCACCGCGAATCACCTGCAGCGGGTGCTCGCCGGGCGGGTGGCGTCGATCAAGTTGCTGCTGCTCGACCAGCGAATCGTCGCCGGGCTCGGCAACATCTATGTCTGCGAGGCGCTGCACGAATCGCGCATCGCGCCCATGCGTGGTGGCGGGGCGATCACCAGGCCCAGGCTTGAGCGGCTGGTCGCCGAAGTCCGCGCCGTGCTCGAATCGGCGATCGAGGCCGGCGGATCGACGTTGCGCGACTATGCGCGCCCCGATGGCGAACTCGGCTATTTCTCGAAGCAGTTCAAAGTCTATGGGCGTGAGGGCGAACCGTGCGAATGCGGCGGTACCGTCGCACGCTATACCGAGGGCGGGCGTTCGACCTTCTGGTGTCCGAAATGCCAGCGTTAGGTTGACCCGAATCGCTCGAATGGCTAAGGGGCGCGCTTTCCCGGCGTGGGGATGTGATTTCCGCGCCTCTTTTCGCATCGAAAACAGGAACGAACATTCATGGCGAACACGCCGCAAGCCAAGAAGCGCATCCGCCGCAACGCCGCCCGCGCCGAAGTTAACGGTGCACGCGTCAGCCGTATCCGTACCTTCGTCAAGAAGGCAGAGAGCGCGCTTGATTCGGGCGACAAGTCGGCAGCGGAAACCGCGCTGAAGGCGATGCAGCCGGAACTGGCGCGTGGCGTGGCCAAGGGCGTGCTGCACAAGAACACCGCGTCGCGGAAGTTTTCGCGTCTGACGAAGCGCCTCTCCGCGCTCGCCTGAACTCACGCGATTTCAGCGATTTAGAAGCCCCGCCGGGATAGCTCGGCGGGGTTTTTCGTGCGTATTCAAACGCTTGAGAATCGCGCGATCGGCGAATCGGCGGAAACGCGCGAGTCGCGTCGTCACGCCATTGTAACGTTACGAATTCAGGGCGGGATTCCAGTCACTTAAACCTTGAATCGCGGAATTCCGGGCGTCGAACGAGTCAACCCTACTTATTTCAGATTCTTTACACGCAGCCCTCTTGCTCGACTCGAAAAATGGCCCCTAAAACGATCTTCCGCCGCGGCGTTTATCGCAGGCGGAATCAGCGAAGGGCGTAACTCAGTGCGGATGCGATTCCGGCTGTGGGCAGCTTTTGCCTGAGTAAGATCGACGTGCGGAAAGGGGGCTTTCCGCGTTGGACCTATTTTGCCCCGTGCGGGCCTGTAACAAAGGGGCGTGTTAGGAATGGATCAAGCCAAGGCCTGGACACGCGTGCGCGGCAATCTGCGACTTTCCGCAGGCCAGCGGCTGTTCGACCAGTGGCTGAAGCCCATCGTCCTGATCGAGGGTAGCGACCCCGACACCGTACGCCTGGGTTTGCCATCGCCCTTCGTGACCAACTGGGTGAAGAGCCATTACGCCGAACGGCTGCTGATGGAGTTCCGCTCGCAGCTGCCCGACGTGCGCACCGTTTCAATCGAAACGCTTGCCCGCGAATCGCGTGAGCTGACACCCGAAGCCGAATCGCCCGAAGCCGCCGCCACGTCTGCGGTCGCGACGCCGGTTGCCCCGAAGCCGGCAGTATCGGTTGAGCGTCCGCGCTTCGATTCGCGCTTCACCTTCGAGCGATTCGTCGTCGACACGTCGAACCGCGTCGCGTTCAACGCCGCAAAGGCGCTGGCCGAGCCGGGCAAGCCGCGCTTCAGCCCGCTTTACCTCCACAGCTCGACTGGTCAGGGCAAGACGCATCTGATGCACGCGATCGGTCATGCCTTTCTTGAGGCGTGCCCGGATGCGAGCGCGATCTACATGCCCGCCGAGCGGTTCATGTTCGAATTCGTCCGCGCGGTACGCGAGCGCGACACCTTCTCGTTCAAGGCGCGGCTGCGCGGCGTCGATCTGCTGATGATCGACGACCTTCAGTTCATTGCGGGCAAGGAATCGACGCAGGAGGAATTCTTCCACACCGTCGATGAGTTCATGCGCGAGGGGAAGCGTCTCGTCATCGCCGCCGATCGCAGCCCGCTGGCGCTCGAAGGGATCGAAGCGCGCCTCGCCTCGCGTCTCGGCGCGGGCCTTGCCGCCGACATCAAGCCCGCCGAGCTCGGCCTGCGCCGCGCAATCCTTGGCCGCAAGCTCGAGGATATGCCCGGAGCGCAGGTGCCGTCCGAAGTGCTCGACCTGCTCGCCGCCCGGATCAGCAGCAGCGTCCGCGAACTGGAAGGCGCGCTCAATCGCCTCGTCGCCTATGCGCAGCTCAACGACGAGGTTGTGAGCATCGAGTTCGCCGAGAGCGTGCTCGGCGAAGCGCTGCGCGGCAGCCAGCGCCGCATCACGATCGACGAGATCCAGAAGGCGGTGTCCTCGCACTTCGACGTCAAGCAGCTCGATCTGGTGTCGCAGCGCCGTGCGGTCGCGATCGCGCGCCCGCGCCAGATTGCGATGTACCTCGCCAAGCGCCTCACCACGCGCTCGCTGCCTGAGATCGGCCGCAAGTTCGGCAATCGCGATCACTCCACCGTGATCCACGCCGTACGCCGCATCGAGGAACTGCGCGGCACCGACAGCGAGATCGACACCGCCGTCCGCAACCTGATGCGGCAGCTCGAAGCCTAGGGTTTCAACTCAACTGGATTCCGCAGAGCGGAATGGGGGCGGGGGCGGAAGGTCATGGACTTTCCGCCCCCAGCTGTTTCTAGCGCGGCAGTTCGTCGAGGAACGCGGCGACTTCGGTCAGGTCGACCTGCTTGTCGAGATAGGTCGCGCCGATCCCGCGCGCGAGGAGAAAGGGCAGGGTGCCCGCGTCCATCTTCTTGTCGTGGAGCATATGGTCGACCAGCCGCGCGCCGGTGGCGGTGATCCCTGCGCTGGCAAGGTCGTGCGGCAGCCCGCTGGCCTTGAGATGCGCCGCGACCCGCTCCGCGTCCGCTGCCGGGCACAGGCCCTGTCGCGCGGAGAAGGCGAAGGCGAGCGCCATGCCCGCTGCAACACCCTCGCCATGGAGCAGTCTGTCGGAAAAGCCCGTCTCTGCCTCAAGCGCATGGCCAAAGGTGTGGCCGAGGTTGAGGAGTGCGCGCCGCCCGGTGGTCTCGCGCTCGTCGTCGGCGACGATTCGCGCCTTGGCGCCGACCGAATGGGCGATGGCGTAGGCGCGGGCGTCCGAATCGCCTGCCAGCAACGCACCGCCATGGCCTTCGCACCAGGCGAAGAAGTCGGAATCGTCGATCAGCCCGTACTTCACCACCTCGGCATAGCCGGCGCGCTGTTCGCGGATCGGCAGCGTGTCGAGCAAATCGGGGTCGATCAGCACGACCGAGGGCTGGTGGAACGCGCCGACGAGGTTCTTGCCCGCGCGGCTGTTGATCGCGGTCTTGCCGCCGACCGAGCTGTCGACCTGTGCCAGCAAGGTCGTCGGGATCTGCACGAAGTTGCAACCGCGCTTGAGGATCGCGCTGGCGAAGCCGACGAGATCGCCGATCACGCCGCCGCCAAGGGCAATGACATGGTCGCCGCGCTCGATGCCGAGATCGAGCAGCCGGTCGAGCAGCGATTCGAGCTGGTTCCAGCTCTTGGTGCCTTCGCCCGGGGGCAGAATGATCGTCTCGCTCGCCAGCCCCGCCGCGGAGAGTGTGGCGGCGAGCCGCTCGCCATGGGGCGCGACATTCGCGTCGGTGACGATCACGAAGGGCCGCTTGCGCGCAAAGGGGGCGAGATGTTCGGCGGCGCGGTTGAGCAACCCGCTCCCGATCCGGACTTCGTAGCTGCGCGCGCCGAGCGCGACGGGGACGACCTTCATTGTGCGAGCGCCTCAAGGATTGCAGAGACCGTTGCGTCGTGCGGTGCAACCTTGCTCACCACATGGAACGGCGCGAGCGCATAGACCGGGTTGCGAACGGCAGCGAGTTCGGTGAGCACCTTCAATGGATCCTTTCCACGGAGTAGCGGGCGGTGGTCGCGCTTGGCGACCCGCTCGGCCAGCACATGCGGCGGCGCGTCCAGCCAGATCGTGATCGACTGGTCAAGGATCAGCGCGCGGGTTTCTTCGTTGAGGAAGGCGCCGCCGCCGGTTGCGATCACTTTGGGGGTGCCGTCCACCAGCCGCGCGATCACGCGCCGTTCGCCGTCGCGAAAATGCGCCTCGCCGAAGCGTTCGAAGATTTCGGCGATGGTCATGCCGGCAGCCGATTCGATCTCCACATCCGCATCGACAAAGGGGAGATGGAGCCGCTGCGCGAGGCGCCGGCCGATGGTGGTCTTGCCCACGCCCATCAGCCCGATCAGCACGATCGGGCGTGTCGGCACATACGGATCGGCGGGGTGGGTTTGCAGCATGGTCGCGGGGGCTATACAGCGAGGTCCGCGCTCGGGCAAAAGGCCTGTACGCCTGTATTGATATCCGGTTTGAGGGGGTCGATGTCCCGTTCGCTTATTATCCTTGTCGTGGTTGCCATCTTGTTGATCGGCGGCCTTTTCTTGCTCGCCGGGCGCAACACCGAGAAGCAGCCGGTGGCCGTCGAAAAGGTCGTGCCGCTTGAAAATCTCGCCAACTAGCGCCGGACTGACCGCGCTGGCGGCGGCGCTGGCGGCGGGTGCGGTGATCCCGGCGCTGGGCCAGGATCGTCCCGAATCGCTGTTGCCGCCCGGCTTCAACGATCCCGCGCCTGCGCCCGCTCCGGCCCCCGCGCCGGCGCAGCCGGCGACGCAGCGTCCGGCCGCTACGCCCGCGACCGTCGCAAGTCCGCTGCCTGGTGCGCTGGTTCCCGGCGCGCCGCTGCCGCTGCCCACGCCCGGCGCGACCCCGACCGGGGTACCGGGCGAGGTCGATTATGCGGTGGCCGCGCGCTACGAGCTTCCCGATTTTGCCCGGCGTTCGCTGGCACAGGTCGGACCGTCCTCCCCCGCGAGCGACGGCTTGCCTGCCAATGCCTTTGGCAGCGCCGATGGCGGCTTCCTGCAGGTGCTGATGCGGCGGCTCGATGCGCCGGTCGCCTCGCGCTGGCTGTCGATCGCGCTGCGCCGCGCGCTGCTGTCGCGCGTCGATACGCCAGCGGGCCTCAATGGCGCGGACTTCGCCGCCGAGCGCGCCTGGCTGCTCGTCCGGATGGGCGAGGCCGATGCCGCGCGCGCGATGGTGCAGTCGGTCGATATCGCGAACTACACGCCCAAATTGTTCCAGGTGGGAATGCAGGCGATGCTCGCCACCGCCGATCCGGGCGGCATGTGCCCGATGGTGGCGCCTGCGTTGCGCACCGCGCCCGACCGCAACTGGCGCTTCGCCGAGGCGATGTGCGCCGGGCTTGAGGGCGATCCCAACAAGGCCGGCCCGCTGATCGACGCCGCGCGCCGCCGGATGAGCAATTCGATCGACCTGCTGCTCGCCGAGAAAGTGGTCGGCATGGGTGTGTCAGGGCGCCGTGCGGTGACGATCGAATGGAATACGGTCGACCAGCTGAGTGCATGGCGCTGGGGCCTCGCCGTGGCTTCGGCGACCGATGTCCCTGCCGAACTCTACGCCTCGGTCGGGCCGCAGGTGAATTACTGGCGCGCAACCGCGCCGATGCTGGGATGGCGCGACCGGGTTGCGGCGGCGGAGGCCGCGGCGGGCCAGGGTGTGTTCTCGAGCCAGGCGCTGACCGATCTCTATGGCGAGATCGAGGAACAGGAAGACGCGACCACGACCGAAGTTGCCGTCGCGCGCGACCTGCGTGCCGCCTTCACCGCGGCAACCCCGGCCGAGCGCGTCGAGCGGATGCGCGCGTTGTGGGACGAACCGCAGAATGCCGGCGCGCGCTACGGCCGCCTGATTCTGACCGCGCGCGCGGCGGCACGGCTCAAGCCCGACGCGGCGCTGCGTGCCGACGCCGACCGGCTGATCGCATCGATGCTGAGCACGGGGCTGGATCGTGCAGCGATGCGCTGGCGCGGTGTCGCTGAGCGCGGGAGCGAGGGGGCGGCGTTGCTGCTGCTCGCCGATCCCTCGGGCCGTCCGGTTTCGGCGGGCGATGCCGGGGCGTATCGCGGCGACAATGCGGCGCTCTATGCCGCGGCGATGGCGGGCACCGGCCGGGTCTCTGACGGCGATGGCGCGCAGCTGATGCGCAGCGCGAACGTGAATTTCGAGGCGGCGAATGGCTGGTCTCGCGCGATCGGTGAGGCCGCAGAGCGCGGCGAGCCGGGAACGGTGGTGCTGCTCGCCGCGACGGGAATGCAGACGCGAATCTGGGCCGGGGTTTCGCCTGAGGCGCTCTACCATATCACCCGCGCGCTCAGCCGCGTGGGGCTTGGCGGCTATGCGCGGATGATCGCCGTCGAGGCGATCACGCGGACTTGAGCAGCGCGGGCGAAGACCGCGCGCTGATCGAGCGCTTCCTCGAGATGATGGCGGCGGAGGCGGGGGCTTCCGCCAACACCCTCGCGGCCTATGGGACCGACCTGCGGCTTGCTTCGACCGCGCTGGCGGGCGGGCTGGCGGGTGCGGACCGCGGCGGGATCGAGAAGCTCGCGCACGAATGGCGTGACTTGTCGCGCGCCACCGTCGCGCGCAAATCGGCGGCGTTGCGCCGTTTCTTCGCGTTTCTTGCCGACGAAGGGTTGCGCGCCGACGATCCCGGCGCCGCGCTGCCGCGGCCGGGCAGCGGGCGCGGGCTGCCCAAGACGCTTTCCGCTGCCGATGTCGATCGGCTGTTCGCGGCGATCGCGGCCCGGATCGATCGCGAGCCAAAGGACCCGCGCGACTTGCGGCTGCTGGCGCTGGTCGAGCTTCTCTATGGCTCAGGTCTGCGCGCGACCGAGCTGGTGTCGCTGCCGCGCAATGCGGTGCAGCCCGACAAACCCTATCTGATCCTCAAGGGGAAGGGCGGGCGCGAGCGGCTGGTGCCCTTGTCCGATCGTGCGCGTGCGGCGGTCGCGGTGTGGCGTGACCATGTCGATGCGAAGCGGCCCTGGCTCTTCCCATCGGGCAAGGCGCATCTCAGCCGCGTGCGGCTTTACCAGATGATCCGCGCCATCGCGGCGGAAGCGGGCATCCCGCCCGACCGGGTCAGCCCGCACGTCCTGCGCCACGCCTTCGCGACGCACCTGCTGGAAGGCGGCGCCGATTTGCGCGCGTTGCAGGCGATGCTGGGCCATGCCGATATCGCCACGACCGAGATCTATACCCATGTCGACAGCAGCCGATTGGTGCAGCTTGTCAACGAACGGCACCCGCTGGCAGACACGCCGCGGAATATCGGGCGCGTTGACGCGGACAAAGAGGGGGCATAGGGCGCCGCGATGGCTACTTTCCTCGAATTCGAGAAGCCGATTGCCGAGCTTCAGGCTCGCATCGACGAACTACGTGATGCCGCGGCTGGCGGCGAGGTCGATATCGACAGCGAAGTCGCGAAACTTCAGGCGAAGTCGGACAAGTTCCTGCGCGATGCCTATGCGCGCCTGACCCCCTGGCAGAAGACGCTGGTCGCCCGCCATCCGGAGCGGCCGCATTTCAAACATTATGTCGCGCGGCTGATCACCGACTTCATGCCGCTGGGCGGCGACCGCGCCTTTGCCGATGACGCGGCGATCCAGGGCGGTCTTGGCCGTTTCCGCGGGCAGCGCGTGGTGGTGATCGGGCACGAAAAGGGCGACGATACCGCGAGCCGGCTGAAGCATAATTTCGGCATGGGTAAGCCCGAGGGCTATCGCAAGGCGATCCGACTGGTCGAGCTTGCCAACAAGTTCGGGATTCCCGTGATCACGCTGGTCGATACGTCAGGCGCTTTCCCCGGCATGGAGGCCGAGGAGCGCGGACAGGCCGAGGCGATCGCCCGCTCGACCGAGGCTTGCCTCAACGCCGGCGTGCCTCTGGTCGCATCGATCCTGGGCGAGGGCGGCTCGGGCGGCGCGGTGGCGCTGGCCGCGGGCAACCGTGTGCTGATGATGGAACATGCCGTCTATTCGGTGATCTCGCCCGAGGGCTGCGCCTCGATCCTGTGGCGCACCGCCGACAAGGCCGCCGACGCCGCCGAGGCGATGAAGATTACCGCGCAGCACCTGAAGGAGCTGGGTGTGATCGACACGATCGTGCCGGAGCCGCTGGGCGGCGCGCATCGCGACCACGATGTCGCGATCGATTCGCTGGGCGATGCGATCGAATCGGCGCTGGGCGAACTGGCGGGGCAGGATGCCGTGACGCTGCGTCAGGGCCGCCGCGCCAAGTTCCTGGCGATGGGCCGGGCCTGAGGTTTGGCGAATGCCCGCGCGGGCGCCACTTCTGACGGACAAAAGAAAAGGGCGGCGAACCGATGGTTCGCCGCCCAATTCTGTCGTTCGTGAACGAAGGGTCTTACGACGCCTTCATGTTCGACGAAACGTTACCGAAGGTGGTCTTGAGCTGGTTGCCCAGGCCCTGCATTGCGGCAATCGCGGCGACGGCGATCAGAGCGGCGATCAGGCCGTACTCGATTGCGGTGGCGCCCTTCTTGTTGCCAAAAATCTTGCGGATCGTCTTCATACCGGTCTCCATCCTGTTCACAAGCTTCAGTTACCCGGCTGTCCGCGGGTAAGACCCGTGTCCAGCAAGGACGGAAATTACGGGGTGGAAGTTAACAAAGGCCTTAGACGCACCGAGTCGCGAACGAGAAATCAGTGCGCTTCCTGCACTGCGGTACTGACGTTGGTCCACATGCCGGTTGTCGTGTCGGCGAGTCCGATCAGTGCAGACATCATCGCGAGCACGACGAGCGCAAGGATCAGGCCGTATTCGACTGCTGTTGCGCCGCGGCGGCAGCGCAATAAGCGGGTGGTAAGTGTTGTCGGCACTTGCATCCATGCAGCCTTGTCGAGTTCAGATTACCGGAAACTAGGGAAACAAGATTAATGAAATGTCGATGCTGAAGACGAGTGGCTCCGATACTGAGAAATCCGGTGGCAAAATGCTGATGGTAGTCGCCGCAGCGCTGGTGGATGGCGACGGCCGGGTGCTGGTGCAGCAGCGTCCGCCGGGCAAGCCGATGGCGGGACTGTGGGAGTTTCCGGGCGGCAAGGTCGATCCCGGCGAGCTGCCCGAGGCGGCGCTGTGCCGCGAGCTGGAAGAGGAATTGGGCATTGGCGTCGAAAGCGCGTGCCTTGCCCCGGCATGTTTCGCCAGCGAGTCGCTGGGTGACCGGCATCTGCTGTTGCTCCTCTACGCGCTGCGCAAGTGGAGCGGGGTACCGCAAGCACATCACGCGACCGCGCTTAAATGGGTGCGCCCGCTCGAGCTCCACCGGCTTGAGATGCCGCCTGCGGACAAGCCCTTGATCGGCCTGCTCGAAGCCTTGATCTAGCCGCCCGGTTTGAGCGCGGCGGCGAGCGAGGCGGTCGCCGAACCCCGGCGCGCCGGTTTGGGCTGCGAGGGGTCGGGCGCCCAGCCGGTCAGGAAGATCGTGTCGAACCGTTCGGTGGTGCGCCCCTCCGCATCGGCGCGCGCCGCGAATCCGGCGGCGGCGCGGGCGACCGTTGCGCGGCTCAGCGGCGGCGAAGACGGCAACAGGCTGGTCGCCGCCATGCCGCGCAGATCGCGCACCAGATCGAACAGGCTGGCATAGCGGACCTTGAGGTCCTCGACATCCGCGACAGGCAGAGCGAACCCTGCCCGAACGAGCAGATCGCCCGCCGCCCGCACATCGACCTGCGGATGCACCCGAGCTGCGGGCCGCTCTGCCTCCGCTTCGAGCAGCACCGAGCGCAGCGTCGAAAGGGTGCCCCCGCCCAGAAACGCGCCGAGGAACAATCCGTCGGGGCGCAGGGCACGGCGGATCAGTGTCAGCGCACCGGGCAGGTCGTTGACCGTGTCGAGACTGCCTGCAGCGATGACGAGATCGAAGCTGGCGTCGGGAAAGAGCGGCTGATCCTCCTCGCCTTGCACCCCGCCCGCCATTGCAGCGAAGCGTGCGCCGGCGTCGACTCGAGTCACGCGGGTGCCAGGCGGCGGCGTGAAGCTGCCGTCGAAACAGCCGAGGTCGAGCACATCCGTGAAGTCGCGACGCACCGCATCGAGCCGCTCGCCAATCCCCTCGACCATCCAGTCGCGGATGAAGGCGGCGTCGGCGAAGCGGGGGGCGGCACGGTCGCGGCGCGCGCGGCGGCGGGCGCGGTCGAAGATCTCGGGCGGAGTCGTCACGCGGCGGCTTGTGCCGATTTCGTCCGCGCGCGACAAGCCGGTGCGGGGGAACGCAAATGGGGGTCGCCGAACCGGTCCGGAAACTCGTCGCGCTGGCGCTTCCGCCACGCTGTCCGGGCTGTGGCGAGGTGGTGGACGCGGATCATCGCTTCTGCTCGTCCTGCTGGGGGCAGCTGACGCTGATCGCGCCGCCCTGGTGCGCCACCTGCAACCGGCCTTTCGACTATGATCGCGGACCCGATGCGCAGTGCGGCCAATGCCTTGCTATGCCGCCCGTGCATGACGGGGTACGCGCGGCGGTCGCCTATGGCCCGGCGGCGCGCGCGCTGGTGCTCAAGCTCAAATATGGGCGGCGCACCGCCTATGCCGCCACTGCGGCGGGGTTGATGGCGCGGCTGATGCCCGAGGGCGCTGAGCTGTTGGTCCCGGTGCCACTCCATCGCTGGCGCATCTGGGGGCGGGGGTTCAATCAGGCCGCGTTGATCGCGCGCGCTCTCTCGCGGCGCTCTGGCGTGCCGGTCGAACTCGATCTGCTTCGCCGGGTGAAGGCGACTCCGGTTCTGCGGGGCCTTGGCGCGCGCGGGCGGACCAAGGCGGTGGCGGGGGCATTCGCCCCGACGCACAATGCCCGGGAAATTCTCAAGGGCAGGACAGTGGTGCTGGTGGACGACATTCACACCAGCGGCGCCACCACCGATGCCTGCGCGCATGCGCTCAAGCGCGCGGGCGCCGCGAAGGTGACGGTCTTGTGCTGGGCGCGCGTGCTCGATCCCGATGCCGCAGATTGACAAGTGCGGCCTGCGCTCTCACCTCGGAAGGCGATGGCAAAGATCGAAATCTATACCAAGGCGTTCTGCGGCTATTGCGCGCGGGCCAAGGCGCTGCTCGACAGCAAGGGCGCGGATTATGAGGAATTCGACCTGACGATGGGCGGGCCGAAGCGCGCGGAGATGATCCAGCGCGCCAATGGCCGCACCACCGTGCCCCAGATCTTCATCGACGGCGCGCATATCGGCGGATCGGACGATCTGGCCGCGCTGGAGCGCGAGGGCAGGCTGGACGCACTGCTCGGCCAATGAAGGCCGCGGTCCTCCAGATGACGAGTGGGATCGACCCGCTCGCCAATGCCCGTACGCTGGCCGATGGCGCCGCGCAGGCCGCCGCGGGCGGTGCAGCGATGCTGTTCACACCCGAGATGTCGGGCCTGCTCGACCGCCAGCGCGAGCGTGCGGCGGCGAACATTGTCGCGGAAGGCGAGGACCGCGTGCTCGCGGCCGTGCGCGAGGCGGCGGCGAAGCACGGAATCTGGGTGCATCTGGGGTCGCTGGCGTTGAAGGGCGAAGAGGACGGGCGTTTCGTCAATCGCGGCTTCGTGATCGATGGCAGCGGCGACATCCGCGCGCGCTACGACAAGCTGCATCTGTTCGATGTCGATTTGCCGACCGGCGAACGCTGGCGCGAATCCGACGCCTATGCGCCAGGCGCGGGAGCAGCGGTGGTTGCGACGCCGCTGGGCAAGCTTGGCTTGTCTATCTGCTACGATCTGCGCTTCCCCGACCTGTTCCGTGCGTTGACCGACGCGGGCGCGACGTTGCTGGCGGTGCCTGCGGCCTTCACCCGCCCGACCGGACAGGCGCATTGGCACGTGCTGCTGCGCGCGCGGGCGATCGAGGCCGGGGTGCATGTGATCGCCGCGGCGCAGACGGGCGAGCATGAAGACGGCCGCGCCACCTATGGCCACAGCCTGGCGATCGATCCCTGGGGCGAAGTGCTGCTCGACATGGGCGAGGGTGCCGGGCTGGGCTTTGCCGATATTGATCCTGCGCGCGTCGCGGACGTGCGCTCGCGCGTGCCTGCACTCGCCCATCGCCGCGCGATCCCGCCGGTGGACGTGATCGCATGATCGTCTTCGACCTCAAATGCGGCGGCGGCCATGTGTTCGAGGCGTGGT
Organism: Sphingomonas sp. GW821-FHT09B04; assembly: GCF_059418285.1. Taxonomy (NCBI): domain Bacteria; kingdom Pseudomonadati; phylum Pseudomonadota; class Alphaproteobacteria; order Sphingomonadales; family Sphingomonadaceae; genus Sphingomonas; species Sphingomonas sp. GW821-FHT09B04. The sequence continues at coordinate 440,886 of NZ_JBWKPO010000002.1, forward strand.
TCGGGTCGAGCGCCGATTATGAAAGCCAGCGCGACCGCGCGCTGATCGCCTGTCCGATGTGCGGCGACAGCGCGATCGACAAGGCTGTGATGGCGCCCAATGTCGCGGCCAAGGGCAATCGCCGCAGCGATGCGGTGCCTGTTGCGGGCAAGCCTGACCCCAAGGCGCTGATGGCCGCGCTCGCCGAGGCGCAGGCGAAGATGCTCGAAGGCTCCAAATGGGTCGGCGTCGCTTTTGCCGACAAGGCGCGTGCGATGCATTTGGGAGAAGAGGCGCACGCCCCGATCCACGGCCAGGCCAGTGCGGAGGAAGCCAGGGCGCTGATCGAGGAGGGGGTGGCGGTCGCGCCGCTTCCGTTGCCGGTCGTGCCGCCCGAACAGCGCAACTGACGCGGATTGCCCCTGTAAACAGGGGTTGGCGGCGCCTTTCAAAGCTGGCTATTGGGGCGTCGAGTGACTCCGTAGCTCAGCAGGATAGAGCATCAGATTCCTAATCTGAGGGCCGCGCGTTCGAATCGCGCCGGGGTCACCATTTTTTCTCTGTTTCCAGCTGCCGGACGGTTTGACTTCGCAGGCGCGGACGCACATCTCCGTGTCATGTCATGTTCCGAACATCGGCGGCGATACCGCACCCATGCGGGACAACTCCTGGCAGGCATCTAGCCCCGGGCTCTCCAGCGGCACGTCCCGAGGAGTTCGGGGCAAGGGTCGGTGATCCGAAGCGCTCTTCCAACCGGAGGGGCGTGTTCCGTCTTCAGGAGAAATGACAATGAGCGCGACGCGCACGGCCCGGACGCGGCCGCAAATCCATATGATCGATACCGAAGCCGAGCGGCTTTCGGAGCTGGCGCTGAGCATCGAGACTGCGATGCCACAGGTCAGCGACTTGCTGCTGCGTGAGACCACGCGCGCAAAGCTGCACCGTGCGGCCAGCATTCCTGCGGATGTCGTGACGATGGGGACGCAGGTCGAGTTCCGCGACGAAGCGAGCGGGGTGACCCGCACCGTGACGCTCGCCTGGCCACAGGATGCGGATATCGCCGCAGGCCGCATCTCGATCCTCACCCCGATCGGGGCCGGGCTGATCGGGCTGAGCGAGGGGCAGCAAATCTTGTGGCCCGACCGCGATGGCCGCGAGCGCAACCTCATGATCGTGCGCGTCGGTCAGCCCTCTGCAGCCTGAACCGGCAACGGCTCCGGCACGCGACGCCGTGCCGGAGCCGTCCCTTCGCGCTTGCAACAAACAACCCATGCTTCTAACAGCTCGTGATAATCGTTATCATTAGCAGGTGTGCAAGATGCAGGTCGTTCGTCGTTCCGGGAAGTTGCTCGATGGCCTGTCGCGATCCGCGCTAATCGCCTGCGCGCTGGCCACGCCGATGCTCGCCGCCGCGCATGAGGGCGAGGACGGGAACGACACGGTGGTGATCACCGGCGTCAACACCAAGGGTACCGGATCGGGCACCAAGACCGATACGCCGCTGATAGAGACGCCGCAGAGCATTACCGTGATCGACGGCGCGGAGCTCACGCTGCGTAACGTCCAGTCGATCAATCAGGCGCTCGGCTATGTCGCGGGGGTTTCGCCCAATCAGCGCGGCGGCATGGTCACACGCTATGATCAGCTGGTCCTGCGCGGCTTTGCGCCCGGCGTATATCAGGACGGGATGCGGCTGATCGCAGGCCCCTATTCGACGCCGCAGATCGACTTCAACCGCGTCGAGCGGGTCGACATCGTCAAGGGGCCGGCCTCGGTCCTCTATGGCAACTCGACCCCCGGCGGCCTTGTCAACCTCGTCAGCAAGATGCCCGAAGCGACCGCGTTCGGCCGGGTCGAGCTGCAGGCGGGCAATTACGACACGCTGCGCGCGGTTGCCGACGTCAACCAGCCGCTCGACGGCGAGGGGCGGCTGTTGTTTCGTGTCATCGGCGGCTGGTAGAAGGGCGACGGCCTGACCGACGGCACCTTTGCCGAACGCTATCATGTCAGCCCGATGATCACCTTCGCGCCGACGCAGCAGACCAGCCTGACCCTGCTCGCGGCGTATCAGCGTTCGCCCTCGGGCGGCGGCTATTCGGGGGTTCCGGCCTATGGTTCGGTGCTGCCCAATCCGTTCGGCGAGCTGCGCCGCGAGATCAACACCGGCGATCCCGGCTATGAACGCTACGACCATAAGCAAAAGGCGGTCGCCGCCTTCTTCCGCCACGAATTCAACGACAGCCTCAGCTTCCGTTCGAACTTCCGCTTCCAAAACAACCAGCTGAGCTACCGCCAGCTTTATGTGGCGGGCTTTGCGCGGACGGCGGCGGGCAACAGCGACTTTTCGACGATCACCCGCGGCGGCGGCGGTGCGGACGAGGATTTCGATACGCTGACGCTCGACAATCACTTCGCGGCGAAGTTCGCAACCGGACCGCTCCGGCACAATGTGCTGGTTGGCGTCGACTATCAGACGATCACCGGTGAGAATTTCCAGCAGTTCAACACCGGCGTCTCGGCGAACCCGCTGACCAGTATTCCCAACCTCAACCTGTTCAGGCCGGCCTATGGCGGCGCGCTGCCGAGCTTCGATCTCACCGTCCTCTCGTCCGGCTACGTCAACACCTATGGCAAACGGACTCAGGTCGGCGTGTATCTGCAGGACCAGATCGCGATCGGACGGCTCCAGCTGATCGCAAGCGGGCGTTTCGACTGGTACGACCAGACCACGCGTAACAAGAGGGTTGCGGCGGGCGGCAATGGCGCGGCGACCTTCCTGTCACAGAACGCCTTCACTGCGCGGCTGGGGGCGCTCTACGAGTTCGAGTTCGGGCTCTCCCCCTATTTCAGCTTCTCGGAATCGTTCGAGCCGCAGACCGGCTCACGCTACGTGACGCCGACCACGACGGAGCCGTTCGAGCCGGTCACCGGGCGCCAGTATGAGGCTGGGCTGAAGTTCCAGCCGCGGGGCACCAGTGCGATCTTCACCGCGTCGGTCTATGATCTGCGGCGGCGCAAGGTGCCGGTCGCGGATCCCGGTGCACCCGCCAACGGCCTGCCGTCCAACTCCCAGATTCAGATCGGCGAAGTGCGTGTGCGCGGTGTCGAGCTGGAAGGGCGGGGCGAGGTCGCTCCCGGTCTCGATGTGATCGTGGCGGCCAGCTACACCGACGCGATCATCACGCAGGGGACCAAGGCTACTGCGGCGACGGCTACCGTCGGCGCAGTCCCGACCACTACGGGGACGCGCCAGCTCGGCACGCCCGAATGGCTGGCGTCGGGCTTCGTTTCCTATGATTTCGGCCGCAACGCCGGCGTGACCGGCCCGCTCGGCGGGCTGAAGCTGGGCGCCGGGGTGCGCTATGTTGGCGGATCGGACGGGACAACCCAGTACAAGGTGGTCAACGGCGTCGCGATCTTCGAACGCTTTACGACGGACTCGTTCACGCTGGTCGATGCGCTGATCGGCTATGACCTTGGCGAAGCGAGCAGCGCGCTGACCGGCTTTAATCTGGCAGTGAACGCGGCGAACCTGTTCGACACGCGCCATGTCAGCGCCTGTCCGTTCAACAACAGCTGCTATTTCGGCGCCGGGCGCACCGTGACGGCGTCGCTTCGCTTCAACTGGTGAAGGTCCGGGTTTCGATTCTCCCCACGCCGGGGAGGATCGAAACCTGCCCGATAACTCTGCGCATGAAAAAAGCCCCCGAGGCGAACCCCGGGGGCTTTCTGCTGTCCTGACCGGCAGAGATGCCGGCCGTGGATTAGCTGACGTGCTTGGCGATGTGCTTGTTCAGCTCGAACATCGTCGCCTTGTCACCGCCGAAGACCTTCTTCAGCTTGTCATCGGCCAGGATCTCACGCTTGTTGGCGGGGTTCTGGAGATTGTTTTCCTTGATGTGGACCCACATCTTGCTGACGATCTCGCTGCGCGGCAGCGGACCTGCGCCGACGATCGCGGCGAGCTCGGGCGAGGGGGTGACTGGCTTCGCGATGCCGCCACGGGCCCCGCCGGATGCCTTCTTTTCCGCCATATTTTCTTCTCCTCTGTGAGCCGGTGACAAGCCCCCGGGCTCAGATATGCTCCAGCGCCGACGGTTTGTGGGCTGCGTTCCCACCGTTGTCGCTGGAGACGATGTACTGTGGTTCTCTATGCGATGCACGTACTTGATGGCCTTTCAAGGCCATAACGGGCGTTTGTTTGTGGAGAACTTGCCCTCTGAGCGCCCCTCCGGGCGGTTTGCGCACGGCAAGACGTCCTCAGAGGGGCCAGGCCGTGCCGATTCTCTCCACGACGGAGTAAATGGCGAAGGGCGCGCCCGGCTTCCCGAACGCGCCCTCCTGTAGCCGGTATGCCCCGGCTCTGGTCGATTTGCCCCTTAGAACTTCACGCGTGCCTTCACACCGTAGAAGCGCGGCGGTGCGGGATAGACCGCGAAGCTGCTGCCCTGCTCGGGGATCGGGAACGAGGTGATGTTGTAATAGGTGTCGAACAGGTTCTCGACATAGGCCTCGATCCCGAACCGGCCGCCTTCGCCGAAGTTCAGACCGACGCGGGCGTTGACGATGCTGTAGCCGTCATTGGTGGTGTATGGCCGCGCGATCGCAGGGTTGATCGTGTTCGCATCGCTGTTGGTGCGCCAGTCGATGTGGAACAGCGCGCCGACAGTATCGCTGATCTGCGGGGTCCAGGTCACCGCGCCGGTGATGACGTTGCGCGGTGAGTTGGTCAGCGGCTTGCCATTGTCTGCCCCTGCGAGCGGGTCCTTCACCTCGGTGTCGAGCAGGGTGTAGTTGAGCGCGAAGGTCAGGTTCGAGGTCGGGCGGATCACCGATTCAAGCTCGATGCCCTTCGAGACCACCTTGGCGAAGTTGCGGGTGACGAAGCGCGTGCCCTCGAACGAGTTGTTCTGGTAGCCCTTGAACTCCTGATAGAAGCCCGCGAGGTTGATCTGGAGGCCGCGGATCGGGTTGCTCTTGATGCCGATTTCATAGGCGTCGACCAGCTCGTTGCCGAACTCCAGATCGCTGATCTGCGCACCATTGCCGCCGAGCAGCCGCGAGTCGAACGAACCGCGGTCGAGGTTGTAGCCGCCCGATTTGTAGCCGCGGTCATACCCGCCATAGAGCAAATAGTTGTCGGAGAGCTTGAACGCGAGCTTTGCGGTGCCAGTGAACTCGTCCTCGGTCCGCTTGCCGTTGTAGCTGCCGTTGAACTCCGAGTTGATCGTCGGGTTGCAGGTATAAAGATGCGCAAGGCCGAACAAGCCAAGCGGGTTGGACGGGCTCGCCCCCTGCGCCATCAGCGCCTGGCGGAACATTGCCGAGTTCGGGTTGAGCCAGAAGCTGCACGACGGCACCGACGCATTGAGGTTCGCGTCGATCTTCTTGGTCTCGCGATTGTAACGCAGACCCAGCGTCAACGACAGATTGTCGGTGAAGTTTATGATGTTGTGCGTGAACAGCGCGAAGGCCTGGGTGTCCACCTTGTAGCGATCAGCCTGCTGACCCGCGCCGTCCGGCGTGCGTGGGATCGGCTGGAGGAACGTGTCACGCACACCGGGATTTGCGAGAACCGCGGCCTGCTGCGCTGGAGTCATCTGGGAAAAGGCGACCTGACCGAACAGGGGCACGCCCGCACCCAGCGTCCCAAACAGCTGCGCGCCGTTGGGAAGCAGCGCGTTCCGGGTCAGCTGGCTGAAGATGCCGTCGACGAACTGGTCGGCCTGGGTACCGTAACGGACCACGTCGGTCAGGTTCAGTTTCTCGTTGAGGTAGAAGCCGCCGACGAGCCAGTCGAGCTTCCCATCGAACGCGCTGCCCTTGAGGCGGAGTTCCTGGGTGAAGTCCTTGATGCCCGTGCGATAGCCGTCGCGATAGGCGCGGTCCGCGCCCGAGAAATCGATGTCCTGGCTGCGCACCGCGCGCCAGTCGCGATAGGCGGTGATCGAGGTGAGGGTAACGTCGCCCAGATTCCAGTCGAGCTGGCCCGAAATACCCCATTCCTTGACCTTTTCGGTCAGGTTGCGGTTGGGCGATGTCGCCATCTGCCGCCCCTCGCGATCGAAGGGCCGGACGATGCCGTCACGGCCGACCGCACCGCCCAGCGCGGGGGTTCCTGCGAGCGCATCGATCAGGTTGCTGGTGATGAAGCCCAGCACGCCGCCGGAGGTGGTGGTGTCGCGGCCGGAGGGGAGCAGCTCGAAGCCCGATCCGGTGTTGATCGCGCCGCAGCATGCCTCATCCGTCTGGGCATAATCGCCGATCAGGCGGAAGGTGACGTTGGTCGTCTCGAACTTCGCCTGGCCGCGGACGAACCAGCGGTCGATATTGTTGAAGTCGCGGCCGGTGTTGGGATCGGTGATATAGCCGTCACGCTTGTGATAGCCACCGTCGACGCGCAGCGCGAGCTGCTCGGTGACGCCGCCGGTCAGACCGGCCTTGATCTCGACTTCGTTATAATTGCCGTACGAGCCCTCGACATAGCCGCCGAGGTCGAACGATGGACCCTGGGTGGTGATGCTGAGCGCGCCGGCCGAGGTGTTGCGGCCGAACAACGTGCCCTGCGGGCCGCGCAGCACTTCGACGCGGTCGATCGGGGGCAGGTCGGACAGTGCGACGCCCGCGCGGGCGCGGAACACGCCATCGATGAACACGCCAACCGCCGGCTCGAAGCCGGGGTTGTCGCCCGCGGTGCCGATGCCGCGGATGCGCAGCACTACGCCGGTTGCGGCCGACTGGCCCGTCGTCACCTGAAGGCTCGGCGTCACCTGGCGCAGGCCACGAATGTCGCTGACGCCGGCATTTTCGAGCTGTTCGGCACCGACGACGCTGACTGCGATCGGCACATCCTGTGCCGCCTGGGCGCGGCCCGTGGCGGTGACGACGACTTCTTCGGTGACATCGGCAGGATCAGCCTGTGCTGTATCCTGCGCGAAGGCGGGGGTTGTGGCCATCAGGGTGATGGCAGTCGCGGTGAGCAGTTGGAACTTCCGCATGAAAGACTCCTCTCTGGGGTGGTGCCGCTTCTTTGGCCGGTCACCTGTTTCTGTTGGCGAAGCTACCGCTCCCCGAATCCTTACGTCAACGTCAAATCACGTCAGGAATCCCCCGGAAATGCTTGCAATTCCTCTTCACACCGGGTTGTTGCCGAAGCGCAACACAGGCAGGCGAGCTTGCCGTAGCGTCACGCACGAAACACAGGATTTGCAGGACGATGAGCTGTCACGATCACGATGAGCCCGAGGATGGCGACATGGTCGCTTCGCCGCCCAAGATCGCAGTGCCCGACGACGTCGCCGAGGCGGTCCGCACCATCCTGCGCTGGACCGGCGACGACCCGAATCGCGAAGGTCTGCTCGATACCCCCATGCGGGTTGCGCGAGCGTGGAAGGAATATTGTCAGGGCTATGGCGAGGATCCGGCGCACCATTTGTCGCGCGTCTTCGAGGAAGTGGGCGGCTATGACGAGATCGTGCTGCTGAAGGACATCCCGTTCCAGTCGCATTGCGAGCATCACATGGCGCCGATCATCGGCCGCGCGTCGATTGCCTATCTTCCGCAGGATCATGTCGTCGGCATCTCCAAACTCGCGCGCGTGCTCCATGCCTATGCGCGCCGGCTGCAGGTGCAGGAGCGGCTGACCGCCGAGGTCGCCGACTGCATCTGGAACCACCTCCACCCGCGCGGCGTCGCGGTGGTGATCGAGGCAAGCCATGCCTGCATGACCGCGCGCGGCGTGCGCACGCCGGGCGTCGGCATGGTCACCAGCCGGATGATGGGCGTGTTCCGTGAGGATGAGCGCAGCCGCAAGGAAGTGCTGGCGTTGATGGGCTATTGATGCGCGTTCTGGTGACAGGCGGCGCGCGGCGGATCGGGGCCGCGATCGTGCGGCATCTGGTGTCCGCCGGGCACAAGGTCGCGGTGCATCACCATGACTCGCACGATGAAGCGGAGGCGCTGGCGGCCGAGCTGGGCGTCGCGCTCGTCACCGCCGACCTCGCCGATGCCGCGGAGACGCGTGGGCTGGCGCAGGCTGCGGCCGAGGCGCTGGGCGGACCGGTCGAGGGGCTGGTCAACAACGCTTCGCTGTTTGGATGGGATGCGTTGCCGGTCGCCGATTATTCGGGGCTCGACCGGCATATGCACGTCAACCTTGGCGCGCCGCTGGTGCTCGCTTCGGCGATGGCGGCGCAAACCGGATTGGGGGAGGGCGCGATCGTCAATCTGCTCGATCAGAAGCTCGACAATCCCAACCCCGATTTCCTGACCTATACGCTGAGCAAGGCGGGGCTGGCCGAGGCGACGCGGCTGCTGGCGATGGCGCTGGCCCCGCGCATTCGCGTCAACGCGGTCTCGCCGGGGATTTCGTTGCCCAGTCTCGATCAGAGCGAAGCGGAGTTCGCAAAGGCATCGACGCAGAACCTGCTTGAGCGTCAGGTCGAACTTGGCGACATCGCCCGCACCGTCGAACATCTGCTCACCGCGCGCAGCATCACCGGTCAGAACGTCTTCGTCGATTGCGGCCAGCGTTTCGTGCGCCGCGAGGGCGATGTGATGTTCGAGGGGCGGGAGCGGCCAGGTGGTTGAGTATACGATCCTGCTTGAGGGGCTGGAGGTCACGATTGGCCTTGGCATCCACGATCATGAACGCGCGGCGCCGCAGCGGGTGTCGGTCAGCGTTTGGCTGACCTGCGCCTATGAAGGGGCTCCCGAAGACCAGATCGAGGCAGTGGTCGACTATGACTATCTGCGCGAAGGTATCCGCGCGCTGGCTGCCGCGCGGCATATCGAGCTGCAGGAGACCTTGTGCGAAGAGGTCGCTCGGCTTGCCCTCGCCGCCGACCCGCGGGTGCGCGCGGTCAAGGTGCGGTCGATGAAGCTCGACGTCTATCCCGATGCGCGCGTAGGATGCGAAGTCGCACGCACGCGCGGCTGATAAGGGAGCAGGTCGATGCTGCAGACTGCCTTGGTCCTGTTGTTGTTCGCAGCGCAATCATCGCCAGCGATCCGCCCGGCTCCGTTTCCTGCGCCACCTCCGGCGCAGCCGCCGACACCGTTCGCCACCGATGCTGCTCCGGAGCAAGTCGAGCGGCCACGCCTGATCTCTCTGCCGAGTCCCAGCGAATTCTATCCGCCCGCTGCGCTTGCTGAGGAGCGTCAGGGGGTGACGCAGCTGCGTTGCGTCCTCACCCCGGAAGGTTTGCTGATCGACTGTAGTGTACACCAAAGCTCGGGTTCGGCGGACCTCGATGTCGCCGCATTCCAGATTGCCGTGCGCGCGCGTTACACTCCGATGCGCATGGCGGGGCAGGCGGTGAAGGCTTCGGTAGTTTTGCCGGTGCGTTGGGTGATCGGCGACTGATTTTCCAGTTTATGGGTTGGAGGAAGCGGAGTCCCGCCCTATGTCCTGCACGGCCCGCCGTTCAGCGCCGGGCAACATGGGGTTGGTACAGGGTACATCGTGCAACTGTTGCTGTTTCTCTCCGCGCTGTTGGCGGGTCTGACCGGTGCTTTCGCCGGCGACCGTGACCTGCGCGCGGCGCAGCGGCAGAGCGAAACCGCGATCACCCGCGCCGCCGACGTTGCGGCGGAGGCAGTTGCCGCCATTACCGCGGCCCGCACGGCTATCCCCGCCACAACGCCGCAGCGTCCTGCTGCCGCATCCTTTGCCATCCATGACGCGCCGGTGCTTCGCCCTGCGCGCCTGTCGAGCGAGCGCCGGCTGGAATAGCCGCGCCGCCGCTTGACCCGGATTGAACGGGTGAGGCGGCCTCCTTCGCACATGCTTATAGTTGCGCTCGCTGGCCGGGCGCGCATCCCGCAATTCTCATACGACTGGAATCCATCATGCTCGGCGGTTTGGCCAAATCCCTGTTCGGCTCGTCCAACGACCGGTACGTCAAAGGCCTTGGGGCCATTGTTCAGAAGATCAACGCCTACGAAGTAGCGCTGGAGCGCCTGTCCGACGAAGAGCTTTCGGCGCAGACCGTGAAGTTCCGCGAGCGGCTCGAGAATGGCGAGAAGATCGACTCGATCCTCCCCGAAGCCTTCGCCACCGTGCGTGAGGCATCGCGCCGCGTGCTCGGCATGCGCCATTTCGACGTGCAGATGATCGGCGGTATCGTCCTCCATCGCGGCGAGATCGCCGAGATGCGTACGGGTGAGGGCAAGACGCTGGTGGCGACGCTCGCCACCTACCTCAACGCGCTGCCCGCAAAGGGCGTGCACGTCATTACGGTCAACGACTATCTCGCCCGCCGCGACGCCGAGTGGATGGGACAGATCTACAAGTTCCTCGGCCTGACCGTGGGTGTGATCGTCCCCAACCTCGCCGATCACCAGCGCCGCGAGGCGTATCACTCCGACATCACCTACGGCACCAATAACGAATTCGGCTTCGACTATCTGCGCGACAACATGAAGTATGAGCGCGCGTCGATGGTGCAGCGCCCGTTCGCGATGGCGATCGTCGACGAGGTCGATTCGGTGCTGATCGACGAGGCGCGTACCCCGCTGATCATCTCCGGCCCCACCGACGATAAGTCCGATCTGTACATCAGCGTCGATGCGATCGTTAAACAGCTTGAAGAGGGCCTGTACGACAAGGACGAGAAGCAGAAGAGCGTCGTTCTGACCGAGGACGGGATCGAGACTGCCGAGCGGATGCTCGAGGCGGCCGGGCTGCTCCAGGGCGCCAATCTCTACGATTTCGAGAATACCCAGGTGGTCCACCACCTCAACCAGTCGCTGCAGGCAAACGTCATGCGCAAGCGCGACATCGATTATATCGTCAAGGACGGCAAGGTCGTCATCATCGACGAGTTCACGGGCCGCATGATGGACGGTCGCCGCTGGTCGGACGGCCTGCACCAGGCGGTCGAGGCCAAGGAAGGCGTCAACATCGAGCCGGAGAACCAGACGCTCGCTTCGATCACCTTCCAGAATTATTTCCGCATGTACCCCAAGCTCGCGGGCATGACCGGCACCGCGGCGACCGAGGCGCCCGAGTTCTTCGACATCTACAAGATGAACGTGGTGTCGATTCCGACCAACGTCGGTGTCCAGCGCGTCGACCAAGACGACGAGTTCTACAAGACCCAGCAGGACAAGTTCATCGCGATCGCACGCTCGATCAAGGAACATGCGACCAAGGGCCAGCCGGTGCTGGTCGGCACGGTCTCGATCGAGAAGTCGGAAATGCTGTCCGACTATCTGACCAAGGAGGGCGTCGATCACTCGGTGCTCAACGCGCGCCTGCATGAGAATGAAGCGCATATCGTGGCGCAGGCCGGCCGTCTGGGCGCGGTGACCATCGCCACCAACATGGCGGGCCGCGGCACCGACATCCAGCTTGGCGGTAACGTCGAGTTCCGGGTGAACGACGAGCTCAGCGAAATGGCCGAGGGGCCGGAACGCGAAGCGGCGATCGAGCAGATCAAGGCCGAGGTCGCCGCCGAGAAGCAGAAGGTGCTCGAAGCCGGCGGCCTGTTCGTTCTCGGCACCGAGCGGCACGAGAGCCGCCGCATCGACAACCAGCTGCGCGGCCGCTCAGGCCGCCAGGGTGATCCGGGCCTCAGCCGTTTCTACCTCAGCCTCGATGACGACCTGCTGCGCATCTTCGGGCCGGACACGCTGTTCGCCAAGATGATGCGCAACAACATCGCCGATGGCGAGGCGATCGGCAGCAAGTGGCTGACCAAGGCGATCGAGACCGCGCAGAAGAAGGTCGAAGCGCGCAACTACGACATCCGCAAGCAGGTCGTCGAGTATGACGACGTCATGAACGACCAGCGCAAGGTGATCTACGAGCAGCGCTCGGACATCATGGACGCCGAGACTGTCGGCGACGTGGTCGAGGATATGCGCGCCGAGACGGTCAACGATCTCGTCGGCCGCTTCTGTCCCGCCGAGACCTATCCCGAGCAGTGGAATGTCGAGGGACTCAAGGAGAATGTCCAGAAGACGCTGGGCCTTGAGGTGCCGATCGAGACGTGGATCGCCGAGAAGGACGGGCTCGAGCCCGAGGATGTCGAGAACCGCATCCGTGAGCAGGCCGACGCACGCGTGAAGGCCAAGTCCGACGATCTCGATCCCGAGACCTGGGTGCAGATCGAAAAGTCGATCCTCCTGCAGAATCTCGACCATCACTGGAAAGAGCATCTCGGCACGCTGGATGCGCTGCGTCAGGTGGTTCACCTGCGCGCTTACGCCCAGAAGACGCCGATCAACGAATATAAGCAGGAAGCCTTCGCGATGTTCGAGCGGATGCTTGGCAGCATTCGTGAAGACGTCACGCGCACGCTGGCATGGGCCGAGTTCCAGTTCCAGGCGCCGCCTGAGCTTCCCGAGCTGCCCGATTTCCTGACGACGCATATCGATCCGCTGACCGGGATCGATAACAGCGCCGATTGGGATGCGGGATCGGCGGGCCTGATCTCGAACGAGCTGCCGGCGCTGCAGATTCCGCGTCCCGATGCCGAGGCGCTGGGCGACGATCCGTCGCAATGGGCGGGCCGCGTCAGCCGCAACGCGCCCTGCCCCTGCGGGTCGGGCAACAAATACAAGCATTGCCACGGCGCCCTGTAAGGCGCGCTGGCCCCTCCCCTTCGGGGGAGGGGTGGCCCCGAAGCATCGTTCTCGATGCGCTAGCCAAAAAGAAAGGGCCGCCCGGTTTCCCGGGCGGCCCTTTCTTTTTGGCGTTCAGTCGGTCTCAGCGCGGCTTGGGCTGGCTGATCGACGGGCCGAGATTCTCGAGGACCTCGCGCGCGTTGAAGGCGCGGACATTGTCGGGCTTGCGGCCGCGGCCGACGACCACCTCGGCGCTCGCCTCATAGCGATCGACGGTGCGGACATCGATGTCGCGATCCCAGAAGGGGTCGCCATAGAAGGGGCTCCAGCCGCGCCAGCCCCAGCGCGGGCTATAATAGCGCCACGACGGACCCCAATAGCCCCAGGGGCCGGAGTTGAAGGGGCGATCGATATAGGTGTTGGTTTTCTTCTCGGTGTCGCGGTCCGAGAGGATGAAATAGTCGAAGCCGCGCTCCACGGTGAGCTGCGCCGCGCGATAGAGCAGGTACCGCTCGACCGTCTCGCGCGAGGTGAGGCTGTTGCCCGAGAAGCTGACGCGGAACCGGTCGCTCTCGATCTGCTCGTCCCAATATCCGTTGCGGTACGAACCGCTGCCGGTGGCGGGCTGATAGGGCGTGGGCGTCGCGCAGGACGCAAGCACGGATGCCGACGCAAGGGCGAGGGCAAGCGCCGCAACCCGCGAACGGCGGGACTGACTGGTGCGCATGAAATTCCTCCTAATCAACTGCGGCGACTCGTGCCGATATGTGGTTGTAACGAATAGTCTAACGCAAATGTCCATTCGCTGAACGATCATTCAACGAACGGAGTGGCGCGCGCATACCCGTAACCGCATGGACGCGTCGGTGCGTCGCGGTCTGATTGTCGATTCTGCCGGAAAACTCGCTGGCTCCCTGAGTAGGATTCGAACCTACGGCCGCTCGATTAACAGTCGAGAGCTCTACCGCTGAGCTATCAGGGAACGACAGCGAGGGCGCGCCTATACGAAGGGGTTTCATGCATTGCAAGCGCGTAAAGCCGGGTTTTTTATCGCTTTGCCGCCACGGCACGGGCTGGCTTCCCCGCCCGGCCGCCCACAGGATGCTGGCGTTAGGTGGCCGGGCGGGGAACGGGCCGGTGCCGCCACCCAAATCAAGCCACGAACTGTTCCATCGTAATGCGATCGTCGAGCGCATGTTCGGGGTCGAACAACAGGGTCAGGTCGCGCTTGGGATCGATCTCGATATCGACGCGTGCAACGTCGCGGACCTCGCGCTGGTCGGCAACGGCGCTCACCGGGCGCTTGCCGGGGTCGAGCACCACGAGCGAGATCCGCGTCTTCTCTGGCAGGATCGCGCCGCGCCAGCGCCGGGGCCGGAACGGGCTGATCGGCGTGAGCGCAAGCATCTGCGATCCCAGCGGCAGGATCGGCCCGTGCGCGGACAGGTTATAGGCCGTCGACCCCGCCGGGGTCGCGACCAGGATGCCGTCACACACGAGTTCGGGCAGCACGACGCGGTCGTTCACCGTCACCTCAAGCTTGGCGGTCTGGCGCGTCTCGCGCAGCAGCGACACTTCGTTGATCGCGGGCAGGTGGTGGGTCTCGCCCGCCACCGTCGTCGCGGTCATCACCAGCGGCGTTACCCGGAACGGGCGCGCGCGCGTCAGGCGCGAGTCGAGCCCGTCGGGCCGCCATTCGTTCATCAGGAAACCGATCGTGCCGAGGTTCATCCCGAACACCGGCAGGTTGCGATGCTTTTCCAGCAGCATATGCAGCGTCTGAAGCATGAAGCCGTCGCCGCCCAATGCGACGATCATCTCGGCCTCGTCCGGGTGCACCCAGTCATGCGCCGCCAGCAGTTCGTGCGCGGCAACCTCGGCGGGGTTGGTGGGGGAGGCGACGAGTGCCCGGCGGATACCGCTCATCCGCCGGTCACGCTCATATGGCGGCCGACAGCAGGCGCCGCGCCACGCGTCACGCTGAAATCATGGCGCGCGGGCTTTGTGGCGAGTGCATCGTCGATCGCGGCATCGACGGCGGCAAGTCCGCCGCTTCGGATTGCGGTTTTGAGATCGACCTGGTCCTCATGACCGAGACAAGTGAACAGTTTTCCCTCCGTGGTCAGCCGAACGCGGTTGCAGCTTTCACAGAAATTGCCCGTGAGTGGTGTAATAAGACCGAGCCGCGCGCCTGTCTCTGCAACGTGCCAGTAGCGCGCGGGGCCGCCGCTGCGATGCTGGTCGGGCGTCAGCGTGTAGTGGCGCGACAAGTCGTCGAGCACCTGCGTCAATGGAAGGAAGCGGTCGGCACGATCCTCGTCGATCGCGCCGATCGGCATCGTCTCGATCAGGGTCAGGTCCATGCCGTTGCGACCCGCCCATTCGAGCATCGGCGCGATTTCGTGATCGTTCAGCCCCTTGAGCGCGACCATGTTGATCTTGACCGCGAGACCAACCGCCTGTGCCGCGGCAATGCCGTCCAGCACCTGCGCGAGGTCGCCATGGCGGGTGATGTGGCGAAAGGTTTCGGGATCGCGGCTGTCGAGGCTGAGGTTGATCCGCCGCACCCCCGCTCCGGCGAGCATTTGCGCATATTCCGTCAGCCGCGTGCCGTTGGTGGTCATTGTAAGTTCGTCGAGGCCGCTACCCACATGTCGCCCAAGCCGCCGCACCAGGTCGATCGCATCGCGGCGCACCAGCGGTTCGCCACCGGTCAGCCGTATCTTGGTGACCCCGCGCGCGATGAAGCGTTCGGCGATCAGCGCGATCTCTTCCAGCGCCAGCAGCTCGCTGCGCGGCAGAAAAGTCATCGTCTCGGCCATGCAATAGCGGCAGCGCAGATCGCACCGGTCCGTCACCGATACCCTGAGGTAGCGGATCGTGCGGCCGTGACGGTCGATCAGGGCGGGCGCGGTCGCCATGAAATAAGCAGCTAAGCCGTTGATGACTTCGCAGCAAGCCTTGGGTTAGGGATAGGGCGATGACCGAAGCCGCGCCCATCCAGATCACGCCAATGACCGGGCGCGAACGGCCGGTTTTCCTGCTGTCGTTTCGTCAGCGTGACGAACTTGCTGCGCTTGCCGCCGGGGCTGGCTGGCGCGTGGTCGCCGCGCGGCGGTCCGACGGGGCCGAGCGGCGGCTGCTGGCAAGCGGTGCGTCGGTCGCGGTGGTCGACGCGCGCGGTGCGGTCGAGGAAGGGTTGGCCGCGGTGCGCGCGCTGGCCGGGGTTACCGGTGCGACCGGCGGCGCGCTGCTCGCTTTGGTCTCTCGTAACGATTCCGCGCGGCTCGGCGCGTTCTACGACGCCGGCGCCACGCATTTCCTTGCCAGTCCGATGCGTGAGGCCGAGTTTGTTCAGGCGCTGCGCTTCGCGGCGCGTCATGCCGAGCGTGTCAGCGGCGAGGGTCCGGTGATCGTCGGCGATGCCGAACCCTTGGGCTGGCGCTACGATCCAGCGCTCGCGTCTATCCAGGTGACGCCTGCGCTGGCCGGGATGCTGGGGCTGGGCGAAGAGCCCTCGGTGCGCGCGATGCTGCGCCGGGTGGAGGCGGGCGACCATGGTGCGCTGCGTGCAGCGTTCGGGCGGCTGCGCGACGGCCTTGCCGCAACCGCCTTTGCGCACGAACTCAAGGGCGCGGGCCGCGTCGTCGAGCATCTTCAGCGCGATGCCCGCACCGGCCGGGTCCATGCGTTGATCGAGCGATTGGGCGAGATTGATGCGGGTGCGGCAGTCCGCGACGCGCTGGCCGGGGTGCATGATGGCGCTGGCGTGCGCCGCTGGATTGAACGGCGGCTTGGTGATGGACAAGCTGTGGGGGTTGTCCTTGCGGCGCTCAACCGGTTCGAGATGGTCAATACCGCCTATGGCCGCCCCGCGGGCGATTCGCTCTTGCGCGCGGCGTCGGGCCGGCTGGGAGAGGCTGCGCGCGAGGTACTGGGCCGCCATTTTGTCGCCGCGCGCATCGCCGGGGCCGAATTCGTCGTCGCATCGGAAGGCGCTACGCCCGAACTGCTTGAGGCCGTGGCCGGCCGGATCGAGGAGGCGCTGTCACGGCCCTTCGTGATCGGGGACGAGATTATGCCACTCGGCGCACGCACTGCGATTGCGGCATCCGAACCGGACGATACTGCCGCGACCCTGCTCCGCCGCGTGAGCGATACGCTCGCGGGGAACGACGCCCCCGCGGGAACCGTGCCGGTCGATACGCTCGCGGTCGACCTGCGCCGGGCGATGGATGCGGGGGAGATCACGCTCCGCTTTCAGCCGCAGGTCGTGGTCTCGACCGGTGCGATCGCCGGGGTCGAGGCGCTTGCCCGCTGGCACCATGCGACGGGCGAGATCGGCGCCGAGATGCTGTTCGCCGCCGCGGAGCGCGCCGGGCTCGAGCTCGCCCTGTCCGAGCATGTCCAGCGGCTCGCGCTTAATCAGGCTGCGCGCTGGCCTGCAGAGCTTCGGGGCTTGCGCCTGTCGGTCAACGTCACCGCTGCCGATGTCACACGTGCCAGCTTCGCTGACCTGTTCCTCGACTGGGTGGATGCGAGCGGCTTTCCGCGTGGCCGTCTGACGGTCGAGATCACCGAGGGCGGATTGATCAGCGACCTGAGCGAAGCCGCGCGCTTGCTCGCGGAGCTGCGCACCGCGGGCTGCCGCGTCGCGATCGACGATTTCGGAACTGGCTATTCGAGCCTTGCCTATCTCAAGGCGCTGCCGCTCGACTATCTCAAGATCGACCGCAAGCTGACCCAGGACATCACCGGATCAGCGCGCGACCGGGTGGTGGTGCGCGGCGTGATCGACATGGCGCGCTCGCTTGGCCTCGCAGTCGTGGCTGAGGGGGTGGAGACGCAGGAACAGCTCGAACTGCTCGCGAAGGAGGGGTGCCAATTCTATCAGGGTTATCTCTGCGCAGAGCCGCTGACCGCAGCTGAGCTGGAGAAGCTGATAGAGGAACGCGGATGAGGTGGCTGCTCGCGTTGCTCATGGTCTTCGTAGCGCTGCCTGCTGCGGCGAAGGAGCCGCTCGCGCCGCGAGCGCAGATCGAAGCCGCGATGTCGGACAGCGCACAGGGCTGGAACCGCGGCGACCTTGATGCCTTTCTCGCCGTCTATTCCGACGATCCGGGCACCAGCTTCACCGGCGCCAAGGGCGTCGAACGCGGCCTGGGACCCATCCGCGCGCGCTATGCGCTTAAATATGCCGACCAGTTCGGCCCCGGCGAACGGCCGAAGCACACGCTGCTGAGCTTCGGGTTCGAGGATTTCCGGCTGATCGGCAGGACATATGCCCACCTGATCGCGCGTTGGACGCTGACCCCCGCGGCGGGCGGCGCGGCGCAGACTGGGATGACGTCGCTGCTCTTCCGGCGCGAGGCGCGCGGCTGGAAGATCGTCGCGGACCACAGCAGTTGATCACCGACCCGCAGGATGTGACGGGCGTCTGGTACGGGCGCTATTTCACCTCCTCGTTCGGCGCGGATGAGAACAGCTTCATCGCCCATCTGGACGAAACGGGCGGCGAAGTAAGCGGGACGATCACCGAGCCCGACAATAGCGGCGAAGCGGAGATCCGCCGCGCGTTCGTCGATGGCGATCGCGCCGGTGCCCGGCTGCGCTTCATGAAGCAATATGATCCGGCCGGGCCGCTCGCCCATTCGGTCGCCTATGCCGGAACCATCAACGATGACGGGACCGAGGTGACCGGCGAATGGCGCTTCTCGGGCTATCACGGCAGCTTCGTGATGAACCGCGAGGCCTTCGCCACTGAGGAACTGGATGAGGAGGCCGCGGTCGACGAGGATATCGTCATCGAGATGGAACGACCGGGATAGACTGGCCGGTCATCCCCCGATAATTTCCCGCGAAACCGGGAGGACCTGCCATGATTCACCGCCGCGGCCTGTTCGCGTTCGTCGCGCTGCTGCTCACTGTCACGCTGCTGCCTGCGCCGGTCGCCGCGAAGGGTTTCGCCTCCACCCGCATCACCGTGAGCGTGGAAGGGACGGGCAAGGACGTGATCCTGATCCCAGGCCTCACCTCCAGCCCGCGCGTATGGAAGGAGATGATCGCAGCGGTGCCCGGCTATCGCTGGCACAAGGTCCAGGTCCATGGCTTTGCGGGTACCGACAAGGGCGGCAATGCCGAAGGCAACGTCGCCGCGCCGGTGGCCGAAGAGATTGCGCGCTATATCGTCGACCAGAAGCTGGGTCCGGTCTCCGTGATCGGCCATTCGATGGGCGGCTCGATCGGCATGATGCTCGCCGCGCGCCACCCCGCCAGCGTGTCGAAGCTGATGGTGGTCGACATGTTCCCGTTCATGGGCGCGATGTTCGGCGGCCCCAACGCCACACCCGAGACGTTGAAGCCGATCGCCGATGGGATCATGACCAGCATGCGAACCTCGCCCGCCGACGCCTATGCCAAGCGGCAGGAGCAGACGATCGCATCGATGGTCGCGACCGAGAACATGCGCGCCGGCGCGCTCGACGATGCGATGAAGTCCGACCGCGATGTGGTGGCGCGCGCCTATGGCGAGCTGGTCATGACCAACCTGATGCCCGAACTGTCGAAGGTCACCGCGAAGACGCTCGTGCTCTACGTCACACCCAAGGGGGCGCCGGTGACTGACGTCCAGATGGATGGCTATTACCAGATGTCCTACGCCCCGCTGAAGGGTGTGGTGCTCAAGCGCGTGCCCGACGCTGCGCATTTCCTCATGTGGGATAATGCTCCGTTCTTTCAGGCCGAGGTCAAGGCGTTCCTCGCGGCATGAGCACATTTTACAGGGAAGAGAAGCGGAAGATGTTCAAGGCTTGTTTGACTAGTTTCGCGTGCGCGCTCGCCGCGGTTCCGGCCGTCGCGCAGACTCAGGCGCCCGATCTCTCGCAGGATGCCGCCTGGCATAACAAGCAGATGCTCGCGCTGGCCGAGCGCCACGGCGGCAATGGCTGGAACGTCACGGCGAGCGGGCTGCGCTGGCGTCTGGTTGCCGGCAATGGCAGCGGAAAACACCCCGGCCCCACGGATAGCGTCACGGTCCATTATGTCGGTACCTTCAGCGATGGCTCCGAGTTCGACAGTTCGGTCCGGCGCGGCACGCCCGCGACCTTCCCGCTCAACCGCGTCATCCCCGGATGGACCGAGGGGGTTCAGCTGATGGGCATTGGCGACAAGGTCGAATTCGCGATTCCCCAGCAGATCGCTTACGGCCCCAAGGGCCGCGGCCCTATTCCGGGCGGCGCGACCTTGCTGTTCACCGTAGAGTTGCTTGGGATCGAGCCGGCGTCCTGAGGCGGATGGCTCAGGCGGCGACCGCAGCGCGCCGCCTGACCGTGCTGCCGGCCAGCGCCGCCAGGGCTGCGCGCAGCATCAGCCGGCGTTCGCGTGCTTCGGTGCTGCGCTCCCAACGGAACACGCTCCGCGCGCCGCGAAGTTCGTCGTGGATGCGCCGGGCGACGCGGCGCAATTCGCCCATTGTGGGGAGCCTTCCCTCAGCGATGCAGGCAATGATCTCGGGTGCGATCGTCGCTGGCGGCGCATGCATTCCTGCTCTCCCTCTCGAGAGCTAATTAGGAAGCGATCCGCGGTTCGGAAGGCTTGGGCGCCGCAAATGCGATGAACTGAGTCCGATTGCGCCCGGCCGGTCAGTCGAGTGTCTCGAACGCTCCGGTCTCGAAATCGCTGTCGAGCAGCGCAAGGATGCGCTCTGCCACGACTTCCGGCGGCTTGACGCTCTCGGGCGCTTCGCCCGGATAGGCGCGCGCGCGCATTTTGGTGCGGGTGGCACCGGGGTTGAGCAAAGCGACGCGCACCCTGGTCAGGTTGCGCACTTCCTCGCCATAGCTCAGCACGAGGGTCTCGAACGCTGCCTTGGTCGCACCGTACAGCCCCCAGAACGCGCGCGGCTTGCGCGCGACGGTGGAGGTCAGACCGATCACCCGGCCTGCATCCGACTTGCGCAGTAGCGAATCGAACGCGCCGAGCAGCGCCGCCTGTGCGCTGACGTTGAGCGCCAGCACCTTGGCCACTTCCTTGGGGTCGAACGCCGCGATCGCCGACAGCGAACCGAGCGCGGCAGCGTTAAGCACCAGCAGGTCGAGCTTGCCCCAGCGTTCGGCCACCGCAGCGGCAAGTCGCGGGATCGAATCGGTTTCGAGCAGGTCCATCGGCGCGATCGTCGCGCTGCCGCCCGCGGCAAAGATTGCCTCCTCGACTTCCTCGAGGCCGCCGGCAGTGCGTGCGGTCAGCACGACATGCGCGCCTCGCGCGGCAAGCGCGATGGCGGTCGCTGCGCCGATGCCACGGCTCGCGCCGGTGACGAGCGCGACGCGCCCTGCAAGAATCTGTTCGGTCATGGGGTTCAGGCCGGTTCGTCGAGAAGGGCGAGCTGGCTGTCGGCCTGCTCATTATGGTCGGTCAGCTGCGTGGGATACTGGCCGGTGAAGCAGGCATCGCAATATTTAGGCAGCACGTCGGTTCGCTCCGCCTGACCGAGCGCGCGATACAACCCGTCGATCGAGACGAAGGCGAGGCTGTCGGCCTTGATGAACTCGGCCATGGCCGCGACGTCCATCCGGGCGGCGAGCAGCTTCGAGCGCTCGGGCGTATCGACCCCATAGAAGCAGCTGTGCGTGGTCGGCGGGCTGGCGATGCGCATATGCACTTCGGCGGCGCCGGCCTCGCGCATCATCTCGACGATCTTGAGGCTGGTGGTGCCGCGCACGATCGAATCGTCGACCAGGATGATCCGCTTGCCCTGGATCAGGTCGCGATTGGCGTTGTGCTTGAGCTTGACGCCCAGGCGGCGCACTTCCGCGCTCGGCTGGATGAAGGTCCGGCCGACATAGTGAGACCGGATGATGCCCAGTTCGAACGGGATCCCCGATTTCTGGGCGTAGCCGATCGCCGCGGGCACGCCCGAATCGGGAACGGGAATCACCAGATCGGCGTCGACCGGCGATTCGATCGCGATCTCCGCGCCGATATTCTTGCGCACCGAATAGACCGAGCGATTCTCGGAGATCGAATCGGGGCGCGAGAAATAGACCCATTCGAAGATGCACGGGCGCGGCGCGATCGCGGTAAAGGGGCGGAGCGAGCGCAGTTCGCCGTCCTGCACGATCACCAGCTCGCCCGGCTCGACATCGCGGACATAGTCGGCACCCACCACGTCGAGCGCGACCGTCTCCGACGCGAAGATATAGGCGTCGCCCAGCCTGCCCATCACCAGCGGGCGGATGCCCAGCGGGTCGCGGCAGGCGATCATGCCCTCGGGTGTCATGCAGATCAGCGAATAGGCGCCCTCGATCTGTTTCAGCGCGTCGATGAAACGGTCGAGCAGATCCTTGTAGCCGCTGGTCGCGACGAGGTGGATGATCGTCTCGGTGTCCGAGGTCGACTGGAAGATCGACCCGCGCTGGATCAACTCGCGGCGCACGTGCAGCGCGTTGGAGATGTTGCCGTTATGCGCCACCGCGAAGCCGCCGCTCGCCAGCTCGGCATAGAGCGGCTGGACGTTGCGCATGCCCGAATCGCCGGTAGTCGCGTAGCGGACATGGCCGCAGGCGACGCTGCCGGCCAGCGCACGCATCACCTCGTCGCGGTCGAAATTGCCGGCGACATGGCCGATCGCTCGATGCGTGTGGAAATGGGCGCCGTCCCAGCTCGTGATCCCGGCGGCCTCCTGGCCGCGGTGCTGGAGCGCGTGGAGGCCAAGCGCAACGAGCGCGGCTGCACCGTCGGCGCCGGAAACGCCGAAGATGCCGCACTCTTCGCGCAGCTTGTCGTCATCAAACGGATTCGTGGTCTGCATCGGCCCTTCGCGGGGGAATCGTTGGTCGATGGGCGCGCATATAGGCGCTCGATTGGCACTTGTCGCCCTTTTGTAACATCAACCGTCGAACCCCATCGTTTCCGGGTGCGTTAGTGGCGCGAAGGAGACGGAAAATGGCCCGGAATCACGGACCTTCGATCAAGAGCGACAAAGTCTATGAGGATCTGCGCGAGGCGGGGGCCAGCAAGGAGAAGGCGGCTCGCATCGCCAATGCCTATGCGGGCGGCACGCTCGACCACGACGGTACGCAGCTCGAGAATCGCAGTAAGGAAGCGCTGTATGACGAGGCGAAGGCGCTTGGCATCGAGGGCCGATCGGAGATGGACAAGGACGAGCTGATCGACGCGATCCGCGATCGCTGATTGTCAGGGACAACCTCCCAGCCGTCACCCCGGCCTTGTGCCGGGGTCCACCCAGCCTTCCGCTATGCCGACGAGCCTCATGTCCATGACTCGCCTACCGGTGGACCCCGGCACAAGGCCGGGGTGACGAAGGAGGGGAAGGGCCGGCCACGGGTTCGAGGCACGCTGTCACATGTTCGATCGCGTCGATGACAATCCAGTTACGTGATCGATTCTCTCATTCGTACTGACTTGTTTATCTCGTTTCCGGGCTGGGCGGGGTTCCGATAGCCTCCTCTCAGAACCACACCATAAGAGAGGGATCAGGCACATGGACGCGAAGACCGGATCGATCGACGGCGGCGGCTGCCCGTTTAACGGGGGCGTCCGTGCCCTGCTCGGGCGCACCAACCGCGACTGGTGGCCCGAGATGCTCGCCACCGAAATCCTCAACCCCAATGGCCCGTCGAACCCGATGGGCGCCGACTTCGACTATGCCGAAGCGTTCAGGAAGCTCGATTATGCCGCCCTCAAGGCTGATCTCACCGCGCTGATGACCGACAGCCAGCCCTGGTGGCCGGCTGATTATGGGCATTATGGTCCGTTCTTCATTCGCATGGCGTGGCACGCTGCCGGTACCTATCGCACCGCTGACGGGCGCGGCGGCGCCAATAGCGGGCAACAGCGCTTCGCTCCGCTCGACAGCTGGCCCGACAACGGCAACCTCGACAAGGCGCGGCGCCTGCTGTGGCCGATCAAGCGCAAATACGGCAAGCACATCAGCTGGGCCGATCTCTTCATCCTCGCCGGCAACGTCGCGATCGAATCGATGGGCGGCCCGGTGTTCGGCTTCGGCGGCGGCCGCGCCGATGTGTTCGAGCCCGAGCGCGACATCTATTGGGGCTCGGAAGATAAATGGGTGAATGAGGGCGTCCAGACCCGCATCGACCTCGACAAGGGACTCGAAGCGCTCGAAGGCCCGCTCGCCGCGATCCAGATGGGCTTGATCTACGTCAATCCCGAAGGACCGGGCGGCAACCCCGATCCGCTTGCATCGGCGCGCGACATCAAGGCGACGTTCGAGCGGATGGCGATGGATCATGAAGAGACCGTCGCGCTCACCGCCGGCGGCCACACCTTCGGCAAGGCGCACGGCAATGGCGATGCGTCGCTGCTCGGCAACGCGCCCGCGGGCGGCGACCTTGCCGCACAGGGCTTTGGCTGGGTCAGCAGCCACGAAAGCGGCGGCATCGGCGAGCATAGCGTCACCAGCGGGCTCGAGGGGCCGTGGGTCAACACGCCGACCGAGTGGAGCGAGAACTTTTTTCGTCTCCTGCTCGACTATGAGTATGAGCTCGTGCGCTCACCCGCAGGTGCGCAGCAATGGCAGCCGGTGAACCAGAAGGAAGAGGACATGGCGCCCGCGGCGCATGACCCTTCGAAGAAGGTGCCGACGATGATGACCACCGCCGACATGGCGCTCAAGGTCGACCCTGAGTTCCGCGTGATCTCGGAGAAATTCCGCAACGACCATGAAGCGTTCAAGGATGCCTTCGCCCGCGCTTGGTTCAAGCTGACCCATCGCGACATGGGGCCCAGGGTCCGCTACCTCGGCCCGGAAGTCCCCGCCGAGGAGCTGATCTGGCAGGATCCGGTTCCTGCCGGCAGCAAGCCTTCGGATGCCGATGTCGCGGCGGTGAAGGCGGCGATCGCTTCGAGCGACCTCACCGTCAGCCAGCTGATCAAGACGGCGTGGGCCTCGGCAAGCACCTATCGCAAGTCCGACTTCCGCGGCGGCGCCAATGGCGCGCGCATCCGCCTCGCGCCGCAAAAGGACTGGGAGGTCAACGAACCGGCGCCGCTTGCAAAGGTTCTGGCCACGCTCGATGGCCTGCGCGGTAACCTCTCGCTCGCCGATGCGATCGTGCTCGGCGGCGTGGTCGGGCTGGAAAAGGCGATCAAGGACGGCGGCTCCAGCGTCGCGGTGCCGTTCACGGGCGGTCGTGGCGACGCGAGCGATGCGCAGACCGATGCCGACAGCTTCGCGGTGATGGAGCCGCAGGCCGACGCCTTCCGCAACTATCTGCCGAAGAAGCTGGCGGTGAAGACCGAGGAAATGATGCTCGACCGTGCATCGTTGCTCGGCCTGTCGGTGCCGGAAATGACCGTGTTGATCGGCGGTCTGCGCGTGCTCGGCGCCAATCACGGCGAGCGCGGCCATGGCCACTTCACCAAACGCTCGGGCCAGCTCACCAACGACTTCTTCGTCAACCTGCTCGACATGACCAATGTCTGGAAGGCCGTCGATGGCTCGGATGACGAGGAATATGTCGCGACCGATCGTGCGGGCGGCGGCGAGACTTGGCGCGCCAGCCGTGCCGACCTGATCTTCGGCTCGAACTCTGAACTGCGCGCGGTGGCGGAGGTCTATGCCGAGACCGGGCATGAGGAGAAGTTCGTGAAGGACTTCGTTGCGGCCTGGACGAAGGTGATGAACGCCGACCGCTTCGATCTAGCCTGAGCGAGCCGATGCGATCAGGGACGGCCGCGGCGAAAGTCGCGGCCGTTTCCGTTACTCCCTCCGCCGGCTCGGTACCCTCCGTCATCCCGGCCTTGTGCCGGGATCCACGCAACCCCTCGCAATGCCCTTAAGCCTTGCGCGCACCGCTCGCCTCCCGGTGGACCCCGGCACAAGGCCGGGGTGACGATCGGGAGGGGAGGGGCTAACACCGCCCCATGACCGACCCCCGCGACTCCACCCTCGCCCTCGACCCCAGATACGACGCCAACGGCCTGATCACCGCGGTCGCCACCGATGCCGTCACCGGCGAGCTTCTCATGCTCGCGCATATGAACGCCGACGCGCTGGCGAAGACGCTGGAGAGCGGCGAGGCGTGGTTCTGGTCGCGCAGCAAGGGGCGGCTATGGAAGAAGGGCGAAAGCTCGGGCAACGTGCTGCGCGTGGTCGAGGCGCGGATCGACTGCGATCAGGACGCGCTATGGCTCAAGGTCGACGCCGCCGGCCCTGCCTGCCACACCGGCGAGCGCAGCTGCTTTTTCCGCCGCATCGAGAATGGCGCGCTGGTGCGCAACCTATGAAGCCTGCCGCCGCGGCGCTGTTCCTGTTTCTCGCGGCTTGTTCGGGCGGTGGGGACGGTAACCAGTCCGCCACGCCGCAGGATCTCGAATCCGCAGCGGTCGAGCGTGGTCTGGTCCGCAATCCCGAGGATACCGATCTCACCGGCCTCTATGCGCGCGACACCGACCGGGTCTGTGTCATCCCAAAGGGCGATAGCTACCGCATCGGCGCGTTCGTCGATTATGGCGACGGCCTGTCCTGCACGGGAACCGGCACGGTCACGCGATCGGGCGAGACGCTGGCGGTGACGCTCACGGGCAAGGGCGGCATCACCTGTTCCTTCGACGCGCGCTTCGACGGCGAGCATATCCGCTTCCCGGCGAATATCCCGCCCGAATGCGCCAAATTCTGCGGCCCGCGCGCGTCCTTCGCCGCGCTCGACGCCGAACGGCTGAGCGGATCCGCTGCCGAAGCGCGGGCACTGCGCAGCGCCGAAGGAAAGCGCCTCTGCGGCGATTGACGTTAACGTAAGGTCGGCGTAAGCATGCGGCATGGCAACGACCATGAAGCATGTAGCCAGCTTCGCTCCGACCGAAGCCCGGCCCGAAAAAGAGAGCTTTTCGATCTCGGATCTTTGTGCCGAGTTCGAGGTGACGGCGCGGGCGCTGCGCTTCTATGAGGATGAAGGCCTGATCGCGCCCGAACGGCGTGGCCTTGCCCGCATCTACTCGCACCGCGATCGCGCGCGACTCGCCTGGATCCTGCGCGGCAAGCGCGTCGGGTTCAGCCTCGCCGAGATTCGCGAGATGATCGACCTCTATGACCTTGGCGACGAACGCCGCACCCAGCACCAGGTGACGCTCGACAAGTGCCGCGCGCGCATCGATCTGCTCGAGCGCCAGAAGGTCGATATCGACGCGCATATCGTCGAGCTCGAAGATTTCGTCGCGGTCCTCGAAGGCCGCGCCGCCCCCGCCAAATAAGAACAGGATACAGAGAGATGCCGAAATATACGCCGCCCGTGCGCGATACCCGCTTCGTGCTCGATCACGTCCTGAAGATTGATCGCTACACCAACCTTCCCGGCTTCGCCGCCGCGACCCCCGATGTGGTCAATGCGGTATTGGAAGAGGGCGGCAAATTCGTCGCGGAAGTCCTGTTCCCGATCAATCTTTCGGGCGACCAGCAGGGGTGCAAGCGCAACCCCGACGGCAGCGTCACCACCCCGGACGGCTTCAAGGAAGCGTACAACCAGTTCGTTGAGAGCGGCTGGGGCACGCTGTCCGCGCCGGAGGAATTCGGCGGGCAGGGCATGCCGCACGTCGTCTCGACCGCGTTTCAGGAGTTCATGATCTCGTCGAACATGGCCTTCGCCATGTACCCCGGCCTCACCCATGGCGCGATCGCGTCGCTGCTGGTCAAGGGCAGCCCCGAACAGCAGGCCAAATACGTCCCGAAGATGATCTCGGGCGAATGGGGCGGCACGATGAACCTGACCGAGCCGCAGTGCGGCACCGATCTCGGCCTCATCAAGACCCGCGCCGAACCGGCCGCGGACGGCAGCTGGTCGATCACCGGGACCAAGATCTTCATCTCGGCCGGCGAGCATGACCTTACCAGCAACATCATCCACCTCGTCCTCGCCAAGACGCCTGGCGCGCCGGAGAGCAGCAAGGGCATCTCGCTGTTCGTGGTGCCCAAGTTCATCGTCAACGACGACGGCTCGTTGGGCGATCGCAACGCGGTGTCGTGCGGCTCGATCGAGCACAAGATGGGCATCCACGCCAATTCGACCTGCGTCATGAACTATGACGGTGCCACCGGCTGGCTGGTCGGCGAGGAGATGAAGGGCCTCGCCGCGATGTTCATCATGATGAACGCCGCGCGCCTCGGCGTCGGGCTTCAGGGCCTCGGCATCGGTGAGGTCGCTTACCAGAACGCCGTCCAGTACGCCGAAGACCGCCGTCAGGGCCGCGCGCTCACCGGTGCGCAGGACCCGGAGGAGAAGGCCGACACGCTGTTCGTCCACCCCGATGTCCGCCGGATGCTGATGGAAGCCAAGGCGATGACCGAGGGCCTGCGCGCGCTGTGCCTGTGGGGCGGCCTTCAGGTCGATCTCGCCCATCTCGCCGCGACTGAGGAGGAGCGCCAGCTCGCCGACGATCTCGTCGGTCTGCTCACCCCGGTGATCAAGGGCGTCGGCACCGATGCCGGCTACAAGATCGCGACCGACGCGCAGCAGGTCTATGGCGGCCATGGCTACATCGCCGAATGGGGCATGGAGCAGTATGTCCGCGATGCCCGCATCGCGATGATCTATGAAGGCACCAACGGTGTTCAGGCGATGGACCTGGTCGGCCGCAAGCTCGCCCAGAATGGCGGCCGCGCGGTCCAGACCTTCTTCAAGGTGGTTGGCGAGGAAGTCGCCGCCGCCAAGTCCAAGCCCGAACTGGCGAGCTTCGCCGAGGCGCTGGAAAAGGCCAATGGCCAGCTTCAGGCCGCGACCATGTGGTTCATGGCCAACGGGATGCAGAACCCCAATCAGGTCGGCGCCGGCGCCTACAGCTATATGCAGCTCACCGGCATCGTCGCGATCGGCCTGATGTGGCTGCGCATGGCTGACGCCGCGGTCACAGCGCTCGCCTCGGGCGAAGCGGAGGACAAGGCGTTCCTCGAAGCGAAGCTGGTGACGGCGCGCTTCTATGCCGAACGCATCATGCCCGACGCCGGTGCGCTGCGGCGGAAAATCGAGGGCGGCTCGGAAACCATCATGGCACTCCCGCCCGAGATGTTCCGCGCGGCGTGAACCTCTGCCCCGCCGTCAGCCCGCCAGAACGGGCTGACGGCGAGCAAGCAGCGCATCAATACTGATCGCCCCGCCACCGCGTGCGATCAGCGGCAACAGGATCGCCGCCCAGCTCAGATGCGTCGGCCAGGCGTCGGGATAGACGAAGATCTGGATGGTCGCCGTCATCGCCAGCAAGGCGAGTGCCGACACGCGCGTGCCCAGCCCCAGCACCAGCAGCACCGGGAAGAGATGCTCGGCCCCGGTCGCGGCCGTTGCGGCGATATGCGGCGGGATCAGCGGCAATGCATATTCGTTCTCGAACAGGAAATAGGTGCTGTCGGTAATGTGCAGCAGCCCCTCCACCTTGGTCCGGCCCGACAGGAAGAAGATCGCGGCAATGCCCAGCCGCGCGACCAGCAGCAACAGGGCCTCGGGCAACAGCGCCGATGCGATCCGCGCGAAGCGGCGATAGAGCGAAATCATCATCGTCTCCGGCTGGCGCGGCCGGGGCAGGAGGCCCCGGCCAGCGCGCGGGTCAGGCTTTGGGGGTCAGCGAACCCTTGCCCTTGGGGTCTGGATCGTGGTGCAGGTGCCGGCCTTGACCAGTTTCCAGGCATTGCCCTGGTAATCGGCCTTCGACGTGCCGGCACAGCTGGTGCCGGCGCCCGCCGCGCAGTCATTCTTGCCCGCTAGCGAAACGCCATAGCATTTCTCCATCTTGGGCTTGGTCTGGGCCGAAGCGGTTCCGGTGAGCGCCGCGCCGCCAAGCGTGGCAAGGGCAAGGCTGGCGGCCAGCGTGGCATGAGTGGAACGCATAATCTGTCCTTTCGATCGGGGCCTCGGGTGCGCGGCCCGGTGCAGGGGAAGACCGGGCCGCGCGGTGCCCCGGAAGGAGGCGGGATGCCGGGGTCACAGGATCCAGTTCGCGTGTCCGCCGATCGCGGTTACAGATGCGCTGAAAGATTTCGTCGCAATCCGGTGTAACCTTTCCCCCGGCTACGCCGAACTCCGGTCGAGGAGCATGCATGCGGGCGAATGAAGACGCGTTGCGCGAGCTGATGGTCGCGGGACTGGACGGCGACGCCGCGGCGCACGCGGCGTTGCTCGGCGTGCTCGTTCCGTTGCTGCGCGGCTTCTACCGGCGCCGCGCCAGCGGCTCGGATGACGATATCGAGGATCTGGTGCAGGAAACGCTGATTGCGGTGCATGTGCGCCGCGCAACCTATGACCCCGGCCGCGCCTTCACCGCATGGCTGTTCGCGATCGCGCGCTACAAGATGATCGATCAGTTTCGCCGCGGCTGTCGCCTCCGCCCGATCGAGGGGCTTGAGGAAATTCTGGTCGCTGAGGATTTCGAGAGCGTTGCCGCTGCCCGGATCGATATCGACGAGCTGCTCGGAACCCTGCCTGCTAAACAGGCGGGGCTGATCCGCGCGACCCGGATCGACGGGCTTAGCGTCGCCGAGGCGGCAATGGTGGGCGGGTTCGGCGAATCCGACGTCAAGGTCTCGGTGCATCGCGGGTTGAAGGCGCTCGCCGCGCGGATACAGGGGAGGGCATGATGGATACCGGCGATCTCATCCGCCGCCTGTCGGACGATGTGCCGCCGGTCCGCCGCAACGCGGTCGGGCGGCGGCTGGCGATCGGCCTGCTGCTCGGCGCTTTGGTGTCGGCGGTCTGGGCGCTGCTGTGGCTCGGGGTCCGCCCCGATCTGATGCTGGCGATGCGCGGCGTCAGCTTCTGGATGAAATGGGGCTACACCATTTCGCTGACTTTGGTCGCGCTGGTCCTGACCGTCCAGCTGGCCCGCCCGGACAGCAATATGCTGCGCTGGCGCTGGCTGCTGCTGGTCCCGGTGGTGCCGCTCGCCGTGATGGGCGCGATCGAGCTGAGCCGGGTCCCGACGAGCCATTGGCTCCACATGCTGCTTGGGCATAGCTGGGCAAGCTGTCCCTGGCATGTGCTGCTGCTCGCCATCCCGATCTTTGGCGGCCTGCTCTGGTCGTTCCGCCGGCTCGCGCCCACCCGGCTCCGTGCCGCCGGGGCGGCGGCGGGGCTGGCAGCGGGTGCGTTTGCGGCGACGATCTATTGCCTCCATTGCCCCGAAGTGTCGGCAGTGTTCGTGCTCACCTGGTATTCGCTCGGCATCGTCCTTGCGTCGGCGCTGGGCGCGCTGGTCGGGCCGCGCCTGTTGCGCTGGTAAATTCCACCCCGGCTGTAACCGCCGCGGCGCCAGCGGCGAACTCGGAAAGCCAATCCGGCTGTATCCAAGACTGGAGACTTTCCGATGATTACCGTTCGTACCGGCGCCAGCATCGCCGCATCCGCCGCCGTCGTCGCGCTCGCTGCCATGCCTTCGGTTGCGGTGGCAAAGGAGAAGGCGGGCGCCGCCAAATCCGTCCATTGCTACGGCATCAACACCTGCAAGGGCACGTCGGACTGCAAGACCGCAGCCAACGAATGCCGCGGCCAGAACACCTGCAAAGGCCATGGCTTCAAGTCGCTGACGGTCAAGGCGTGTAAGGCCGCGGGCGGCAGCCTGACCGAGGCCAAATGATGGCGCGCCGGCCCGGTGCGTGTGCCGGGCCGGCGGTTCCGAAAGGACGATGATGCCGCATTCTCACCACGCCTTCGGCCTCGGACTGCGCAAGCCGCATTATGCCGAATTCCTCGATTATCGCGTCGCGGTGGATTTCGTCGAGGTGATCTCTGAGAATTTCATGGTCGATGGCGGCCGGCCGCGCGAAATCCTGCGCGACGTTCGCGCGCGCTACCCCGTCGCTTTGCACGGCGTGTCGATGTCGATCGGCTCGGCCGACGGGCTCGATCCTGCCTATCTTGCCCGGCTGCGCGCGCTGGTGGACGAGATCGATCCGCTGTTCGTGTCCGATCATCTGAGCTGGTCGCGGATCGAGGGATTCAATTCGCACGACCTGCTCCCGCTGCCCTATACGCATGAGGCGCTCGATCTGGTCTGCGCCAATATCGGCCGCGCACAGGACGCGCTGGGCCGCACGATGCTGATCGAGAATCCCTCATCCTATCTCGACATCGCGCCTGCGGAGATGACCGAATGGGAATTTCTGGCGGAGATGTGCGCGCGCACCGGCTGCGACTTGCTGCTCGACGTCAACAATGTCTTCGTCAGCGCCACCAACCACGGCTTCGATCCCTTCGCCTATCTCGATGGGGTACCCCATGATCGGGTCCGCCAAATTCACTTGGCTGGGCATAGTCAGGGCAGCGAATTGCTGATCGACACGCACGACCAGCCGGTGCCCGCCTCGGTCTGGGACCTCTACGCCCATGTTCTGCCGCGCCTCGGTCCGGTCGCGACCATGATCGAACGCGACGATGCGATCCCGCCGCTGCACGAACTGCTTGCTGAGCTGGCTGTTGCCCGCCGGATCGCGGCGGATGGGGCACGGGTGGCGGCATGACCCTGCTCGATCTTCAGCGCGATATGCGCGGCTGGCTGACACGCGAGGATGAAGCCATTACCGCTCATCTCGGTGCCGATGCCGGGCCGGGGCTGCGCGCCTATTTGAACAACTACCGCGCCCAGCTTGTCGCCTGCCTTGGGGAAAGCTTCGCCCGCACCCGCAACTGGATCGGCGGGGAGGGGTTCGAACAGGCGGTGATCGCCCATATCGCCCGCGTCCCGCCGAGCAGCTGGACGCTCGACGCCTATCCCCGCGATTTCCCCGCGACGCTCGCGATCCTTTATCCCGTTGATCCCGAGGTCGCCGAACTCGCCTGGCTCGACATGGCGCTGGGGGAGGCCTTTGTCGGACCCGACAGTCCCGCGCTGGACGACGATCTCACCCGGATCGACTGGGACCGCGCGGTGCTGCGTTTCACCCCGACGCTCGATCTCGCCGCGCTGACCACCAACGCCACCGCGATCTGGTCCGCTCTCGCCGATGGCGTCGTCCCGCCGGGTATCGAGATGCTCCCCGAAACCGGCGCGATGATCGTCTGGCGCCATGCCGGTCTGTCTCGCTTCCGCGCGATCGGGCAGGTGGAACGGCAGGCATTGCTCTCCGCGCGTCAGGGGCTTCCCTTCGCGGCGCTGTGCACGGCGATGGTCGATACTTATGGCGATGACGACGGAATCGTCCAGGCAGGACAGATGTTGGGCCAGTGGCTCGGCGACGGGTTGATCGCCGGAATCGAAACCCGCTGATCGCCTCTTGAGCCTGATCGCGCCTCAGGCATAACCGGCGGCGATGCTTATTCCTGAAATTTCGCTCCAGCCGCTCGAACGCGGTCAGCTCAATGTGATGCGCCTGACGGGCGCGATCGGCTTCGGCGGCGCGACGATCGTCGCCGCGATCCCCAGCTGGGCGTTGTCGCACAGCTGGGAATGGCTGCCCGTCTGGGCCGCGTCGCTCGCGGTGGCGCTGATCGGCGCCTGGTCGCTGGCGTTCACCCGGCGGCGCTGGGCGCGCTGGGGCTGGGCGTGGACGGGCCGGGAGCTCCACGTCGCTTCGGGCTGGCTGATCCGGAGCCACACCATCGTCCCTGCCGCGCGGGTCCAGCATATCGATGTGACGCAGGGGCCGATCGAGCGGATCTTCGGCGTGTCGACGCTTATCCTGCACACCGCCGGCACTGCGAACAGCGAGGTCAATCTGCCCGGCATCTCTCGCGAGACCGCCGAGGAGATCCGCGACGCGATCCGCGCGCATCTGTCGAGCGATCCCTGGTGAGCGGTAGCCTGAACGACGACGTGAGCGAGCAGACGAGCGACGTCGAGGATCACGGACCGAAGCGCGTCCATCCGGGCACAATTGCGATCGATTTCCTGCGCCGCGCCCCGCAGACGGTGATCGGCCTTCCTGCGATCGCAGGCTGGACCTCGGGTCGCAGCATCGGCTGGATCCTGCTCGCCGCGACGCTGCTTGGTGTCGGGATGCTGGTCTTCACCTGGATCGGCTGGCGGCGCTTCACCTATACGATTACCGAGCATGAGCTGGTGATCGAGCGCGGTCTGCTCAACCGCAGCCGCCGCTCGATCCCGCTGACGCGAATTCAGGACGTGTCGATCGAGCGCAAACCCCTCGCGCGCCTGTTCGGGCTTGCCGAGGTGAAGGTAGAAACCGGCGGCGGCGAGAAGGACGAGGCGGTGCTCGACAGCGTCTCCGTCGCGGAGGCAGAACGGCTGCGCGCCGCATTGCGCGGCCAGATACCGTCCTCCACGATTGTCTCGTCTGCCGAAGGAAATGCGAAGTCTTCGGAGGCCTCTGCGCTTCCCGTTATTTTCCAGATGCCTCTCGTCCGGGTCGTCCTGCTCGGGATGTTCAGCTTCTCGCTGGTCTGGATCGCCGCGCTGTTCGGCGTCCTCCAGTTTTTCGACCAGATCTTCGACCTTGGCCTCGGTGAGCCGGACAACTGGGCGGAGGTTGCGAAAGACCAGGTGCAGACCCGCTTCAGCATCGCCGCGGCGCTTGCCGTCGCCGGGGTCGCGCTGGTGCTGGGCGTGGTTAGCGGGGTGATCCGTACTACCCTGCGCGACTATGGCTTCACCCTGCGCGCGGGCGGCGGACGGTTTCGCCGCACCCGTGGTCTGCTGACCCGCAGCGAGGTGGTGGTGGCGATGCGCCGCATCCAGCTCGCGATGGTCCAGCGCGGTCCGTTGCGCGGCGCGTTCGGCTGGCACGCGCTCAGTTTCCAGACGCTTGGTGGCAGCAACGACCCCAGTGGCCGGCAGGCGATGGCGCCGCTCGCGCGCGACCATGAAGTCGCCGCGATCGTCGAGACCTCGGGCCTGCCCCCATTTGAACGGCTACCGCTCCGTCCGGTTGCGGCGGGGCATGTGCTGCGCAGCCTGGTGCGGGCGGCTCCGGTGCCGGTGGTCGTCATCGTGGCGGCGCTGGTCGTGTCTCCGCTTGCGTGGATCGCGATGCTGGCATTGCTCCCGATCGTGGGAATTGCCCTGCTGCAGCGCCGGTACCATCGCTATGCGTTGCGTGACACCAGCCTTCAGGTGATGCGCGGCGTGATCGCCCAGCGCGACTGGATCGTGCCCTACCAGAATGTGCAGGTAGTGACGCTGCGTGCAGGCTGGTTCCAGCGGCGACTGGGACTGGCGAGCGTGCTCGTCGATACCGCGGGCGCGGGCGGTGGCGGCGCGCCCGACGTAGTGGATCTGGCAGCCGAGGACGCGCGTGCGCTGGCGTCTGGTCTGGTGGCGCGGATCGGCTAGCGCGCTGGTGTCGGCTGGGGCACGGGGACGGTCACGATCGGCGGCGTAACATCTCCCTTGCGGCGAACCCCGGTGAGGCCATCGGGCACCGCGGCGCGCTTGGCCGCCTCCGCCTCGACAGGCGCGGCAGACGGGACGGCGGCAGGCAGCGTGGGCATGCGGCGCATGCACTGCACCGGGCTCGGCCGCCTGAACTCGCCGCAATTCCACAGCGCTTTGCCAAAGCCCTGTGCCTGATCGCGCAGATAGCTGAACGACATCGCCTCGATCTGCCCGGCACTGGGCGTGCCGCCTGCCGGCGGAACCTTGCTGCGATCGGTCCAGCCGAGGAACTTGCAGAAGGGCCGCTCCGCGCATGTCCGGATCGCGAGCGCGGCGAACGCATCGGCCCCCATGCTGCGATCGAGCGCAACGTGGAACACGTTGCTGTCGCTGCCCGTCACCGGCTGCGGGATCGCTGAGTCCGGGATCGCGGCGGGGGCGATCGCGACGCCCTCCGCCGCGAGTGCTGCCGGATCACCGCCCACGGCATGGAAGGGGGAGAGGCGCGCCATCTTGGCGATCACCGGCTCGGCACCGGCATAGGCGCGGCGGAAGGCCGATGGGGTGCCCCACCAGCCGGTCCAGCGGAAGAAAAGGTGCGTGTTGACCTCGGCCACCTTGTCGAGGCTCGAACTCCAGTACGGCACCACCCAATCGGTATGGTAATGGGTCGAGTTCCCTACTTTTGTATAGACATATCCGGCCAGCGCCTGCCGCGACAGGGCGCGTGCGCGATCCCATGCCGCGGCTGAAGGGGTTCGCGTCATCGCGCCGTCGCAAGTGAAGGTGAACTGGCAGCCGGTGCGCCGCTCCTGCCCCTGGAACACGACGCCGCACACGCTCTTGGGAAAGGCCGGGTGGCGCATCCGGTTGAGGATTACCTGCGCCACCGCGCGCTGGCCGACCGGATCGTCGCCAGCCTCATACCAGGTTGCCGCGGCAAGGCAGTCGACCGCGCGCGCCTGATCGTCAACGGCGCCGGTGACAAAGAAAGGACGCGCGGCAGGGTTGGGGCCGGTGACGAAGGGGATGGTTGCGTTGAAGCGCCGTGCTTCGTCCATTGGCAGTTCGGCGAGGCGCACCGGCTCGACCTGCGGAAGCTCGGCCTGCGGGACCACGCGCTTGGGCTTGCGGATTTCGGCGAGCGTCGCGGCGTCGCCCGGGCGGGCCGGCGGCGCGTTGAGCACGACCAGCAGCGGGGCGAGGACCGCCAGCAGCGCGATCAGCGCGAGCGCGACCCACAGGCCAGGCGCGATGCGCGTCGGTTCGGTGGCAGGGTCGGTCACAGGCGTGGTTTGTCCTCGGACGGCGAAAGGCCGCCGCCCATAACGCACGCGTGACGAAGTTGGAACCATCGGAGACGACCGGAGCGGCGGCGCGTGCCACCGCTCCGGCGCTCTGATCAGCTCTCGGGCAGGAAGTCGGGAACGCTCAGGTAACGCTCGCCCGTGTCGTAGTTGAAGCCCAGCACGCGCGATCCTGCGGGCAGGTCGGGCAGCTTCTTGGCGATGGCCGCCAGGGTTGCGCCCGAACTGATCCCGACCAGCAGGCCTTCCTCGCTCGCGGCGCGGCGAGCGTAGCTCTTGGCGTCGCCGGCATCGACCTGGATCGCCCCGTCGATCGAATCGGTGTGTAGGTTGCGCGGTACGAAGCCAGCGCCGATGCCCTGAATCGGGTGTGGGCCGGGCTGGCCGCCCGAGATGACCGGCGAAAGCTCGGGCTCGACCGCATAGACTTTGAGGTTCGGCCAGCTCTTCTTGAGCGTCTCGGCAACGCCTGTGATATGCCCGCCGGTGCCGACGCCGGTGACGATCACGTCGATCGGGCTGTCAGCGAAGTCCCTGAGGATCTCCTGCGCCGTAGTCTTCACATGCACGTCGATATTGGCCGGGTTCTCGAACTGCTGCGGCATCCATGCACCGGGAGTCGATTCGACGATCTCGACCGCGCGTTCGATCGCGCCCTTCATCCCCTTCTCACGCGGGGTCAGGTCGAAGGTCGCGCCATAGGCCAGCATCAGGCGGCGGCGCTCGATGCTCATGCTCTCGGGCATTACCAGTACGAGTTTGTAGCCCTTGACCGCGGCGACCATTGCCAGGCCGACGCCGGTGTTGCCGCTGGTCGGCTCGACGATCGTCCCGCCGGGTTGCAGGCTGCCGTCAGCTTCTGCCGCTTCGACCATCGACAGCGCGATGCGGTCCTTGATCGATCCGCCGGGGTTGGAGCGTTCGGACTTCACCCACACTTCGGCGCCGGGGAACAGGCGCTGGATGCGGATGTGCGGCGTGTTGCCGATCGTCTCGAGGATGGTGTTGGCCTTCACGTCTTCGTCTCCTCAGGAATAGGCTCCGCAAGATGTACCGGCGGGTCGAAGGTTCGCGCCCGCCGCAACTCGGGAAAGATACGCGCCCAATACGCAGTTACCAAGATGGCCAGAAAGCCGCCGCCCACAGTCGCGACCACCGGGCCGATCGCTGCGGCAAGAAACCCCGAGCGCGCCTCGCCCAGTTCGTTCGAGCTGGAAATGAACAGCGTCGAGACCGACCCGACCCGACCGCGCATCGCGTCGGGGGTGTAAAGCTGGATCAGCGACGAGCGGACATAGACCGAGATCATGTCGAACGCTCCAAGCAGCGCCAGCGCAACGAGCGAGACCAGCACCGCCGGGGCGAAATCGCTCCCGATCATCGATGGACCCCACCAGCTGCTCATCAGCGGCCCGGCCCAGCCGAACACCACGGTCGCCACGCCGAAGCCGACGACCGACCACAGCATTTTCACGCCGACATTGGTCTTGAGCGGACGCCACGACAGGACCAGACCGACAGCAACCGCGCCGACCGCGGGCGCGGCGCGGAGGTGGCCGAGGCCGTCGGCGCCGGTCATCAGGATATCGCGGGCATAAATGGGGAGCATCGCGGTCGCGCCGCCGAGCAGCACCGCGAACATGTCGAGCGAGATCGCGCCGAGAACGAGGCGGTTCTGGCGGACATAATGGAGGCCGTCCATCATCTGGCGCAGCGGGCTGCCGGTGCGCGCGATCTGGCTGCGTGGCACCGGCGTCACAAGGAACATCATCAGCAGCGAGATAACGAATAGCCCGCCCGAGACGGCATAGGGCAGGGCGGGGGAGGCAGCGTAGAGATAGCCGCCCATCGCCGGCCCGACGATCGACCCTGCCTGCCAGGCGAGTGCGCTGAGCGCGATCGCGGTGGGAAGCGAGGCCGCGGGTACTAGGTTCGGCGCGAGCGCCTGTTGCGCAGGGGCGAGGAAGGCGCGCGCGACGCCGAGCAGGGCTGCAACCCCGAACAGCGCGGGGAGGGTAACGGTGTTGGACCACGTCAGCCAGGCAAGGCTGAGCGCGCAGAAGACTTCAAGCCCGATCGCGGCGCGGATGATCCAGCGCCGGTCGAGCCGGTCGGCGACCCATCCGGTGAACAGCGTCAACACCAGTAGCGGCAGAAACTGGGCAAGGCCGACCAGTCCGAGCTGAAGCGCCGCCTGCTTGATCCCCATCGTCTCGCGGGCAAGATCGTAAACCTGCCAGCCGATCACCACCACCATCGACAGGCCCGCCAGCGTCGAAGCGAGCCGGGCGATCCAGTACACACGGTAATTGTGGATAGCGAAGGGATGGGCGGCCATGGAGAGCGTCGGGCGATCCTGTCTGGCCGCGAACCGGGTTGGGCGGCGTCAGGTGCCTGTAGGCCGCGGACGCGCGCCGGCGCAACGATGGAATCGCAGCGCCGGCATCGTATCGGTGATCAGGTCAGCGAGACTTCAGCGACCTTGTCGCGATAGTCCTGCTTGGGATCGGCACCGAGCAGCATCTTCACGCCGGCGAACAGGCTGTTCTCATTCAGCCAGATCTGCGCGCGCTCGGTATCGAGCCGGATAAGCTGGAGGTTGGGATCGTCCTTGCCGCCCTCGAACCACGCCGCGACGAAGGGATTCCAAAGCCGGTCGATCATTGTGCGATCATTGTCGAGGACAAGGTTGCCGTGGATCGTCGCCCAGAGCTCGTGCCCTTTGGATGCGAAATGGGCCATCGCGCGGTGCCCTTCGCGCATCGCCTGAACAAGACCGTTGTCGCGGGTCGTGAAGAACCAGATCGGGCCGCCCTGCTGCTCGTCATCGCGCAACGCCGTCATCGGCTGGGCATGGCCATCATCGACCCCGTCCAGTCCGAGAAAGAGGGTGCGGTCGCTGTCGATCGCCTTCCAGAATTTCTTCTGAAGTTCCTGTGGGTTGGACATGCTGCATCTCCGGAAAAAGGGATGCAGGGGCAACGGCCGGGAAGCGGCCAGGGTTCCTCAGTCCGCCGGGAAGCGGTTTCAGCCGAGTGCGGGGAGTGGCGGTCGTGTGCCGATATAGGCCCGCGCCGGCTGGTCGAGCGGGAAGCCGACCTGACCCAGCCGGCCGAGCAACTGGCGCGCGCGGTTGGTGAGTGCCAGCCGCGCATCGATTGCGACGGGTGCGGCGACCAGATCGGGCGCGATTACCAGTCCTTCGGGCACCCGGCGCAACTTGCCCGATGCGACCAGTCCCTCAAGGTTGCGCGAGACCGTGGCGTAGGGAAGACCGAGGATCCGGGCCACGGTGCTCGGCTTGACCGGCGCCAGATAGGGTCCGGCGGCGTGTGCGAAGCGGCGGTTGGCCCATTCGATCGCGAAGATCAGCGAGAGACGGGTCCAGTTCTCGCCGCGCTGATGATGGCACTCGATCGTGGCAAGCAGCAGGTCGAACGCAATCCCGATGCCCGCGCGCGGGTCATAGGGTGCGCCTGCGCGCGGTTCGGGAAGCAGCAGGTTTGCGGCGCGCACGTCCTCAACCAACCGGACGAGCAGGTCGTGGCACCCGTCGGCCATCAGCGCGACGCGCGGGTCGCAGATCACCTGGAGCGGGACCGACAGGCCGGTGTCGCTGCGGACCAGCAGACCTGCCTCGATCAGCATATTGGCCTGACGCCGGATCGTCTCGAACGGGCGGGTGAGCGAGGCAGCGAGGGCGTTGACGCTCACCGGATGCGAGCGGCCCGGTCCGGAATCGAACGGTCCGCACGCCCGCGCCGCTGCAGCAAAGATCAGGGCTCGATTGGGCGCGCCAAACGCGTTGATGCCGGCGGACATGGCGGATGCCGCGAACTCGGCCAGCAATCCCTCGAACAACGGCCCTTGCAAGGGCGCCGCAGCCTGATGCTGTTGGGCTGGTTCAAACGCCATCACTTGGCGCCCCTCCAGCAATGACTTCACAACGCACCAACGCCTTGAATTCCCCCAATTCAAATGAAGTGAAGGCGGAATTCAGGATATGCGCAACGGATCAGCTACTCATTTTGCGCGATTGGGCAGGAAGTCGCATCATTTTGAGTAGTTTTGAGCGGAATAAAGCCCCGAAACCCCCGGAATCCGGCGGTTCGGGTTGCTTCGTTATATCGTTCCGGCAGCGAATGAAGGCCGATTCTGTGCCGATTCCCGGCAGATTCAGCGCTGTAGCTTCGCCATGATCGTCATCGCCTGTTCCCCGCCTGACTTGGGAACAATCTCGCCCATCCGATCGGTGATCGCGCTCCAGTTTGCGGCGATACCCTCAGGCGTCAGTTCGTCGCCCTGAAGCCGGACGCCCGGAGTCAGCGTGATATAGGCTGCCTGGAACACGCCCGCACCGGCGCCGACGATCATGTTGGTCGGCGCATCCTCGCTGACGAGGAACAGCGCAGCGGGCGCGACGCTTTCGGGCGTGAAGGACTGGAAGGCGGCTTCGGGGAAGATGTCCTCGGTCATCCGCGTGCCCGCGGTGGGCGCGAGGGTATTGACGCGGATGTTGTATTTCGCACCCTCAAGGTAGAGCGTCTTGGTGAGGCCCGCGAGGCCGAGCTTGGCTGCGCCGTAATTGGCCTGACCGAAATTGCCGTAAAGGCCGGTCGAGGATGCGGTCATCAGGATGCGGCCGTAATTCTGCTCGCGCATCGTCGCCCACACCGCCTTGGTGACGTTGGCCGATCCGTTGAGATGGACGTCGACGACGAAGCGGAAATCCTCCGGCTCCATGTTCGAAAAGCTCTTGTCGCGCAGGACGCCGGCATTGTTGATGAGGATGTGGACGCCGCCCCACTTCTCCTTCGCCGCAGCGACCATTGCCTCCATCTGGGCATAGTCGGTGACGCTGCCGCCATTGGTCATCGCCTCACCGCCAAGCGCTTCGATCTCCTCGACTACCTTGCCGGCGGCATCGGAATGACCGGTGCCGTCGCGGCTGCCGCCCAGATCGTTGACCACCACCTTCGCGCCGCGCCGGGCGAGTTCGAGCGCATAGGCGCGGCCGAGACCGCCGCCGGCTCCCGTCACAATGGCAACACGCCCGTCGAACCTGATCGCCATACCGCCTCCTCGAATCTTCCTGCGGCTAGTGCCGCGGGCGCGCAATTTTCGCAAGAGACACAAAGGGGGCAAGCGTGCGCCAGTACCAAATGGCACTCGACGGGGACAGCGAGTCCCGGCCATGCCCCTTCCGCCAACTGGTGGGGGATCTGATGATCAAGTGGCTGACGGGCCGGCTCAATTGCCTGCGGGCGCGGCATATGCGCTCCGAGTCCGCGGTTCGTCCGGTGGGCGACACCTATGAAAGCAAATGCGCCTATTGCGGCGTGCCGATGCTGCGGCTCGCCAAGCGGAACTGGGTCGTGAAGCCCCGTTGAGGGCAGAGCGCGGCGCCAGCCCCGCCTTTCACTTCAACCGCCGCGCTGGCGGCAATTGTCGGTCTGCCCCTTTTTGCACAGCGGATATTTGTCGAGCGGCGGCGGGGGCGGGAACGCCTGAGTGGGCGTCATCGGATTAGCCTGGAAGATCGGCTTCTGGCCGCTGCTGGTATCGCCCTGGATGGCGGGGGTCGAAGGCTGATAGCCGCCGACGGGATCTTCGGGTGAGGGGGCGGCCGGGGCCGTGGGCGCCGGGTTGGCTTGCGTATCCTGCGCAAGCGCGGCGGTACCGGACATCGCGAACGCAGCCGCGGCAAGAGCGAGCAGCTTCATGGGATTTCTCCTGACGTTGGTCGGGTCGGAGCATATTTGCTCGGCCCGCCAACGCATCAGGAAGTGATTCTATCCCGCGTCGAGCGCATAACCGGCCGAACGGACGGTCCGGATGATGTCGGGACGGTCGCCGGTGTTGATCGCCTTGCGCAGCCGGCGGATGTGCACATCGACGGTGCGGCTCTCGATGTCGCTGTCATGCCCCCACACCGCGTCGAGCAGCCGCTCGCGTGAGAAGACCCAGCCAGGATGCTCGAGGAAATGCTTGAGCAGGCGGAATTCGGTGGGGCCGAGCGGTACGACATCGCCGCCGCGGCGCACCTTATGGCCGACCGTGTCCATCTCGATGTCCGAATAGAGCAGCGCCTCGCCCGCGAGCGCCGGACGCACGCGGCGCAGCACCGCGCCGACGCGCGCGACCAGCTCGCGCGGACTGAACGGCTTGGTGACATAATCGTCGGCGCCGGTCTCGAGCCCGCGGACGCGGTCCTCCTCTTCGCCACGCGCGGTCAGCATGATGATCGGGACGTTGGCCGTCTCGCTCATCCGGCGCAGGCGGCGGCAGACCTCGATCCCCGACAGGCTCTCGACCATCCAGTCGAGCAGGACGATATCGGGCGCACACTCCTTGGCGAGCAGCAGTGCCTCCTCGCCATCGGGGGTGTGGCGGACGTCGAAGTCCTCACGCTTGAAGTGATAGGTGAGGAGCTCGGCGAGCGCGGCGTCGTCCTCGACCAGCAGCATCCGGGCGCGACTCATGTCAGTTCTCCGCGGTGTCGGTATCGCGATCGGCCAGATACTGCCCGGTCGCGGCAAAATACACCATCTCGGCGACGTTGGTGGCGTGATCGCCGATCCGCTCGATATTCTTGGCGACGAACAGCAGGTGCGCGACCTCGCTGATCGTCCGCGGATTCTCGACCATATAGGTCACCAGCGTGCGGAAGATGCTGTCGTAGAAATCGTCCAGACGCGCGTCGCGCTCGGATACGCGGATCGCCGCTTCGGCATCGCGCGCCGAGAAGGCGTCGAGCACGTCATGGACCATCTCGCCTGCCATCTGCGCCATTGCCGGCAACAGCGAGATCGCCTCGATCCGATCGCCGTCGGTTGCATGGATCAGCGGCGTGCGCTTGGCGATGTTCTTGGCATAGTCGCCGATCCGCTCGATCACCGCGGCGATCTTGAGCGCAGCAACGACCTCACGCAGATCGTCGGCCATCGGCGCGCGCAGCGCGATGACGCGCACGGCGAGCTTCTCGACCTCCGCTTCGATCGCGTCGATCGCCTTGTCCTTGGCGCGGACCTCCTTGGCGAGCTTCGTATCGCCGCGCTGGAGCGCGATCATCGCATCGCGAATCGCTTCCTCGGCCAGCCCGCCCATCTGCGAGATCAGCGCGCGGAGATGCTTGATGTCCTGATCGAACGCCTTGACGGTATGTTCGTGCCCGGTCGTCGCCATTACCCGTACCTTCCGGTGATATAGTCCTTGGTCCGCTCCTGACGCGGGGCGGTGAAAATCTGGTCCGTCTCACCATATTCGACAAGCGTGCCGAGGTGGAAAAAGGCGGTGCGCTGCGAAACGCGCGCGGCCTGCTGCATGTTGTGCGTGACGATCACGATCGCATAGCGGCCGCGCAGCTCGTGGATCAGCTCCTCGATCTTCGCCGTCGCGATCGGGTCGAGCGCCGAGCAGGGCTCGTCCATCAGGATCACCTCGGGATCGACCGCGATCGCGCGGGCGATGCACAGACGCTGCTGCTGACCGCCCGACAGCGCGGTACCGCTGTCCTGCAGCCGGTCCTTGACTTCGTCCCACAGGCCCGCGCGCTTGAGCGAACGCTCGACGATCTGGTCCATGTCGCCCTTGGCGCGCGCAAGGCCATGGATGCGCGGGCCGTAAGCGACATTCTCGTAGATCGACTTGGGGAACGGGTTCGGCTTCTGGAACACCATGCCGACGCGCGCGCGCAGCTGAACCACGTCCATCGACTTGTCGTAGATATTCTCGCCGTCCAGCGTGATCTCACCCTCGACCCGCGCGCTGGCGACGGTGTCGTTCATGCGGTTGAGCGTGCGCAGGAAGGTCGACTTGCCGCAGCCCGACGGGCCGATAAAGGCGGTGACGTGATCCATGTCGACGTCGATCGACACGTCGCGGATCGCCTGTTTCTCGCCGTAGAAGACGTTGACGCCGCGCGCCGACATCTTGGTGGCTGGCTGCGCCGCGACGGTGTCGGCGGCTTCTGCGATATCGGATTGGGTCATCACTGCGGTCATCACCAGCGGGTCTCGAATTTGTTGCGAAGATAGATGGCGAGGGCGTTCATCGCGAGGAGGAATGCGAGCAGCACGATGATCGCGGCGCTCGTCTTCTCGATGAAGCCGCGGCTGACCTCGTCCGACCACAGAAAGATCTGGACGGGCAGCACGGTGGCGGGGTCGAACACGCCGCCGGGCGGCGTGACGATGAAGGCGCGCATCCCGATCAGCAGCAGCGGCGCGGTCTCGCCCAGCGCGCGCGCCATGCCGATGATCGTCCCGGTGAGGATACCCGGCAGCGCGAGCGGGATGACGTGGTGGAACACGACCTGGATGCGGCTGGCGCCGATGCCGAGCGCGGCGTCGCGGATCGACGGCGGCACCGCCTTGATCGCGTTGCGCCCGGCGATGACGATCACGGGCATGATCATCAGCGCGAGCGTCAGGCCACCGACCAAAGGCGCCGATCGCGGCAGCCCGAGCGTGCCGAGGAACACTGCAAGGCCAAGCAGGCCAAAGATGATCGACGGAACCGCCGCGAGGTTGTTGATCGACACTTCGATCAGGTCGGTCCAGCGGTTCTTGGGGGCATATTCCTCAAGATACACGGCTGAGAGCACGCCGATCGGGAAGGCGATCAGCAAGGTCACCAGCATCGTCAGGATCGAGCCCTTGA
Source organism: Sphingomonas sp. GW821-FHT09B04 (assembly GCF_059418285.1). NCBI lineage: Bacteria > Pseudomonadati > Pseudomonadota > Alphaproteobacteria > Sphingomonadales > Sphingomonadaceae > Sphingomonas > Sphingomonas sp. GW821-FHT09B04. The sequence goes on from NZ_JBWKPO010000002.1 coordinate 485,690, forward strand.
GTGCCCCCCAGATGCCCACCGAAGTCGGGTCGGTCGAGTCCGCACGGCTGAGAAAGCCGGCATTGAAGCCGCTCTGCAGCGCGCCGCGGTCACGCAGTTGCTGGACCAGCGCGCGGAATTCCGGCTCGCCGCCGCCATCGGCCGCGGTGTCGAGCCCGGCTGAGGCAGGCACCCAGATATGCGCGCTCTGGCTCAGCAGATTGGGATCTTCCTTGATCGCGTCGCGCACGGCCGTCCACGCGTTCCCGGCGATCAGTTCCTCGCCCTTCGCGCCGAACGCGGCGGTCGCCGCGGTTTTCACGCGATCCTCCAGACCGGCGCCGGCCAGCGCCAGATCGGCGCCGCGCGTCGCAAGCTGGGCACGATCGACCGCGAGCGGCGCCGACTTGAAGTCGATCGGCAGCGAGACCTCGGTCCGCATGAACCCGGCGGCGCCGTTGCCGATCATCGTCGCGAGCAGGAAGAACAGGAACGACGCCGAGATGACGACCGCGCCCATGCCGATCAGCCGGAACCGGCGTTCGGCGCGGTAGCGCTTGCGGATGCGCTTCTGCATCGCATCCGTCTTCCAGTCGGTGGGTGCGCGGTGGCTCAGCTCACTCATATGCTTCGCGATACTTCTTCACGACGCGCAGGGCGACGATGTTGAGGAGGAAGGTGATCATGAACAGCGTCAGGCCCAGCGCGAACGCGGCCAGGGTCTTGGGGCTGTCGAACTCGGCCTCGCCGGTCAGCAGATCGACGATCTGCTTGGTGACGGTGGTCGCGCTTTCCATCGGGTTGAGCGTGATGTTGGCGGCTCCCGAAGCGGCCATCACCACGATCATGGTCTCGCCGATCGCGCGGCTGACCGCGAGTAGCACGCCCGCGACCACGCCCGGGAGCGCGGCGGGGAGCAGCACCTTGCGGATCGTCTCGCTGGTGGTCGCGCCCATCGCCAGGCTGCCGTCGCGCATTGCGCGGGGGACGGCGGCGATCGAATCGTCTGCCATCGAAGAGACGAAGGGGATGATCATCACGCCCATGACGAGGCCCGCCGACAGCGCGCTTTCGGAGCTGGCGTAAGTGAAGCCCATCGAGACCGCGAGGTCGCGGATCGCCGGGCCGACGGTGAGCGCGGCGAAATAGCCATAGACCACGGTCGGCACGCCCGCGAGGATCTCGAGCAGTGGCTTCATCCACTGGCGCACCGCGGGGCGGGCATATTGCGTCAGGTAAATCGCACTCATCAGCCCGAACGGGATCGCAACGAGCATCGCGATCACTGCGCCGATGAAGAAGGTGCCCCAGAACAAAGGCACTGCACCCAGCGTCGCGCCCGGATCGGCCGGGTCGATGACCTGCGGGCTCCACAGCGTTCCGAACAGGAAATCGGTGATCGGCACCATTGAGAAGAAGCGCAGCGATTCGAACAGAAGCGACAGGAAGATGCCGAGCGTGGTGAGGATCGCGATCAGCGACGCCACCAGCAGCGCAAGCATCACCGTCCGCTCCACCCGGGTGCGGGCGCGGAAATCGGCCTTCACGCGGGTATAGGCGAAGGCTCCGGTCGAAAAGGCGAGCAGGATCGCGATGCCCGTTCCCAGCCAGCTATAGAAACGGCTCGCCTGACTATAGACCGGGGCAAGCTGTTCGGAGAGCGGGTAGAAGCCGTAACTGCCGCCCGCGGCCCGCGCGCGCACTTCGTTGAGGATCGCGTCGCGCTCATATCCGAAGGCAGGCAGCTGGAACGCCTCGGGCGCGCGCAGCACCGCGTCGGTGGCAAGGCTCGGCGTGATGATGTTCCAGGCGATCACGAAGACCAGCGTTGGGATCACCGTCCACATCGCGACATACAGGCCGTGCTGGCCCGGAAGCGAGTGGAGCCGGTGCTTGCTGGCCGCACCGAACCGCGCGGCGCGCGCGCGGCCGGTGAGCCAGGCGATGACGCCCAGCCCCGCGACGAGGAAGATAAGTGCGTAAGGGTTCACGGGGCTGGTTCCGGCCTTACTTCAGCGACGCGGGGTCGAGCGTGGTTTCCATGTCGATCACCTTGGTCGCGGCGTCGCGTGCGGCCTGCGGGCTGGCGATCAGGCCGCGCTTCACCAGCGGGCCGTCCGGCGCCCACATCTGGGCGTATTGCGCCAGGAACTCCTTGAGCCCCGGAACCGCCTTCAGATGCTGCTTCTTGACGTAGATGTAGAGCGCGCGGGCGCCGGGATAGCTGTTGCCGGCGATCGTCTCATAAGTCGGGGTCACGCCGTCGATCGGCACGCCGTGCAGGCGCTGGGCGTTTTCCTCAAGATAGGAATAGCCGAAGATGCCGAGCGCGTTGGGATCGGTCGACAGCTTCTTGACGATGAGGTTGTCGTTCTCACCCGAGTCGACATAGGCGGCGTCGCTGCGGATCAGCAGGCAAAGATTATCGAACTTATGCTTGTCCGAATCCTTGAGCGCCTTGGCTTCGGGATTGGCCTCTTCACAGCCCTTTTCCAGGATCAGTTCGGCGAACGCGTCGCGCGTGCCGCTGGTCGAAGGCGGGCCGAGCACCTTGATCGGGATGGCCGGAAGCGACGCGTTGACGTCCTTCCAGGTCTTGGCCGTGTTGGGCTTGCCCATCGGATTGGCGGCGAGCGCGAGGTAGATGTCCTTGCGGGTCAGCGCCATCTTCGGGCCCGCGTTCGATTCGGCGAGCGCGATGCCGTCATTGCCGATCTGGACTTCGATGATCTCGGTGACGCCGTTCTTCTGGCACAGCTCGAACTCGGACTTCTTGATCCGGCGCGATGCGTTGACGATGTCGGGATGCGCGACGCCGATGCCGCCGCAGAACAGCTTCATGCCGGCGCCGGTGCCGCCCTGCTCGATCACCGGGGCCTTGGCCTGAGTGCTCTTGTTGACGAAGGCTTCGGCGACGGCGGTGGTGAACGGATAGACGGTCGAGGAACCGACCACCTTGATCTGGTCCCGGGTCGCCTGACGGTCGCAGCCGGCAAGCGCCAGCGCGGAGAGCGCGATCAGAGTGAAGCTGCGCATCTGTAATCCCCTCGGCCGAAGCGATTCGCTGGAAGGGCGGCCGGTCCCGTTCCGTCGCGGCCTGTGTTGCAGTTGCGTTACGTTATGATGACAGCGCTTCCGGAGGCGGGGCCGTGGGGAGCAGAATCGTCACCGTCGTCCCCGTGCCGACGGTGCTGGCGATATCCAGCCGTCCGCGATGCCGTTCGACGATATGCTTGACGATGGCGAGGCCAAGGCCGGTGCCGCCCGCAGCGCGGCTGCGGCTCGAATCGACGCGGTAGAAGCGCTCGGTAAGGCGCGGAAGATGCTCGGGGGCGATCCCTTCGCTTTCGTCGGCGACCGACAGGCGCACCATTGATTCGCCCGAGGCGCGGAGCGAGACGGAGACAGGAGTCCCGGCGCGCCCATATTTCATCGCGTTGCCGACGATGTTGTGGAGCAGCTGCGAGAGCTGGACGCGATCGCCGCGGATTGGGATGACCGGATCGGCGTCGATCACGATATCCGCCGCGCGGGTCGGCGACAGCGCCGCCAGCTCGGCCTGCACCTCGTCGATCAGCTCGGGCAGATCGACCGAATCGTCGGGCGCGCGATATTTCTCCGCCTCGATTCGCGACAGCGACATGAGGTCGTCGATCAGCCGCTGCATGCGGCGCGCCTCGTTGTCCATCACGCGCAGGAAACGGGTGCGAGTCTCGGGATCGTCGGCGGCGTCCTCCAGCGTCTCGATAAAGCCGAGGATCGAGGCGAGCGGGGTGCGCAGTTCGTGGCTGGCATTGGCGACGAAATCGACGCGGATCCTGTCGGCGGCGTGGCTGCCGGTGCGGTCGCCCAGATGGACGATGCGGTGTCCGCCGGGCAGGCTGCGCACGCGCATTTCCCAATGCTGGTCGCGCGCGCCGAGACCGACGAGCTGGATCGGGGCTGCCGACGTTTCCTCGGCGCTGAGCAGGCGTTCGGCGGCGGCGGGGTGGCGGATCGCCACGCGCACATCCTCGCCCAGAATATGCTCGCCCAGCAGGGTCCGCGCGGCCCGGTTGGCGGCGATCACGCGGTTCTCGGCGACGTGGAGCACCGGCTCGAAAATCGCCTCGATCGCATCGGCGATGCTGTCCGCCGCGGGGGCGGGCGGGAACATGTCCGAGGTGGCGTGCTCGGCGGGAGGGGCGGCGATCAGCGCGGCGACCGCGGCGCCGACCAGCGCGATCCCGCCGGCCTCGATCCCCCCGGCAAGCCAGACGGCGAGCGTGGTGATGAGCACGGCGGTCAGCGCGAAGATCGTGCGGGATCGGGAAAGCCCAGGCATATCGGGCATCTAGCCCACATGTGGGACAACGCGCCACCGCTTGCGTGCTTGCGCCCGATTCACCTTTGTGAAAGGCAGATGTGGCAGGAGTGGAATATGGGCGACGACAATTCCCAGGATGACGGGCAGCAGGCGAGCAAGGCAGTGCGCCCCAGCCGCCGCGCGCTGATGCTTGGTGCGGCGAGCGCGTCGGCGATCGTCTCGATCAAGCCGGCGCTGGCGCAGACCGCGGGATCGGTGCTCACGTGCGAGATTCCGGTGCCCGATCCGGGCCGTGCGGGCAGCTATATCGACGCCAATGGAAAGGTCGTGCCGCCGGGAACCAAGGGTGCGTTTCCGCCTGCCGTGCGCCCCTTCCGCGGCGAAGACGTCAAACGGGCAATGAACGGCGCGAACCTGCCGGGCACGACCTCTGACCAGAGCCGCGCCTACACCAATTACATCCGCCGCCTGCAGCGCGGGACGAGCGGCTTCACCTGCTTCGCATCGCTCCAGATGCCGCGCGGCTAGGTGCCGTGACCCGCTACCGCGCCGCGCCCGCCGCGACGCTCCGGATCGCCCCGCTCGATGTGCTGACGTTGGTCTATCACCGCGCGTCGGGGATCACGCATGTGGTGGATTCGCCGGTGCCGGAACTTCTCGAAACGCTTAATAATCAATCGCTTACGCTTGACGAGACGCTGGCGGCGCTCGCGGCCGCGCACGACCTGATCGACCCGGACCGTGCGGCCCTCGCCGCGCGGCTCGACGAGCTGGTCGCGGCGGGTCTGGTCGAGGCGATCTGATGCGCCATTCGACGATGCTGCGGATCGGCCCGGTCGGGTTTCGAGTCGGAAGCGACTGGCGCGCGCCTGTCGCGCTTCTGGACGACCTTTACCACGATTACCCGCAGCCGCAGGACGGCATCCCCGACTTCAACGTCCGCCTGTTCGCCGCGCGCTTCTGGCGGCGCTGGGTCCGGCCGTCGGTGCAGATCGGCGGCGATTTCGTCATTCCCGACGCCGCGCCGTTGCCGCTGGCGCAGGGGCTGCTCGCGGCCGAGATGGCGATGAATCTTCAGATGGCGCTCGGCCAGCGCCGCTATCTGCTGCTCCACGCCTCCGCGGTCGAGCGCGACGGCAAGGCGCTGCTGATGACCGGCGAGTCGGGCGCGGGCAAGTCCACGCTGGCGGCGCTGCTGATGGCGCGCGGGTGGCGGCTGATGGGCGACGAGTTCGCCCTGCTCGATCCCGCCACCGGCATGATCCACGGCTTTCCGCGGCTGATCAGCCTCAAGAACGAAGCGATCGGCGTGATGGCGAGCGAGATGAAGGGCGGTCGCTGGGGGCCGCTGTTGGAAGGGACGCCCAAGGGCGCGATCCGGCATCTGGTGCCCGATGCCCGCTCGATCGCGGCGATGGAGCAGCCCGCGAAGCCCGCGCTGCTGTTGTTCCCGTCCTTCGGCTTCGACAGTGCAGAGCGCGAAGTGTTTCCGAGCGAGTGCTTCGTCCGGCTGACTCAGGCGTCGACCAACTATGTCACGCTCGGCGAGGCAGGGTTCGACGCGCTGACGGGCCTTGTCCGCGGCGTGCCTGCGCGCGCGATCGACTATCCCGATACCGCGACTGCAATCGCGACGGTTGAGCGGCTGTGGAGCGAGCTCGCATGAGCGGCGCGCTGCTGGCGCGGGCGTTGCGCGACCCCCTATCGGTCGAGGCACTCGACGCGAGCGGCTGGACGGGATTGCTGGCGGCGGCGCGGGCAGAGCAATTGATCGGCACCCTTGCCTGGCGGGTCGAAGGACTGGCGATGCCGGACGCGGCGCGGCGTGTGCTGGAAGATGCCCGCGCCACGGTCGAGCAGGGGCGGCTGGTCGCACTGTGGGAGGCCGAGATGGCGCGGCGCGCGCTCACGCCGACCAGCATGCCGGTTGTGCTCCTCAAGGGCACGGCGTTCGTCGCCGCTGGGCTGTCGGCGGGGCAGGGGCGGCAGATCGGCGATCTCGATATTCTCGTGCCGCGCGACCGGATCGACGAGGCCGAGGCGGCGCTGATCGCGGCGGGGTGGGAATGGGTGAAGCCCGATCCCTATGACGACGCCTATTACCGCCGCTGGATGCACGAGCTGCCACCGCTGATCCATCGCGAGCGCGACCGGATGATCGACGTGCACCATACGATCCTCCCGCTCACCGCGCGAATCACGCCCGATGCGGCGGCGCTGATCGCGAGCGGGGTGCCGCTGGAGAACGGGCTGTTGGTGCTGCCGCCCGAGGGGATGCTGGTCCACGCAGCGGCGCATCTCTTCGCCGACGGCGACCTGCAGGGCGGCCTGCGCAACCTGTGGGATATCCGCTGCCTGACCGATGAGTTCGGGGATGAGGCGTTCGAGCTGAAGCTGGCCGCCTGCGCCGCGCACCACGGGCTGACGCATGAGGTCGAGCGGGCGCTGCGCCTGTCGAGCCACCTGTTCGGTGAGGGCGCGGACCTGACGCTGGCCGATCGCTTCTATGTCCGTCGCCTGCTCGCACGTGACGGCTGGGGCCGGCCGACCCGCAAGCTGACCGAGCTGGCCTTCTACCTGCGCGGCCACTGGCTGCGCATGCCGCCGCTTATGCTGGTGCGACACCTGTGGACGAAGTGGCGGAAAGGGTATCGCCCAGCCGGATGAGCGTCGGGATCAGCTCGTCATAGCTGTCGATCACCGCATCGGCGCCCAGTTCCTCGATCGGCTGCATCATAAAACCGAAGCTGACCGCGATGTTCGGAATACCGGCATTCTTGGCTGCCTGAATATCGTAGATCGAATCGCCGACGAACGCCGCGCGCCCGCCGCCGCAGCGCGCGATCATCTCACGGATCGGCGCGGCGGAGGGCTTGGCGTTGCCCTTACCCATCGTGTCGCCGCCGATCACGCATGCGAAGCGATGATCGAGACCGACTTCGGCAATGAGCTTCACCGCGAAGCGTTCGAACTTGTTGGTGACGATCGCGACCTTCACCCCGCGTGAGTCGAGATCGTCGAGCGCGGCCATCAATCCGGGGAATGCGACGGTGCCGTGCGTCAGATTGGCATCATAGTAATCGAGCAGGGCGGGGTAGACACGCTGCATCGTATCCGCGTCGAATCCGCCTGAGGCTTCGAGTCCCTGTTCGAGCATATGCTTCGCGCCCCGGCCGAGCATCGACTTGACGGTATCGAGGGAGAGTGTCGGCCGGCCCGCCAGTTCGAGCGCATAATTGGTCGCGGCGGCAAGGTCCGCGCTGGTATCGAACAGCGTGCCGTCGAGATCGAAGCCGACAATATCGAAAGGGAAATTGGTCATGTCGCGGCAAATGCCCGCGCGACTATGGAAATTGCAAGATGATCGTGGCAGGTGCGCCCGACGGGAGACGTTTTCCAGCATGAGCCAGCGACCCATCGCCGCGATCATCCTTGCCGCCGGCAGTGGTACGCGGATGAAATCGGATCTTCACAAAGTCCTGCACCCGATCGCCGGGCGGCCGATGCTGTTGCATCTGGTCGATACCGTTGCGAGCCTGTCGCCCGAGCGGGCGGTTGTTGTGGTCGGCGCGCGCCGCGAGCAGGTCGAAGCCGCGGTGGCGCCGCACGGCGTGGTCAGCGCGCATCAGGCTGAACAGCTCGGCACCGGGCATGCCGTCATGCAGGCGAAGAACGCGCTGGCCGGCTTCGACGGCGATGTGCTGGTCCTCTATGGCGACGTGCCGCTGGTGACGCGGGAGACGATGCGCCGGATGGTTGACCGGCTGCACGCCCCCGACGCGCCCAGCGTTGTGGTGCTCGGCTTTCGCCCCGCCGATCCGGCGGCCTATGGCCGGGTGATCGTCGACGGTGACGGCCGGATCGAGAAGATCGTCGAATTCAAGGACGCTTCCCCCGAGGAGCGTGCGGTGACTTTGTGCAATTCGGGGCTGATGGCGGTGCAGTCGGCTGACCTGTTCGCGCTGCTGGACCGGTTGGGCAACGACAATGCCGCAGGCGAATATTATCTGACCGACATCGTCGAGCTTTCGACCGCCCATGCGGGCGGCTCGGCGGTGATCGAGACCGATGCCGCCGAGGTGGCCGGGGTGAACAGCCGGAGCGATCTGGCAGCGGTCGAGGCCGGCTGGCAGCAGGCGCGCCGCGCACAGGCGATGGCCGATGGCGCGACGCTGACCGCGCCCGATACGGTGTGGTTCGCCTATGACACCGTGCTGGGTCGCGACGTGACGCTTGAGCCCAATGTGGTGTTCGGACCCGGCGTGACGGTCGCGGACGCGGTGAATATCCGCGCCTTCAGCCATATCGAGGGCGCGACGATCGCCACCGGCGCCGAGATCGGCCCCTATGCTCGTCTGCGTCCAGGCACGATCATCGGCGAAAAGGCCAAGGTGGGCAATTTCGTCGAAACCAAGAAGACCGTGCTGGGCAAGGGGGCGAAAGCCAATCACCTGACCTATCTCGGCGATGCGGAGGTGGGCGCGGGCGCGAACATCGGCGCGGGCACGATCACCTGCAACTATGATGGCTTCTTCAAATATGGGACGCAGATCGGTGCAGGCGCCTTCATCGGATCGAACAGCGCGCTGGTCGCGCCGGTTGCGATCGGCGAGGGCGCGATCGTCGCCGCGGGTGCGGTGGTGACCCGGGATGTCGAGGCCGATGCGCTGGCGCTGGTGCGGCCCGAACAGGTGAGCAAGCCCGGTTGGGCCAAGCGATTCAGAGCGATGATGCAGGCGAGGAAGGCAGCGAAATGAGTGACCGTTACGAAGGCAAACCCTTCCTCCGGCTGGTCGATTGCTATGTGCTCGATGCGATCGGACATCTCGACGATGTACAGGAAGCGCAGCTGACAAAGATGACGCCGAAGTTCCGCGAGACCTTTGGCGAGCAGGGGAGCTGGCGCGAGATCGTGGTGGCGCGGATGCAATTCCCCGAAGGCATCGGGGAAGCGATCCGTCAGGTCTGGGAAAGCGGCCATGCCCGGTTCGTCGAGGCGAACGGACGCGACCCCGACCCGGAAGAATTCACCCGGTTTTTCGTCGACACCAATTTTCCGCACTGATGCGGCTGGGGATGAACTGAAATGTGTGGAATCGTCGGAATCCTGGGCAAGGAAGACGTTGCCGACCGGCTGCTCGACGGCCTCAAGCGCCTCGAATATCGCGGCTATGACTCGGCGGGCATCGCGACGATCGTCGATGGGGCGATCGACCGGCGGCGCGCCTCGGGCAAGCTCGTCAATCTGGGTAAGGTCCTGGCGCAGGAGCCGCTGTCCGGAACGGTGGGGATCGCACATACGCGCTGGGCCACGCACGGTGGCCCGACGACCAACAACGCCCACCCGCACGCCACCGGCGAGGTCGCGCTGGTCCACAACGGCATCATCGAGAATTTCAAGCCGCTGCGCGAAGAACTGCTGGCGCGCGGCCGCAAGTTCGACAGCGAGACCGACACCGAAATCGTCGCGCACCTGGTAAGCGAACAGGTGGAGAATGGCGTCGACCCGGTCGAGGCGGTGAAGGGCGTGCTGCCGCGGCTGCACGGCGCCTTCGCGCTCGCCATCCTGTTCCGCCAGCATCCCGACATGCTGATCGGCGCCCGCCTCGGTTCGCCTTTGGTGGTCGGCTATGGCGAGGATGAAACCTATCTCGGCTCCGATGCCCTGGCGTTGGCCCCGCTGACCCAGCGCATCTCGTATCTTGAGGAAGGCGACTGGGTCGTGCTGACCCGGTCGGGCGTTCAGGTCTATGACGTCGACAACAACCCGGTCGAACGCCCGATCGTCAATTCGGGCGCGTCAGGCCAGCTGATCGACAAGGGCAACCATCGTCACTTCATGGCGAAGGAGATTTACGAGCAGCCGATCGTCGTGGCGCAGACGCTGCGCGGCTATCTCCAGCGGCTCGAGGATACGGTGACGCTGCCGATCCCGGACTTCGACCTGTCGACGATCAAGCGCGTGACGATTGTGGCGTGCGGCACCAGCTTCTATGCCGGCATGGTCGCCAAATACTGGTTCGAACAGTTCGCGCGCGTCGCGGTCGATATCGATGTCGCGTCCGAATTCCGTTACCGCGCGCCGGTGATGGAGGATGGTGGGCTGATGATCGTCATCAGCCAGTCAGGTGAGACCGCCGACACGCTCGCGGCGCTGCGCCACGCCAAGGCGGAGGGGCAGACGATCGCCGCCGTGGTCAACGTGCCGACCAGCACGATGGCGCGCGAAGCCGACCTGTTGCTCCCCACCCATGCCGGGCCGGAGATCGGCGTGGCGTCGACCAAGGCGTTCACCTGCCAGCTCGCGGTGCTCGCCGCGCTCGCTGCCAACCTCGCCAAGGCAAAGGGACGGATGGATGCGGCCGAGGAGAAGGAAATCGTCCGGCATCTGTCCGAAGCGCCGGCCGCACTCAACGCCGCGCTCGCCTATGACGAGGCAATCGAGGGGATGGCGGGCGTCGTCGCGAGCGCGCGCGACGTGCTCTATCTGGGCCGCGGGACCGATTATCCGCTGGCGCTGGAAGGTGCGCTCAAGCTCAAGGAAATCAGCTACATCCACGCCGAAGGTTATGCCGCGGGCGAGATGAAGCACGGGCCGATCGCGCTGATCGACGAGAATGTCCCGGTGATCGTGATCGCGCCCTCAGGCCCGCTGTTCGAGAAGACCGTGAGCAACATGCAGGAAGTGCAGGCGCGCGGCGGCAAGGTCGTCCTCATCAGCGACTATGACGGGATCGAAGCGGCGGGTGAGGGGTGCATCGCGACGATCACTATGCCCAAGGTCCACCCGCTGATCGCGCCGATCGTCTATGCGGTGCCGGTGCAGTTGCTCGCTTATCATGTCGCGGTGGCTAAGGGCACCGATGTCGACCAGCCGCGCAACCTCGCCAAGTCGGTGACGGTGGAATAGCGCCGATGATCGTCGCGCGCCGCTGGCTGATCGGGGTTGCGCTGGGGCTTGGCCTCGCCGCGATTCCGGCGGCGGCGCAGCGCGGCGAGGGACCGCTGGTGCTGGCGGCGGCGAGCCTGCAGGAATCGATGACCGCTGCAGCCGATGGCTGGGCGCGCAAGGGGCATCCACGGCCGGTGATCTCGTTCGCCGCATCCTCGGTACTGGCGCGGCAGGCGGCAGCGGGCGCGCGCGCCGACCTGTTCGTGTCGGCGGACCAGGAGTGGATGGACTATCTCGACCAGCGGGCGATGCTCGCACCGGGGACGCGCGCGCCGTTTCTGGGCAACCGGCTGGTGCTGGTGACCCGAGTGGATGTCCCGGCCCAGCGACGCCCGCTCGCGGCGATGCTGCGCGGGCGGATCGCGGTGGCCGATCCGGCATCGGTGCCCGCAGGCCGCTATGCCGAAGCGGCCTTGCGCAAGCTCAAACTATGGAATGCCGCTGCCCCGCAGCTGGTACGTGCGGAGAATGTCCGCGCCGCGCTGGCATTGGTCGAGCGTGGTGCGGCGCCCTATGGCATCGTCTATGCGACAGACGCGCGGGCTTCGGCGCGCGTGCGCGTCGTGGGCGTTTTCCCGCAATCGAGCCACCCGCCGATCGTCTATCCGCTCGCGCGATTGAAAGGCTCGGCGCACCCCGACGCAGAGGGGTTCCGGCGCTTCCTGCTCTCGAACGAAGGCCGCGCGATCTTCATCCGCCACGGCTTCTCGCGGCGCTGATGCTGGAGGGCGGCATCTGGCCGGTCGTCGCCCTGTCGCTCAAGGTCGGGCTGGTTGCGACCATCGTCACATTGCCGATCGCCTTTGTGCTCGCATGGTTGCTCGCCCGCACGCGCTTTCCGGGCAAGATATTGATCGACGGTCTGGTCCATCTGCCGCTCGTCGTGCCGCCGGTGGTGACCGGCTGGCTGCTGCTGCTTGCCTTCGCCCCTGCGGGACCGGTGGGGGGCTGGCTCGAGCGCTGGCTCGGAGTCAGCGTGATGTTCCGCTGGACCGGCGCCGCGATCGCCGCTGGGGTGATGGCGCTCCCGCTGATGGTCCGCGCGATGCGGCTATCGATCGAGGCGGTGGATCGACGGTTCGAGGATGCTGCTCGCACCTTGGGGGCAAGCCGGACGCGTGTGTTCCGGACAATCACGCTCCCGCTCGCACTGCCCGGGGTGCTGGCCGCGGCAGTACTCGGCTTTGCCCGCGCGCTGGGCGAGTTCGGTGCGACGATCACCTTCGTCTCCAACGTGCCCGGCGAGACGCAGACGCTGCCGCTCGCCATCTATGCCGCGCTGCAGACGCCCGATGGCGAGGCGCAGGTGTTGCGGTTGGCGCTGATCTCGGTCGCGTTGTCGCTGGCGGCATTGGTGGCATCGGAACTGCTCGCGCGGCGGGCGGGGCGGGGCGTCCATGTCCTTTGACATCGCCGTCGAAAAGCGTCGGGGCGACGCGCATGTGACCTGCCGGATCGAAGGCGGCGACGGGCTCACCGTGCTGTTCGGGCCCTCCGGCGTCGGCAAGACCAGCGTGCTCGACATGGTCGCCGGGCTGCTGAAACCCGATACGGGTCATGTGCGGGTGAACGGCGAGGCGCTGTTCGATGCCGCCACCGGGGTAGATATACCCCCCGAGCGGCGCCGCGCCGGCTATGTGTTTCAGGATGCGCGGCTGTTCCCGCATCTCGATGTGCGTGCGAACCTGCTCTATGGCGCGGGGGGTGATCCCTCGGGCCTCGATGATCTCGCCGCCCGGTTCGACATCGCGCATCTGCTCAATCGCTGGCCGCGTTCGCTCTCGGGCGGTGAGGCGCGTCGCGTGGCGATCGGGCGGGCGCTGCTGGCCAGCCCCCGCTTCCTGCTACTGGACGAGCCGCTGTCGTCGCTCGACCGCGGCCGGCGCGAAGAGGTAATGCGGGTGATCGAGCGGCTGCGCGATGAAGCGGCGCTACCGATCCTGATGGTGACCCACGATCAAGCCGAAGCCGAGCGGTTGGGCCAGCGCATCATCGAGCTTTAGGTTTGCTCGTCCCTGGGGGAAGCCCCTCTGCAGATTCCGGCTTCTTGTCGAACTCGAACCAGTCGGTGTGCGGCAGGCCATAGAGCAGGTCGAAGAATTCGAGCTGCAGTCGCGCCGGCTTGCCCGTGTTGCTGTTCCACAGCATCACGATACCGCTCTTGTCCGCCGGATCGAACAGGACGAGCGAGCCATAGCCGTCCACCGAACCGCGATGCCCGACCAGCGGATGTCCGGCATAGACGAAGCTGCGCCAGCCAAGGCCGTAGGAGGCGTTGGTCAGCGCGCGGTCCATCGGCCCCCGCGGTCCGTGTGGCGGCGTCGCGACCCGGGCGCGGTGCATCGTTTCGAGCGCCGTCGCCGACAGCACACCCGGCGCATTGCCCATCTGGGCCTGCATCCAGATCAGCAGGTCGCGGATCGACGAATTGACCCCGCCTGCAGCGGGCACCCGGTAATAGGCGTCGTTGACGGTGACGAGCGCCTTACCCTTGCGGTGCGGCTGCGCCCAGCTCGTCGCGCTTTGCAGCCCCGCGCGACCGACGCTGGCGTTGCGCATTCCCAGCGGCTCGAACAGGCGCTTATGGGCGAGGCTGGCATAGTCCTCGCCAGTCGCGCCCTCGACGATCTCGGTCGCGGTATCATAGGCGATGTTCTGATAGCCGTAGCAGGTTCCCGGCGGGCAATGGACGGGCAGTGTGCCCAGCGCCGCGCGCAATGCCCTGGGGTCTTGCCCGGCCTCGAGCCGGTCGTCCCATGCGTTCCGGACCAGTCCGACGCGGTGCGACAGGACATTGGCGACCGTGACGTTGCTCCAGTTGCCCGGCAGCGTCAGCGTGGTGTTCAGCGACGCGACCGGGGCGTTGAGCGACAGCTTCCCCGCTTCGGCAAGCTTGGTCACCAGCGCAGCAGCGACCCCCTTCGACACCGAAGCCCAGCGGAACACGGTGTTCGGGGTGACGGGAGTGCCGCTATGCGCGACCGTCTCGCCAAAGCCCTTCGCGAAGCGAACTTGCCCGTTCTCGACGGCGCCGACCGCAAGGCCGACCATATCGGGTTCCTGCATGAGCCGCGCGATCCGCGCCTCGAGCCGGCGATAGTCCACGCGCGTCGGGGTGGCCACCGCCTGCACCACGTCATTCGCGATGGGGTCGGTCGTATTGCCGGAGGGAGGCTGGGGACCGGCGAAGTGAAAGGCGGCGAAGGCGCCCGCGCCCAGTGCCAGCGTGGAAAGCGCGGCGAATGCCTTGCGTCGCCCGGTACTCAATAGGCGCATGTGCGTTCCATTTTCGCGCGTGCGGATCATGGGGAACTGGAGCGGGTGAAGGGAATCGAACCCTCGTCGTAAGCTTGGGAAGCTTCTGCTCTGCCATTGAGCTACACCCGCTCGGGTGTGCGTTGCCATATGACGCGCGCTGCGTTCGGTTCAAGTCCCTTCTTGAACTTTGGCACGATCCGGCGGCATGGGGCAGCGCAAGGAGAGGTTCCCATGAAGCTGCGTTCCATGCTGTTCGTTCCCGGTGACCGGCCCGACCGGATGGAGAAGGCGCTCGCAAGCGGCGCCGATGCCCTGATCCTCGACCTCGAGGATTCGGTGACTCCGGCCAATAAGGGCGCCGCGCGGTTGGCGGTTGCAAAGTTCCTCGCCGAGACGCGCAGCGAAGTGGGCCTGTGGGTCCGCATCAACCCGCTCGATTCGGGGATGACGCAGGACGATCTCGGCGCCGCGCATGGCGCCGACGGCATTGTCCTGCCCAAGGCGGAGACCGGCGCGGACGTCGCCTCGCTCGATGCGATGCTCGGCGGGATCGCCGCGCGCATCCTCCCGATCGCGACCGAGACCCCGGCGGCGGTATTCGGCCTCGGCAGCTATGCCGGCTGCTCGCCGCGTCTTGCCGGCATCACCTGGGGTGCCGAGGATCTGCCTGCCGCGATCGGCGCGGTCTCCTCGCGTGAGAAGGACGGAAGCTATACCCCGCCCTATGAGATGGTTCGTGCGCTGACCCTGTTCGGCGCCCATGCCGCGGGCGTGCGGGCGATCGAGACCGTTTATCCCGATTTCCGCAACCTCGACGGGCTCAAGGCCTATTGCGCGCGGGCGATGCGCGACGGCTTCACTGGCATGATGGCGATCCACCCCGCGCAGATCGAGATCATCAACGCCGCGTTCAGCCCGTCGGAGGAAGCGATTGCCCACGCCCGGCATGTGGTCGCGGCATTCGCGGCGAACCCCGAAGCAGGCGCGCTCCAGCTCGACGGCAAGATGATTGATGCGCCGCACCTCAAACAGGCCGAAGCATTGCTGAAGCGCGCCGGCGTCACGTGAGTGGGGACTTCCATCGCGGCGATCTGGAGCGGCTGCGCGATGCGGGCCGTTACCGGTCGCTGACGCCGCGCACGGGGATCGACTTCGCTTCCAACGACTATCTCGGCCTCGCGAACGATCAGCGGCTGCGCGATGCGGTCGCGGCGGCGCTGGACCGTGGCGTTGCGGTCGGGTCGGGCGGATCACGCCTGCTGCGCGGCAACGATCCCGAGATCGCCGCGCTAGAGGCCGACGCCGCCACCATGTTCGGGGCGGAGGCGGCTTTGTTCTTCTCCACCGGCTTCGCCGCAAACGTCGCGCTATTGGCGACGCTGCCGCAGCCGGGCGACCTCATCGTTCATGACGCCCTGATCCACGCCAGCGTGCATGACGGCCTCAAGCTGTCGCGTGCGCCATCGGTGGCGGCCGCACACAACGATGCGCAGGCGGTCGACGACGCCATCGCTTCATGGCGTGGGCACGGCGGCACGGGAACGCCGTGGATCGCGGTCGAGAGCCTCTATTCGATGGACGGCGACCGCGCCCCGATCGCCGCGCTCGCCGAAGTGGCGGCGCGACATGACGCCATGCTGATCGTTGATGAGGCGCATGCGACCGGCGTGTGGGGCAGCGGCGGACGCGGCCTCGCCGCGACGCTGGAGGGCCAGCCCAATATCATCACGCTGCACACCTGCGGCAAAGCGCTGGGATGCGAGGGCGCGCTGGTCTGCGGCCCGCGCGTCTTCATCGACTTCCTCGTCAACCGTGCGCGGCCCTTCATCTTTTCGACCGCGCCGTCGCCGCTGATGGCGGCTGCGGTGCGAGAGGCGCTACGGATCGTCGCCGACGAACCGGCGCGGCGTGAGACGCTGCACTGGCTGATCGCGCATGCCGAGCGCGTGCTGGCGCCGCTCGGCGTGACTCCGACGGGGTCGCAACTGCTCCCGTTGATCGTCGGCGGCGATGCTGAGACGATGGCGCGCGCCGCGGCGGTTCAGGCCAAGGGCTTCGACGTGCGCGGCATCCGTCCACCGACCGTGCCCGCGGGCACGGCGCGGCTGCGCATATCGCTGACGCTCAACGTCACTCAGGGGGATATCGACCGGCTGGCGGACGCACTCACATGATCGTCGTCACCGGAACGGATACCGGCATCGGCAAGACCGTGGCGTCGGCGGCGCTCGCGCTACGGCTGGGCGCTGCCTATTGGAAGCCGGTTCAGGCTGGGCTCGACGAGGAAACCGACAGCGAAACCGTCGCCCGGCTCGCCGGTGTCGAAATCCTGCCTGAAGCCTATCGGCTGACCACGCCCTGTTCGCCGCACCGCGCTGCAGAGATCGACGGCGTCACGATCGACCCCAATCGCCTCACGCCGCCGCCGGGCCAGGTGGTGATCGAGGGGGCAGGTGGGGCGCTGGTCCCGCTGACCCGCGAGCTGGTCTATGCCGATCTCTTCGCGCGCTGGGGCCTGCCCGTGGTGGTGGTCGCCCGAACGACGTTAGGCGCCATTAACCATAGTTTGCTGACGATCGAGGCTTTGCGCGCCCGCTCAATCTGGGTAGGCGGCGTGCTCTTCTCGGGGGATGCGATGCCGGACAGCGAAGCGACGATCTGCGCAATGGGCAAGGTGCGGTCGCTCGGGCGCATTCCCCTGCTCGATCCGCTCACCCCGGATACGCTGCGTGCAGCAGCGGAAACGCTCGACCTGACGGGCCTCGGATGAACTCGCCTGTCTGGCATCCCTTTACCCAGCATGGGCTCAATGAGCCGGTGCCGCTGGTGACCCATGCCGAGGGCGCGGCGCTGCATACCGCCGACGGGCGGCGGGTGATCGACGCGATCTCCTCCTGGTGGGTGACGACGCACGGCCATTCCAACCCGCGCATCGTCGCCGCGATCCGCGATCAGGCGGAGAAGCTCGACCAGCTGATCTTTGCCGGCTGGACCCACGAGCCTGCCGAGACGGTCGCGCGCGAACTGGTGGCGATGATGCCGCGCCCGCTCGACCATGTCTTCTTCTCGGACAGCGGATCGACCAGCGTCGAGGTCGCGATCAAGATGGCGCTCGGCCATTTCGCCAATCGCGGCGAGCCGCGCCATCGCATCGTGGTGATGCAGGGCAGCTATCATGGCGACACGATCGGCGGCATGTCGGTCGGCGCGCGTGGTGTGTTCAACAGGAGCTATGCGCCGCTGCTGTTCGACGTCGACACCATCCCCTTTCCACAGGGCGCGAACGAGTATCGCGCGCTCGACGCGCTCGAGCAGCTCTGCGCTCAGTCGCCGCCGCCGGCCGCGATGATCGTCGAGCCGCTGGTGCTGGGCGCTGGCGGCATGAAGATGTACGCGCCCGGCGTGTTGCGGGCGATGCGCGACATCTGCGCAGCGCACGGCGTGCTGTTCATCGCGGATGAGGTGATGACCGGCTGGGGCCGCACTGGCACGTTGCTGGCGTGCGAGCAGGCGTCGGTCGTGCCCGACCTGCTATGCCTGTCCAAGGGGCTGACCGGCGGATCGCTGCCGCTGGCCGTGACGATGGCGACGCCCGAGATCTTCGAATCGCACCGGTCGAAGGACCGCGCGAAGATGTTCTTCCATTCGTCGAGCTACACCGCCAACCCGATCGCCTGTGCCGCCGCCGCCGCGAACCTCGCCATCTGGCGTGACGAGCCGGTGCTCGAGCGGGTCGCGCATCTTGCCCTGCGGCAGCGCAGCTACAGCCGGGCATTGTCGGGGAAGGTGAACAACCTCAGGCAATTGGGCACCATCGTTGCGATGGAGATCGAGGCGCCGGAAGGGGCGTATCTGTCCGTCCTCGGACCGCGGCTGATGAGCTTCTTCCGCGATCGCAACGTCCTTCTTCGTCCGCTCGGCAACACCGTCTACGTCATGCCGCCATACTGCATCTCGGACGATGATCTGGCGCGCGTCTATACGGTGATCGGCGAAGCGGTGGAAGCTTAGTCGGTGAATCTCCCCTCCCTGCAAGGGAGGGGCAGGGGGTGGGTCGCGCGGCGCAGCCGCGCGGTCAACGCCCGGTTCAAAGTCACCGGCCGGGGCATCGAGCCCCGTCCGCTGACAACCCACCCCTAACCCCTCCCTTGCAGGGAGGGGACTGACGGCTGCCTAAGCCGCGCGCAATTCCGCGAGGAACGCACTGACCGTATTGCCCAGCGCATCCGCCTCCGCGCGGATACGCCCGGCAAGTCCGCCCATCTCGCCCGCGCTGCTCGACGCTGAGCGCGCGGTCGCGCCGATCGCCTCGACATCGTCATGGATCTGCGTGCCCGCGGCGACCGCTTCCTCGACGGTCAGCGCGATCAGGCGGGTGGTGTCGCGCTGGGTGCCGACCGCGTCCTCGACCGTGTCGGACAGGCGTGCCATCGCGGCGATCGACGCCTCGACCTGAGCATGGCCGTCGGCGACATGGACGATACCGCTGCGGATTTCCTCGACATGCGCGGTGATGCGCTTGGCGGCGACCCCCGCCTGTGTCGCCAGGATCTTCACCTCATTGGCGACGACGGTGAAGCCGCGTCCTGCCTCGCCTGCGCGCGCCGCCTCGATCGTCGCATTGAGCGCAAGTAAATTCACTTGTTTCGCGATCTCACCGATCAGGCCGATCACCGCGTCGATCGATTGGGCGGAGTGCATCAGCCCGTCCATGCGTGCGGTACCTGCGCTCACCAGCGTGACCGCGTCTGACGCGGCGGCCTTGGCGCGCAGCGTGTCGTCGTTGATCGCCGCAAAGGCGCCAGCGAGCATCCGGCCCCGGTCGGCGATGTCGCGCATCGACGCGCTGGTCTGTCCGGCGGCGGCAGCGACTGCTGCGGCGCGATCGCCGGTATCGCCCGCACGCCCTTCGGTCTGCTTGGCATTGGCCGAGATGAAGCGCGCCAGATCGGTCAGCGCACGCGCGAGTCCCGCGACCTGCCGCTCGAACCGCGTCGTCGCGGCCTCGATCCGCTGCGCCCGCTCGACCCGCGCATTGGCCGCGTCGAGTTCGCGTTCGGAGGTGAGGCGGACGAGGCGGCGATTGGCGACCACAGCGAACAGGCGTCCGCGATGCGTGACGATCATCCCCTCAGCCCCATTGGCGGCACGATAGGCCTCGACCAGTGCGCCCGGATCCTGATCGACCTCTGCGGTCGGGCAGGGGCGGATATGCGCTGTCAGCCCGTTGCCATAGGCAGGGTTGCGCATCAGCGCATGGCCGAAGGGATTGAGCAGCAGGCGCCGCACATCCTTCTCGAACACCGCGCCGACGATATGATGCCCCCTGTCCACCACCGGAAGCAGGCGCAGCTCCATATTCGCCTGGAACAGGTCGATCGCGGCGAACAGCGTATCGGTCTCGCGCAGGAAGGGCGGATCGCGTTCGATCGGCGTCAGCCAGCTGCGCGCGGTGGCGGGCTGACGAAGGTCGGCGAAGTCGGCGGGCGAACAGAACATACCGTTCCACTAGGGGCGATGCGGTAAATGCGATGTTATCCGGGCGTGACAGTTTGAAGACAAATGGCGGTTTTTCGCCAGTTTCTACAGGTCGCCTTCCAATTCCGGCCGGTGACGTGCGGAAAGTGCGGTGATCCAGTCGGCGAACGCGGCGACGTGCGCGAAATGGCGGGTTTCCTCATGCGTCACCAGCCAGAAGCTGCGACGGATGCGGATATCGGGAAGAACACGCGTCAGCTTGCGATCCGCGTCGCCGATGAAACAGGGCAGCACCGCGATGCCCGCTCCCGCCGTAGTCATCCGATATTGCGCGTTGATACTCGACGATCGCAGCTGCGGCTCGGGGGCGCCGGGGATTTCGTCGAGATAGCGCAGCTCGGGCGCATAGAGAATGTCGGGGACATAACCGATCAGGCGATGGGCGCGCAGCTCTTCGGGCGTGGTCAGCGGCGCGCTTCGGGCGAGATAGTCGTTCGAGGCATAAAGCCGCAGGCCATAATCGGCGAGCTTGCGTGTCAGCAGCGGCCCGCGTCGCGGGCGGGCGAGCAGCACGGCGACATCGGTCTCGCGCCGCGTCGGGTTCAGGAAGCCGCTGGTCGCGATCAGATCGACCGCCAGCCCCGGGTGCGCGGCGGCCAGCTCGCCCAGATGGCGGCTGACGAACCACGTGCCAAAGCCTTCGGACACGCTCGCCCGGATCGTGCCGCGGACCGCGCCGCCAGGGTCGCGGCTGCCGATCGCGGCGGCGGCACGTTCCATCGCGCGGGCATGGGTCAGCAGCCGCTCGCCTGCCGGGGTCAGCGACTGGCCGTCCGGCCCTTGCTCGAATAGCCGCTCGCCCAGTGCCTGCTCCAGCCTGCGCAGACGGCGGCCTGCCGTCGTGGCGTCGATCTCCAGCGCCTGCGCGGCCTTGGCGAGCTGCCCGGTGCGGGCAATTGCAAGGAAGATCGGCAGGTCGCTCCAGTCCATGGCCTGCAGATATGCAGCTTATACCTGCATGTCGATGGGTTGCTCGCCTGGCGGGCGCGGGTGCAGAAAGTCCTTGGTTCGTCATTCCCGCGAAGGCGGGAATCCATTGTCTCAGGTGCCGAGGTTCTTTCCCGACGTTAGCCTGAATGGATCCCCGCCTTCGCGGGGATGACGGTCGACGGTTTGGGAGACGGTAAATGGCGACGGCGGTCCGTGAGATTTCGCACTTCATCGGCAATGCGGCGACGGCCGGAACCGGCACGCGCCGTTCCGACGTGTTCGATCCCAATACCGGCGCGGTTCAGGCGCAGGTGACATTGGGCGCGCAAGCCGATCTCGACGCGGCGATGGCCAATGCGGTCAGGGCGCAGATCGGCTGGGCGGCGACCAACCCCCAGCGCCGCGCCCGCGTCATGTTCAACTTCAAGGCGCTGATCGAAAAGAACATGGACGAGCTGGCGCATCTGCTCAGCTCCGAGCATGGCAAGGTCATCGCCGACTCCAAGGGTGACATCCAGCGCGGGCTCGAGGTGATCGAATTCGCCTGCGGCATCCCGCACGTGCTCAAGGGCGAATATACGCAGGGCGCGGGGCCGGGGATTGACGTCTATTCGATGCGCCAGCCCTTGGGCGTCGTCGCGGGCATCACACCGTTCAACTTCCCCGCGATGATCCCGATGTGGATGTTCGGTGTCGCCATCGCCTGCGGCAACGCCTTCATCCTCAAGCCCTCGGAACGCGATCCCAGCGTGCCCGTGCGTCTTGCCGAGCTGATGCTCGAGGCCGGGCTGCCCGAGGGTGTGCTTCAGGTCGTGCAGGGCGACAAGGAGATGGTCGACGCGATCCTCGACCATCCCGAGATCAAGGCGGTGAGCTTCGTCGGCTCGTCCGACATCGCGCATTATGTCTATCGCCGCGGCGTCGCGGCCGGGAAGCGCGTCCAGGCGATGGGCGGCGCCAAGAACCACGGCATCGTCATGCCCGACGCCGATCTCGATCAGGTCGTCAACGACCTCGCCGGCGCGGCCTTCGGCTCGGCGGGCGAGCGCTGCATGGCGCTCCCGGTAGTGGTGCCGGTCGGCGACAAGACCGCCGAAGCGCTCCGCGCCAAGCTGTTGCCCGCGATCGAGGCACTGCGCGTCGGCGTGTCGACCGATGCCGGGGCGCATTACGGCCCGGTGGTCACCGCCGCGCACAAGGCGAAGATCGAAAGCTACATCCAGATGGGCGTCGATGAGGGCGCAGAACTGGTCGTCGACGGCCGCGGCTTCAGCCTGCAGGGGCATGAGCAGGGCTTCTTCGTCGGCCCGACGCTGTTCGACCGCGTCACCCCGCAGATGCAGAGCTATCAGGAAGAGATTTTCGGTCCGGTCCTCCAGATCGTCCGCGCCCCCGATTTCGAGACCGCGCTGCGTCTGCCGAGCGATCACCAGTACGGCAATGGTGTCGCGATCTTCACGCGCAACGGCCATGCCGCGCGCGAGTTCGCCGCGCGCGTCAATGTCGGCATGGTCGGCATCAACGTGCCGATCCCGGTGCCGGTCGCTTACCACACCTTCGGCGGCTGGAAGCGCAGTGCGTTCGGCGACACCAACCAGCACGGCATGGAAGGCATCAAGTTCTTCACCAAGGTAAAGACGATCACCCAGCGCTGGCCCGACGGTTCGCCTGACGGTGGCAACGCGTTCGTCATCCCGACGATGGGCTGACATGCCCCGCCACCCCGAATATCCTGTTCCTCCGACCGCCGCTGACCTATGGTCCGGCGGGCCGGGGGGCGATCGCGGGAAAAGGGTGGCAAGTCATGAAAGCGTCTACACTCTGGATCATCGCCGGCATTGTTTCGCTGGTCGGCGGCGTACTTGCACTGTTCAATCCGTTCGGCGCGACGCTGACGGCGGTATTCCTGGCGGGGTGGATGTTCCTGTTCAGCGGGATTGTCCATCTGATCTCGGCCTTCTCCGAAACGGGGACGGGCGCAAAGATCTGGGCGATCCTGTGGGCGGTCGTCGTGACGCTGCTGGGCATCGCGATCCTCGCCAATCCGCTCGCGGGGATGCTGTCGCTCACGCTCGCCGCCGGGATCCTGTTCGTCGCCTCCGGGCTGTTCCGAGTGATCTTCGCGGTTCAGGTGCGTGGCACCGGCCTGTTCTGGCCGTTGCTGCTGACCGGCCTGATCGCGATCGGCCTCGGCGCCTATGTGTTCGCGACCTATCCGGGTTCCGCAACGGTCCTGCTGGGCACGCTGCTGGGGATCGAGCTGATCTTCAATGGCGTGGCGCTGATCATGCTCTATCTCGCCGGCAAGGCCGTGAAGTCAGCGTTCGAAGCGGCGGCCGAACCCGCCCCCTGACGTTCGCCCGCAAATGTGCGCGTGACAGCCGGATCGTGCGCCATGCTATGAGCGTCGCCGTTTCATGAAAACGGGGGAGAAGGCGATGCGGTGGCTTGCGGCTCTGGTGGCATGTCTGGTGATGGCGATGCCCGCCGCCGCGCAGAAGCGGATCGCGCTCAGCTTCGACGATACGCCACGGCATGCGGGCGGGTTCATGGACCCGGATGCACGAGCCGAAATGCTGATCAAGGCGCTGCGCAAGGCGAAGGTCAAGCAGGCTGCCTTCTTCGTCACCGTCGGCAATCTGGGCAAGCCGGGCACCGGCGACGGCGCGACCAATATCGCGCGATATGTGGTGGCGGGACATGTACTCGCCAATCACAGCTATTCGCATAAAAGGCTGAGCGGCATGTCAGCCGACGCTTATCTGGCGGATATCGATTATGCCGATGCATGGCTGAAAGGCTGGGGAGGCTATCGCCCGTGGTTCCGCTTCCCGTTCCTCGATGAGGGCGGCAAGGACAAGGTCAAGCGCGACGCCGTGCGCGCGGGGTTGAAGGCGCGCGGCCTCTCCAACGGCTACGTCACCGCCGAGTCCGTCGACTGGTATATCGACGATCAGGCAATGGCGGCGAAGAAGGCCGGCAAGCGCATCGACATGAAGGCGCTGCGCGACCTCTATGTCGAAAGCCATGTCGAGGCCGCCGAATTCTACGACGGGCTGATGGTGAAGACCATTGGCCGGCAGCCCGTCCAGATGCTGCTGCTGCACGAGAATGACCTCGCGGCGATGTTCGTCGACGAACTGGTCGCGGCGCTGCGGGCGAAGGGCTGGGAAATCGTGACCGCCGATGCGGCCTATGCCGACCCGCTCGGTGAGCCCGACGCCCCCGTCGCGCAAGGTACGCTGACCGAAGCGCTGGCGTGGGAAAGGGGCCTGCCCGCACCGCGCTGGTATGCGCGCAACGATCTCGATCTCATGGGTCCGCTGTTCCGCCGCCGCGTATTGGGCGAAGCGGAATGAACCTGGCGCTACATCGGCTCCTGACGGCCCTCGATCACGTCCTCGACCGCGCGTTGCTGCTGCGACCCGTGGCGGGGCGCCTGATCGCGGACATGGCATCCGTCCTGCTTCCGGCACATGCCGACGGCAAGGCTGTTGAGCGTGTCGGGCGTGGCGCAGGCGCCGGTGGCAAGCAGCGGCGCGACAATCAAAAGACGAAGCTTCATGTGGTGAACTTCCCCGATTTGTGCGGCATCGGATCGCACGGACCCGGGCGGCGTTCAACTGGCGAAATATAAAGAGGGGATGATGGACCAGTTCGATCTCAACGAAGACCAGCGCGCAATCCAGGAGATGGCGCGCAAGTTCACCGCCGATGCGATCACCCCGCACGCCGCCGAGTGGGATGAGAAGCACATCTTCCCGCGCGAGACGGTGAAGGCCGCAGCCGAGCTCGGCTTCGGCGCGATCTACGTGTCCGAAGAGAGCGGCGGGATCGGTCTCGGCCGGCTCGAATCCGCGCTGATCATGGAAGCGATGGCCTATGGCTGTCCCGCGACCAGCGCGTTCATCTCGATCCACAACATGGCGAGCTGGATGATCGACCGCTTCGGGTCGCAGGCGGTGAAGGACAAGTATCTGCCCCAGCTCGTCACCGCCGACTGGCTGGCGAGCTACTGCCTGACCGAACCGTCCTCGGGTTCCGATGCCGCCGCGCTCAAGACGACGGCGAAGCGTGACGGTGACCATTTCATCGTCAACGGGTCGAAACAGTTCATCTCCGGCGCGGGCGAGAACGAGCTCTACGTCACGATGGTTCGCACCGGCGTCGACGGCCCCAAGGGCATCTCGTGCCTCGCGATCGAAAAGGACATGCCCGGCGTCAGCTTCGGCGCCAATGAGCGCAAGCTCGGCTGGCACGCCCAGCCCACCCGGCAGGTGACGTTCGACAATGTCCGCGTGCCCGCCGAAAACCTGATCGGTGGCGAGGGCGAGGGCTTCCGCATCGCGATGATGGGTCTCGACGGCGGCCGTCTCAACATCGGCGCTTGTTCGCTCGGCGGGGCGCAGCGCTGCCTCGATGAGGCGGTTCAGTACACCAAGGACCGCAAGCAGTTCGGATCGGCGATCGCCGACTTCCAGAACACCCAGTTCACGCTCGCCGACATGGCAACCGAGCTCGAAGCGGCGCGCGCGCTGCTTTACCTCGCCGCGGCCAAGGTCACCGCGAACGCGCCCGACAAGACCAAGTTCGCAGCGATGGCCAAGCGCTTCGCCACCGACACCGGATCGTCGGTGGTCGATCGCGCGCTCCAGCTCCATGGTGGCTATGGCTACCTCATGGACTATCCGATCGAGCGCTTCTGGCGTGACCTCCGCGTCCATTCGATCCTGGAAGGCACCAATCAGGTGATGCGGATGATCGTCGGACGCGAGCTGACCCGCCAATGAGCGACGTCCTGATCTCGATCGAGGGCAAGGTCGGCCGCATCCGGCTCAACCGGCCCAAGGCGATCCATGCACTCAACACAGGGATGTGCGCCGCCATCCTCGATGCGCTGACGTCGTGGCGCGACGACACCGCCGTCGAAGCGGTGATCATAGATCACGCGGAGGGCCGGGGGTTCTGCGCAGGCGGCGATATCCGCATGATCGCGGAAAGCGGTGCCGGCGATGGCAGCGCGGCGCGCGACTTCTTCCGGGTCGAATACCGGATGAACCACGCGTTGTTCACCTATGCCAAGCCGATCGTCGCCTTTATGGACGGGATCACGATGGGCGGCGGCGTCGGCATCAGCCAGCCGGCGAAATACCGCGTCGCGACCGAGAATACCAAGCTGGCGATGCCCGAGACCGGGATCGGCCTGTTCCCCGATGTCGGCGGCGGCTGGTATCTCTCGCGGCTGGCGGGGCGCACCGGCCAGTATCTGGCGCTGACCGGGCACCGGCTCGACGGGGCCGAGTGCCTCGCGCTCGGGCTGGCGAGCCATTATCTCCATTCGGACGCGCTGGATGGTGCCAAGGCGCGGATCATCGCCGATCCGCAGACGATCGAAGCCGTTCTGGAGGCGCTGTCCTCTCCTGCACCCGACGCCCGCATCCTCGCGCATCGCGGCGCGATCGACCGGCTGTTCGCGTCGGACAAGCTTGAGGATGTGCTGGCTGCGCTCGAAGCGGACGGCGGCGAATGGGCGACGCAACAGCTTGCAACGCTTGGCACCAAATCCCCCCAGACCATGAAGGTCAGCCTCAAGCTGCTGCTCGACGGCAAGACCATGCCCACCTTCGAGGATGAGATGCGCCAGGAATTCGCGGTGGGCAGCCATGTCGTGCAACGCCATGACTTCATCGAAGGCGTACGCGCAGTGATTATCGACAAGGACAATGCGCCGAAATGGAACCCGGCGACCGCGGAAGAGGTGAGCGATCACCTGATCGATCAGATCTTCGCGCCCTTGTCCACCGATCAGCAATGGGAGCCCTGATGCGCTACGCTACCCCGGCCGACTTCTATCACGCGGTCAGGCACGCCTGGAGCGCGGAGACGATTCCGGACCCGTTCGATCCACTCAATCCGTGCCGCAACCAGTGCGCGGTGACGGCGCTCGCCACCCAGCACGTCTTCGGCGGGGAGATTTTCAAGACCGCCACCAAAGGCGGCACCCATTTCTACAACCGCATCGATGGCCGCTATTGGGACCTCGCGACCGATCAGTTCGACGAGCCGATTCCCTATGACAACAGCCCCAGCTCGATCGAGGAAGCGCACGAGCACGCGACGCCTGCGCAGCTCGCTATCCTTCTCGCCAATGTCGAGCGCCTGAATCAGGAGTCCAAATGAGCTACGAAACCATCCTCGTCGAACAGCGCGGCGGCGTCACACTGGTGACGCTCAACCGGCCGCAAGCTCTGAACGCGCTCAACAGCCAGGTGCTGAGCGAACTGCTCGACGCCTTCGCGAAGTTCGACGCCGATCCGTCGCAGGGTTGCGCGGTACTGACCGGCAGCGAGAAGGCGTTCGCCGCCGGTGCCGACATCAAGGAGATGCAGGCGCAGGGCTTTGCCGACATGTACGGCCATAACTTCTTTGCTGGCTGGGATCAGTTCACCCGCACGCGCAAGCCGATCATCGCCGCCGTTTCGGGCTTCGCACTCGGCGGCGGGTGTGAGCTGGCGATGATGTGCGACTTCATCCTCGCCGCCGACACCGCCAAATTCGGACAGCCCGAGATCAAGCTCGCGGTGGCGCCGGGCATGGGCGGATCGCAGCGGCTGGCGCGCGCGGTGGGCAAAGCCAAAGCGATGGAGATGTGCCTCACCGGCCGCATGATGGGTGCCGAGGAAGCCGAGCGTGCAGGCCTCGTCAGCCGCATCGTCCCCGCCGCCGATTTGCTCGAGGATGCGCTTAAGACGGCCACGGCGATCGCGGGCATGGCGCCGCTGTCGGTGCTGGCGAACAAGGAAATGGTCAACGCTGCGTTCGAGACGACGCTGGCGCAGGGTGTTCAGTTCGAGCGGCGCCTGTTCCACGGCCTGTTCGGCACCGCCGACCAGAAGGAAGGCATGGCGGCGTTCGTTGAGAAGCGCCCGGGGAACTGGACGGGCAAGTGATCGCATGATCGGCCTTGCCTTCCTGGTCTATGGATTGCCGCCACTCGCTCTGGCGTTCGTTGGCGGAGCCCTTTTTCCGGGCCGTTGGCTGCTGGCGGGTTTGGGGGCGGTGCTGTTGCTGGCAGGCCTTTTTATCGCAACTTCGGGGTATAGCTTTGGGTCGATGCTCCCCTTTGTGAGCATGGTGGGAGGCGCGATGTTCGTTCCTGCCGCCATCGCCGCATTTGCCGGGGCCAAGGCTCGACGCAGATTTGCAAAGGAGAGTTGAGTGGCGCGCGTTGGTTTCATCGGGCTGGGCAATATGGGCGGCGGGATGGCCGCGAACCTGGCCAAGGCGGGACATGACGTCCGCGCCTTCGATCTCTCGGCCGAGGCGCTTGAGCGCGCCAGGGCAGCGGGCTGCTTGCCCGTCGAAAGTGCCGCGGCGGCCGCCGAGGGTGCAGAGGCGGTCATCACCATGCTGCCCGCGGGCAAGCATGTCGAACAGGTCTATGAAGACGCCGTGTTCGGCGCGGCCGACACCGGCGCGATCCTGATCGATTGCTCAACCATCGACGTCGCCACCGCGCGCCGTGTCGCCGACGCGGCGCAGGCAAAGGGCCTTGCGGCGGTCGACGCCCCGGTCTCGGGCGGGATCGCGGCGGCGGCGGGCGGCACGCTGACCTTCATGGTCGGCGGCGACGACAGCGCCTTCGCGCGTGCCGAGCTGTTCCTTGCTGCCATGGGCAAGGCCGTGATCCATGCCGGCGGCAATGGCGCCGGACAGGCGTCGAAGATCTGCAACAACATGCTGCTCGGCGCGACGATGGTCGCGACCTGCGAGGCGCTGTTGCTCGCGCAGAAGCTCGGGCTCGATCCGCAGACCTTCTACGACATCGCCTCGGTTTCGTCGGGCGCATGCTGGTCGCTCAACACCTATGCGCCGCTGCCGGGCATGGGTCCGCAGACCCCCGCCGATAACGGCTATCAGGGCGGGTTCGCCGCCGGACTGATGCTCAAGGATTTGAAGCTCGCGATGGAAGCTGCGGAAAGCACGCATAGCGAAACCCCGATGGGTGCGCGCGCGGCCGAGCTCTACACGCAGTTCGCCGACGCCGGGAATGCCGGTGTCGACTTCTCAGGCATCATCAAGATGCTGGACGGGAAAGCCCAACCCTGACGTCCGTCATCCCGGCCTTGTGCCGGGATCCACCGGGCGGAAGGCGATGGGCCAGAGGCTCCATCGCATCCGCTGCGGCAAAGTGGACCCCGGCACAGGGCCGGGGTGACGGCTTACTTCGCCGGGCAGGTCGTACCCGGTCCGGCGTCGAGATCGAGGCAGCGGCCGTCGATCTCGCCCGCCGGGATCGGCAGCCCGATCAGCCCGGCCAGCGTCGGCAGGATGTCGACGGTCTCGACCGACATCGGCTGCTCGAACCCGGTCTGGCCCTTGCGCCAGAACAGGATCGGCACGCGGCGATCATAATCCCAGAAGCTGCCATGCGTCGCGACCGAGCCGTTGGTGGGGTCCGAGATCGGGGTGATCCGCGGCTTCAGCGCCACGACGAAGTCGCCCGAGCGTTCGGGGAAGAACGAGGCACGGGCGCGCTCGAGCATCGACCAGGTTTCGGGCGGGCCGCTGGGGCTGGGCGTCGCGAGGATCTCGGCGCGGGTGTAAACTCCGGCGACCTGCGGATTGGCGCGGTAGAGTGCCATCGCCTCGCGCAGCACCGCCTCGCGCTGCTTCTTCGGGAGCGCCGGGTCGACATAGATGTCGCCGAAATTGCCGCCCCACAGCAGCTGGCGCTCGCCGAGCTTGAGCTTGGCGGCGACCTTCTCGCCCATCGCCTTGGCGCCCATGCCCGGCGCGACGCGCGCCGCTTCGGGGATGCCATGCAGGTTGTGGCGCTCGGGCAGGTCGTGGCCGCCATGGTCGGCGGTCAGCACGACCTGATAGTCGATCCCGGTCTTGTCGAGGATCTCGAAGAACTTGCCGAGCGTGCGGTCGAGATTGACCATCTGGATGCACATCTCGGTGCCCTCGGTGCCATAGGTATGGCCGACATAGTCGCTCGCCGATGCGCCGACGATCAGCACGTCGGTTGCCGTGCCCTCTCCCAGCTTCATCTCGGCGCGCAGATCGGCGGCGATGCCGACGATCGCCATGTCGAACTCGGGCGAGGCGCGGAAGCGGCGGCTGTCGCCCGCGTCACGGGCAAAGCGGCCGGTGCCGACGGTCTTGCCCGCGCCGATCGGGATCGCGATGTCGCGCGACTGGCAGAAGGCGGGCAGTTCCATTGCGGACTGCACCTGGCCGATGCGCGCGGCGGTGGCGGCATTGCCGCGCGTGATGGCTTCGGGGGTGGCGCGTCCGGCATAGCTGACGAACGCCTTGCCGCCCCACCACCAGACCTGATCGGCCTTGTGGCCCGACATCATCACCGCGGCGCGGTCCTTGCCTGCGACCGCGGCGACACGGGTGGCGGGGGTCGCTGCCTGCATCCGCTCGCCCAGCGTCGGCACCTTCAGGTGGAGCGGCGAGACGGTGTAGTTGGCCGAGCTGCTGCCCGGGACGCTCTCGTCCTCTGAGCAATAGATCGTCTTGTCCTTGCGCGGCGTCCTGAGGTCGATCCAGTCATTGGCGATGATGCCGGTGCGCGCGGGGCGGCTGCCGGTGAGGATCGTCGAATGGCCGGGGCAGGTCTCGGTCGCGGCATGGCTCTGATAGCCCGACGGAAAGACCACGCCGTTGGCGAGCCGGGCGAGGCCGCCGGTAAAGTGCTGGCGATATTCGGCGAACACATCGGCCGAAAACTGGTCGACCGAGATCGCGACGATCAGCTTGGGCGGACCGGCGGGTGCCTGCGGAGGAGGGGGCGGTGCGTCCTGCGCGTATGCTGGCGATGCGAGGAGCAGGGCGGCGGCGAATGAACGAAGCATCTTTCCTCCGGATGGCAAATCGGGCCGGGGGCGCTATGTTCCTTTCGCTCCCGCACGGCAAGGACTGGTGAATGCGCAAGTTGAGTTTCGCGTTAGTGACAATGTTCGCATGGTTTCTGGCGGCAGCGTCACCCGCGGCGGCGCAGCAGGCGGGTCAGAACAACCTCACCGTCGATCTGGTGGCCGAGAGCGACAACCCCGCGCCGGGCAGCGAGGTGACGCTGGCGTTCGTCGCGAAGCCCAACCCCGGCTGGCACGGCTATTGGAAGAATCCCGGCGATGCCGGCCTCGACACGCGCCTCGACTGGAAGCTGCCGCAGGGCCTGACCGCGGGCGATCTGCGCTATCCGGTTCCGACGCGGCTGATGGTCGCGGGGATCATGAACTATGTCTACAAGGGCAGCTACACCCAGCTCGTGACGCTCAAGATCCCGGCCGGGCTCAAGCCGGGCACCGCGCTGCCGATCGCCGTGCGCGCCGACTATCTCGTCTGCACCGACGAAGTGTGCGTGCCGGAAACGGAGAATCTCGCGATCAACCTGACCGTCGGCGATGGTGCGATCGCGGCTGGTCAGCGTGCGCGCTTCGACGAATGGCGCCGCGCCTTCCCCAAGCCGCTCGGCAGCGAAGGCAAGTTCGCGGTCGCCGATGGTGTGTTGCGCGTCGCGATCCCCTATCCCGCGAGCGCGCCGCTCGGCGCTGAAGCCTATTTCTTCCCGCTGACGCTTGAGGCGGTGAACTATTCCGCGCCGCAAAAACTGACGCGCGACGGCGATACCGTCGTGGTCGAGGTGAAGGCAGGGACGAAGACGCCCGCGAAGCTCGAAGGCGTGCTGTCGGTCGGACCGGGGCAGGGCTTCGCGCTGGCCGCGGTGCCGGGTGCGGTCGCCGCGAGCACGGCACCGGCCGCTGCGATCGACTGGACCGCGGCGCTCGTCGCGCTCGGCGGCGCGCTGCTCGGCGGCCTCATCCTCAACATCATGCCCTGCGTCTTCCCGATCCTCAGCCTCAAGGCGCTGAGCCTCGCGAAGAGCGGGACTAGCGAGGGCCATGCCCGCGCGGAAGCGCTCGCCTATACCGCGGGCGTCGTGCTGGTGGTGCTGGCGCTCGGCGGCGCGATGCTGGGGCTGCGCGCGGCGGGCGCGAGCGTCGGCTGGGCGTTTCAGCTCACCGATGCTCGGGTGATCCTGTTCCTGCTGCTGCTGGTGCTGGGGATCGCGCTCAACCTCGCCGGGCTGTTTGAACTGATGACGCCGCGGTTCGCGGGCAAGCTGGCGAGCGGCGGTTCCGGCGGCGCGTTCATGACCGGCGCGCTCGCGGCGTTCATCGCGACGCCGTGCACCGGCCCGTTTATGGGTGCGGCGCTGGGCGCAGCGCTGATCCTCCCCTGGTATGTCGCCTTGCTGATCTTCCTCGGGCTTGGGCTTGGGCTTGCCTTGCCCTTCCTGCTGCTGGGGTTCGTGCCCGCGTTGCGGCGGATGCTGCCCAAGCCCGGCGCGTGGATGGACACATTCCGCAAGATCCTGTCGGTGCCGATGTTCCTGACCGCGATCGCGCTCGCCTGGGTGCTGGGCAGCCTCAAGGGCGTCAACGGCATGGCGATCGGGCTGGTCGTTGCGCTTGGACTGGCGGTGGTGCTGTGGGCGCTCGGGCGACGGCAGGCGCGGGGCGCGGGCAACGGCATCGCGTGGATCGCGGCGCTGGCGGTGACGGTCGCCGGGATCTGGGCGGTCGCGACGATCGAGAAGCCCGCCGCAGCGGCAGAGGTAAAGGCTGCCGGTGCCGAGCCGTTCAGCGAGGCACGGCTCGCGGCCCTGCGTGCCGAAGGGCGCCCGGTCTTCGCCTATTTCACCGCCGACTGGTGCGTGACGTGCAAGGTCAATGAGAAGACCGCGATCGAGACCGATGCGGTGAACAAGGCGTTCAGGGACGGCAACGTTGCGGTGCTGGTCGGCGACTGGACCGATGGCGATCCGGCGCTGGGCCGCTTCATCGAGCAGCATAATCGCGCGGGGGTGCCGCTATATCTCTGGTATCCCAAGGGATCGGCCGAACCGAAGGTCTTGCCCCAGATGCTGACCCAAGGCATGCTGACCGCGCTTCCGGGGGACGGTGCGTAACCAGGAGATAGGGTGATGAACAGGTTGATCCCAATTGGCGCAGCGATGCTCGTGGCACTGACCGTGCCCGGCGCTGCCGAACAGACCAACGGCCAGAAGGCGACCGATTTCAAGCTGACCGACGCCAGCGGCAAGACCGTCCAGCTGTCCGAC
This sequence comes from Sphingomonas sp. GW821-FHT09B04, assembly GCF_059418285.1. Taxonomy (NCBI): domain Bacteria; kingdom Pseudomonadati; phylum Pseudomonadota; class Alphaproteobacteria; order Sphingomonadales; family Sphingomonadaceae; genus Sphingomonas; species Sphingomonas sp. GW821-FHT09B04. The sequence goes on from NZ_JBWKPO010000002.1 coordinate 518,795, forward strand.
TTCAAGGGCAAGACGGTGGTGCTCGAATGGAACAACCCCGGCTGCCCGTTCGTGCAGCGCCACTATCAGGGCAATATGCAGCGGACCCAGGCTGCGGCGAAGGCCGGCGGCGTGGTGTGGCTGACGATCAATTCGGGTGCGCCGGGCAAACAGGGCCATATGGACGGCGCCGGCGCGACGAAATGGGTGGGCGAACAGAAGGCAGTGCCCGCGCACTACCTGCTCGATGCCAAGGGCGTGGTCGGTAAGGGCTATGCCGCCAAGACGACCCCCCACATGTACATCATCGATGGTCAGGGCGTGCTGCGCTATCAGGGCGGCATCGACGACAAACCCGCGGCGCGGGTCGAGGAGATGGGCGCCGCGCGCAACCATGTTCTCGCGGCGCTCGGTGAGATGAAGGCAGGCAAGCCGGTCTCGGTCGCGACCAGCCAGCCTTATGGCTGCTCGGTCAAATACGCCGGATAAGGGTTCCCGCCCTGTTTATAGGGGGCAGAGGCGGAGAAAAGGCCGGGGGCGACCCCGGCCTTTTTTCGTTGGCGTGACGGCGCGCGCGATGCCTCCGCATTTTGTTGGATACATGTTGGAAATTCCGTGCTGCGCTTGCCGGCATGAGCAACGATCCCACACCCCAATCCGCCCCGGCGATCCGCAGCCATGCGCGCTGGACTCCTGCCAAACAGCGCATCTTCCTCGCCGCGCTGTTTGAAACCGGCAGCGTCGCGGCGGCATCGCGCGCCGCCGGCATGTCGCGCTCCAGCGCCAACCGGTTGCGCCGACGCCTGACGGGCACGGCGTTCGACCGCACCTGGGATCAAGTGCTGTCGGCGTATGAAGGCCGCCTCGCCGATCCCTTTGCCAAGGCCGGCGCGCCAGCGGCACGCGGCTGATGCGCAAGTGGCGCACCGGTGGCGCGGCAACGTACGCAGGTGGCGCGTGGCTGGCGCTCGACTGGCGCTCGACTGGCGCGCGGATGGCGCACCAGTGTCGCGTGAGTGGCGCGTCACCGGCGCGCGGGTGGCGCATAACCGGCGCATTTGTGGGGCCAATCCGGCGCGTTGGCGAAAAACCCCGCTTTCGCGTCGGCAATGTCAAGCCGATCTGGGTTGCTGCCCCCCTTGTGCGACGCAACAAAGCATTGCAGCATGACGTCAACCGGGCATTCCAACGGCTGGGCAGGCCAGCGGCTGGAAGTCTGGATCGGAGGCTGAATGGGGACAGGCCGCGCGTTCGACGAAATCTGGGGGCATGGCGGGCCCGACAACCCGCGCGCCGACTTCGCCGCGCTTTCCGAATGGATCGCGGACACCCCCCAGTCCGAGCTGCATCGCCGCCAGCAATCGGCGGAGGCCACCTTCCGCCAGCTCGGCATCACCTTCGCCGTCTATGGCGACAGCGATGCGAGCGAGCGGATCATCCCCTTCGACATCGTTCCCCGCATCTTCCTCCACGACGAATGGCAGCGGTTGAGCGAAGGGCTGGTCCAGCGGGTCGAGGCGATCAACGCCTTCCTCGAGGATATCTATGGCGAGCGCCGCATCCTCAAGGAAGGAGTCCTGCCTGAGGAACTGATCCTCAAGAATCCGCAATTCCGGCCAGAGGTCGCGGGGATAAGACCGCCGCACGGCATCTGGGCGCATATCTGCGGGATCGATCTCGTCCGCACCGGTCCCGACGAATTCTGGGTGCTGGAGGATAATGCCCGTACCCCCTCGGGCGTCTCGTACATGCTCGAAAACCGTGAGGCCATGATCCGGCTGTGCCCCGAGCTGTTCCGCAGCTTCCGGGTGGCGGCGGTGGACAGCTATAGCGACATGCTGCGCGAAACGATGCGCTCGGTCGCGCCCGATACCCGCGCCCGTTCAGCCGGTGGCGTGCCGGTCTGCGTCGTGCTGACGCCGGGGCATTTCAACTCGGCCTATTACGAACACAGCTTCCTCGCCGACACGATGGGGGTCGAACTGGTCGAGGCCGCCGATCTCGTGGTCGATGATGACGTGGTCTATATGCAGACCATCGCGGGCCGCGTGAAGGTGGACGTGATCTACCGCCGCATCGATGACGAATTCCTCGATCCGCTGGTCTTCCGCCCGGACTCGCTGCTCGGCGTGCCGGGGATCATCTCGGCCTATCGTGCGGGCAATGTCGCGCTGATCAACGCACCGGGCAATGGCATCGCCGACGACAAGGCGATCTACAGCTACATGCCTGAGATCGTGAAATTCTATTCCGGCAGCGAAGCGAAGCTGCCCAATGTCGAAACATGGCGCTGCCGCGAGCCGCAGGCGCTCAAATATGTGCTCGATCACCTCGACGAGGTCGTCGTGAAGCTGGTCGACGGTTCGGGCGGCTACGGTATGCTGGTCGGGCCGACCGCGACCAAGGCCGAGATTGAGGCGTTTCGCGGCGCGCTCAAGGCTGAGCCGCACCGCTATATCGCGCAGCCGACGCTGGCGCTGTCGACCGTGCCCACCGTCACCGAGGCCGGCCTCGCGCCGCGCCATGTCGACTTCCGGCCGTTCGTGCTGACCGGATCGGACGGGGTGCGCGTCGTGCCGGGCGGTCTCACCCGCGTCGCGCTCAAGGAAGGCTCGCTGGTGGTCAATTCCAGTCAGGGCGGCGGGACCAAGGACAGCTTCGTGTTGCTGCCTGAGGGGGATACGCAGACCCAGACTCGGGTGCTCGGCTGATGCGGATGCTCTCGCGCACCGCGTCGGCGCTCTACTGGCTTGGCCGTTATGTCGAGCGTGCCGATTTCACGGCGCGGCTGGTCGAGGCGACGGTGCGGCTCGACGCGCTCTCGGCGCGGCCCGCGGGCGAGGCTGCCTGGGCGAGCGCGCTCAGCGTCACTTACAACGCCGACGGGTTTGCGGCGACCGGCCAGTCGGTGAGCCAGCAGCCGGTGGCGCGCTATCTGACGCTCGACATGACGCATCCCGGCTCGATTGTCCGCTGCCTCGAACAGGCGCGCAATAATGCGCGGGCGGTGCGGACGGCTTTGACGCGGGAGGCGTGGACCGCGATCAACCGGCTCTGGCTGTTGTTCGCCAACCGCTCCAGCCCCGGCGGGTCGGCGGCGACGCTCAATCTCGTCGAAGGCGTGATGGCCGAGGCGCGCGGGTTCGAGGGTGCGATCCACCGGATGATGCGCAACGAGGCGACGTTGCTGATCCAGCTCGGCGCCGCCATCGAGCGTGCGGACAACACTGCGCGGCTGCTCGACGTCAAATATCATCTGCTGCTGCCCGAGGGCGAGCAGGTGGGGGGTGTGGTCGACCGCGACCAGTGGACGACGATCCTCCAGACCGTGTCGGCGGTCACTGCCTATCGCTGGCTCTACAATGAAGGGCTGCAGCCGGTGAATGTGATCGACCTGCTGGTCTGCCATGCCGAACTGCCGCGCAGTCTGGCATCGTGCGTCGAGGAGGTGGTCGAACTGCTCAACGCGCTCGCCAAGCGAACCGGCCTTCAGGGCGAAGCCGACCGGATGGCGCGCGGGCGGATCGCGCGGATGCAAAAGACCCGCAGCCACGAGGTGATGGTAAGTGGGCTCCACGAATATCTGGAGGCGTTCATCCACGAGAATGCGCTGCTCGATGCATCCATCGCCCGCCAGTTTCGTTTCATCTAGCGTCCGTCATGCGCCTCGCGATCGAGCATCATACCCAGTACCGCTTCACCGAGCCGCAGTCGCGTCTCGTTCAGATGCTGCGGCTGACCCCAAGCGACACCGTCGACCAGACCGTGCTGACCTGGCGTGTCGATGTCGATTGCGATGTGCGGCTGCGCGACACGATCGACGGGTACGGCAACAAGGTGACGATGCTTTACGCCGAAGGGCCGCTGGAAAGCATCGACATCACCGTGGCGGGGCAGGTGCTGACGACCGAGTCCAACGGCGTGGTACGCGGCAGCTACGAACCCCTGCCCGAGGGGCTGTTCCTGCGCGAGACGCCACGGACCGCGAGCAGCGATGCCCTGAGTGCCTTTGCAGAGGAAGCGCGCGGGGCGTGCAGCGGGCCGCTCGATTGCCTGCATCGCTGGAACATCGCGCTGGCGACGCGCTTTCCCGATGTGCCCGATCTTCCCGATGCCGGACTATCGGCGGCGCAGGCCTTTGCGGAACCGCAGCCGAGCTCGCGCGACCTCGCCCATATCTTCATCGCCGGCGCGCGCGCGATCGGGGTGCCTGCGCGCTATGTCTCGGGGTACCGGCAGGGCGCGGACGATGCCTGTGCGCCGCATGGCTGGGCTGAGGCGTGGGTGCCCGATCTCGGTTGGGTGGGGTTCGATCCCTCGGCCGGCATCGGCCCCGACGAACGCTATGTGCGGGTCGCGGTGGGGCTGGATGCGCCGGGTGCCGCGTCGATCGCGGGATCGAGGCTGGGGCAGGGCGGCGAGGAGATGGAGGTCGACCTCCATGTCGGCCGCCTCGGCAGCGATGCCTGAGCTTCAGGCCAGTTCGCGGACCTGTGCCGGGGCAGACGGTGCGACGTCGTCCTCGTTGAACGGGCGCCAGCCATTGGGGCCGAGGACTTCCAGCGGCTGATAACGCGTCTTGTACGCCATCCGCGCGCTGCCCTTCACCCAATAGCCCAGATAGACATAGGGCAGTCCGGCGCTGCGGGCGCGGAGGATATGGTCCATGATGATCAGGTTGCCGAGGCCCGGACGCTCGGGATTGTCGGCGTCGAAGAAGCTGTAGATCATCGACAGCCCGTCGGCCTGATGGTCGGTGATGCACGCGCCGACCAGCGCCCCGCCGCGCTCGGCTGGCTCGCGATACTCGATCACATAGGTCCCGACCGGAGACTGCTCGACCATGTCCGAATAGTCGCTCTCGTCCATCGCGGTCATGCCGCCGCCGGGGTGCCGGCTCGACAGATATTTGCGAAGCAGGTCGAACTGTTCCTCGGTCGCCCAGGGGCGACAGGCGGTGACTTCGAGATCGGCGTGGCGGCGTACCAGCTTGCGCTGGGTGGAGTTGGGACGGAAGGCGTCGGTGACGACGCGGACCGAGAGGCAGGCGTTGCAGCCGACACAGCTGGGCCGGTAGGCGACCGACTGGCTGCGGCGAAAGCCGATGCGGCCGAGCGCATCGTTGAGCTCGCCGGCGTGCGGCCCGGACAGCTCGGTGAAGATCTTCCGTTCCTGCCTGCCCGGAAGATACGGACACGGTGACGGGCTGGTCACGAAGAACCGTGGAAAGCGGGTAAGTGCTGTCACCCTGTCTGCGCCCTTTGCCGGTCGCCGAACCGCTCGGCGATGCCCCCTTATGAATCAGGCGAATCGTGATGAAAAGGCGATTCACCATGAAAGAGAGTTAACGGTTGGAAGGAGTTGTGGACGATGCGCAGCGCTGTCCAGGCCGCATCTGTGTCAGCTTTTACCGGGTTGATGAGTCACCGAAAAGAGTCCCGCGACTCGGCTCGTCGCGCGTGCGATTCAGTTCGTCCACATCCTGTGGAAAATGTGGATAGTAACCAAACCGATTCAGGCTAGTTCGATTTGCCGCACTTCATAGCCTGCATCCTGCAGCGCGGTGTTCAGGCGCTCAAGATGCGCACGGTCGCGGGTCTCGCACTCTACGTCGAGGCTCAGACCCTTGGCGGGCAGGTTTGTGAAGATGCGCTGGTGCGACAGCTCGAGGATGTTGACCGCCTGCTCCTGGAAGATGCGCGCGACCTGATAGAGCGCGCCCGGCCGATCTTGCAGCCGGATGCGCAGCCGCGCGAGACGGCCCGAGCGGGCGAGATCGCGCAGCAGCACGTTCGCGAGCAGGCGCGTGTCGATATTGCCGCCGGTCAGGATCACGCCGACGGTCTTGCCGCGGAAGCGTTCGGGCTGGGTCATCAGCGCGGCGAGGCCGGCCGCGCCCGCGCCTTCGACCACGGTCTTCTCGATCTGGAGGATCAGGCTGACCGATTCCTCAAGGGTGCGCTCGCTGACCAGCAGGATCTCATCGACCAATGCCTCGACGATGCGGGCAGTGATGCTGCCCGGCTCCCGGACCGCGATCCCCTCGGCCAGCGTATCGCCGCCGATCGGCTCGTGCGCGCCGGTGACGCGGTTATACATCGAGGGGAACAGCTCGGCCTGCACGCCGATCACCTCGATCGGGTGATCCGCCGCCTTGGCGACGGTCAGCGCGCCGGAGATCAGTCCGCCGCCGCCGATCGGGACGATCAGCGTATCGATGGCGGGCGCGTCAGCGAGCATTTCGAGCGTGACGGTGCCCTGACCCGCGATGATGCGCGGATCGTCAAAGGGATGGACGAAGGTGAAGCCGTTCGACGCCTCAAGCTGGCGGGCATGAGCATAGGCCTCGTCAAAGGTCTCGCCCTCGAGGATGATCGTGGCGCCGTGGCTTTCGGTCTGGGTGACCTTCACCGTCGGGGTCGATTTGGGCATCACGATCGTGACCGGGATGCCAAGGCGGTTGCCGTGATAGGCGAGGCCCTGAGCATGATTGCCCGCCGAGGCCGCGATCACGCCCTTGGCGCGCGCTGCATCGTCGAGCTGAAGCAGCGTGTTGAGCGCGCCGCGCTCCTTGTAAGCGGCGGTGAACTGAAGGTTTTCGAACTTGAGAAAGACGTTGGCGCCGGTGAGATCCGACAATGTCTTGCTGTGCAGGGTCGGCGTGCGCACCACTGCGCCCATAATCCGCGCCGCCGCCGCCTGAACGTCGGCGAGGGTGACGGGGAGGGATTGCGGTGCGGATGCTGCCTGAGTTGCCATGGGCGGGGCGTAGACCATCTGGCGCGACGGGGGAACACCGCCTATTCGAATGTGCATCCAAGCGCGGCTATATGCTTCGAATCCTTGGCTGACAGTCCGGAGAACCCTGTGCGCCTTCCCGTTTCGCTTGCCCTGACCGCATCGCTGCTGCTTGCTTCCCCCGCCCTTGCCGACGCGCTGGTCGAGAATGTCGACGGGATGACGCTGGACGAGAAGGGCGAGGTGGTGCGCTTCACCGGCATCGTCATCGGCGCCGACGGCAAGGTTACGAAGCTGCTCAAGCGCGGCGACAAACGTCCCGAGCGACCCGACTGGAAGGAAGATCTGAAGGGGCGCACGGTGATCCCGGGCATGATCGACGGCCATGGCCATGTCATGGGGCTCGGCTTCCGTGCGCTGGCGCTCGACCTGTCGGCAACGACCTCGCTCGCACAGGCGCAGGAGGCGATCCGCCGCTACGCGCTCGAAAATGCTGCGCGGCCCTGGCTGACCGGCGGCGGGTGGAACCAGGAAGCCTGGGCGCTGGGCCGCTTCCCGACCGCCGCCGAACTCGACGCAGCGACCGGCGACAAGCCCGCCTGGTTCGTGCGTGCCGACGGACATGCCGGCTGGGCGAACAGCGCGGCGATGAAGGCCGCGGGGATCACCGCCGCGACCAAGTCCCCCAATGGTGGCCGGATCGAGCTGATTGCAGGCAAGCCGGGCGGGGTGTTCGTCGATGCGGCGATGGACCTGATCGAGAAGACGCTGCCCAAGCCCACCCCGCGCGACCGCAACGCCGCGTTCCTGAAGGCGCAGGACCAGTTGCTCGCGCTCGGCGTCACGGCCAGTGCGGACATGGGCACCAGCCTCGATGACTGGCAAACCTTTCGCCGGATGGGCGACCTTGGCGCGCTCCGGATGCGGATCATGAGCTATGCCGCGGGCGTCGATACCGCGCTGATCGCCGCCGGGACCGGGCCGACCCCCTGGCTGTACGGCGACAAGCTGCGCATGGGCGGGATCAAGCTGATGGTCGACGGCGCGCTCGGCTCGCGCGGGGCGTGGCTCAAGGCACCCTATGCCGATGCGCCGGGCGTCACCGGGCTGCCCTTCCTGACCGACGCGCAACTGCTCAACTCGATCAGCCGTGGAGCGATGGACAATTTCCAGATCGCGATCCACGCGATCGGCGATCGCGGCAATCAGCAGGTTCTCGATGCGATCGACGAGGTATCGGACGCGTTCAACGGCGACCGGCGCTGGCGGATCGAGCATGCCCAGATTGTCGATCCGACCGAACTGCCGCGCTTCGCCAAACACGGCATCATTGCGTCGATGCAGCCCGTCCACCAGACCAGCGACCGGACGATGGCCGAGGCACGGCTGGGGCAGGCACGGCTGGCGGGCGCCTATGCGTGGAAGTCGATGCTGAACAACGGCGTGCGGCTGGCGTTCGGTTCGGACTATCCGGTCGAAAGCCCGAACCCGTTCGAAGGCTGGGCGGTCGGCTTCACCCGGCAGGACGCACAGGGCCAGCCGTTCGGCGGCTGGCGCCCCGAAGAGGTGGTGACCCGCGAACAGGCGTGGAAGGGCTTCACCGTCGACGCGGCCTATGCCGGGTTCGGCGAGAAGCTGTTCGGGCATCTGGCGCCGGGGATGCTGGCGGACTTCATCGTGGTGGACCGCGATCCGCTGCTGTCGTCGCCAACCGAGCTGCGTGCCACGGTGGTGCTGGAGACCTGGGTCGGCGGGCAGCGCGTGTATCGGCGCAGTGAACCGGCGAAGGCCGGGGAGGGGCGCTGATCCGGCCTGCGTGGCGCAGTGGTTGACCAAGCCGACAGAAAACACGGGTTCTTCGGCGGACGCGACCGCGACGCGACAGGTTTGCGCCGGGTTCGCCGCACTGGCGCGCCACCGACGCGCCAGTTGCGCGCCGTACGCGCGACGATGACGCGCCAGATACGCGCCACCCGCGCGACAGCAACGCGACGGTTCGCGACACGGACGCCGCACCCACGCGGCAGTGGCGCGACAACGGCCGTGACAAGCATCGGGGTTTCAGCTGATCCATCGATCAGGATAGATCAGATGAAATCCAACATTGGAAGGGTCGCACCCGTAGCGGGATACGCCGGTGGCGCGCACGGAACTACGACACTGGTGCCTGAGACCCGGATCGGCTGGGGCTATCCTGTGTGCGCGACAGCGGGAAGCTGTCCATGCCCGCCGAATGCTATTGGCAGATGAGCGACGGAGTCTTCTGGCACGGGCCGTGCTGATCCCAAGTGCGGGCAGGGCAGGCTGTTCCTAGAACTTGACCCCCGCCTTGGGTGAGGGGCGTGGCGACGGGCGGTCCGGAGCGGGGCCGCCTTTGACTCCTTTTTCGCTGATCGACTTTGCTGCCGGCGTAGTGGTCGGCGTGGCTTCCACCACCTGAGGCTTGTGCTTGTGTTGCATTCCGGAGTGGGGCGCTGTTTGTGCCAGCATTGCCACTAATGCGGTGCCTGCAAACAACTTGAGCATATCGTTCCTCCCCTATCGAGATTCCGAGCATATTTCCGGAATCACAGGCGGTACATGGCCATCGCTCGGATTTACTTCATATGAACCGCCCGATTTCATATCGCGAGGCAAGGTGAGGGCGGTCAGGGCTCGGCAATCATTTCGCCAAGCCTGCGTACCGTGTTCCAGTTGCGAACGGTGCCGGTGCCGAGGCGCTTGATCGTCAGTTGGGCGCCGAGCCGTGAGCGAGCGGAATCCTGCGGGAAGTGCAGCCAGAGATGTCCGTCCACCAATTTCATGCGTTCGCCCTGCGTCGCATAGGGTGCCAGCACGTCAAGGGCGGTTTCATCGAGCGGCTTGCGCATGACGCGTACCGCCACCCGTGTGCCGTCGGTCTCCTGGGGGAAGGGGTTGGCGGCAGCCAGTTTGCGCCACTGCGCGGTGGTGGTGACGATCGTGTCGATAGGGCGACCGAAGCGCTGCGCGAAGGCGGCTTCGAGACGCCCTTCGAGCTGGCCGACGGTGGCGCCATCGCTGTCGAACAGGGCGTTGCCCGTCGCGATCAGCGTTCGGGGATTCTTCAGCCCGATGCGCTCCATCATGTCGCGCCACTCGGCCATCACCAGCCGACGGCCATCGCCGATCGAAACGCTGTGGAGGAGGGCGATATGCGATGCCATGTTGCGCTTCACTGTTTTGACCACCCGAATGCACCGGCAAAGCGATGCTGCACGGACCGGCGAGGGACGTTGAAGTTAGCTCGATCTACTCGCGGGACTGAAGGCCGTTTCGCGGGGTTGCCGCCTCGATCGGGAGGGCGGGGGGCATTCTCGCGATTGCCGGTGGTGCCCTGTACTCAGAAGCCAAACGACACGCCGACTTGCCCGCGATTGTCCGTGCCGCTGTTTCCGAACGTGCCCGCATATCCAGCGGTGATCCGGATTCGCTGCGTCGGTCTCCAGGCCATGTCGAGCGATGTCGTTGCCGCATTCCGCGACAGCGGTGCGCCCTCGATCACGAACCCTGTCGTTCCGTCCCTAAATCGCAGTGCCATGACCGGGGTGATATCCCCCAAGGCATGCTGCCATCCCAGTCGCGCTCGAACATCGACGGTGCTCGCCAGTGAGCTCTCACCGCGAACGCCGAGCGTGGCGGTGGCGAAGCTTTCGGCCTGGCGCGGGCTCGACAGTGCGGCGCGCCCTTGCGTTTCCGTCATCGCATCGGTGGATACCCGATATGCGGTCATCATGGCGAAGGGTGTCAGCTTGTTACCGCGCCAAAGATGAGTCCAACCGATCTCGGCAAAGCCGCTGGCGACGTTGCCATCGTAATCGGCGCGCACCAGTTCCGAGAAATCGGGGAACGCCACGCGGCGCGTGATCTCGTTGGTGATCCAGCTATAGGTGGCACCGCTACGGATGCCCAGCGATCCGATTGAGACCTGGCTATAGACCGCGGCGCTAAAGCTCTTTGCCCGAAGCTCGCTCGCGCGACCCGGAATATGCGCCTTTGTGAACGTATAGCTTCCGGCAACCCCGATGCGACCCGCGTCGCCTAGCGCAACATCGACACCACCAACCCCGCCGCTGGTGTCGCGGCGCACATCCGCGATGCCTGCGCCTTTGCTCGAGCCGCCCGCACTGACGAAGCGGCCCCAGATTGCCCCGCTCGAGACCGGGCTTTCGAGCTGGGATCGAATGGCATCAAGGACCAGTTCGGAATCCTTGATCGCCAAAAGTCGTGCAGAGGCATGGACCTCTCCCGACAGGCTGTCCAACCCGCGCTGCAATTCGGCATCTTGCGGAAGCGCGGTCAACGCGAGGTAGACGGAATGAGTCTTGCTGAGCCTGCCTGCGGCGTAAGCGACGGTAGCCTGGTTGGGTGTGGCCGCGGCGAGGGCCAGCGACGGACCAGTCCTGACGACGTCGACGAAAACTGCCGTGGGATTTCTGCCGAGCCTGAACTCGGTCAGGCCGCTTTCATTCTGCACTAACGTGTACTGCCCGAAAATGCCCTGGATCGCAGTCAGAAGCGTGTAGCGGGTTCCGAGCGTGTAGGTTCCCCCGTCGCGTACGATGTTGAGGATCGCATTCTCTCCGATCGTCGCCGTCCCATTGACGATGATACGGTCCGATCCGCCCGCAGCGGTCGTTTCGGCCAGATAGATCGACCCCGCCGCCTGATCAAAGTTCCGGCCGATGTTGATGGTACCCAGACCATTGCCCGGCGAGATGGTGCCGCCATTCCAGATCTGCAGATCTGCGGTCAGGCTGCCAACCCCGCTCAGCTTCGCGCCGTTGCGGACCGATACGCCCGACGACGCAAGTGAGCCTGCCAACATCAGCTCTCCGGCATTCACATGGGTTTCGCCGCGGTACGATTGCGAGCCGATCGTGAGCCTGCCGGTACCCTGTTTGATGACGGTGCCATTGCCGACGATCGTCGCCAGGACCGTGGCGTCGGCCGGCTGGTCGAATATGAGGGTGCCGAAATTGGTGATCGGCCCTTTCAGCGCTGCCGACTGACCGGTCAGGGTCCCGGGGGTCTCGATCCGGATGCTTTCCCAGTCGGGACCTTCGCCTGTCAGCCTCCATGAACCCGAACGCACGGTCAGCAGCTCGAAATCACGAATTGAGCCGTCGATCGTTCCCTGGCCGTCGCTTAGTTCGAGGAGGTCCTGGCCGCTTCCGCCATCCAGGAGGCCAATGATCCGTCCTTGCGCGTGAAGGCGCACCGTATCGTTGCCACCCCCCATCGAGACGGCGCCGAAAATGGTGCCCTGGTTCACGAGGGTGTCGGATGTGTCGCCAAGCAGCGTAATGGCCTTGCCGCCGGCCGATTGTATCAGGCCGGAGTTGCGGATCACGGACTTGCTGCCGGACGAAGCTGCATTGACGTAAATCGCTTCGGCCACGCTTTGGATGCTGCCGATATTGGTGATCGCGACATTAGCCGAAGCAGTGATGGCGACTGCCCGCCCTGCCGCGTTGTCGTTCAATACGGTACCCTGATTGGTCAGGCTGAAATCGCCGGACGCAATCAGGGTGGCATCAAGTGCGCTGCGGATTGTGGCATTCGGTTCGACCCGATAGTTCCGGCTGGCGAGATTCCCGGTCAGGATCAGCGTTCCGCCGCTTACGGCTGTCGATCCGGTATAGGTTTGGGACCCCAGAGTAAGAGAACCGGCGCCAGCCTTCTCAAGCCCGCCGACATTGACGATCGCCCCGGAAAAGCTGCTGTCATGCGCGCGATCGAATATGACGGTGCCAAAATTGTTGATGAGGCTGGTGTTAAGCTGCCCCGTCGTCGTCATCCGGGCAAACGAGTTGACGACGATGCCGCCGCTATAGCTTTGCTCGCCGTCGAGGATCCACGCGCCACCAACCGTCAGCTCTTCGAAATTGACGACGTTGCCAAACCGAGTTCCTTGCACCGCTCCCGAGCTTCGCGCGAGAAAGAGAGTATCGTAGCCGGCTCCGCCATCGACCAATCCGACAGTGACGCCTGACACACTCACATAGTCGTCTCCGCCGCCCATTTGGATCGCCACGCCGCTCTGCCCGGCAAGAATATAGCCGCTATTATAAACCGAGCTTCGCTGATCGCCGACCATCTTGATGGCGGCATCCGTTCCGCCCTGGATAGTGCCGGTATTGTTGACGCTTCGAACGCCGCCAGCGGGCGTCGGCTCGAACAGAACGCCCGACGCAGCGCCGATAATGGTCCCTGTATTGTCTACCGAACCGGCGTTCACCACGACGCCGTCGGCGCGATTGGGGCGGCCCTGGCTGTCGGTGCCGTGCGCGCTTGTGCCCCGGATCGTTCCGCCGTTGAAGATGCGTACTTCACCGGCAATACGGATCCCATCGCCATCGCCGTTAGCGGAAACGCCGTCCCACTGTCCGGTGATTTCTCCCCAGTTGGTGACCTGGGCATTGGCCCCGGCATCGATTCCGGCTCCATTTCGGCCGATGACGCTGCCGCTGTTCAGCGACGAGCCGAAGCCATTGTGAATATAGAGGTTTCCGTCAGCAGAGATGCCGTTGCGCCGGCCGGAGATCGTGGCGCCCGGCTGATTGGAGATGTATGCGCGGCCGCTATCATACATGTCGCCTCCGCCCGCCCAGCGGACGCCATCTGCGGTGCTGTTGGGTCCGCCGTCCGCGTAGATCGAGCCCTGGTTGACGAGGTTGGTGTACCGCCCAGCGTGGATAGCGTCGCCTTCCCACGAGGAAATTACGCCGCTTGTGCCGTTGGTGATACTGGTGCCGGGATCCCGGATCGATCCAAGCGCGACCGTGCCCATATCGATCGCCCGCCCGCCTGCAGTGGACCGGATCGTTCCGTTGTTGTTGATCGTGATCGTGCCGGAAGTCGGGTTTGTATCGACACGAAACGCGTCGCCGCGCGCTTCGATCAGCGCGCCTGTGTGATTGGTGAGCGTGATCGTTCGGGGGCTGCCGCTTCCCGATGTGTCGATCGCGCTGCCGTTGGCCGCGGTCGAGCGGATGATTCCAGAATTGACGATCCTGAGGTCCGTGGACGCGCCGTTCCAGTCGATGGCGGGGCTGCTCGCGGTTGAGATTTCAGCGTTGACCTGCACGGTAACTCGGTCGGTGCCGGAGACCTGTTTTGGTGTCGGGTCGATCGTCCCCGACGGGACGACGATGTTCTGCTGCGCTTCTGCGGCATGGGGGGCGGCACCCACGGCGATTGCGACGCCGACCGCGCGAACGAAATACATGGCTTCCCTGATCTCAACTACCCCAGAGCTGAGCGCAGGATAGCGTCTTTCTGCCCTTTTGGCATCCGCCATTCGTTTTCACGGATCGGAAAATGGCTCAGTAACAATATATTGAAAGCCGAGCTTCTCAAACCGAATCGGGCCCGAGCGTTATCGGGCAAAGAGAAGGCCGCGGCGCCCTTTCGGACCCGCGACCTCATTCTCCGTTAAAGGGCTGGTTCAGGCGACCGCGCTGACCGGCGCTGCGACTTCATCGGCGTCGCGCAGCACATAGCCGCGGCCCCAGACGGTCTCGATATAATTCTCGCCGTCGGTCGCCATGCTCAGCTTCTTGCGCAGCTTGCAGATGAAGACGTCGATGATCTTGAGCTCGGGCTCGTCCATTCCGCCATAGAGGTGGTTGAGGAACATTTCCTTGGTGAGCGTCGTGCCCTTGCGGAGCGAAAGCAGCTCCAGCATCGCATATTCCTTGCCGGTCAGATGGACGCGGGCGCCATCGACCTCGACGGTCTTGGCATCGAGGTTCACCGCCAGCTTGCCGGTGCGGATCACCGACTGCGAATGGCCCTTCGAGCGGCGGACGACGGCGTGGATACGCGCGACCAGCTCTTCGCGATGGAACGGCTTGGTCACATAATCGTCCGCGCCGAAGCCGAACGAGCGCACCTTGCTGTCCATTTCGCTGATGCCCGACAGGATCAGAACCGGGGTCTGGACACGGGCGACGCGCAATTTCTTGAGCACGTCGTAACCATGCATGTCCGGCAGGTTCAGATCGAGCAGGATGATATCATAGTCGTACAGCTTACCCAGATCGAGGCCTTCCTCGCCCAGATCGGTGGTGTAGACATTAAAGCCCTCGGTCGAGAGCATGAGCTCGATCGCCTTGGCAGTCGTCGGCTCGTCTTCGATCAGCAACACGCGCATTTGCGGGTTCCCCCTGTGCCGGTTGCGGACCCCCTGTGACCCGCAACACGACTGATTCATTAACCTAAACAGGTCTGAAGGCAAAAGGTTAATTTTGTGCTAACCCGCAGGAATCCACGAGTCGCGCGGAATCTCCGGCGCCGGGATCGGGGCGCGCGCCGACGCGCCCGTAACGATATGGCGTGGTTTGGACGCGACAGGCACCCATATCCCCAGTCTATAGGCTTCATCCTTTTTTTGCGTTTGCTGACCAAGAGCTTGCATGGTTAGTTTCGTCATTTCCGGGGTGGTCACGCGATAACGCGGGCCGGGACAATCAGGGGGTCAGTATGAAGATCAAAGCCGCGCTTCTCGTCACGGTTTGCGCGCTAGCGCATCCGGCTTTTGCGCAGGACGCCCCCGCACCAGCCGCGACGCAAGAGGCCGAAGGCGAGGTCGTGGTCACCGGCACGCGCATCATCCGCGACGGGTTTCAGGCGCCGACCCCGCTGACCGTGCTGACCCGTCAGGATATCGAGAACACCTCGCCGTCCAACAATATCGCCGACTTCGTCAATCAGCTGCCGCAGCTTGCCGGATCGACCAAGCCGGCCAACTCGCGCCTCAACCTGTCGAACGGTTCGGCCGGCATCAACGCGCTGAGCCTGCGCAACCTGGGTGAGGGCCGCACGCTGGTCCTGCTCGACGGTCGCCGCTCGGTGGGCTCGACGATCTACGGCTGGGTCGACATCAACACGATTCCGCAGGGGCTGGTCGATCGCGTCGAAGTGGTGACCGGCGGCGCTTCGGCAGCCTATGGCTCGGACGCGGTCGGCGGCGTGGTCAACTTCGTGCTCAACAAGAAGCTAGAGGGCCTGCGCGTTACGGGCGAGGCGGGCCTCACCACCTATGGCGACGGCTTCAACTATTCGGGCAGCGTTTCGGGCGGCACGTCGTTCGCAGGCGGGCGCGGCCATATCCTGTTCAATGCCGAGATCGCGCATCAGGACGGCATTTTCGAGATCGACCCGACCGATCGCAAGTGGAACCACACCGGCTATGCGCGGGCGGAGAATCCGAACTGGACGGCCAATTCCACGGTGCCGCGCTACATCACGACACTGCGTCAGATCGGCGCGGCGAACTCGACGCCCGGCGGCCTGATCACGGCCTCGGCAGGTACCAGCCCCAACGCGCTGCGCGGTTTGTATTTCGGTCAGAACGGCGCCGTGAACGTCTTCGATTATGGCTCGTTCCAGTCGCCCGTGTTCAGCCGTGCCGACGGCACGTCGCATCCGGCCGTTGTTCAGGGCGGATCGTGGCAGGTCAATGATTCGGGCCGCCGTATCGGCCTGATGCCCGAAGACGATCGCTGGGGCGTGTTCGGCCGGCTGAGCTACGAAGTCGCCGATGGCGTCGAAGCCTTTTTCGAGGGTTCGTACAACCGCCAGAAGGTCTATTTCAACGCTGGCCCGAACCTGTCGACCGGCATCACCTACAACACCACCGGCTGCACCACCGTGCCGGTCCCGACCACCTGTAACGCCTTTGCGCTGCAGGCGCTGGGTGCGGCGCGACTGGCCGGCGTCAACAGCGTCACGGTGGCGACCACCGCCGCCGATCTGCCGTTCCGCGCCATCGATAACGAGCGCAAGGTTCAGCGCTATGTCGTCGGGCTGGAAGGCACGTTCGAAGCGTTCGGCAAGAACGCACGCTGGGACGTCTATGCCCAATATGGCCGTTCCGACGTGCGCGAGCAGCTGCGCAACATCATGCACACCGCCCGCATGAACAACGCCACCGCGGCGGCGTTTGCGCCGGCCGGCAACGCGCGCGGCTATGCGACCGGGTCGATCCAGTGCCTGATCAATGTCGACGGCACCGCCGCCAACGACGATCCGAACTGCGTGCCGCTCAACCGCCTCGGCGTCGGCGTCGCCGATCCGGCAGCGATCAAGTATGTGCTTGGCAATCCCTATCGCGACCAGACGCTGCAGCAATTCGTCACCGGCGCCAACTTCGCTCTGACGCCGTTTGCGACCTGGGCAGGCGACGTCAGCGTGTCGTTCGGCGGCGAGTATCGCGAGGAGAAGATCCGCGGCAGCGTGCCGACCGAGTTCCAGCCGGTCATCACCGTCGGTTCGAACGGTCGTCCCACCACGGCCAATGCATGGTCGGTCGGCAACTATCTGCCCTTCACCGGCAAATACACGGTGAAGGAAGCCTATCTCGAGACCGTCATTCCGCTGGGCTTCGGTCTCGAGTTCAACGGCGCGGTGCGCGGCACCGACTATTCGAATTCGGGCTATGTCACGACCTGGAAGCTGGGTGGGACCTGGCAGCCGATCGAGGACATCCGCTTCCGCGTCACGCGCTCGCGCGACATCCGCGCGCCTAACCTCAACGAGCTGTATCAGGCAGGCACCGCGAACAGCGATTCGGTCTCGAACCCGGTCTTCGTTGCGGACGGTTCGAAGGGCCCCCGGACTTATGGTTATTCGGGCCTGACCACCGGCAACCCCAATCTGCGTCCGGAAGTCGCCAATTCGTGGAACATCGGCGGTGTGGTTTCGCCGCGCTTCCTGCCCGGGTTCACGGCATCGGTCGATTATTTCCGGATCGATCTGGAAGGGGCGATCGACTCGATCACTGCGCAGGAAACGGTCAATCGCTGCTACGCCGACGGGAATCAGGACTTCTGCAACGCAATCACCGTCGATCCGGCGCGTTCGACGCCGACAGCGCCCTATCTGCTGATCCGCACCCAGCCGTTCAACTACGTCAAGCGTCTGGTGCGCGGCATCGACTTTGACGCGGCCTATCGCATTCCGGTGGGCGAAGGGCAGGTCACGCTGCGTGGCGTTGCGACCCGCTACATCGAGAATCTGGCGGTGACGGGTATCGCGGGTTCGGCACCGGTCAATACCGTCGGCGCCAATGGCGGTCAGGCCAGCACGCCGACCTGGATCTTCC
This sequence comes from Sphingomonas sp. GW821-FHT09B04, assembly GCF_059418285.1. Classification (NCBI taxonomy): domain Bacteria; kingdom Pseudomonadati; phylum Pseudomonadota; class Alphaproteobacteria; order Sphingomonadales; family Sphingomonadaceae; genus Sphingomonas; species Sphingomonas sp. GW821-FHT09B04. The sequence continues at coordinate 536,640 of NZ_JBWKPO010000002.1, forward strand.
GCGGCAGCATCAACTACGAGACGCCGAGCTTCTCGGTGACCCTCACCGGCCGCGGCGTCAGCGCCGGCAAATATGTCGCGAACGGCATCGAATGCACGAGCGGCTGCCCGGTCTCGACTACGAACTTCCCGACCTATGACAATAATCGCGTGTCCGGGCTGTTCTATGCCGATCTCAACCTGACCCAGAAGGTCAAGATGGGAAGCTCGGAAGCCGAGATGTTCTTCAACGTGACCAACCTGTTCAACCGCTGGCCGCTGCTGGTTCCGGAGACCGGCAACGCATCGAACAGCACTTATTCGGACATGCTGGGTCGCCAGTTCCGCGTGGGCTTCCGCTACAAGCTCTGATCGCAACAACGGGAAACAAGGCCGGTCCGCGGATGCGCGGGCCGGCCTTTTTCTATGCGCGGGACGCCGCGCGCGCCGCCGTCTCCTTCGCGCAGATGTTGCGGAAGCGGTGGGAGAGATAATCGATCACCAGTTCGACCCGCGCCGGGCGCAGCGTGCTGGGCGGCGTGAGCAAATGGAGCGCGATGTTCATCGGCGACCAGGCGTCCAGAATCTCCACCAATGTGCCCTTCTCCAACTCGGCATCGATGATGAAGCCCGGCAGACGGGCAATGCCGAGGCCGGCCCGCAGCGCCGGAAGCATCGCATCGCCGTTGTCGGTGATCAGAGGGCCGGCGGGGCGTACTGCCGCCTCCTCGCCATCCGCCTTGCGGAAATGCCAGGCGCCGATCGCATTGGCGTAGAGAAAGCAGGCATGGTGAGCGAGGTCGGCGGGGTGGCGCGGCGTGCCATGCTTTTCCAGATAGGCAGGCGCAGCGACCACGCGCGCGGTAATTGGGGCAAGCCGGCGCGCCCGCAACGAAGAGTCGGGCAGATCGGCGATGCGCAGCGCGATATCGAACCCGTCGGCGACGATATCGACGCGCGCGTCGGACAGGCGGAGGTCGATCTCGATCCCCGGGTGTTCGGCGAGCAGATCGGCGATCGCATCGGCGACGAAGCGGATGCCGAAGGTGATCGGCGCGGCGATGCGGACGAGTCCCGAGGGCGCCTTGGCGGACTCCAGCGCGGCCTCCTCGGCCTGCTGCGCCTCGGCAAGGATGCGCCCGGCGCGTTCGGCCAGCGCATTGCCGCTGTCGGTGAGGGTCAGGCGGCGCGAGGTGCGGTGAAACAGGGCGGTGCCGAGCTGGGTTTCCAGCCGGGCGATCGCCTTGGACACGGTTGCCTTGGAGACGCCGATCGATTCCGCTGCGCCGCTGAACGAGCGATGCTCGACCACGCAGGCGAAGATCGCCCAGGCTTCGAAATCAGGCAGCCGCAAGATGAATCTCCGTTAGTTTCTTGAAACGATCCGTTTCAAACGTTTCCATTTACGCACTGATCGCAGAGCCTATCTTGAGCGTCAACCAAGGAGGCACATATGATCGAGAAACGCTCGTTCGACAGCCTGGGCCATGCCGATCACGGGTGGCTCAACGCCCGACACCATTTCAGCTTCGCCAATTACTATGACCCCGACCGGATGGGTTGGGGCGCGATCCGCGTCTGGAACGACGACGAGATCGCACCCAATAGCGGCTTTCCGGCGCACCCGCACAAGGACATGGAGATCATCACCTATGTCCGGAAGGGCGCGATCACGCATCAGGACTCGATGGGCAATACCGGCAAGACCGGCGCCGGCGACGTCCAGGTGATGAGCGCGGGTACCGGCGTGCGCCACGCCGAGTACAACCTCGAGCCGGAAACCACGACGCTGTTCCAGATCTGGATCATGCCGCGGGCCAATGGCGGCGCACCAAGCTGGGGCGCCAAGCCGTTCCCCAAGGGTGAGCGCTCGGGCAAGTTCGTGACGCTGGCCTCGGGCTTTGCCGAGGACGACGATGCGCTGCCGATCCGTGCGGATGCCCGCGTGCTCGGCGCGACGATCAAGGCGGGCGAGAGCTTGACGCACAGCGTGGGTGAGGGGCGTTACGCCTATCTCGTCCCCGCAGTGGGCAAGATCGAGATCGACGGCAAGCCCTTCGACGCCCGCGACGGCGCAGCGCTGACCGGCGGCCAGACCGTGACGATCACCGCAATCGAAGACGCCGAGATCGTTCTGGTCGACGCCGACTGACCCCCCCGGAGCGGCCCGCGACTTCCCCCTCCCAAGGCGGGCCGCTCCACCCCTTTTCCATCAGGAGACATGCAATGGCCAAGGTTCTGGTCCTCTATTACTCGTCCTACGGACATATCGAGCAGATGGCCGAGGCCGTTGCCGAAGGCGCGCGCGGCGCTGGCGCTCAGGTGGATATCCTGCGCGTCCCCGAGACCGCGCCCGAAGCGGTGGTCAAGGCCGCCTATTTCAAGACCGACAGCGCACATCCGGTGATTTCCGGCCCCGACGCGCTCAAGGATTATGACGCGATCATCGTCGGCTCGCCGACCCGGTTCGGGCGGATGACGAGCCAGATGGCGAGCTTCTGGGATACCGCAGGCGGCCTGTGGGCGTCGGGCGCGTTGCATGGTAAGGTGGGCGGTGCGTTCACCTCCACGGCGACGCAGCATGGCGGCAACGAGACGACCTTGTTCAGCATCATCACCAACCTGCTGCACTTCGGCCTGACCATCGTCGGTCTCGACTATGGCCATACCGACCAGATGAAGGTCGACGAGGTGTTGGGCGGTTCTCCCTACGGCGCGACCACGGTGGCGGCTGGCGACGGCAGCCGTCAGCCGAGCGAGATCGATCTGAACGGTGCCCGCTATCAGGGTCGTCGTATCGCCGAAGTCGCGGCGAAGCTGAGCGCCTGAGAGCGATCATGGCGCGCCAGCCCGCTTTGTTCGTATCGCACGGCTCGCCGATGATCATGTTCGAGCCCAGTCCGGCGCGGGAATTTCTCGCCGGGCTGGCCGGACAGGTCGAGCGGCCCGACGCGATTGTGATGGTCTCCGCGCATCACGATATGGCGGAGGCGGTAGTGACCTCAATCGAGGCGCCGGCGACGATCCACGATTTCGGCGGCTTTCCGCAAAAGCTATTTGACCTGCGCTATCCGGCGAAGGGCGATCCGGCACTGGCGGCCGAGGTCGCGGCGCTGGTCGGGGAAACGGGAACGCCCGTCTTTCTCGATCCGAAGCGCGGGCTTGATCATGGCGCGTGGGTGCCGCTGATGCTGGCATGGCCCGACGCGGACGTGCCGGTGGTGCAGCTGTCGATCAGCAGCGCGCATGCACCCGAATGGCATTACCGGATCGGGCAGGCGCTGGCGCCGCTGCGCGACCGCAACATCCTGATCATCGGATCGGGCAGCCTGACGCACAATCTGCGCGCGATTTTCGTCGAGGGACGCGACCATGACGCGGCGGTGCCCGATTGGGCCGCGGCCTTTGCCGACTGGATGAAGGCGCGGATGGATGCGGGCGACACCGATGCGGTGCTGAACGCGGTCGATCGCGCGCCGTTCGGCAAACAGAACCACCCGACGATGGACCATATCCTGCCGCTGTTTACCGCGATCGGCGCGGGTAGCGAGACCGGCGGATTCCGGGCCGAGCGCCTGCACCATGGCTATACTTACGGCGTGCTGGCGATGGACGCTTACCGTTTCGAGTAGCAAAGTCGGCTCCGATCCGGCGAAAATTCACCAAATCGCAAGTACGCCGCCCTAGCTGTCGCGCCGTAGCGTCATTCACGCGGGAGCTGTCGATTGATCGGGGCGAAAATGCGTCCGCAGCGCAAGCTGTGGAGCGGGGGCGGTTCGGCCTCGCATCAGACACAGCACGACCTGCTTGCCTCGGTCGAGGGACTGCGAACCAACTGGTTCTGGTCCACCGACAGCGACGGTCGCCTGACCTATGTCAGCGAGTGGGTCGCGAGCGAGTTTGCCGTCGCCGGTGAAGGCGTGGCGGACAAGGAGCTTGCCGCCATCTTCAAGGTCGAGAGCGATACACTCGAAACCCCGATCGGCTATCTGTTGGCGAAGCAGAAGCCGTTCCGCGCGGTCAACATGCGTTGCACCCATGATCCGCAGGAACGGATCTGGACGATGTCCGGCAATCCGCAGTTCGACGCGGCGGGGAGTTTCCTCGGCTTTCAGGGGATCGGCGCGGATATCACGGCGGTACAGGAATCGGCCGAGGCGATTTCGCGGCTCGCCAGCCACGATCCGTTGACGGGTCTGCGCAACCGGCGCGGCATTTCGGCGCTGGTCGAAAAGGCGCTGCTGGTGTCGGCGCGCTCGGACCAGTCTTTCGCGATCCTGCTGGTCGACCTCGACCGGTTCAAGCAGGTCAATGACACGCTGGGCCATCCGGCCGGCGACAAGCTGCTGACTCAGGTGGCGGCGCGGCTGGGGCGCGTGCTGAACCATAAGGATTGCGTCGGAAGGATTGGCGGCGACGAGTTCCAGATCGTGCTCGACGCGCCGACGGACCGCGATGCGCTTGCGGTGCTGGCCGGAGAGGTGATCCGCACCGTTTCGCAACCCTATTTCATCAACGGCAGCCGCTGCGTGATCGGCGCATCGATCGGCATCGTGCTGGGGCCACAGGATGGCGACACTGCCGAGGATCTGACGCGCAACGCCGATCTGGCGCTCTATGCGGCGAAGGACGCAGGCCGGGGCGGCTATCGTTTCTTTGCGCGCGATATGCTTGAGGCGGCGGAGGACCGCCGGCTGCTGGAGCAGGATCTGCTCGACGCGCTCGACCGCGGCGAACTGGAGGTCAATTACCAGCCGCTGGTCAAGGCGATGACCAATCGGATTGTGGGGTTCGAGGCGCTGTTGCGCTGGAACCACCCCGACCGCGGCCGCATCTCACCCGCGCTGTTCATTCCGATTGCCGAGGAAACCAGCCTGATCGCGCGGCTGGGCGAATGGACGATGCGTCAGGCATGCGCGGACGCGGCAACCTGGCCGGGCGACCTTCGCGTCGCGGTCAACGTGTCGCCGGTCCAGTTCGCCAACCCGAACCTGTCGCATGTGGTGCTCAATGCGCTCGCTCATTCCGGGCTGGAACCCGACCGGCTCGAACTGGAGATCACCGAAAGCGTCTTCATCGACGGTGGCGGCGAGGCGGAAGCGACCTTCGCGACGCTCAAGAAGATCGGCGTGCGGCTGGCGCTCGACGATTTCGGGACGGGCTATTCCTCACTGGGCTATCTGAAGTCGGCGCCGTTCGACAAGATCAAGATCGACCAGAGCTTTGTGCGGTCAGTCGCCGATCCTGCGTCGCGCAACAACGCGATCATCACCGCGATCGTCGCACTCGCGCGCGCGCTCGGGATGGAAACCACGGCTGAGGGGGTCGAATCGCTCGATCAGCTCGAGGCGCTCCGCGCGCTCGATGTCGGATTGATCCAGGGCTATCTCTACAGTCTGCCGGTCTCGGCTGCGGCCGTGACGGAGATGCTGGGCAAGGAACATCGGGAGATCCAGCCGATCGGCCCGGCAAAGCAGCGCGGCAGCCGCGTCGCGACCTTCCGCCGCATCGGTGCGGTGCATGGCGATCATTATTACCCGGTGATCCTGCGCAACCTGTCCGGCACCGGGGCGCTGATTCAGGGGCTGGTGGACGTGCCGCCGGGCACGCGGTTCGTCATCGATTTCGGCGACCGCCAATGGGCCGTCGCAACGGTGCGCCGGTCGCGGGGGACGCATCAGGGACTCGAATTTGACGAAGCGCTGGTGAGTGATGGGCAGGGCGGTTACCGCCCGCGCTATCGCGTATCGTCGATGATGCTCGCTCAGCTCGGCCTGTCGCTCGACCGGATGATCGAGCGCGGCTGGGAGCGCCCGGTGGTCCAGTCGGCGCTGCCGGGGTTGCCGGTCTTCCAGACTTCGCTGCGATAGAAGGGGCGCGGTTTCCGCCATTGCGCGCGGACGCCGCAACGCCCAAAGCGGGGCATGATCCAGGACCATGTTCTCTTTATCGACGGCGAGGCAATCATCATCGACAAGCCCGCCGGGCTGCCGGTCGATCCGCCGCGCGACGGATCGATCAGCCTCGAGAATTATCTGGGCAATCTGACCTTTGGCTTCCAGCGCTGGCCGACTGCGGTGCACCGGCTCGATCGCGATACCAGCGGCTGCCTGCTGCTCGCGCGCCATCCCAAGGCGCATGCACGCTTCCAGCAGGCGTTCGAGGCGGGGGCGGTGACCAAGCGCTACCTCGCCGTGATCGACGGCGTGCCCGAGGAGCCATCGGGGCTGATCGATCTGCCGCTGATCAAGGTATCGAGCGCCGAACGCGGCTGGCGGATGACCGGCGACGGCGCAGACAAGATGGGGGGCAAGGCCGCGCGGACGCGCTGGCGGGTGCTGGATGCGAAGGACGGGCGCGCGTTCGTTGCCTTCTATCCCGAGACCGGGCGCACGCACCAGATCCGCGTCCATGCCGCCGAGGGGCTGGGCATCCCGATCACCGGCGATCCGGTCTATGGCGTTGCGGGCGGACGCACGATGATGCTCCACGCCGCGCAGCTCACCGTGCCGCGCCCGGGCAAGCCTGACGTCCATGCCGAGGCGCCGACCCCGGCGCGCTTCAAGGCGATGGGCTTTGGCGGCTTTGCCGAAGGGGCAGGCGAGGACGCTGCTGCGGGCGATGCGGCGGACGGGAACGATGCCGGCTGAGCTGCCCGAAGCGGCGATCGTTGAGGAGAAGTTCCTCGCGGCGTCGGGGCCGGGCGGGCAGAACGTCAATAAGGTCGCGACCGCGGTGCAACTGCGCATCGACGTGTTCAGGCTGGGCCTGCCGCCCTGGGCTTATACCAAGTTCAAGGAACTGGCCGGGAGCCGGATGACCGCGGGCGGCGAGCTGGTGATCACCGCGCGCAAATTCCGCACGCAGGAAGCCAACCGCCAGGATGCGCGCGAGCGCGTGATCGAACTCATCACCAAGGCGTATGAACGCGATGCGCGGCGGGTGAAGACCAGACCGAGCAAGGCGGCGAAGGCGCGCCGCGTCGACGAGAAGAAGGGGCGCGCCGTGGTCAAGGCCGGGCGCGGCAAGGTTCGGGTCGAGTGACCGATCGGGTCGCAGCGGTGCTGACAGCGCTGGAGGCCGAGGGGCTGGCGAAGACCCGCGACGCGATGGGACCGCGCTACGGCATCGTCACCGCCGATCGCGTGTTCGGCGTGCCGATGGCGCGGATTCAGGCGGTCGCCAAACCGCTGGGCAAGGACCACGACCTTGCCGCCGGCCTGTGGGCAACGCGGGTCTATGAGGCGCGCATGGCCGCCTTCCTGATCGACGATCCGGCGCTGGTGACTCACGCACAGATGGATGCCTGGCGCGCCGGGTTCGACAATTGGGCGGTGACCGACACCGCCTGCTTCAAGCTGTTCGACAAGGTCGAGGGCGCGGCGGCGATGGTCGAGCCATGGACCCGGCTCAATGACGAGATGGGGCGTCGCGCGGGCTTCGCGCTGCTTGCCTGCCTCGCGCTGCACGGACGCCCGGCGGACTTCGTGCACGGCCTTACGCTGATCGAGGGGGCGGCGGGCGACGCGCGCAACTTCGTCAAAAAGGGCGCCAACTGGGCGTTGCGCGCGATCGGCGGGAAGAAGGACCCGGCGCTACGCGCGGCGGCGCGTGACCTGGCGGCGAAACTTTCCGCGTCGGACGACCGCACTGCGCGTTGGAACGGCAAGGATGCGCTGCGCGCCTTCGCCAAAGCGGACTCGAAGACCTGACCCCTTGCGTCCGGCACCGCGCCGGGCCACCTGCGAGGCCATGTACAGCTTCGACATCGCGGCCGGATCGAAGGCCGAGCTTTACCGCGACCTGCTGGCCGCGCTCGACGCGCTGACCGCGGGCGAGGACGACTCCGTCGCCAATATGGCCAATGCGGCGTCGCTGATCTGGCAGTATCTGCCCGACCTCAACTGGGCCGGATTCTACCGCAATGTCGGTGGCGAGCTGGTGCTCGGCCCGTTTCAGGGCAAGGCGGCGTGCATCCGCATCCCGTTCGGCAGGGGCGTGTGCGGCGCGGCGGCGGCGAGCAGGGAGACTCAGCTGGTCGAGGACGTCCACGCCTTTCCGGGCCATATCGCGTGCGATGTCGCGAGCAATTCCGAGCTGGTGGTGCCGATCGTGCAGAACGGCCGGCTGATCGGCGTGCTTGATCTCGACAGCCCCATGCGCGGGCGATTCGATGCTGAGGATGTCACCGGATGCGAGGCGTTGGTGGCGCTGCTGGGTCCACGCATCGCGGGTTAAGTCCCTGACCCGATTCGGGACTTTCTTAACCACAGCCCGCCATTGGTTGCAGCGAAACGAAAATGTTAAGAAAAGGTGAAGAATCGCGTCTTCACCGATTGGAGCGCGCGAGTCCGCAAAGGAGTTGCCGCAACCATGCGTACCGCCACCCTCATCGCCACTACGCTTGGCGGTCTCTCGCTCGCCATGCCGTCGCAGGCACAGCATGCCCGTCCGGCGCCGGTCGCTCCCGCCGCGCCGGTCGCGGTGATGCCGGCGGCGCCGCATGTTCAGCATGCGCCGCGCCCCGGCTGGCGTCCCGGCACGCCGCCTCCCGGTGGCTGGCAGCCGGGACGCCCGCCGCAGGGTGGTTGGAAGCCGACCCGCCCCGGCAACTGGCAGCCGGCACGTCCCGGTCGCTGGGGACAGCGGATCGATGGGCGCTGGTCCGCGGGCTGGAAGGCGCCGGGCGGCTGGAACGCCTATCGCCGGCCCGTGCGCGGCTGGACGCTGCCGAGCTACTGGATCGGCAGCGGCTTCTGGATCAACGACTGGTCGAGCTGGGGGCTTAGCCGCCCGGCATCCGGCTATGACTGGGTCCGCTATTATGACGACGCGGTGCTGATCGACCGCCGCGGCAAGGTGTGGGATTCGGTGAGCGGCCTCGACTGGGACCGCGACGGCCACGGCTATGATGATGACGACCGCGACGATGGCTATTATGCCGATCGTGAGGGCGATCGCGGCTATGGCGCCGATTACGACGCGCCCGACTATGAGGACTATGACCGCGACGTCCGCGTGCGGCACCATGACCGCCGGGAATATCGCGACGAATATCGCGGGGGCTATGCCCGCCGCGGTCCGCTCGTCTGCGTCGCGAACTGCTACACTCAGGGCTATTATGGCGCACCCGCGACCACGACCGTGGTGATCCAGTCGGTGCCGGTGGTGACGACGACGGTGACCGAGGAAGTGATCTACTCCTCGCCCCGCCGGGTCGTGCGCCGCGCCCCGACGAAGAAGCTTTATCGCGCGCCGGTGAAGGGCAAGAACTGCTATTGCCGTTGAAGCGCTTCCCGCCGCCATCCCCGGGGGGAGGATGGCGGCGGGCTCCCAGTTCGTGAAAGAACGCGCTTAGGCCGCGGTCGTCAGCGCGGCGGACGCGTGCCGAAGGTGACGATGCTCTCGCTGCCATCCGCCGCGACCGCCGAGACTCCGACGAAGTGATCGTCGACCGGAACATCCTTGAGCACCGTCTCGGTCAGCCCGGCGACCCCGCGCACATCGGTCCAGTCCTGCATGTCGTTGCGGCGCCAGTGGACACGATAGCCCTTGGCGCCCGCGACCGGATTCCACTTCACCTTGATGTCGTGCGAGAGTGCGCCGTCGAGCACCACGCCTGACGGTGCATCGGGTGCGTTGGCGAGCCGGCGGATCGTTGCGACGTTGAGCGCCGTCACCTTCGCCAGATAGGGAAAGTCCATCTTGTCGATCGTGTCGCCATAGACGCGGCCATTTTCGGTGCGCAGGTCCTGATGCTGCTGGTCGTAATGCTCGGCGCCGACCGAGAAACGGATCGCCGGATAGCCGAGGCGCAGGAATGGCTCGTGATCGCCGCCGCGGCCGAACCGGTCGGGGCGGCGAACGATGAAGGCGTCGAGCGCGTCGGGCGAGTCTTTGCGCAGCCCGTCGGCGACCTTGTCGATCGCCTTGGCGAGCGCGCGGCTGGGGCCGTCATCCTCGCCGCCGTCGCCGCGGCGTTTGATCTGTTCCTCGATCGTCTCGGATGCGCGGATGCCCTCGGAGAAGACGCGCACGCGATCGGCGACGCGCACGCCGTTCTGGCCCATCGTGCCGCCGACGATGTCGTTGTTGAGCACCGCGATCACGGTCCAGCCGCGCTCCTTCGCGGTTTCGGCCAGCAGCGTGCCGCCCCACAGCCCCTGTTCCTCGCCCGACAGCGCGGCGTAGATGATCGTCGCGCGATGCTTCTGCTTTGAGAGGATCCGCGCCGCCTCGATCACCAGCGCGACGCCCGATGCGTCGTCATTGGCGCCGGGCGCGTCAGCGGTGAAGTTGAGCGGGTCGGACACGCGGCTGTCGATATGCCCCTGCACGATCACGACGCGCTTGGGGTCCTCGCCTGCCTGAAAGCCGAGGACGTTGACGATCTCGACCCCGCCCGGCGCGCGCGGGCCGGTGAAGGTGCGGGCGATGTTGGCGACTTCGATGCAGCCGCACTTCTCGCCGATGCGGTTGAACTCGTCCGCCGCCCATTTACGCGCGGCGCCGATGCCGCGGACCGGATCGGTCGCGGAAGACAGGCTGTGGCGCGTGCCGAAGCTCACCAGCTTCTCAACATCGGCCTTGAGCCGTTCGGGGCTGGGTTGTTCGGGAGCCGGCTTGTTCTGGGCGTTGACGGTGATCGGGGCGGAGGCTGCCAGGAGCAGCGCGGTAAGGGTCAGATTGCGCATAGGATCAGCTTAGCCGGTCGATTGCGTCGCGGTCGAGGCTTCCCGGGATCAGCATCAGCGGAACCGGGAGCGCGGCCATGTCGCTGCTGGTGAAGTGGGTGACCAGCGCGCCGGGCTTGCCTCCTATCGCGACGCCGAGGACGAGTGCGGCGATCTCGGGATTCGCGTCGATCAGTTCGCGGATGATCTTGGGGCCATCACCCTCGCGCAGGGTGATTGTGGGCTTCAGACCCGATTCCTGGATCAATGTGCCGGCGGCGCCCGCGACCAGAGCCTCGGCGCGCTGGCGCGCCTCTTCTTCGATCGTTGCCATCACGCCGCCCCACTGGACGAAATCGGGCTTGGGAATCAGCGAGAGAATCTCGACTCCGCCACCGGTCTTGACCGCGCGGCGCGCGGCGAAGCGCAGCGCAATCTGCGCCTCCGCGCTCTCGTCGATCACCACAAGATAGGTACGCATGAAACCATCCCCTCCCGTTTCTCCTTCGTGGTGACGCGAGAAGGGCCGCAGCGCAAGAGGTTGACGGGTGCGGGAGGGTTGACCCGCGCCGTTCATCGCGCAAGGGAGGATGGAAACCACCACCCTGCGACAGGATCCTCCCCACCCATGTCGATCGACATCAAGATGCCTGCCCTTTCCCCGACGATGGAGGAGGGCACTCTCGCCAAATGGCTGGTGAAGGAGGGCGATACGGTCAAGGCCGGCGACCTGATGGCCGAAATCGAGACCGACAAGGCGACGATGGAGTTCGAGGCGGTCGACGAGGGCGTGATCGCGAAGATCCTGATCGCCGAGGGCACCGATGGCGTTAAGGTCGGCACCGTGATTGCGGTTCTGGCGGGCGAGGGCGAGGATGCGTCGTCGGTCGCGGCCCCCAAGGCCGAAGCCCCCAAGGTCGCCGAGGCACCCAAGGAAGAACCCAAGGCGGCTGCCCCTGCAGCGCCGGCACCCGCTGCTGCCCCTGCGGCGAGCGGCGATCGCGTCAAGGCGAGCCCGCTGGCGCGCCGCATCGCGGCCGAGAAGGGCGTGGATCTGGGCGGTGTGAGCGGCTCGGGCCCGAACGGACGCATCATCAAGGCGGATGTCGAGGGCGCGAAGCCCGGCGCAGCGCCTGCTGCTGCCGCACCGGCGGCGGCTTCGGCGGCTGCACCCGCGGCTCCGGCGGCGCCTGCCTCGGTCTGGTATGACGAGAGCATCCCGCACGAGGAAGAGAAGCTCAGCAACATCCGCAAGACGATCGCGCGCCGCCTGACCGAGGCGAAGCAGACGATCCCGCACATCTACCTCACCGTCGATGTCCAGCTCGATGCGCTGCTCAAGCTGCGCGGCCAGCTCAACAAGAGCCTCGAAGCCCGCGGCGTGAAGCTGTCGGTCAACGACATGCTGATCAAGGCGCTGGCCGTCGCGCTGGCGCAGGTGCCGAAGTGCAATGTCACCTATGCGGGCGACAAGCTGATCAAGTATAGCCGCTCGGACGTCTCGGTCGCGGTCTCGACTCCGACCGGCCTGATCACCCCGATCATCCGCGACGCGGCGAATATCGGTCTGGCGTCGATCTCGACCCAGATGAAGGAGCTTGGCCAGCGGGCCAAGGAAGGCAAGCTGCAGCCGCACGAATATCAGGGCGGCACCGCCAGCATTTCCAACATGGGCATGTTCGGGATCAAGCAGTTCGACGCGGTGATCAACCCGCCTCAGGCGATGATCCTGGCGGTCGGCGCGGGCGAGAGGCGTCCGTACATTGTTGACGACGCACTGGGCGTGGCGACTGTCATGTCGGCGACCGGCAGCTTCGATCACCGCGCGGTGGACGGGGCCGACGGCGCCGAGCTGATGAAGGTGTTCAAGGCGCTCGTCGAGTCGCCAATGGGCCTTCTGGCCTGACACCGGGTGCCTGGCTGAGATGCGCGTCCTCGTTGAAGCCCTGCACATTGCAGCCGGAATCTCGGTCGCGCTGTTGATCGCCGCGTTGTCCGCCTGGGCCTACCCGCTCGCCGCGCGCGATGTGTGGCTGGTGACGGCGGTTGCGATTGTTTGCGTGATCGTCATGGGCATCGGGCCGATGCGCCGGGCGATGGCGGCCGACCGCGGCAAGGCGGACAAGAACGATGCCTGATCGCAATCCGCCTGCGTTCGAGCCGACGATCCGGGTCAGCACGATGCCCGCCGACGCCAATGCCTATGGCGATATCTTCGGTGGCTGGCTGGTCGGGCAGATGGACATGGCCGCGGGGCTGGTCGCTGCGCGCCGGGCGCGGGGGCGGGCGGTGACGATCGCGATGGACGGCATGCAGTTCCACGCTCCGGTTTTCGTCGGCGACGAGGTCTCGGTCTATGCCGAACTGGTCAAGGTCGGACGGACCTCGATGAAGATCGACGTCGAGGCGTGGCGCCGCAACCGGCACGCTGAGGAGCACCAGCTGGTGACGCAGGCCGTATTTACCTTCGTCGCGGTGGGCGATGACCGCAAGCCGCGGCCGGTGGACGGCTGATGCGCGGCGCGCTCGCCCAACCTATCTATCGTTCAATCCTCATTCCCCAGGGGCTCTAGAAGGCAATGGCTGAATCCTATGACGTGATCGTGCTCGGTTCCGGACCCGGCGGCTATGTCGCTGCGATCCGTGCGAGCCAGCTCGGCCTCAAGACCGCGATTGTCGAGCGCGAGCTGCTGGGTGGCATCTGTCTCAACTGGGGCTGCATCCCGACCAAGGCGCTGCTGCGCTCGGCCGAAATCTTCCACTTCATGCAGCACGCCAAGGATTACGGCCTCGCCGCCGAGAAGATCAGCGCGGATCTGGAAGCCGTGGTCAAGCGCTCGCGCGGGGTCGCCAAGCAGCTCAATCAGGGCGTCACGCACCTGATGAAGAAGAACAAGATCGCGGTGCACATGGGCAGTGGCAAGCTGACCGGTAAGGGCAAGCTCAGCGTCACGGCCGCGGACGGCAAGGTGACCGAGCTGACCGCGAAGAACATCGTTCTCGCCACGGGCGCGCGCGCCCGCGACCTGCCGAACCTGCCCGCCGACGGCAACAAGGTGTGGACCTATCGCCATGCGATGACGCCGAAGGAGATGCCGAAGAAGCTTCTGGTCATCGGATCGGGCGCGATCGGCATCGAATTCGCAAGCTTTTACAATGACATGGGTGCGGATGTGACCGTCGTCGAGATGCTCGACCGCATCGTGCCCGTCGAGGATGCCGACATCTCCGCGCATCTCGAGAAGGCGCTCAAGAAGCAGGGCATGACGATCATGACCGGCGCGAAGATCGACAAGATCGCCGCCGACGCGAACGGCGTGAAGGCCACGATCATCGCCAAGGACGGCAAGTCCGCTGTGGGCGACTTTAGTCACGTTATCGTCGCGATCGGGATTGTCCCGAACACCGCCGATCTCGGCCTCAAGGAGCTTGGCGTCGCTGTCGACGACCGCGGCTTCCTCAAGACCGACACCGCGTGCAAGACCAACATCGACGGCCTCTACGCGATCGGCGACATCACCGCGCCGCCGTGGCTTGCGCACAAGGCGAGCCATGAGGGCGTGATCGCGGCTGAGGCAATTGCGGGCAAGCATCCGCATGCGATGGACCCGCTCAACATCCCGGGCTGCACCTATTGCCACCCGCAGATCGCGTCGGTCGGCCTGACCGAGGCGAAGGCGAAGGAGGCCGGCTATGAGGTCAAGGTCGGCAACTTCCCCTTCATCGGCAACGGCAAGGCGATCGCGCTGGGTGAGCCCGAAGGCTTTGTGAAGACGGTGTTCGATGCGAAGACCGGCGAGCTGCTCGGCGCCCATATGATCGGCGCCGAGGTGACCGAGATGATCCAGGGCTACACCATCGGCAAGACGCTCGAGACCACCGAGGCCGAGCTGATGGAGACGGTATTCCCGCACCCGACGATCAGCGAGACGATGCACGAGGCGGTGCTGGCCGCCTATGGCCGCCAGCTGCACATGTGATCCCGTTCAGCCTTTCTTGGTGAAACCCTGCCATGCTGCCGCGCGAATTGCGGGAGCATGGCATGTCGGCAAAGGCGTTTCTGGGGATCGTCCCCATCTTCGGGTTCGGCGGGCTGGCGATCTATCTCTATCGCGTCAACGACTCGATGGGCGGAGTGGCGTCGCAACAGCTGATGCCGATGGTCTATGCGCTCGGCGCGATCAGCGTGTTCTTCAGCCTTCCGATCCTGTTCAAGCTGCTGCGGTTGGCGACGGCGAAGCCCAAGGGCGGAAAGACGTCCGAGGATGCGGCGGGCGGCGGTTTCGATGCCGACGCGACGATCTCGCGCTATCTTGAGAAGAAGGCTTCGGGCGAAGCGAACTTCGTGGTGCCCGATGGCGCGGCACCCCGCGCAACCTTCGGCCGCAAATCGGTCTGACGCGCGGCGGTTAGCCCGCCTTCGCCTGCGCGAAGGCCTGCATCAGCGTCGGATAGTCGGACGCTTCGGGGAATTTTTCGAAGCTATGGGTCGCGCCGGTCTGCGCCCAGGGCAAGCGTTCGCTGGTATAGGTCTCGATGAACGGGACGAACCCGCTCGCATCGTCGAGCATCGTCGCGCGCACGTTTACCGCGCCGTACTCAGGCGGCAGCCGCGTGAAGAGCCAGCTCTTGCACCAGTCGCAATGATGATGCCGTGCCTCGTCGCCATGCAGACCGCCGATCACCGGCTCGCCCTCGAGGATCTCCAGCGCATCGGCGGGCAAGGTGAGGGTGGTCGAGAAGGCGCTGGCGCTCATCTTCTGGCAGCCGCGGCAATGGCAGACCGCGGTGACGAACGGCTCGGCGTTGATCCGGAACCGAACCTTCCCGCAGCGGCATCCGCCTTCCTGACCCGTCACCATTCGACCCTCCGCTTTACAGCGCGGCTCCGTGCCGCCACGCTGCCACCATAACCGAAGGGGAGGGACATCGGCATGGATAATTCGATCCTGTGGCCCACATTCGCGCTCGTGGGGCTGGCGTTCATTGTCTACCTGATGATGTTCGTGAAGCGGTTCGGCCATATCCGCGCCAACCCGCCGACGGCGGAGGATTTCGCGACGGGTGAGGCAGCCCTGCGCTACTTCGAGCCGGTCGAGATGCCGGCGAACAACTATCGCAATCTGTTCGAGATGCCGGTGCTCTATTTCGCGCTGGTTCCACTTCTGCTGATCACCGGCCACGACAGCATGGCGCAGGGGGTGCTGGCGTGGGTCTATGTCGGGCTGCGCTGCGTTCACAGTTTCGTGCACATCGGGCCGAAGAAGGTGCCGGTGCGAGCGCTGCTCTTCTCGCTCTCGGCGCTTGTGTTGCTGGCGATGTGGATCGGCTTTGCGATTGACGTGGCGAGCGCACGGGCTGCGCTGGACGGCGTGATGGAGAACCCGGCCAGGGTTTGAGCTTTGGGAAGACATGGCGAAGCAAGACGATCACGAGCAGGTTTTGCAGAACTTTCACGAGGCGGTGAACATGACCGCGGGTGAGATCGAGGCGTGGCTGCAGACCGAGGAAAGCGGCAAGGTCGGCTTCAGGCGCGACGGTGCGACTGAGAGTGTCGGCCACGCTTCGGGCCGCCGGATCGTGAGCATCCTGCGGACCCCCCGGGATGGGCTGGACGGCAGCGACTATGCGCATATGCGGAAGGTGGTCGGCTTCGTGCGGCGGCATCGCGGACAAGGGCCGTATGAGGAGTTCCGTATTCCGACTTCGCGTTGGCGCTATTCGCTGATGAACTGGGGACATGATCCGCTGAAATAGTTGACCTTTGGCGCGGGCGGGGCGAGCGTCGGGAAAACGCCAAACGGGGGATACCATGAAGCGCCAGATGATCGCCGCGGCTGCAGCCGTGCTTGCCGCCGCACCTGCCGCCGCCGAAACCGTCGTCGTCACCGCCGACCGGATGGTGGATGTCGTCGCGGGAACTGTGGTCGAGCATCCCGCTGTCTTTATCGAGGATGGGCGGATCAAGAACATCGCCGATGCGCGGACGGTGCGCTGGGGCAGCGATGTCCGGCATATCGACTTGAGCGGCAAGACGATCCTGCCGGGCCTGATCGACATGCATGTCCATCTCGACGCCAACCCGCTCTATGGCGGCTATACCGGGCTGCAGTTCACCGACAGTTTCTGGGCGATCCAGGGTGTCGCCAATGCGCGCGCGATGCTCAAGGCGGGGTTCACGACGATCCGCAATGTCGGGTCCGAGAATTATGCCGATGTCGGTTACAAGCAGGCGATCGAGGAGGGGCTGATCACCGGCCCGCGGATCGTGCCGGCGGCGCATGCGCTGGGCGCGACGGGCGGGCATTGTGACCAGACCTATCTGCCGCCCTCGTTCAAAGCGAAGGGCGTGGCGGTCGGCGACGGGCCGCAGGAGCTGCGCGTCAAGGTCCGCGAGCAGCGCAAATACGGTGCCGAGGTGATCAAGATCTGCGCTACCGGCGGGGTCTTCTCGCGCAATACCGAGCCGGGGCAGCAGCAACTGTCGGAGGAGGAGATGCGCGCGATTGCCGACGAGGCGCATCAATGGGGGCTGAAGGTCGCGGCGCACGCGCATGGCGCGGCGGGGATCAAGGCGGCGATCCGTGCAGGGATCGATACGATCGAACATGCCAGCCTGGTCGATGACGAGGGCATTCGGCTTGCTGCTGCGCGGAAGCAGCCGGTCTGGTTCTCGATGGATATTTTCAACACCGACTATACGCAGGCCGAGGGGAAGAAGAACGGCGTGCTCGAGGACAATCTGCGCAAGGACCGCGAGGTGGCACAGATCCAGCGCGACAATTTCCGCAAGGCGCACGCCGCCGGGGTGAAGATGGTGTTCGGCACCGATGCGGGCGTGATGCCGCACGGCACTGCGGCGGGCCAGTTCCGCACGATGGTCACCTATGGGATGACCCCGCTCGAAGCGATCCGCGCGGCGACGGTGACCGCCGCGCAGGCGCTTGGACGCGAGAAGGATGTCGGCGCGATCGCGGTCGGCCGCTATGGCGATATCATCGCGGTAGAGGGCGACCCGCTCAAGGATGTCGGCGTGCTCACCGCAGTGAAGGCGGTGATCAAGGGCGGGGTGCTGGTCTCAGACTAGGCTGGCGGCGGCCGGTTCGATTGTCGTCGCGAGCGGCGCCCGCGGGGCGTCGCTGCCGATCAGCGGGGTGATGGTGACGGTGGTGGCGCCGATGCGGCGCATCCGGCCGTCGATATGGCCGCCATTCTCGATCGTGATGTTCTCATACTCGACGTCGCCGCTGATCCGGGCGGTACGCTCGACGGTGAGTTGGCGGACACGGACCGCGCCCTCGATCGCGCCGGCGATGCGTGCGCTCTCCGCAGTGACCCCGCCGATGATCTGACTTTCCGCACCCTGAATCAGCCCGGCGCAATCGACGTCGCCTTCGATTCGGCCCTCGACATGCAGCTCGGCGCTGGCCCTGATGCTGCCCGAGATGGTGACATCGGCGCCGATGACGGAGAACATGCCGCGCTTGCCGTTGTTGCCATTGGTCAGCGGCATCGCTGGCCGCTCGTCGCGCGTCTTGTTCCCGAACATAAGTCTTACTCCCCCCGCGGCCCTGCGACCCGCGCGCTTATCATATCAAAGGACAGGGTACCGCGCAGCCCGTGCGGGGCGGGGATTCGATGCGATCCGTCGCGATTATCATTCGCATGAGGGGCAATTAGTGGCCGGGCTGCGATCCACGTCGCGGCGATCATACAGACCGCTCCGATTGCGACCATCGGGATGCCAGGGCCCGGACCGCCGAGGATCGCCGCGGTCGATCCGAGCTGGACAAGCGCGGCGAGCGTAAACGCGCTGCGGGTGCCGCGCGAAATCGCGAACGCCAGGATCAGGATGTCGGCGAGCAGAAAGGCGCGCGCGTGCATCCCCGGCAGCAGTCCGGCGGTAAGCAGCGCGGCGAGCGCGGCCATGCCGACCAGCCCTGTTTTGTCGAAGCGCGCCACCTGTAGTTGTGCGACATAGGTGGCAGTAGCGGCGAATGTCGTAGCGAGCGCGAGGCCGAAGAGCGTCGGCGCCAGTTCGGGCGAGATCGCGCTCGCGAGAGACCAGATGTTGGGCGCATTGAGGGCAATGCCGGCATCGGCTTGACGGAAATAGACCGTCGCGAGGTCTGCGGACGACCAGCTGGCGATCAGCGCGGGTGTTGCGACCGCTACCAAGGTGGCGGGTGCCGCGAGCCAATAGCCGAAGGGCACGCGGCGGTGGATGGCAAGCGCGAGGAAGAAGGGCGCGACCAGCGCTGCGTGTATGTCGAACGCGACAGCGATTCCGCACCACGCGAACATGGCGAGGTGACGATGTTCGAGCGCCATCGCCACTGCCATCACGCACGCGGCGACATAGAGCGCGTCGCCCGGGCCGATCAGTAGCGCGTTGAGCGCGACTGCGGGGAGCGCGAGGACGGCGATCGCCCATTGCGCACGCTGCAATGCGCCGAGTGCTCCGAGCAAACGATGGACCGACAGGGCGAGCGCGAGCAAATAAAGGCAGCCCGGCATCAAGTTGAAGGCGGGTTCGGCGAAAGCTGGCGCCACGCCGTGTGTGCGGATCGTTTCCAGCCATGGGACGAAATGCGCGGTCATGTCCGGCGTCTGGAGCGACCACAATAGCGAGGCCACCAGCGCGACGAGCCAGATCGTGGGCGCGGGGATTGGTGGACGAAGGGGCGGGGGCGGCATGGTTTTCCGCATGCCCGAGGCGCGTTGAAATGGAGTTAAGGCCGGCGATCGACCCCGGCATTGACCGGCCAGAGGCGCAAGCGTATAGGCCGCGCGTTCCGCACCGGGGCGGAGAGTCGATTCTGTCGGCTTTTCGGCGTTCCGGGTGGGGCAGAGCTGAACGGTGTCGGAGACTTGGGGCCAGGGGGTTCGCCCGCCAGGCCCTTTTGTATTGCAAAACCAGGGCTCCCGCACAGTAACCGCCGGGCAACCGGTAACGAAAAAGGTGAAGGGCTTCATGCCGACGATCAACCAGCTGGTCCGCAAGGGCCGCGAACCGCAGAAGACCAAGAGCAAGGTCCCTGCGATGGAGCAGAACCCGCAGAAGCGCGGCGTTTGCACCCGAGTGTACACCACGACCCCGAAGAAGCCGAACTCGGCGCTTCGCAAGGTGGCCAAGGTCCGCCTGACCAACCAGCGCGAAGTCATCTCGTACATCCCCGGCGAGGGCCACAATCTGCAGGAGCACTCCGTGGTCCTGATCCGTGGCGGCCGTGTGCGCGATCTTCCCGGTGTGCGCTATCACGTTCTGCGCGGCGTTCTCGATACCCAGGGTGTCAAGGATCGCAAGCAGAGCCGTTCGAAGTACGGCGCGAAGCGTCCGAAGTAAGCCAAAGTAAGCCCCGGACGTGTTCCGGAACCGGCTGAAGTTTTAGAAGGAAATTCAAGATGGCACGTCGTCGTCGTCCCGAGAAGCGGGAAATCCTGCCCGATCCCGTCTATGGTGATCAGGTTCTGTCGAAGTTCATGAATAGCGTGATGCTGGACGGCAAGAAGTCCGTCGCTGAAGGCATCGTCTATTCGGCACTCGAAGTTGTCGAGCAGCGCGCGAAGAAGGACCCGATCGGGATCTTCCACGAGGCGCTCAACAACATCAAGCCGGGCATCGAAGTCCGCAGCCGCCGCGTCGGCGGTGCGACCTATCAGGTTCCGGTCGAGGTTCGTCCGGAGCGTGCGCAGGCGCTCGCGATCCGCTGGCTGATCACTTCGGCTCGCAACCGCAGCGAAAACACCATGTCGGGCCGCCTGTCGGGCGAGCTGCTTGACGCTTCGAACAACCGTGGCAACGCGGTGAAGAAGCGTGAAGACACGCACCGCATGGCGGAAGCGAACCGCGCGTTCAGCCACTACCGCTGGTAAGCTTTGATCATCGGCATCCGCCGATGATCTGGCACCGGTAATTTTCGCACCTATATTCCGGGGAGCCGTCGCAAGCGGCTCCCCACATCGCTAAGGAACCCCGATCATGGCCCGCAGCCATCCGCTCGAGCGTTATCGCAATATCGGCATCATGGCGCACATCGACGCCGGCAAGACGACGACGACCGAGCGCATCCTCTATTACACCGGCAAGTCCTACAAGATCGGCGAAGTGCATGAAGGCACGGCGACGATGGACTGGATGGAGCAGGAGCAGGAGCGCGGGATCACGATCACGTCCGCGGCGACCACGTGCAAGTGGCGCGCCGAAGAGGGCAAGGGCGAAGAGCACCTGATCAACATCATCGACACGCCGGGCCACGTCGACTTCACGATTGAAGTCGAGCGTTCGCTGCGCGTGCTCGACGGCGCGGTCACCTGCTTCGACGGCGTTGCCGGCGTTGAGCCGCAGTCGGAGACGGTGTGGCGTCAGGCCGACAAGTATCGCGTGCCGCGTCTGTGCTACGTCAACAAGCTGGACCGTACCGGTGCGAGCTTCGAGCGTTGCGTCAACATGATCAAGGATCGTCTGGGCGCGCGTACCGCCGTGCTGTATCTGCCGATCGGTATCGAGAGCCAGTTCGTCGGCCTTGTCGACCTGGTCGAGAACCGCGCGATCGTGTGGCTCGACGAGTCGCTGGGTGCGAAGTTCGAATATCGCGAGATTCCGGACGATCTGAAGGACGCCGCTGCCGTTGCGCGCGGTGAGCTGATCGAAATCGCCGTCGAGCAGGACGACGCGGCGATGGAAGCGTATCTCGAGGGCAATGAGCCCGACGTCGCGACGCTGAAGGCGCTGATCCGCAAGGGCACGCTGGCGTTCGACTTCGTGCCTGTGCTGTGCGGCTCGTCGTTCAAGAACAAGGGCGTGCAGCCCCTGCTGGACGCGGTCGTCGACTACCTGCCGAGCCCGCTCGACATTCCGGACGTTCAGGGCGTGAAGCTCGACGGCGAGACCGTGGACACGCGTCCGCCGTCCGACAGCGCGCCGATGTCGCTGCTCGCGTTCAAGATCATGAACGATCCGTTCGTCGGTTCGCTCACCTTCGCCCGCATCTATTCGGGCACCCTCGCCAAGGGTCAGTATCTGAACTCGGTGAAGGACAAGAAGGAGAAGATCGGCCGTATGCTCCTGATGCACGCGAACTCGCGTGAGGACATCGATGAGGCGCGTGCCGGCGACATCGTCGCGATCGCGGGCCTCAAGGAGACCACGACCGGCGACACGCTGTGCGATACGGCGCACCCGATCATTCTCGAGCGGATGGAATTCCCCGAGCCGGTGATCGAGCTGTCGGTGGAGCCGAAGACCAAGGCCGATCAGGAAAAGATGGGCCTCGCGCTCAACCGCCTGGCTGCCGAGGATCCCTCGTTCCGCGTTTCGACCGACCATGAATCGGGTCAGACGATCATCAAGGGCATGGGTGAGCTTCACCTGGAAATCCTGGTCGATCGCATGAAGCGCGAGTTCAAGGTCGAGGCGAATGTCGGCGCGCCGCAGGTGGCGTATCGCGAGTATCTCAAGAAGCCGGTCGACATCGACTATACCCACAAGAAGCAGTCGGGCGGCACCGGCCAGTTCGGTCGCGTCAAGGTCAAGCTGACTCCGGGTGAGCGCGGTTCGGGCTTCGTCTTCAAGGACGAGATCAAGGGCGGTAACATTCCGAAGGAATATATCCCCGCGATCGAAAAGGGCTTCCGTGAGACGGCGCTGACCGGTTCGCTGGTCGGCTTCCCGATCATCGACTTCGAAGTGCTGCTGTATGACGGCGCGTACCACGACGTCGACTCGTCGGCGCTGGCGTTCGAAATCTGCGCCCGCGCCGCAATGCGCGAAGCGGCGCAGAAGTCGGGCATCACGCTGCTCGAGCCGGTCATGAAGGTCGAGGTCGTCACCCCCGAGGATTATCTCGGCGACGTCATCGGCGACATCAACAGCCGTCGTGGCCAGATCCAGGGTACCGATACGCGCGGCAACGCGCAGACGGTCGAGGCGATGGTCCCGCTGGCCAACATGTTCGGATACGTGAACCAGCTTCGCTCGTTCACGCAGGGCCGCGCGCAGTACAGCATGCAGTTCAGCCATTACGACGAAGTGCCGCCGAACGTGGCCGAAGAAGTGAAGGCGAAGCTGGCCTGAGGCGTTCGCGCTAAGGCTGGCGTTACGTGAATTGAACCGCTATGGGGCCGCGTTCTCGCGATTCCCGTAGCGGTCCGGGAAATTTGAATCAGAAGGTAGGAAACAATGGCGAAGGCAAAGTTTGAGCGGAACAAACCGCACCTCAACATCGGCACCATCGGTCACGTCGATCACGGCAAGACCTCGCTGACCGCTGCGATCACCAAGATTCTGGCAGAGAACGTCGCGGGCAACGCGGCCGTCGACTTCGCCAACATCGACAAGGCTCCGGAAGAGCGCGAGCGTGGCATCACCATCTCGACCGCGCACGTCGAGTATGAGACCGACTCGCGTCACTACGCGCACGTCGACTGCCCCGGCCACGCCGACTATGTGAAGAACATGATCACGGGTGCCGCGCAGATGGACGGCGCGATCCTGGTCGTGTCGGCCACCGACGGCCCGATGCCGCAGACCAAGGAGCACATCCTGCTCGCCAAGCAGGTCGGCGTGCCGACCATGGTGGTCTTCCTCAACAAGGTCGACCTGGTCGACGACGAGGAAATCCTTGAGCTGGTCGAGATGGAAATCCGTGAGGAGCTGTCGCGTCGTGAGTTCGACGGCGACAACATTCCGATCATCCGTGGCTCGGCGACCGCCGCGCTTTCGGGTTCGGACGAGAAGCTCGGCAAGGATGCGATCCTCGCGCTCATGGCCGCTGTCGACGAGTCGATCCCGCAGCCCGAGCGTCCGCTCGACAAGCCGTTCATGATGCCGATCGAAGACGTGTTCTCGATCTCGGGCCGCGGCACCGTGGTGACCGGTCGCGTCGAGACCGGCGTCGTCAAGGTCGGTGAGGAAGTCGAGATCGTCGGCATCCATCCGGAAGTCCGCAAGACCACCGTCACCGGCGTCGAAATGTTCCGCAAGCTGCTCGATCAGGGCCAGGCAGGCGACAACATCGGTGCGCTGATCCGTGGCGTTGGCCGTGAAGAAGTCGAGCGTGGCCAGGTTCTCTGCAAGCCGGGTTCGATCAAGCCGCACACCGACTTCCAGTCGAGCGTGTACGTGCTGTCGAAGGACGAAGGTGGCCGTCACACGCCGTTCTTCGCCAACTATCGTCCGCAGTTCTACTTCCGTACGACGGACGTGACCGGCACGATCGAGCTGCCGGCTGGTACCGAAATGGTGATGCCGGGCGACGAAGTTGCCCTCGGCATCAAGCTGATCGCTCCGATCGCCATGGACGTGGGCCAGCGCTTCACGATCCGTGAAGGCGGCCGCACCGTCGGTGCAGGCGTCGTCGCTTCGATCGAGAAGTAAGCCTGAAAAGCAAATAGCCGCCCGGTCCCGAAAAACGGGGCCGGGCGGTTGCTTTTTTGTGAGGCCCCCTGTAAGGGCGCGCCTTCAGTTTAGTTTGAACAGCAAGAGGCCGGTAACCGGCCCCGCTCTTTCATATCGGTAGGGTACATGGACAACAGCATCCGCATTCGCCTTAAGGCGTTCGACCATCGCGTGCTCGACCAGGCTGCCGGCGATATCGCCGACACCGCGCGTCGCACCGGCGCACTTATCCGTGGCCCGATCCCGCTTCCCACGCACATCGACAAGTTCACGGTCAACCGTGGCCCGCACATCGACAAGAAGTCGCGCGAGCAGTTCGAGACGCGCACCTACAAGCGCCTGCTCGACATCGTGCAGCCGACCCCGCAGACGGTCGATGCGCTGATGAAGCTGGACCTTGCGGCCGGCGTCGACGTTGAGATCAAGCTGGCCTGAGCCGGCTAATGCAGCCCCGATCCGGTATCGGGGCTGTTTTCGTTCCATTCGCCGCGCGAATCGCGGGGCAGGGGTGGACAGGGAAGTGAAGCTAACGTAAAGGCGCCGCTTCCCACGAGATTCGCGTGATTCCATCGGGATCATGCAGGGGTGGCCGGATCGATCCCGATCCGAGGTTCCGCCCGAGCGTAACGCTCAAACGACATAGGGATACCGCCGGGTTGGTTCTTTGGAGCCGGCTCGGGTCTGCGTCCCCCGTCTTTCCTGCTCTCGGGCAGGAATTCAGCCCGGACGGGGGCTCGCATCGAATTTTGGGCTGAGGCACGCACCCTCCGGAATGGTCCGTGGGGTGCCTCTGTTATGGAGTGTATGGATCATGCGCACTGGCGTGATCGCGAAGAAACTGGGGATGACCCGCCTGTTCCAGGATGATGGCCGCCACGTGCCGGTCACTGTCCTGAGCCTTGAAGGCCTGCAGGTCGTTTCAGTTCGCGAAAAGGATCGGGATGGCTACACCGCCGTCCAGCTTGGCGCCGGTACGGCGAAGAGCAAGAATGTCGCCAAGCCGCAGCGCGGCCAGTTCGGCAAGGCCGAAGTGGAGCCCAAGGCAATCCTCGCGGAGTTCCGTGTGGATGCGGACGGTCTGCTTGACGTGGGCGCCGAGATTTCGGCCGACCATTATGTCGCGGGCCAGTATGTCGATATCCAGGGCAAGACCCAGGGTAAGGGCTTTCAGGGCGGCATGAAGCGCTGGGGCTTCGGTGGTATGCGCGCGACGCACGGCGTCTCGATCAGCCACCGTGCACTCGGTTCGACCGGTCAGCGCCAGGATCCGGGCAAGGTCTTCAAGAACAAGAAGATGGCCGGTCACATGGGTGACAAGTTCCGCACTCAGCAGAATCTCGAGATCGTCGGCACCGACGTCGAGCGCGGCCTGATCTTCGTCAAGGGCTCGGTCCCTGGCTCGAAGGGTGGCTGGTTGTTCGTCAAGGACGCGGTCAAGCTTCCTGCCCACAAGGATGCGCCGTTCCCGGCCGGCATCAAGCAGGCTGCCAACAGCAACAACGCCCCCGCCGAGACTCCTGCTGAGGAAGTTCCCGCGGTTGAGGCGACCGAAGGCCAGGAGGGCTGAACGTGAAGGTCAAGGTACAGACCCTCGACGCCAAGGCATCGGGCGACATCGAGCTCAATGACGACGTGTTCGGCCTCGAGCCGCGCGCCGACATCCTGCATCGCGTCGTCACCTGGCAGTTGTGGAACCGCCGCGGTACGGCACGCCCGACGCGCGAGCGTTCGGAAGTGTCGCGCACCGGCAAGAAGTTCGGTCGCCAGAAGGGCGGCGGTACGGCTCGCCACGGCGACCGTGCGGCCCCGATCTTCATCGGCGGCGGTAAGGCGCACGGC
This sequence comes from Sphingomonas sp. GW821-FHT09B04, assembly GCF_059418285.1. Lineage (NCBI taxonomy): Bacteria > Pseudomonadati > Pseudomonadota > Alphaproteobacteria > Sphingomonadales > Sphingomonadaceae > Sphingomonas > Sphingomonas sp. GW821-FHT09B04. The sequence continues at coordinate 562,529 of NZ_JBWKPO010000002.1, forward strand.
GCCCGCCTGCGCGACTTCAACATCTCGCTGAACAAGAAGGTTCGCGCACTCGGCCTCAAGATGGCGCTTTCGAGCCATGCCAAGGCAGGCTCGCTGATCGTCCTCGACACGTTCGAGGGCGACAAGACGAAGTCGCTGCTGGGTCAGTTCGAAGGCCTCAAGGTCGGCAAGAAGACGCTGGTGATCGACGCCGAAGCCGGCAACGGTTTCCTCGCGGCACGCAACCTGGTGGGCGTCAACGTCCTCCCGGCGGTGGGTGCCAACGTCTATGACATCCTGAAGCACGACACGCTGGTCCTGACCCGCGCTGCCGTCGAAAAGCTGGAGGCGCGCTTCAATGGCTAAGAAGCAGGCAGAAGCGATCGACATCCGTCACTATGACGTGATCGTCGCGCCGCACATCACCGAGAAGTCGACCCTGGTCTCCGAGCATAATGCGGTGGTCTTCAAGGTCGCCGGTGAAGCGACCAAGCCGCAGATCAAGGCTGCGGTCGAGGCGATCTTCGGCGTCGGTGTCACCGCGGTGAACACCATCGTCCAGAAGGGCAAGACCAAGAAGTGGAAGGGCAAGCCCTACACCCGGTCGGACATCAAGAAGGCGATCGTCACCCTCAAGGATGGTGACTCGATCGACGTGACGCAGGGGGTCAACTGACATGGCTCTGAAGAATTATAACCCGACTTCGCCGGCGCGGCGTGGCCTGATCCTGGTGGACCGTTCCGGTCTGCACAAGGGTGGTCCCGTCAAGGCGCTGACCGAAGGCAAGCGCAAGACCGGCGGCCGCAACAACAAGGGCCACGTGACTTCGCGCGGCATCGCGGGCGGCCACAAGCAGCGTTATCGTATCATCGATTTCAAGCGCCGCCTGTGGGACGTCGACGGCACCGTGGAGCGGATCGAATATGATCCCAACCGCACCGCTTTCATCGCGCTGATCAACTACGGCGCGGACGAGAACGGCAAGGATCGTCTGGCTTACATCATCGCTCCCCAGCGCCTCGGTGTTGGCGACAAGGTGATCGCGGCCAAGAAGACCGACGTGAAGCCCGGCAACGCGATGGAAATCGGCCAGGCTCCGGTCGGCACGATCGTCCACAACGTTGAGATGAAGCCCGGCAAGGGTGGCCAGATCGCACGTTCGGCAGGCACTTATGTGCAGGTCGTCGGTCGTGATCGCGGCATGGTGATCGTTCGCCTCAACTCGGGTGAGCAGCGCTACGTCCGCGGCGAGTGCATGTGCACCGTTGGCGCCGTGTCGAACCCCGACAACGGCAACACCAACCTCGCCAAGGCTGGCCGCAACCGCTGGAAGGGCATTCGCCCGCTGACCCGCGGCGTCGCCAAGAACCCGGTCGACCATCCGCACGGCGGTGGTGAAGGCCGGACCTCGGGCGGCCGTCATCCGGTCACCCCGTGGGGCAAGCCGACCAAGGGTGCGCGCACCCGTCACAACAAGGCGACGGATAAGTTCATTATCCGCAGCCGCCACGCGAAGAAGAAGGGCTAACCCATGGCTCGTTCAGTCTGGAAGGGTCCGTTCGTCGACCTTCATCTGCTCAAGAAGGCAGAGACCGCACAGGAAGCGTCGGGCCGTGGTGGTCCGATCAAGACCTGGTCGCGTCGTTCCACCATCCTGCCGCAGTTCGTCGGCCTGACCTTCAGTGTCTACAACGGCCGCAAGTTCGTGCCGGTGTCGGTCAATGAAGACATGGTCGGCATGAAGCTCGGCGAGTTCGCGCCGACCCGGTATTTCCCGGGCCACGCCGCCGACAAGAAGGGTAAGCGCTAAGATGTCGAAGCCCAAAGCTCCCCGTCGCGTCAGCGACAATGAGGCGCTGTCGGTTGGCACGCAGATCCGTGGTTCGGCGCAGAAGCTGAACCTGGTGGCGGCGCTAATCCGTAACCGCAAGGCCGGCGACGCGATGAACATCCTCGCCTTCAGCAAGAAGGCGATGGCGGTGGACGCGCGCAAGGTGCTGGCTTCGGCCATCGCCAATGCCGAGAACAACCACAACCTCGACGTCGACGCGCTCGTCGTTGCCGAGGCGTCGGTCGGCAAGTCGATCACCATGAAGCGGTTCCACACCCGTGGCCGCGGCAAGTCCACGCGCATCCTGAAGCCGTACAGCCGGCTGCGGATCGTTGTGCGCGAAGTGCAGGAAGAGGCGTAACTCATGGGTCACAAGAGCAACCCCATCGGTCTGCGCCTGCAGATCAACCGCACCTGGGACAGCCGCTGGTTCGCCGAAGGCGCGGACTATGGCCGCCTGCTGCTGGAGGATCTGAAGATCCGCCAGTACATCATGAAGACGCTGCCGCAGGCCGCGATCTCCAAGGTGGTGATCGAGCGTCCGGCGAAGCTGTGCCGCGTCAGCATCTATGCTGCGCGTCCCGGCGTGATCATCGGCAAGAAGGGCACGGACATCGAGAAGCTTCGCAAGAAGCTCGGCTCGATGACCAGCTCGGACGTGTCGCTGAACATCGTCGAGATCCGCAAGCCTGAAGTCGACGCCAAGCTCGTCGCGCAGGGCATTGCTGACCAGCTGGAGCGCCGTATCGCGTTCCGCCGCGCCATGAAGCGCGCCGTTCAGTCGGCGATGCGTCTGGGCGCCGAGGGCATCCGCATCAACTGCGGCGGCCGTCTGGGCGGCGCCGAGATCGCGCGGTCGGAATGGTATCGTGAAGGCCGCGTTCCGCTGCACACGCTGCGCGCGAACATCGACCATGCCGAGGCGCAGGCCCACACCGCCTATGGCGTGTGCGGCGTCAAGGTCTGGATCTTCAAGGGCGAGATCCTGGGCCATGATCCGATGGCGACTGATCGCCTGAACATGGAATCGCAGACGTCGGGCGTACGCCCGGCGCGCGATGACCGTCGCTAAGGGTTAGGCACAATGCTGCAACCGAAAAAGACCAAGTTCCGCAAGGCCTTCAAGGGCCGGATCAAGGGCGAGGCCAAGGGTGGCGCGACCTTGAACTTCGGGTCGTATGGCCTGAAGGCGATGGAGCCGGAGCGGATCACCGCACGCCAGATCGAGGCGGCTCGCCGCGCGATCACGCGTCACATCAAGCGCCAGGGGCGTTTGTGGATCCGCATTTTCCCGGACGTTCCGGTGTCGAGCAAGCCTGCCGAAGTCCGCATGGGCTCGGGCAAGGGCGCGCTTGAATATTGGGCCGCTCGCGTCAAGCCGGGCCGCATCCTGTTCGAGCTGGACGGCGTTCCCGGCCCGCTCGCAGCGGAAGCGTTCGAGCGTGCGGCGATGAAGCTGCCGATCAAGACCAAGGTCGTGGCCCGCCTCGGCGACACGTCGCACCTGGAGGGTTGAGTAACATGACCAAGGCAACCGATCTGCGCGCGAAGAGCGACGATCAGCTTGGCGAGGAGCTGGGCAACCTGAAGCGAGAGGCGTTCAACCTCCGTTTCCAGGCGGCAACCAGCCAGCTCGAGAAGCCGAGCCGCGTGAAGGAAGTCCGTAAGGACATCGCGCGCATCAAGACGCTGCAGTCCGAGCGTTCGCGCTCGGCTGCGAAGTAAGAGGACAACGAATCATGCCGAAGCGCGTGCTGACCGGGCAGATCGTGTCCGACAAGGGCGACAAGACGGTGGTCGTGAACGTGGAGCGCAAGGTCAAGCACCCGCTCTACGGCAAGATCATCCGTCGCTCGAAGAAGTATCACGCCCATGACGAGGCGAACGAGTACAAGGCCGGCGAGACCGTGCGCATCGAAGAGACTGCGCCGATCAGCAAGCTGAAGACCTGGAAGGTGATCGAGCGGGTGAACACCCACGCGACCCCCGAGCGGGCCGACATCGCTTAAGTCCGTCAGGGCTCAAAAGTTCAACTGGAACCGCCGGGCATCGTCCCGGTAGGCCGAACGAGAAGGAACCGGATCGATGATCCAGATGCAGTCCAATCTCGACGTCGCAGACAATAGCGGCGCGAAGCGGGTGCAGTGCATCAAGGTGCTGGGCGGGTCGAAGCGTCGCTTCGCCGGCGTGGGCGACGTTATCGTCGTCAGCATCAAGGAAGCACAGCCCCGCGGTAAGGTGAAGAAGGGTGACGTGCATCGCGCCGTCATCGTCCGCACCGCCAAGGACGTCCGCCGCGCCGATGGCTCGGTGATCCGCTTCGACGGCAACGCTGCCGTCCTGGTCAACAAGAACGAGGAGCCGATCGGCACCCGTATCTTTGGCCCGGTGGTCCGCGAGCTGCGCTCGAAGGGCTTCATGAAGATCATTTCGCTCGCCCCTGAGGTGCTGTGATGGCTGCTGCCAAGATCAAGAAGGGTGATCAGGTCATCGTCCTGTCCGGTAAGGACAAGGGCAAGACCGGCGAAGTCACCAAGTCGCTTCCGAAGGACGGCAAGGTCGTCGTCGGCGGCGTCAACATCGCGGTGCGCCACCGCAAGCCGACCCAGACCAACCCGCAGGGTGGTCTGGAGCGTTCGGAAGCGCCGCTGCACGTCTCCAAGGTTGCGCACGTGACCAAGGACGGCAAGGCGACCCGCGTCCGCTTTGAAGAGCGCGACGGCAAGAAGGTGCGCGTTGCGGTCAAGACCGGGGAGGTCATCAATGGCTGACACCTACACGCCGCGCATGCGGAAGCTCTATGACGACGCGATCGCCAAGGCGATGACCGAGAAGTTCGGTTACAAGAACGTCATGGAAGTGCCGAAGATCTCGAAGATCGTGCTCAACATGGGCGTCGGCGAAGCCACCCAGGACAAGAAGAAGGTCGATCAGGCCGCTTCTGAAATGGAGCTGATTGCTGGCCAGAAGCCGGTCGTCACCAAGGCGAAGAAGTCGATCGCGCAGTTCAAGCTGCGTGAAGGCATGGCGATTGGCTGCAAGGTCACGCTGCGCCGCGAGCGGATGTACGAGTTTCTCGACCGCTTCATCACGATCGCGCTCCCGCGCGTTCGCGACTTTCGCGGGCTGAACGACAAGTCGTTCGACGGCCGTGGCAACTATGCCTGCGGCATCAAGGAACAGATCGTGTTCCCCGAGATCAACTATGACCGCATCGACAAGGTGCGCGGCATGGACGTGATCGTGACCACCACCGCCAAGACCGACGAAGAGGCTCGCGAGCTTCTCCGTCTCTTCGGCTTCCCGTTCCCGCGCGATGCGGACGGCGAAGCGAAGCAGGCAGCGTAAGGGAAAGAGAACTTAAGTCATGGCGAAACTGAGTTCCGTGAACAAGAACGAGCGTCGCAAGCAGCTGGTGAAGAAGTACGCCGGCAAGTATGCGAAGCTGAAGGCGATTGCGAACGACAAGTCGCTCGACGAGACCGAGCGTCTGATCGCGCGTCTCAAGATGGCCGAGATTCCGCGCAACGGGAATCCGACCCGCATCCGTAACCGGTGCGAGTTGACTGGTCGTCCGCGCGGTTACTACCGCAAGTTCCGTCTGGCGCGCGTGATGCTGCGCGATCTGGCCAATAAGGGCCTGATCCCCGGCGTCACCAAGTCGAGCTGGTAAGGGTTAGAAGATGGCATTGACCGATCCCCTGGGTGATATGCTCACCCGCATCCGCAACGGCCAGCGCGCGCGCAAGGACTCTGTCCTGACGCCTGCGTCGAAGCTGCGCGCTCGCGTGCTCGACGTGCTTCAGCGCGAAGGCTATATCCGTGGCTACAGCGAAGAGCAGATGGGCCCCGCGGCCGGCATCCGCATCGAGCTGAAGTATTTCGAGGGTCAGCCCGCGATCAAGTCGATCGCGCGCGTCTCGAAGCCGGGCCGCCGCGTCTATTCGGGCTCGAAGGAGCTGCCGAAGATCCGCAACGGTCTGGGCATCACCATCGTTTCGACGCCTCGCGGCGTTCTGTCGGACGCTGAAGCGCGCGACCAGAACGTTGGCGGCGAAGTGCTCGCGGAGGTGTTCTGATGAGCCGCACCGGTAAGAAGGCGATCACCGTTCCCGCTGGCGTCACCGCCAGCGTCGAGGGCGGCCAGATCAGCGTCAAGGGGCCGAAGGGCACCCTGACGATGCCGACCGCCGATGACATCTCGTACGAGGTGGTCGACGGCGCGATCAACGTGAAGCCTGCAAATGACACCAAGCGCGCCAAGGCGTTCTGGGGCATGCAGCGCACGCTGGTGCAGAACCTGGTGACGGGCGTGAGCGAAGGCTTCTCGAAGAAGCTGCTCATCACCGGCGTCGGCTATCGCGCCAACGCGCAGGGCCGGAAGCTCAAGCTTCAGCTCGGCTATTCGCATGACGTCGATCTCGAAGTGCCGGAAGGCGTCGAGGTCAAGACGCCGGATCAGACCACGGTCGAGATTTCGGGCAACGACAAGCAGAAGGTCGGCCAGTTCGCGGCCGAAATTCGCCGCTGGCGGAAGCCGGAGCCCTATAAGGGCAAGGGCATCAAGTACGAGGGCGAGTTCATCTTCCGCAAGGAAGGGAAGAAGAAGTAATGAGCAAGGGTCTCTCTCTCTTCGAGAAGCGCCGCCGTCGCAATCGCACGGCGCTCAAGGCGCGTGCAGGCAGCCGTCCGCGGTTGTCGGTGCATCGTTCGGGCAAGCACATCTATGTTCAGGTGATCGACGACGCGCAGGGCAAGACCCTCGCCGCCGCTTCGACCCTGGAAAAGGATGTGCGTGGCACGACCGGCGGAAATGTCGACGCCGCGAAGGCTGTCGGCGCCCGCATCGCGGAAGCCGCCAAGAAGGCCGGCGTAACGCAGGTTGTGTTCGACCGTGGCGGTTTCCTGTTCCACGGACGCGTCAAGGCGCTGGCGGATGCCGCCCGTGAAGGCGGATTGGAGTTCTAAGATGGCGGATGAAATCAACACGACCGTAACGCCGGTCGAAGGCGCCGCCGCTCCTGACGCGGGCGCACCGCGTGGTGGCCGTGGCGGCCGTGGCCGTGGTGGCCCGGGCGGCGGTAACAATCGTGGCGGCCGTGACAACCGTGGCGGTCGCGACAATCGCGGTCGCGGTGGTCCTGGCAGCGACGACGGCGGCGAAGAGCTGATCGAGAAGCTGGTTCACATCAACCGCGTCTCGAAGACGGTGAAGGGCGGCAAGCGCTTCGGCTTCGCGGCGCTGGTCGTCGTGGGCGACGGCAAGGGCCGTGTCGGCTTCGGCCATGGCAAGGCGCGCGAAGTGCCGGAAGCCATTTCGAAGGCGACCGCAGCTGCCAAGAAGGCAATGGTCCGCGTGCCGCTGCGCGAGGGCCGGACCCTGCATCATGATGGCCGTGGCCATTTCGGTGCCGGCAATGTCACCGTCCGTTCGGCGCCTCCGGGTACCGGCATCATCGCAGGCGGCCCGATGCGCGCTGTCTTCGAGAGCCTGGGCGTTGCAGACGTCGTGACCAAGTCGGTCGGCACGTCGAACCCCTACAACATGATCCGCGCGACCTTTGAGGCCCTGGGCGACCAGACCTCGCCGAAGGCAGTGGCGCAGCGTCGTGGCAAGAAGATCGCCGATCTGCTGGGCCGTGGCGGCTCGCAGACCGCCGAGGCTGATGCCGCGGCGATCACGGAGTAATCGCGATGGCGAAGAAGGAAGCAGCGGCGAAGGCCGGCACGGTGAAGGTGACCCAGACCGGGTCGCCGATTCGCCGCACCAAGGATCAGCGCGCGACGCTGATTGGCCTGGGTCTCAACAAGATGCATCGTACGGTCGAGCTGCAGGACACCCCCGAGGTGCGCGGCATGATCCGTAAGGTACACCACATGGTGAGCGTCGAGGGCTAACGCCTCCGGCACCTTTCCAGGTGACAGATGAAGGAGAGGGGGCTATCGGCCCCCTTTCCGGTTTCCGGACTCCCCGGGAATCGAGCGCGACAAAAGCGAAAGCGAGTGCAGACAATGAAACTGAACGACCTCAAGGATAATGATGGCGCCCGCAAGGGCCGGATGCGCGTCGGACGCGGCATCGGCTCGGGCAAGGGCAAGACCGCAGGCCGCGGCCAGAAGGGTGCCAAGGCGCGCTCGGGCGTTGCGATCAACGGCTTCGAGGGCGGCCAGATGCCGCTCCACATGCGTATCCCGAAGCGCGGCTTCAACAATCCGTTCGGCAAGGACTATGCCGAGGTCAATCTGGGCGCGATCCAGAAGCTGGTCGACGCCGGCAAGCTGACCGCGACCGACATCGACCACGCCGCGCTGAAGGCCGTTGGCCTGGCACGCGGCGGCAAGGACGGCGTCCGCCTGCTCGGCAAGGGCGAATTCAAGGCGAAGCTGAGCTTCACGGTTGCCGGCGCGTCGAAGGGCGCGATCGAGGCAGTCGAGAAGGCCGGTGGCAAGGTCACGATCCCGACGATCGTCCCGGCCGCCGAGAAGCATGCCGCAAAGCATCGCGTTAAGCAGAAGGCCATTGCCGAGCTGAAGGCTTCGGGCAAGAAGGCCGCCAAGGCGTAACCCATTTGCATCACCCCGGGGCAGGTGCGCCGGGGATGATTGCCCAACGGGTTTCATGCCCTATATGAGCGGCGGGGTGGCGGAAGACGCTCCTCCGCCGCTTTGGTTTCCAGGATATTTGCGCATATGGCATCCGCAGCCGATCAACTCGCATCCGGCCTCAACCTGTCCAAATTTGGTCAGGCCACCGAACTCAAGAAGCGTCTTTGGTTTACCCTTGGCGCACTGATCGTCTTCCGGATGCTGAGCTACGTGCCGCTGCCCGGCGTCGATCCGACCCAGCTGGGCCTGCTGGCGCAGCGCACCCAGGGCGGTGTGCTCGATTTCTTCAACACCTTCTCGGGCGGCGCGCTGGAGCGCATGTCGGTGATCGCGCTGGGCGTGATGCCGTACATTACCGCCTCGATCGTCGTTCAGCTCGCCACTTCGCTTTCGCCGGCGCTTGCCGCGATCAAGAAGGAAGGCGAGAGCGGACGCAAGAAGCTCAACCAGTACACCCGCTACGGCACCGTCGCGCTCACCGCGATCCAGGGCTATGTCATCGCGGCGGGCCTTCAGGCAGGGGTCAACGGCATCTCGCCGGTGATCCATCCCGGACCGCTCTTCATCGTCGGCGCGGTCGTCAGCCTGATCGGCGGTACGCTGTTCCTGATGTGGCTGGGTGAGCAGATCACCAACCGCGGCGTCGGCAACGGCATCTCGCTGATCATCATGGCGGGCATCGTCGCCCACCTGCCGACCACCCTGGTTCAGCTGTTCGAGGGCGGTCGCAGCGGTTCGATGAACCCGGTGACGCTGGTCCTGATCCTCGGCGCCGTCGCGCTGCTGGTCCTGTTCATCTGCTTCATGGAGCGCGCCCAGCGCCGCATCCTGATCCAGTATCCCAAGCGACAGACGCAACGTGGCGTCCAGTCGGAGCGCAGCCATCTGCCGCTCAAGATCAATACCGCGGGCGTGATCCCGCCGATCTTCGCCAGCTCGCTGTTGCTGATGCCGCTGACGATCAGCCAGTTCGCTGGCCAGCAGCAGGCCGGGCAGGGCTGGTGGGGCGACTTCATCATCAGCCTCAACCAGTATCTCCAGCACGGATCGCTGGTGTACATGCTGCTCTATGGCGCCGGCATCATCTTCTTCTCGTTCTTCTACACCGCGGTGGTTTTCAACCCCGAGGAAACGGCGGACAACCTGAAGAAATATGGCGGGTTCGTCCCCGGCATCCGCCCGGGCAAGAACACCGAAGCCTATTTCGACTATGTGCTGACGCGCATCACCGTGATCGGTGCGGCGTATCTGACCATCATCTGTCTGGCGCCCGAATGGCTGGTTTCCCAGCTTTCGATCCCCTTCTATCTGGGCGGCACCAGCCTGTTGATCGTGGTCAACGTGACGATGGATACGGTGACCCAGATCCAGTCGCACCTGCTGGCGCACCAGTATGGCGATCTGATCAAGAAGGCGAAACTGAAGGGCGGCCGCCTCCGCTAGGTTCGGGCACCGTCCCTCCGAGCTTGTCGGGGGGCTGGTTTTCCTTTCTGGCGACCAGAGAAGAACGGTGCTTCGACAGGCTCAGCACGAACGGGTTTTGGGGGTAAGGGAGAGCATGAACATCATCCTGTTGGGGCCTCCGGGGGCCGGCAAGGGCACCCAGGCGTCGCGGCTCGAGGACGAGCGCGGCATGGTCCAGCTTTCGACCGGCGACATGCTGCGCGCCGCGGTGAAGGCCGGCACGCCAGTCGGTCTCAAGGCGAAGGCAGTGATGGAAGCGGGCGAGCTCGTTTCCGACGAGATCGTCAGCGGCATCATCGGCGAAAGCCTGGATGGCCTCGGCGACAAGGGCGCGATCTTCGATGGCTACCCGCGCACTGCCGCACAGGCGGAATCGCTGGACACCATCCTCTCGGACCGCGGCCGCACGCTCGACCATGTGATCGAGCTGGTGGTGGACGAGGACGCGCTGGTCGAGCGTATCACGGGTCGTTTCACCTGCGCCACCTGCGGCGAAGGCTATCATGACAAGTTCAAGCTCCCCAAAGTCGAGGGCAAGTGCGACCAGTGCGGCGGAACCGAGTTCAAGCGCCGGCCCGACGATAATGAGGAAACGGTGCGCACCCGCATGGCGGAGTATCGCGCCAAGACCGCGCCGATCCTGCCGATCTATGAAGCGCGCGGCCTGGTGAAGCGCGTCGACGGCATGGCCGATATCGGCCACGTCACCGAGGCGATCGAGGCGATCCTCGACGGCAGGGCGTAAGCCCGGGCGTCACGACGCAAGGGAAGGGGGCTTCGGCCCCCTTTTTCTTTGGCGTTCCAATATCCCGCAGGATCATCAACAGGGTTGCCGCGTCCAAACCGCAAGATCGGTCGAGCATGCTATGGCCAAGAGCCGCTAGCTGGTGCCGCCACGGAGGAAGGGACGATGAAGGCGGCGCTTCAAAACTACCGGACGCGGATGCTGCGGGTGCTGGACCATATCGATCGGCATCTCGATGGCGATCTGGATCTGGAAGCTGTGAGCCGGGTCGCGGCCTTCTCCAGGTTTCATTTCCATCGGCAGTTCACGGCGACCTTCGGGGTGTCCGTGCATCGCTATGTCCAGCTTGTCCGGCTGAAGCGTGCTTCGCATCGGCTGGCGTCCGGGGATGCTCAAAGCGTCACGGACATCGCGATGGATGCCGGTTACGACGCGCCGGATGCCTTTGCTCGCGCCTTTCGGCAACGGTTCGGGCAATCTCCGTCGTCGTTCCGGAAGTCCCCCGACTGGGGACCGTGGCTTGCGGCCTTCGGGCCTCTCGACAATGCGAGGAACAAGCTCATGCAGATACTCTTTACCCCCGAAGACGTGATGATCCGCGATGTGCCGCCGACCACCGTAGCGATGATCGAGCATCGTGGAGACCGCGAAACGCTCGGCGATACGATCCAGCGATTCCGAGACTGGAGCAAGGCGGCCGGCCTGTCGCCCGAGACGAACCCCAGCTTCATGGTCTTCCGGTCCGAGCGGAATCCGGCGAACCCGGCCGACTACAGCATGGACCTGTGCGTCGGGACGGATCGGCCGATCGAGCCGGACGACGCGCATATGAAGGCCGGCGTGATCCCCGGCGGGCGTTGTGCGGTGCTGCGCTACCCCGGCAATACCAACAATCTCGAGCCCGCCGCGCTCTACCTCTATCGCGACTGGCTTCCGGACAGCGGAGAAGAAGCCCGGGATTTCCCGATCTATTGCCAGCGACGGCTGTCCCTCATTCCGGAGGTGCCGGCCCACGAAGTCATCGTGGAGCTGTTTCTGCCGCTGAAATAGGGGCCCGGCGGGCCGGGAGTGCCCGGCTCACTCCGGAATGACGATCTCGCTACTCGTCTTGACGCGGTCGAGCGCGATCAGACTGCGGAAGCTCGCGACTGCTTCATTCGCGTTGAAGAGGCGGCGGGTGAGCGCCTCATAGGCCGGCATGTCGGGTGCGACGATCACCAGCACGAAGCTGATCCCGCCGGTCACGTAATAGCATTGTTGGACCTCGGGTGTGGCATTAAACAGCATGCGGGCAGCGTCGGCGGTTTGCTGATGCTCGTTGACCATCTGGACCTCGACGATCGAAGTGATGGTCATCGCGACCGCATGCGTGTCGATGATGGCGACGTTGCGCTGAATGATGCCGGCATCCTCCATCGCCGCGATGCGCCGCTGCACTGCGGCGGGGGAGAGGTTCACCGCTTCGCCGATCCGGCGCTGGGGTGTCTTGTTGTCGTGCTGAAGGATCCGCAGGATGGCGCGGTCGAAACCGTCCAGCGTGCGCTTCGTGGTGGTCGATCGGGTCATAGCCGGGTTTTTGTTGCATTTTGGACCCCGATCAAGGGCGCAAATCCCGCCAATTCGCCGCTATTCCCCGCCGATCGCAAAGCATGAGGTCGATCATGGAGCTAGCCGTCGTGTCGCCGTCCAACACCCGCTTGGGCATCATGTTCGGCATGGGCGCCGGTGCCTTGTGGGGACTGGTCTTCCTGGCGCCGGAGTTAGCAGGGCAGTTCTCGCCGCTCCAGCTCGCGATCGGCCGCTATCTTGCCTATGGCCTGTTGTCCGCTGCGCTGATCGCGCCGCGCTGGCGCACGTTGATGGGGATGCTGACAGGGCGCGACTGGCTCTCACTGGTCTGGCTCTCGCTGGCGGGAAACACGCTCTATTACGTCCTGCTGTCGGCAGCGGTGCAGAATGGCGGGATCGCGATGACTTCGCTCGTCATCGGCTTCTTGCCCGTAGCGGTGACGATCATCGGCAGCCGCGAATCGGGGGCGGTTCCGCTGCGTCTGCTGGCGCCGTCGCTGCTGCTTTGTACTGCCGGGGTCGTTTGTATCGGTTGGCAGGCCGTGGCCGCGCCTGCAGCGGGGCCGGCGCAACTGACCGGACTGCTGTGTGCGATCGGCGCGCTGGTGTCCTGGACGGCGTTTGCAGTGGGTAACAGCCGCTGCCTTGCTCGGCTCGGACGGGTGTCCGCGCAGGACTGGAACCTGCTGATGGGTCTCGTCACCGGCGCGCAGGCGGTAGCGCTGATCCCGGTGACCCTGTCCTTCGAGCCGATCGATCATGAGGCGGCGGCGTGGCTTCAGCTGGCAGGCGTTTCGATCGGGGTCGCGTTACTCGCCTCGATCGTTGCCAACTCGCTGTGGAACCGGATGAGCCGGCTGCTGCCGCTGACCATGGTCGGGCAGATGATCCTGTTCGAAACGGTGTTCGCGCTGATCTACGGCTTCCTGTGGGAGCAGCGGCTGCCGCTTCCGCTGGAGATCGCCGCGTTCGGGCTCGTGGTGGCCAGCGTCCTGTCTTGCATCGCTGCGCATCGACGGCACAGCGCCCTTGCTGTGCCGCATTGAAGGGGCCGCCGTCCCGAAGGCTGGCGGCCCTCAATCCTCAGCCTTCCGAGGGAATGGTGTTGACCATCCACGGCACACCGAACTTGTCGACCAGTGAGCCAAAGCCCGGAGACCAGAAGGTCTCGGCGAAGGGCATGACGACGCGGCCGCCTTCGGACAGCGCGTCGAACCAGCGCTGGGCTTCGTCCTTGTCCTCGCTGTGCAGGGTAACGTCGAAGCCGTTCTTGGGCTTGTCGATGTTGGGTGCCCATTCGATGTCCATGTCGGCGCCCATCATCGACTGGTCGCCGACATCCATCCAGCAGTGCATCAGCCAGTCCTTCTTGTCCTCGGCGACCGGCATTTCGGGCGGGGCGTCACCATAGGGCATGGCGGCCGTGATCGTTCCGCCGAGGACTTTCGCGTAGAATTCGAAGGCTTCGCGGCACTGGCCCTGGAAGCTCAGGCTGGTCACGATCTTCATGACAGGCTCTCCTTGGTTCGGCCGCTTCGCGCGGCGCTGCCGCACTATAGACGCTCAAGCTGCATTTTGGTGGCAGCAGACCAAAGAAAAGGGCCGCCGCCCCGGAGGACGACGGCCCTGATTTCTGGTCTGCATTCGACCTCAGCGGCGCGCGCGGCGCTTGAACTGGTCGAGGCTGACGACGTTGGTCGGGCGTTCGATCGCGATGCCCGAATAGAGCGTCGCCATCGGCTCGTCGGTCACTTCATGGACGATGTCCGAGCCGAAGCCGTTGAACGCGGTGCGCATCGCGCAGCCATAGGCGCCAAGCATCCCGACTTCGATATAGTCGCCCGCCTGAACGTCCGCCGGCAGCTCGAACGGACCCGCCATGTGATCCATGTCGTCGCAGGTCGGGCCGTAGAAGCTGAACTCGGCCGTTTCCGCATCGACGCCCTCACGCAGCAGCGTGACCGGGAAACGCCAGCCGACATGCGCCGCATCGAACAGCGCGCCATAGGCGCCGTCGTTGATGTACAGCTCGTCGCCGCGGCGCTTTTCGACGCGGACGATGAGCGAGCTGTACTCGGCGCACAGCGCCCGGCCCGGCTCGCACCACAGCTCCGCGCTGTACGAGATCGGCAGATTCTCGAACGCGTTGTGGATCACGCCGAAATAGGCGTCGAGTGGCGGCGGCTCCATGCCCGGGTAGGTCGAGGGGAACCCCCCGCCGACATCGACGATGTCGACCGTGACCGACGAGGCGACGATGGCGACGCGCACGCGCTCCATCGCCTCGGCATAGGCCGCGGGAGTCATCGCCTGCGAACCGACATGGAAGCAGATACCGAGCGCGTCGGCGGCCTGACGGGTCGCGACGAGCAGCTCTGCCACATCCTCGGGCTCCGCGCCGAACTTGGCGGCGAGGCTGAGCTTGGAGTGATCCGACGACACGCGGATGCGCACGCACAGGTTCAGATCCTGGGCATTGCGCGTGGCACGGACGATCTTCTCCAGCTCGTCCATCGTGTCGAGGCTGAAGGTGCGTACGCCATGGACGAAATACGCTTCCTCGATCGCTTCCTCGGCCTTGACCGGGTGCATGAAGCACAGGACGGCCTTGGGCAGGGCGCGGCGCGCCATGCGCACCTCACCGATCGACGCGACGTCGTAGTGCGTGATTCCGGCATCCCAGAGGATCTGGAGAAGCTCAGGAGACGGGTTGGCCTTGACGGCGTACATCGTCGTCCCCGGAAACTTCTCGACGAAGAATCGGGCTGCTCGCTTTGCTGCGTGCGGACGGACGAGCGTTACCGGCTCGACGGGACGAAGGGCTTTCGCTAGCCCGAGCGCGCTATGATGCTTGTGCAACTCAAGGGACCTCCAATTGCCTTGCGGCATACGGTGAAAACACTGCCTTGCGGTGGAAGTCCCATGGGGCAGCGGAGGGGTCATTTAGGGTCGGGGACCCCCCTTGTAAAGTGATTCCGGGTCCGAATTAATGATGCGGGGTGATGCGTGACGATATTGCGACAGCCGACTCGGGCAGGGGTGCGGGATGCAGCGGCAAAGGTGGCGGCGATTTTGCCGCCAACCCCGCTGCTGGTGGCGGAAATCCGCGGAATTCCGGTGATGTTCAAGGCCGAGTGCCTGCAGCCGATCGGTGCGTTCAAGATCCGCGGCGCGTGGCACCGGCTGACCGCGATCGACCCTGAGCATCGCGACAAGGGCGTCGTCGCCTTCTCGTCGGGCAACCATGCGCAGGGCGTGGCCTGGGCCGCGAAGCGACTCGGCATCCCCGCGGTGATCGTGATGCCGGCCGATGCCCCCGCCGCGAAGCGCGATTCGACGCTGGCGCTGGGCGCCGAGGTCGTCGCCTACGACCGGATGAAGGAAGATCGCGTCAAGATCGCCGGGCATCTCGCCCATGCCCGCGGCGCGACGCTGGTTCCACCGTTCGACGATCCGTGGATCATCGAGGGGCAGGGGAGCATGGCGATCGAGGTGCTGACGCAAGCCGCCGAGATGCGGCTGCCCGATCCGGGCCGGATCGTGGTGCCGTGCGGCGGCGGCGGGCTGGCGTCGGGCGTGACGCTGGCGCTGCCCGAGGCGCAGACGACGATCGTCGAGCCGGAGGGCTGGGACGATATGTGCCGCAGCCTTGCCAATGGCTGGATCGAATCGATCGGCGATTCGCCGCCGCCGACGGCGTGCGACGCACTGCAGACCTTCCAGCCGGCGCAGCTGACCTTCGACGTCCTCTCGCGCCGTGGCGCCACCGGCGTAGCGGTGAGCGAGGCCGAGGTGCGCGCAGCGCAACGCTGGGCGGCGCGCAAGCTGCGGCTGGTGCTCGAGCCGGGCGGATCGGTCGCGCTGGCGGCGTTGCTGGCGGGCAAGGTCGATCCGACGCCGGATACGCTGGTGATCCTGTCGGGCGGCAATGCCGACCCGGACGCCTATGCGAAGGTGCTCGCTTCGGCGGACTGAGCCCCCGACCGGTTTACAAAGCCGACGGAAAACGCGGGTTTTT
Organism: Sphingomonas sp. GW821-FHT09B04; assembly: GCF_059418285.1. Classification (NCBI taxonomy): domain Bacteria; kingdom Pseudomonadati; phylum Pseudomonadota; class Alphaproteobacteria; order Sphingomonadales; family Sphingomonadaceae; genus Sphingomonas; species Sphingomonas sp. GW821-FHT09B04. The sequence goes on from NZ_JBWKPO010000002.1 coordinate 578,742, forward strand.
CGGGCGACACGACCGGAACGCGACGGATTCGCGCCTGCGACGCGCCACTGACGCGCCACTGACGCTGCAGCGACGCGACGGTCACGCGCCACTGACGCGCCACGCGCGTGCCGGGTTCGGACGGGAACGCGACGGGTTGGCGACAGGGACGCGACGGGCGCGCGACACAGGCGCGCCGGTGAAGCGCCGCGTTTGTCGGAGTCTGGATGCGCCGGCCCGTGTTCCACCGATCAGGATAGATCAGATGAATTCCAACATTGGAAGGGGCAGCCCGTGGCCCGTTACCACACTCAAGTTCCAGACGGGCGACGCGCGGTGATCGCTATCCAGGGACCCTGGCCGCCCTCGTAACCACCGCCAACATATTCGACGGTCGATATCACTTCCCAGTCGCCACCGCGCGAATAGGCCTCGGTTAGAGCAGTCAGATCGGGACGATTGAAGTAGCGGCCAAATTTGTCGCGCCCCGGATCGCCGCCAGCCTTGTAGGTCGCAAAGTGCAGGCCGCCGCGTTTGAGCGATCGGAAGATCCGCCTGAGCACCGCGTCCAATGCCTCGCTCGGCACATGCAGCAGACTGGCACTCGCCCACACGGCGTCATATGCCTCGATATCCGACAGTTCGTCGAACTTCATTACCCTGACAGCACGTCCGAGCCTCAGCTCGGCCTTCGCCGCGATTGCTGCACTCCCGTCGGTCGGTTCGACATCGAATCCGTGGGCGAACATTGCCTCTGCATCCCGGCCGCCGCCGCAACCGAGCTCAAGCACCCGGGCTCCCGCCGGAAGCATTTCCATGAACAGAGAAAGCCAGCGGCTCACGCCGTTCTTCCCGCTCGCAATATATTCCGGCGCCTCCGTATCGTAGAAGGCAAGGGTCATCGGATCAAAGGCGAGGCCGGATTCGGGGGAGTCGCTCATGCTGCCGCCCTATCGCATAGCGGGGGCCAGGCACGACCGCTTTCAACCAATAGCGGACTATCGTTTTCCTCAAGAGAACGGCACCCCGCCGCCTCTCATCCCACGAAAGCCCGCTCGATCACATAATGGCCGGGCTTGGCGTTCGAGCCTTCCTCGAAGCCCAATCCGTCGAGCATCGCCGAGAGATCCTTGATCATCTCCATGCTGCCGCACAGCATGATGCGGTCGGTCTCGGGGTCGAGGCGCTTCTCGCCGCCCATTTGCGGGCCGAACAGCGCGCCATTTTCGATCAGCGTGCCGATGCGCTGGTCGGTCGGGAAGGGCTCGCGCGTCACGGTCGGCAGATAGCCGAACTGAAGCAGCGCCTGATCCTGCACCAGCGGATCGCCGGCGAGCTGCGCCTCGAGCTCGGTGCGGAAGGCGAGGTCGCTGACGCGGCGGACCGAATGGACCAGCAGGATCTGGTTGAACATGTCGTAGACGTCGGGATCGCGCGCGAGGCTGAGGAAGGGCGCGAGGCCGGTGCCGGTCGACAGGAAGAACAGGCGCTTGCCGGGCAGCAGCGCGTCGGTGACGAGCGTGCCGGTGGGCTTGCGGCCAAGGAAGATCTGGTCGCCCGGTTCGATCTTCTGCAGACGCGAGGTTAGCGGACCGTCGGGCACCTTGATCGAGAGGAATTCGAGTTCCTCGGCATAGGCCGGGCTGGCGATCGAATAGGCGCGCAGCAGCGGGCGGCCTTCGCCCGGCAGACCGATCATCACGAATTCGCCCGAGCGGAAGCGGAAGCTTTGCGGGCGGCTGATGGTGAAGCTGAACAGATGCTCGTTCCAGTGGCGCACGCTCAGGACGGTTTCGACCGTCAGCGCCGCCGAGGGGGCGAGGGGGATTTGGTTCCGGTCACTCATCACTTCATGTTCCATGTTGCGCCGACGGGCTGAGGCCGATGGCCTCGAACGCCGCCGCTGCGGTTTCGATCGCGATCAGAAGCGCGGACGTGCTCGTCGGAGGGACGACCATGCCCAGCATCTCCCGCATCTCGTTTTGGGGCCGGCGTGGCGCCTGCTCGAACAGGTCGAGCAGCAGCGCCTCGTCGTCGCTGACGCGGCTATGGCCCGGAGCGCGGAAATAAAGGGGTTCGCGCGCTTCGCAATGAAGAATTGCCATGGCCATGGAAAAGGGCTGCAATGCCTCCGCCGCGTTCCAGCGGGTAAACCCCTCGATCAATGCGTTGCACGGGCAGATGCGCTTGCCGACGGCCTGCACCCAGCCACGCACCGCCCAGACGATGAACCGGCCGCCCAGATCGAGCGAGGCGGTCGTGCGGTCGAGATAATGGTACACGGGCGCTCCCTTCGCGCCGCTCCTAGCATCTGGCTATTGCGAGTCAATCGCAATTATGATGTCGTTTGCAGGGGAGGAGCGATTTCATCTTCGCTCGACGCGCAGGCCGGTTTTGGGCATTGCCGAGGGATGGACAATCTTCCCACCGCCGGTTCCACCACGCTTGCGATCCTGATGCTCGCATCGTTTGCGCTGACCTGGGGTGGCGTACGCCTGATCCGCAAGGGCGAGCGGCAAAAGGGCGTGCTGATGATCGTCTGCGCGCTGGTGGCGCTGGGGAATGTGCTGATCTGGACGGTTTAGGCGCACGCTGGCCCGCGGCGATCCTGAATGAAAGGGGTCAGCCGGAGTTTGATCCTAATCCCGGTCCGGCGCCTGTCGATTGCTCGCGGCGATTGCTGTGGCCCAATCCGGGTCCTGCACCTCGGTCGCGCCGACATCCTCGAGCGCGGGCAGGATACCGAACCACGGCATGCGCGCTTCGCTGCCCATCTGGGTTTTTGGCGGGAAGGCGGCGGGATCGTCGAGCGAGCCGAGGGTGAGGTTGGTGCGGCTGCCCTGCAGGTTGCGGTAGTAGAGCGGGGTGCCGCATGCCGCGCAGAAGCCGCGGTCGACATGCTTCGAGCTGCGAAAGGCGGCGGGAGCGCCGCGCGTCCATTCGAGTGCGTCGTTGGGCGCGGCGACCAAAGCGGCGAAGATATTGCCGCCCGCCTTCTGGCACATGCGGCAATGGCAGAGGTGCGCATTGTCGAGCATCGCGCTCGCGCGATAGCGGACCGCGCCGCACTGGCAGCCGCCGGTGACGGTGATGTCGATCCGCTCCATCGCGCTTCCTTCGCTCAGTCGTGCCGGGTGATGCGCAGCGCCCAGCGGTCATAGCCCAGCGCTTCGACCCGCTCGCGCAGCATCTGGAGGGTTTCGGGCGCAGGGTGCGGGTCGCGGCTCAGCACCCACAGATAGCGCCCGCCCGGCTCGCCGACGATCGACCAGTCATAGTCGTCGCCATGGTCGAGCACCCAATAGTCGCCGGTGTAGAGCGGGCCGAAGAACGAGACCTTGAGTTTGGCGTTGGTCTCCTCATCCGCGACGATGGCGTGCCCCTCGGCTTCGCTGCGTTCCTCTTCGCCCGAACGGAGCCCGCTGTTGACGATGCGGACCTTGCCGTCCTTCTCCAGCGAATATTCCGCGGTGACCGCATCCATGCCCTTCTGGAAGCGGTTCTCATGCCGGGCGAGTTCGAACCATGTGCCGGCATAGCGGGCGAGATCGACCGGTTTGGCCGGTTGCGGCACCTTGGGGTTGATCACCGGCGGGCGGGTGGCGCGCGAATAGAGGAACAGTCCGCCGATGGCAGCGGCGGCGACGCCGGTGGCGATCTTGATCGCGGTCGATTGCTTCATGGCGCCATCATGCGACGAAGCGGGGTGGAAGGATAGGGGCTGGCTGGAGCAACGCGACGAACTACACCAAGATTGATAGCAGACACGTGCAGAGAGCGATTATGTCCGCCAGGACTGGTCAGAAAGCCTGATTCAGCCTGACCGACCAGAAGGTGTCACGCATCGTCGTCGTGTTCGTACCTGCAAGCAGGCCGAAATCGGCTTCGTTATACTCGACGCCTAAGGAGGTGCCGGAAGGCAGGCGGACCGCCACGCCGGCGCCGTACAATGGTGCTGTCGCCGTCGATTTGCCCGGAAACGCCTGGCGCACGCCACCCGAATAGATTTGCGTATCCATCGTCGCGACCTCGACGCCCAGTAGACCGTAAAGGTGCACCGGGCCGAGAGCGACTCCGGCGCTTCCCTTGACCTGAATCGCGGTGTTGAGTGTGCGAAGCGAATAGCTGGTTGCGCCACTATTCACGTTCGAGGTGACGTTGTTCGGCCAGCGGGCGGCGACTTCGGAGCCGATGACGAGGAGGTCAGACTGATGCAGATATCCGGCCTGAACAGTGAACCCGCTGCCGCGTGCGTCCGATGTCCTGCGGATCGTCGCGGACCCGGACCCGCTTCCATATTCATAGTGCGAAGACAGCCGTCCGATGCCGATGCCGACATATGGGCCGGTCCATTGGTTCGCCGACGGCGTGCGACTCGCCTCCTGGACCGGCGCCGCAGCGACTGACACGGGGGTCGGAGCCGCCGCCGCCGCGATTGGCGTGGCGATGGGTTCGGGAGCTGCCGCCGTTCCGGCCACCGTGCGCTTGATGCGATCGATCTCATGACGGAGCATCTGGTTCTCCGCCTCCAACCGCGCCAATCGTTCCTCGACCGAGGCAGTTTGGGCGTTCGCAGGCAGTGCAAGCGAAGCGGTGGCAACTGCCACCGCGAGAGCGATTTCTTTCACCTGGTGCGATCCCCCTAAACCACCGGGACGTTACCGGATCGGCGAGTTCGGATCCAGCCGCATGTCGAGATACTTGTCCACGCTGCCCATCAGCTGTTCCATCTCGTGCTCGAAGAAATGGTTCGCGCCGGGGATGGTGTCGTGGTGGATGGTGATGTGCTTTTGGGTGCGCAGCTTGTCGACCAACTTCTGCACCGCGCTCGGGGTCACCACCTCGTCATTCTCGCCCTGAATGATGATGCCCGAGGAGGGACAGGGGGCGAGGAAGGTGAAGTCGAACATGTTCGCGGGCGGCGCGACCGAGATAAAGCCGCGGATCTCTGGACGGCGCATCAGCAGCTGCATCCCGATCCACGCGCCAAAGCCGAAGCCAGCGATCCAGGTGGTCGATGCCTCGGGGTGGAAACTCTGCACCCAGTCGAGCGCGCTCGCGGCGTCGCTGAGTTCGCCGATGCCGTTGTCGAACACGCCCTGGCTCTTGCCGACGCCGCGGAAGTTGAAGCGCAAGGTCGCGAAACCGCGGCGCTGGAAGGTCTTGTACATCTCCTGCACGATGCGGTTATTCATCGTGCCACCGGCATTGGGATGCGGGTGGAGGATCATCGCCACGGGTGCGCGGGGACGGGGAGCGGGGGCGAAACGCCCTTCGAGACGGCCTTCGGGACCGGGGATGATGACTTCGGGCAAAGCTCTACCTGCTTATTAAGTGGGAGGCGCGGTGGCGCGGAAAGCGATGTCGGCTATATAGTCGTGAAGCCGTTTCACGCAATTTCAAACGAGTCCCACTCTGACCGATCGTATCTATCTGGATCATGCCGCCACCCAGCCGATGCGGCCCGAGGTGCGCGAGGCGATGATCGAGGGGATGCTGCGCTGGGCCAACCCGTCGTCGCCGCATGCCGAAGGGCGCGCGGCGCGCGCGGCGCTGGAGGATGCGCGGGCGCGGATCAAGGCGGCGCTGGGCTGGGAAGGGCATGTCATCTTCACCAGCGGGGCGAGCGAGGCGCTGGCCATCGCGATGCGGCGGACCAAAGGCGGCACGCGATGGCGGTCCTCGGTCGAGCATGATGCAGTGCTGCGTGCGGCGCCCGAGGCACAGGTGCTGCCGGTCAATCTGGAGTGGGACGTTGATTTCGATGCGGTCGAGGACGCGCTCGCCGCGGGTGACCGGCCGGTGATCGCGATCCAGTGGGTCAATCCCGAAACGGGCAAGGTCCAGCCGATCGAGCGCTATGCGCCGATGATCGAGGCGGGCGGCGGCGTGCTGGTGACCGATGCTTCGCAGTTCTGGGGGCTGACGCGTTTCCCCAAACAGGCGCAGATGATGGTCATCTCTGCGCACAAACTGGGCGGACCGATCGGGATTGGGGCCTTGTTAGTTGGCGATCTTGGCCTGCTCGAGCCGTCGGGCGGGCAGGAATTCGGCTATCGTGCCGGAACCGAGAACCTGCCCGCGGTGCTGGGCTTCGCCGCGGCGGTCGAGGGCTGGGCGGCGAAGCGCACCGCGACCCCGGACATGAACCGGCATGAGATGCTGACGGACCTCTTCCGTACGCTGGGCAGCTACGGCGCGCAGCAGCTGATGGGCTATGGGGAATATGTCAGTGAGATCCGCGCGCTGGCGATGCCCAACCTCAGCGCCGCCGCGCAGCTGGTGCAGTTCGACATGAAGGGCTTCGCGGTGTCGGCTGGCAGCGCCTGCGCGTCGGGGACATTGAAGCAGAGCCGGGTGCTGGAGGCGTTCGGGGTGGAGCCGGAGCTGGCGGCGCGGACGATCCGGGTCAGCATGGGCTGGAGCACGACGCCCGAGGATATCCGGCGCTTCACCGACACATGGATCGATATCGCAATGGGGGCAGCGGCAAAAGCAGGATGACCTATCTCGACTATCAGGCGACCACGCCGCTCGCGCCCGAAGCGGTTGAAGCGATGCAACCCTGGATGCGCGACGATTTCGCCAATCCGCATTCGGCGCACGCGCCCGGCCGCAAGGCCAGGGCGGCGGTCGAGGTGGCGCGCGCTGCGGTCGCCGATCTGATGCCCGACAATGGCAATATCAGCTTCACCAGCGGCGCGACCGAGGCGCTCAACTGGGCGATCAAGGGCAGTACCGGACCGATCGTGACGATCGCGACCGAGCATGCCGCGGTGCTCGACACCGTCGCGGCCGAGGCGCGGCGCGGGCGCGCAGTGACGGTGCTGCCGGTGGGCAGCGACGGGCTGGTCGAGCTGGCCGCCGCGCGCGAGGCGATCCGGCCGGGTACCGGGCTGGTCGCGGTGATGCTGGTCAACAACGAGATCGGCACCATCCAGCCGATGGACGAACTGGCGGCGCTGGCGAAAGGCGCCGGCGCGCTGCTGCTGTGCGACGCGGTGCAGGGCTATGGGCGCGAGATCATTCCCGCGGCGTGCGATCTGGTCGCGGTGTCGGCGCACAAGATCCATGGACCCAAGGGCGTGGGGGCGCTGTGGATCCGCAACGGAGTCGAGCTGGAGCCGCTGATGCACGGCGGCGGGCAGGAGCCGGGCGGGCGATCGGGCACCTTGTCTCCGGCCCTGTGCGCCGGATTCGGGGCAGCGGCGACGCTCGCCAAGCAGCGGTTCGGCGCCGATCGTGCCCATGCAGCGCAGCTGTTCCGCAAGGCGTATCAGGCGCTGGGCGGATCGGGCTGGACGCTCAACGGATCGTTCGACGACCGTTATCACGGCAATCTCAACATGCGCTATCCGGGCCTCGACGTGGCGCGGCTGATGTCCGACCTGCGCGATATCGCCTTCTCGGCCGGGTCGGCCTGTGCCAGCGGATCGGGGCGGCCGAGCCATGTGCTCAAGGCGATGGGGATGAGCGACAGCGATGCGCGGTCGAGCATTCGGCTGGGCTTCGGGCGTTACACCACCGAGGAAGAGCTGCTCGGCGCGATCGAACGGATCGATGCGGCGGCGCGTGAGCAGAGGTTTGCCGCATGATCCGGGTGCGCTTCCTGACGTCGGACGGCAGCCTTGCCGGCGAGGCGGACGGGCAGGAAGGCTATTCGCTGCTCGAGGTCGGGCAAGCGAAGGGCATGCCGCTCGAAGGGACATGCGAGGGGCAGATGGCCTGTTCGACCTGCCACGTAATCGTGGCGGCGGAGGATTTCGACCGGCTTCCGCGCGCGAGCGAGGAGGAGGAAGACATGCTCGATCTCGCCGTCGGGGCGACGCGGACCAGCCGGCTTTCGTGCCAGATCGTCCTGACGCCCGAGCTGGACGGATTGACGGTCAGCCTGCCTTCAGAACATCGCGATATGCAGGGACGATGATGACACCGACTCGCCGCCAGTTGATCGCGGGTGCTGCTGCGCTTGCTGCCATGCCCATGACCGTTTCGGCGCAGCAGAAGAGCGCGCTCGACCGGATCCGTGAGGAGACCGGGGGGCGGCTCGGCCTTGCTGTTTATGACAGCGGCACCGGGCGGCGCTATTTCGACGGGGCCGAGGCGCGGTTCGCGATGTGCTCGACCTTCAAGGTGCCGCTTGCTGCAGCGGTGCTGGCGCGCGCCGATCGCGGCGAGATCGATCTGAAGCGCGAGATCCGGTTCAGCGAGGCGGATTTGCTCGACTATGCCCCGGTGGTGAAGGCCAGTCTTGCCAAAGGCGCGCTGTCGATCGAGGCGCTGCTCGAGGCGGCGGTGGTGATGAGCGACAATGCCGCAGCAAACCTCGTCTTCGGGCAGATTTCAGGGCCGCGGGGGCTCACCGCATTCATCCGCTCGGCGGGCGATGCGATCACGCGGTCGGATCGCGACGAGCCGACGCTCAACAATGTCCGCAATGGCGAAGTGCGCGACACCACCACGCCGCAGGCGATGCTGTGGTTGCTCAACGCGCTGCTGTTGGGCGAGGCGCTTTCGCCGGCGTCGCGCGCGAAGCTGGCGGGCTGGATGGAAGCTTCGCCCACCGGCAAGGACCGGTTGCGAGCGGGGCTGCCCAAGACATGGCGGGTCGGCGACAAGACTGGGACGAGCGGCGAAGGCTATGTCCACGATATCGCCATTGCGACCCCGCCGGGGCGCAAACCGATCCTGATCACCTGCTATATGGATGCGCCGATGGCCCCCACGGCAAGGGCCAATGCCGCGCATGCGAGGATCGGCGAGCTGGTGGGGTTGTTGTTCGCCTGAGGGTTACCAGAGCTGCGGCTTGGCGATCATCAGCCAGAAGACCGCAGTAAGGCCGAGGAACGCCGGCCAGCCGAGCCAGAACCAGACGCGCATCGTACGGCGATAATCGTCGCACAGCGGCGTGCCGGTTTCATGTGCCGCCCGAGCGAGCTTTTGCGCGCGGATCTGAAGGCCGACAACGGGTATCCAGCAGGCAAAGGCGATCAGGTACAGGACGATGCTCGCCAGCACCCAGGATTCGGTGAGCGAATAGCCGAGGATATGGAGCAGCATCAGGCCGCTGAGCGGCTGGATGACGCCGCTCGATCCGGTGAAGATCCAGTCGGCGCGCACCACCATTCGCCCGACGCTGGCGATCGTCGCCGGATCGCCGGTACGGTGCGCGGACCAGAGATACCAGGCTGTCCCGGCGCCGAAACCGAACAGCACCGTGGAACTTAGTATGTGCACCCATTTGAGCAGCAGATAGGTCATCAGCGGCGATCCCCGATGGCGCCATGGACGAGGATCAGCAGCAGGATCGGCAGGTTCTTGAGCAGCGGTCCCAGCGGATCGGTCCAGAGGGCGGGCAAAGCGAATGTCAGGGCCAGCGTGTAGCCGAGCACGACCCCGAGTTGCGCCATGGTCGCAATGCGGGCGCCGCGCAGGACCAGCGCTGCGATCCCGAAATCGAGCAATGCCGTCCCGAGCTGGAGCGGGAAGGCAAGCGCCTCCGGCGCGCCGATCGCGGCCAGCACCTCCAGCGTCTGTGCACGCGCCGCGAACAGGCCGAGCAGGGCGGAGGCGAGCCACAGCAAAGCGAGGCCCCAGCGAATCGCGGGGGCGAGGAAGAACAGGCGCGCGTGCCAGCGGTCCTGCACCCCGGCGGCGCGGTCGCGCATCATATGGTCTAGGCTGCGCGGGCGAAATCCGACCGCCTGGGCAAAGGCTTCGCCATCCGCGGCGTTGCCCGCGATCAGCTGGGTGAGGCTGTTGGTCGAGACCGGGCCGGAGCCGGCGAGGTCGCCGATCCGGCCGAGCAGGCGCATCACCGGCATCGGTACCGAGAGGAATCGTGTGCGCCCGAAGCCCAGCCAGTTGCGGTAGCGGGTCATGAGCTCACGCAGCGTGTGGGTCGTGGGACCGGCGGGCTCGAGCGTCATGCCGATGAACCGCAGATCCTCGCACGCCAGCCGCACCGAGCGGGCGAGGTCGTCGGCATGGATCGGCGAGAAGGCGAAGCTGCCGTTGCCCGGCAGTGGCTGGAAGAAGGGCAGGGCGGAAAGGCCGCGCAGCAGCGATGTGCCGCCATAGCTTCCCTCCGCGACGACGAGCGAAGGGCGCAGGATCGTCCAGCCCAGCCCGGAGTGGCGCAGCGCCGCCTCGCCCTCGAGCTTGGTGCGGGCATAGTCGGTCGGGACATTGGCGCGCGCGCTCACCGCGGAGATGAGGATGACGCGACGGACTTCGGCTTGTTTGCAGGCGGCGTGGAGCGCCTGGGGCATCGCGACGTGCACCGCGTGCATCTCTGGCCCGCGCAGCACGCCGGCGGCGTTGACCACGCAATCGATCCCGGCAAGGTGCGGCCCCCAGCCGCTCGCCTCCGTCGCATGCGCGAGGTCGATTGCCACCCATTCGGCCTCCGGCTCCATGTCGCGCAGCATCGAAACGTCGCGTGCCACAGCCCGGACCCGATGCCCGCTCGCCAGAAGTTCGGAGAGGATATGGCGGCCGACAAAGCCTCCGGCGCCCAGCAGCAGGATGTGCATCGGACGTTGGCCTAGCATCGCTTCGTGCATAAATCATCGCGCTATTGCGATGCGCCGCGGCTTCCCCCATATGCGCCGTGGGAGTCGGGCGGACGATGCCGTCGCCAACCCGGTCAGATCCGGAAGGAAGCAGCCGTAACGATTTTCGTGTCGGGTCGTCCCGGCTCCCACCTTCTCACTTCATCGACGGCGAATAATCGGTCAGGCGCATCGTGCGATCCTGAATAGCGCCGACGATCGGGCGATGCTCCGCGGGCGTCTCGCGCTTGATTCGCGCCCATTCCTCATCCGCCATGAACGCGGCCCAGCCGGCCTTCATCCGCGCCGCGTCTGCCCAGCGCAGGATATAGGCGAACTCCGGCTTCTCTGCGGTGCCGGCTTCCCACATCGACACGATCTCGAACCCGTGCCGCCGCATGATCCGCATCGCGTGATCGCGGAAGCGGTCGTGGAACGCCGCTTTGGTCTGCGGATAGAGCTCGTAGATACGCAGCTGGTGGAGCGGTGCTTCGACGACATGGCTCTGTGCCGCGGCGGGCGTGGCGGTGGTCAGCGCCGCGATGATGGCAGTGGCAGGTGACATGCGGCTCTCCCTCGAACCTGGACGAGGTGAGGCGGCGGAGAGGGGGCGTCAAGAGCGGTAGAGCCCCAAACGAAAACCGCCGCCCCGTTTCCGGAGCGGCGGTCTTGTTTCGACAGGCTATGTCAGACGATCAGAGACCGACGACCAGCGATGCCATGAACGTACGCGGGAAGCCGATGCTCGAGTTCGGCGCGTTGCCGTACCCGGTGACCGCGCCCACATTGTTGTACGTCGGACCCTGGTTGAGGTTCTGCTGAAGGCCACCGACCCACAGTTCGTCGAACAGGTTCATGACGTTGAACTGGAAGTAGGTCTTGTCGTTGAGACCAGCCCATTCCAGCCCGACGCGGGCGTTCAGGTTGACGATCGTGTAGGCCGGGGTCTTGTTGCCATAGACCTGATAGGTCGTGCCGGCGACGATCTGACGGATCGGCTCGTTGGTGTCGTACACGTAACGCGGACCGGTGCGCTTGACAGTGCCGCCCAGCTCGATCGGGCCCAGGGTGGCGTTGAAACCGCCACCGAAGGTGTAGATCGGCGCGCCCGCTTCGGACTTGCCGGCGGTCGGCGCGTAGATCGCGGTACCGATCGGACCCAGCGGACCCACAGCGGTCGTACGGCCAACCACGACATCGTCCTTGATCTCCGAATGGAGATACGAGCCGAAGGCGAAGACGCTGAACGCGTCGATGGGCTTGTACGCGATGCTGCCGTCGACACCGTACTTCGTGACCTTGCCCAGGTTACGATAGACGCTGCGCTCGATCTCGGGATCGTAGGACGACGCCAGACGGTTGGTGTAGATGGTGTACCAGCCCGACATCTGGAACTGGAAGCGGCCGGTGTTGTAGCGAACGCCCAGGTCGAAATTGTCGGTCGTTTCCGGCCGCGGGTTGGCGTTCGCGGTGTCCGACGGGAAGTAGAAGGAGTTGTACAGGTTGTCCGTACCCGGGACCTGAATACCCTTCGAATAGTTGGCGAAGACCGCAGCCTGCGGCGTCACGTCATAGGTGAAGCCGACGTTGGGCAGCAGGCGGTTGTAATTGAACACGCGCTGCTGCGGACCCTGGATGTTGAAGGTGCCGACGCCAGGCACATTCTGCTGCGGCTGCGCGCCGAGATAGGCCGCCAGTCCGGCTGCGTCATCGGTGAAGCACTCGACGAAGCCGCCGGCGCTCGACGTTGCGCAGTTGTTGGTCAGGTTGCGGCGCATGAACGGCGCGCGCAGGCCGGCATTGACCTTGAGGTCACCGAAACGGCCCGCATATTCGCCCGCCACCTGATGCAGGATGGCATAGGAGATGCGGTCGCGCTTCTGCAGCACGCGGCCGTTCACGTCGGTCAGCGGGTTGTTGACCGGGAACACGTCGAACGGCTGGCCGTCGGCGCGGAGGAAACCGGTCTCACCCGTCTGACGGTGATAGGCACGGTCATAGGTGTAGGCGAGACGGACGCTGTGATCTTCGTTGAGCTCGTAGCGCAACGACATGATCAGGCCGATGCGATGTGTGTTCGTCTGGCTCGGGGTGACGAGGCGGACCGCGTCGAGCGTGTCGCCGTCACCGTTCAGGTCGCGCCCGAAATAGGGCGTGCCGCCGATATAGCCGACCTGGCAGCTCACGGCCGGGCCGTTCGCCGTCGTGGCGCAGTTGGCTGCGCCGCCGGTCGGGTTGACGTCGCGACGTCCTTCCTGAGCAACCGCGGTGCCGCCGCCATTCGCCTTCACATACTGATAGCTCGGATCGACGTTGAGCGTCAGCTTGTCCGACAGCGTGAACTTCGACGAAGCGCGGATGTTGCCGGTGTCGCCGGGGTTGGTGCGCTCGTCGAAGATCGAACCGCAGCTGCTCGCCGCATCGACCTGGCCGGCACGGGCCGGGACGCTGGTCGTGCAGGGCGCGACCACATACTGGCGCTCGTCCTTCAGGATCGGGAAGCGGTTGTTCGAGTTCGGACCGACGACGCGCGAGCCGGTGACGGCGGCGGTGTCGGTACGCAGCGGCACCGAGCCCTGGAAGTTGTTGCGGCCCTTGTTGAAGTGGCCGGCGATCGACAGGAAGTCGCCGTTGCTGCCCAGCGGCTGATAGAGGCGGGCGTTATACTGTTCCTTGTACACCCGCGCGCGCGAGTTGAACGGCGACACGTTGCTGGTCGTGCTCGCCGCCAGGAAGGCGCGCGTGCCGAAGCTGGTGAACTGGCCGGTGTCGACGACGCCGAACATGCGGAAGAATTCATAGTCGCCGACCGAGCCGACGGCCTGAACGCCGAAATTCTCGTGCGGCAGACGCGTGCGGTAGTTGACGGTCGAGCCGCTGGCGGCCGCGGTCGGGCTGTCGACGTCGGTCGAACCCAGGTTCACGTTGACCTGCGAGATCAGTTCCGAGTCCAGCTGCTGCTGCGTGTAGATCGCATAGCCGCCCGAATCGTTCATCGGCATGCCGTCGAAGGTCTGGCTGATGCGGGTCGAGTCGAAGCCGCGGATCGTCATGTTGCTCGAGCTGCCGCTGGCCGAACCATAGGCGTCGTTGCCCGAGGTGCTGACGCCCGGCAGGACGTTGATGACTTCGTTGACCGACTGGCCGGGTGCCTGGCGACGGATGAATTCGTCGGTCAGCACGCCACGTGCCTTCGACGTCTCGGGCAGGACGATGCCCTGCACGCCGTCGTCGGTGCGGCTGCCGGTGACGACGACTTCGGTCTCTTCCTCGAAACCGATGGTGCCGCTCGACTGCGCAAAGGCAGCGCCGGGCATGATGATCGCGGCGCTAGCCACGCCGACGAGAAGTATGTTTCGCATTGGTGTCCCCTTAGGATCGGCTCGGTAAGCCTGCGCGTGCGGCGGTTTCGCCGTCTTGCGCTGCCCCATGGGGAGGATTCTTTGCGAGATTGTTACAGTTGATTCAAGCCCATTGTGCGTTGCAAAAAAGCATCACCCTCCAAATTAGTGGGCGGACCCCACGATTTCCGCCCATTGCGCCTCTGTCAACACCTCGATTCCCAGTTCGGCAGCCTTCCGGATTTTCGATCCGGCGTCCGATCCGGCTACCAGAAAATCGGTTTTTGAGGATACCGAACCCGCGACTCGGGCGCCCAGCGACTCCGCCTGCGCCTTTGCCTCGTCCCGACTCAGAGTCTCGAGCTTGCCGGTGAAAACAACGATCTTGCCGCTGACGCGCGACGCGCGCGTCGCGATCACGAACGGCGGCGGGGTGACCTCGGCGAGCAGATCGTCCCACACCGCGCGGTTGTGCGGCTCGTGGAAGAAGTCGGCGAGCGCGTGGCCGACCGCGGCGCCGACATTCTCGACCCCGATATGCTCGGCGATCGCCTTGTCGAGGCGCGTGCGGAACTTCGCGTCGGTCTCGCCGATCGCAGGGGTGATGCTTTCGCGCAACACGATCAGCTCGTCCGCAAGCGTGGCGAGCGCGGGCAGGGTAGTGAAGCGCTTCAACAGGTCGCGCGCGGTGATCGAGCCAATGTGGCGAATGCCCAGGCCGAACAGCAGCCGCGCAGCGTCGGGCGTACGCTTGGCCTCGATTGCGGCGAGGAGGTTGTCGACCGACTTGTCCTTCCACCCTTCGCGCCAGAGCAGGTCGTCGCGATGCGTGCGCAAGCGGAAGATGTCGGCCGGCTCGGCGATCCAGCCAAGGTCGACGAACTCGACGATCGACTTCTCGCCCAGCCCCTCGATGTCGAGCGCGCCGCGGCTGACGAAGTGGCGCAGCCGCTCCTGCCGCTGGGCGGGACAGATCAGGCCGCCGGTGCAGCGATAATCGACTTCGCCTTCCTCGCGCGTCGCTTCGGACTGGCAGATCGGGCAGTGCGTGGGAAAGGCATAGGGTTCGCGTGCGTCGTCCCGCGTCAGGTTCTCGACGATCTGGGGGATCACGTCGCCGGCGCGCTGGAGCAGCACGCGATCGCCCGGACGGACGCCGAGCCGCTCGATCTCGTCGGCATTGTGCAGCGTCGCGTTGGTGACGGTGACGCCGCCGACGGTCACCGGTTCGAGCCGCGCGACGGGGGTGAGCTTGCCGGTGCGGCCGACCTGAATGTCGATGTCGCGCAGTGTCGTCTCGGCGCGCTCGGCGGGGAATTTGTGCGCGATCGCCCAGCGCGGCGCACGGCCGACGCTGCCCAGCCGCGCCTGCCAGTCGAGCCGGTCGACCTTGTAGACGACGCCGTCGATGTCGAAGGGCAGGTCGGCGCGCAATTTCTCGATCTTGCGATACTGGGCGAGCGCGGGTTCGACCTGGACGCAATCGACGAACAGCGGGTGGAGCGGGAAGCCCCAGCTCTCGATCGCCTTCATCACTCCAAACTGCGTGTCGCCGGGCAATGCGCTGGTCTCGCCCCAGCCATGCGCGAGGAAGCTCAGCGGGCGCGACTGCGTCACCGTGGCGTCCTTCTGGCGCAGCGATCCCGCGGCGGCGTTGCGCGGGTTGGCGAACTGGCGGGCTTCCTTGCCGGTCTCCTTCGCCTCGGCGGCGAGCCGGGCGTTGAGCGCGAAGAAGTCGTCCTTCGCCATATAGACCTCGCCGCGCACTTCGAACACGTCGGGGGCATCGAGGGGAAGCTGCGTCGGGATGTCCGAAATGTGCAGCACGTTGGGCGTGACATTCTCGCCCACCTGCCCGTCGCCGCGGGTGGCGGCGAGGACGAGCTTGCGGTTCTCGTAGCGCAGCGAGCAGGACAGGCCGTCGATCTTGGGTTCGGCGGTGAGCGCGACGCGGTCGTCTTCGCCGAGCTTGAGGAAGCGGCGCACGCGCAGCACGAACTCAATCACGTCTTCGTCCGAGAAGGCGTTGTCGAGGCTCATCATCGCCTGCGCGTGGCGCACCTTGGCGAGGTGCCCGGCGGGCGCGGCACCGACCAGCTTAGAAGGCGAGTCTTCGCGGACGAGGTGCGGGAAGGCTGCCTCAATCGCGGTGTTGCGGCGCATCAGCGCGTCATAGTCCGCGTCGCTGATCTCGGGCGAGTCGTCGGCATGGTAGAGCCGGTTGTGGCGCGCGATCTCCGCCGCGAGCGTTTCGAGTTCGGTGGCGGCTTCGGCCTCGGTCGCGGGGAGCTTGGTCATGCGCTCTCGCTAGGCGCGACGCCGCGTCTCTGCAACGGTCACTGCCCGCTCGCGGTCGTCATCCCGGACTTGTTCCGGGATCCACCGTGCGGCGCGCGAAGCCCTCAAGGTTCTATCGAGTAGCTTGCGGCGAAGTGGACCCCGGCACAAGGCCGGGGTGACGGGAATGCCCGCGCTACTTCACCTTCAACTGATCCAGCGCGAAGGCGAGGTATTCGGCCTGTTCGCGGAAGCGTTCGAACCGGCCCGACTTGCCGCCATGTCCCGCTTCCATGTTGACGCGGAACAGCAGCGGCGTGGTGTCGGCCTTGAGCGTGCGCAGCCGTGCGACATATTTGGCCGGCTCGTAATATTGCACCTGGCTGTCCCACAGCCCCGTGCCGACGAAGATCGGCGGATAGGCCGTCCGCTTCAGCTGGTCGTAGGGCGAATAGCTGAGCATATAGTCGTAGCTCGCCTTGTTCTCCGGGTTGCCCCACTCGTCATATTCGCCGGTGGTGAGCGGGATGGTCGGATCGAGCATCGTCGTCACGACATCGACGAACGGGACGAGGCTGATGATCGCGCCATAATCCTTCGGCGCCATGTTGGTGACGCCGCCCATCAGCAGGCCGCCCGCGCTGCCGCCAAGCGCGGCGACGCGGCCTTTCTTCGCATAGCCCGCCTTCACCAGATAGTCGGTGACGTCGATGAAGTCGGTGAAGCTGTTCTTCTTGTTGAACATCTTCCCTTCGTCATACCATTTGCGGCCCATCTCCTGCCCGCCGCGGATATGCGCGATGGCGTAGACCATGCCGCGGTCGAGCAGGCTGGGGAGCATCGGCGAGAAGCCCGGATCGGTCGAATTGCCGTAGCTGCCATAGGCGTATTGGAACAGCGCGGCGCTGCCGTCCTTCTTGAACCCCTTGGCATAGACGAGGCTCACCGGAACCTTCGTCCCGTCGCGCGCGGTCGCCCAGAGGCGTTCGGTGACATATTTCGACTTGTCGTAGCCGGGGACGGGGTTGACCTTGAGCGTCCTGCGCTCGCCGGTCTTCATATTCGCCTCGATCGTGGTCGCGGGCGTCGTCAGCGAGTTGTAGGTGTAACGGACCCAGTCGGTACCGGTCTCCGCGTTGACGCTGAGTCCCATCGAATAGGCGGGCTCGTCGGCTTCGACGAAGCTCGACTTGCCGTCATTGCCGAGCAGCCGCAGGCGTTTGTTGCCGCCCGAGCGTTCCTCGATCGCGAGATAATTGTCGAACGGCTGCACGCGCTCGATAAACACGTCGGGGCTGTGCGGGACGATGTCCTTCCACGCCGCCTTGCCCGCTCCCGTTGCGCTGTCGGGCACGGTCATCAGACGATAATTGGGCGCCTGCCAGTTGGTGCGGATGATCCAGCGGTTGCCGACATGGTGCGCGCCATAGAGGAAGTCTTTTTCGCGCGGCGCGAGGACCGTGAAGACCGTGGGGTTGTCGACCGGTGCGCAACGCTGCTCGTCGCTGACCGTCTTGCTCGAGAAAATGCAGATGAACTTCTTCGAGACGGTCGTCTCGATGCCGATCGAGAAGGTCTCGTCCGCTTCCTGGAAGATCAGCCGGTCCCGCGCGACCGGTGCGCCCAGCGTGTGCGCCTTCACGCGCTTGCCGAGCAGCGTCACCGGATCCTTCTCGATGTAGAGAATCGTCTTGTTGTCGCTCGCCCAGGCGAAGTCCGACTGCACATTGGGAATCTCGTCGGGCAGGATCTGGCCGGTGGTCAGGTCCTTGATCCTGATCACATACTGGCGCCGCCCGACCTTGTCCTCGGCATAGGCGAGCAGGCGGTTATCGGGGCTGACCTGGCGCCCGCCGATCGCGAAGAAGCTCGCGCCCTTCGCCATCTCCGGCTGGTTGAGGATGATTTCCTCGGGCGCTTCCATGCTGCCCTTGCGCCGCGCGACGATCGGATAGTTCCCGCCGGTCTCGAACCGGGTGTAATACCAGTATCCGTTGTCGAGATACGGCACGCTGCTGTCGTCCTGTTTGATGCGGCCGACAATCTCCTTGTACAGCGTTTCCTGTACCGGCTTGGTCGGCGCCATCACCGCATCGGCATAGGCGTTCTCGGCCTTGAGATAGGCCAGCATTTCCGGGTTCTTCCGCGTATCGTCGCGCAGCCAGTAATATTCGTCCTCGCGGCTCGCGCCGAAGGGGGCCGTCACCTGATGCGGCTTCTTCGCCGCGACAGGAGGCTTGGGCGCCTCCTGCGCAAGCGCCGGGGCGGCGGTGGTGGCGAGGCTTACGATCAGCGCGCGGCGGAGCCAGCGGGACATGCGATTCTCCCTGAGGTTATGTTGTTACATCTGCGACGAACTGTGCCTGCTGACAAGCCAAAGCGATTGTGCGGCCGGTATCGTGCCGCATAGACTGGTGTCGCAACAGAACAGAAAGTCTCTCCGTGGCCCTTCGCCTTGCCATCACCGCGCTTTTCCTCTCTGCGCCCGCCGCTGCCCAGCAGACCACGATCAGCCCCGCCAACATCGCCGACACGGTCCGCACGCTGGCGTCGGATCAGTTTCAGGGCCGCGCGCCCGGCACGATCGGCGAAGAGCGCACTGTCGGCTATCTGATCGGCCGGTTGCAGGCGATGGGGCTTGAGCCTGCGGGCAAGGATGGCGGCTGGACCCAGCCCGTCCCGCTGCTTCACACCCTGCTCGGCGCGCCGACGAAGCTGGCGTTCGGTGGCAAGGCGGGCATGCCGCTCGTGCAGGGCACCGATATCTATGTCTCGACGCTCCAGCCGAAGTCTGCCGTGGGAATCGCCAACGCGCCGGTGGTCTTTGTCGGCTATGGCGTGAACGCGCCCGAGCGCGGCTGGGACGATTTCAAGGGTGCCGACCTCAAGGGCAAGGTCGTGGTGATTCTGGTCAACGATCCCGATTTCGCCGCCGCCGCGGGGGAGCCGGTCGCGGGCAAGTTCGGCGGCCGTACCATGACCTATTACGGCCGCTGGACCTACAAGTTCGAGGAAGCGGCGCGGCAGGGCGCGGTGGCCGCGCTGATCGTCCACGACACCGATGCCGCCGGCTATGGCTGGAACGTCGTCAAAAGCCCCGGCGGCGAGAATTACGGGCTGGTCGTGCCGCCCGAAAAGGTCACCAGCCTCGCGCTGCAGGGCTGGATCGCGCACGATGTCGCCGACAAATTGTTTGCAGGCGCCGGCCTTGATCTCGGCAAGCTCCGCACCGCCGCCCGGCGCAGCGATTTCCGCCCGGTCGAGCTGGGGGGCGTGACGCTCGACGCCGCAATCCCGGTGACGCACAAGGTCGTGCAGAGCCAGAATGTCCTCGCCCGCATCCCCGGTGCGAAACGTCCGGGTGAGGCGGTCATGTATGGCGCGCATTGGGACGCCTATGGCGAGGGCAAGCCCGACGAGTTGGGGCGCATCTATCGCGCGGGCGCCAATGACGATGCGCTCGGCGTCGCCGGGCTGTTTGAGATCGCCCGGCTGTTCAAGGCTGCGCCGCCCCCCGACCGCTCGGTCCTCTTCGCCTTCTGGACCGCCGAGGAGCGTGGGCTGCTCGGCTCGGAGGCCTATGCGCAGAACCCGATCTATCCCGTCGAGACCACCGTCGCCAATCTCGGCCTCGACATCCTCCAGACCGCGGGCAAGGCCAGGGACGTCATTCTGGTCGGCAAGGGGCAGGGGACGCTCGAGGACGATCTCGCGCGCCTTGCCGCGAAACAGGGGCGCACGGTATCGGTCGAAAGCCTGCCCGAACGCGGCCTCTTCTATCGTGCCGATCATTTCAGCATGGCCAAGCGCGGCGTTCCCGTGCTGCTGATGATGGGCATCGCCGGCGCCTCGGACCTTGTCGAGGGCGGCAAGGCGGCGGGCCAGAAGTGGGTCGATGACTATACCGGCAAATGCTACCATCAGGCCTGCGACGCGTGGAGCGAGGCGTGGAATCTCGACGGCGCAGTTCAGGATATCGATGTCTTCTACCGGATCGGGGACGAGCTCGCGCGCTCGGCCAGATGGCCGCAATGGAAGCCGGGCAGCGAGTTCAAGGCAATCCGCGACAAGAGCGCGACCGCACGAAACTAGGCCCTGTCCCGCACATGACCTGAACCGCCGCAACGACGCCGCTTGAGCGGCGGCCTGCCGCGATGATATGCAGCGCGCCGCCGGGGAGGGGATCCGTGGACGAGTATCAATTGCGCGCGCCGTTGCGCCGCTACGAAACGACGCTGGACCGGGCGGGCTTCGCGCTTGCCGCGGGCGGAGCGCTTGGCGGTTTGCTGGTGGTGGCGCTGGTGCTGGCCGGGGGGCAGTATGATGCGGCGTCGCTGCTCACCGCCTGGGCGCTGGGTGCATTGTTCGTCACGCTGGGTATCGCCGCGGTCGCCGCGCCCTTGTGGCTCGGGCTGCACGTGCTGGGCTATCGCAAGCCGTGGCATGCCGCCGCGCTCGGCGCGATCCTCGCGCTGATCGTCTTCGTCGCCGGCCAGACCCATGGCTTCAGCCTGATCGACGCGTCACCGGGCGACGGGCGCGCCACGCTGTTCCGCTGGCTCAGCGCGATCGCGACCAGCGCGTTGATCGCACTGGCCGCGGCCGGAATCGCGCTGGCGATGTGGCGGGTGGCCTACCGGCCTGCCGAATAGGCCACCCGCTCAGATCAGCCCTTGGTCTGCGGCGCGGTGCACTCGCCCACGCGCTTGCCGGTGATCTGGGTCTTCATCGTCATCTTGCCGCCGGGCATGCCCGGAGCGCCCGACATCGCGGTTTCGCTGTTCAGCTCGTACGACGTGCTGCCGATCGTGCCGGTGGTGGTCGCCTTGAGCTCGCCCGCGCCCTGCGGCTTGCAGCTCATCACCGCGTTGAGCTTGCCGCCCGACAGCTCATAGCTGTCATATTTGCAGTCGCCGCCGGCCTTGCCGCCGAACATCTCGCTCGGGGGCTTCTCGACCATTTCCGGCGTGACACAGGTCTCGACGACATTCTCGGAGGCCTTGGCCATCTGCTGGCCCATCATGTCGGCCTGCGCCTTGGGCAGGCCGGGCATGTCGACCGAAACGAATTTGATCTGGGTCTGCCACTGGCCGGGCTGCATCTTCACGGCATCCTGCGTGGCCTTGGCGACTTCTTCGATCGAAGCATTTTCGCCCTTCACGGTGGGACCGCCGCCGCCACAGGCAGCGAGGGCAAACATCGGCATCAGAATTAGCGGGGTCAAACGGGACATAATTGGCTCCTGCATCGTTACGCTCGGGACATGGCCCATTGCGCATAACGCATGCAGAACAAAGTTTGTCAATAATGTGGCGAAGGTTGCCGTAATTTTGCCTTATTCTGGTTCGGCGTGCTCTCAGCGAACGAGCTTCTGCATTGCGCGGGCGACCGATGACGCAGGGTATCTGCTCTTTCTGTCCTTGAATTCGGTGGGAAACCTCGCGGGGCTTGCGCTCTCGGCGCTTCGGTTTCTTGTCGGTCCGCAGGACGCGAAGGATCGCTTGCTGCCTGTCCGGTTCTAACGCCCCTAAGCCAGCGCATGAATGGCCGCTACTGGGTGGTTAGCTGCCATACCGCTCTCAGCGAGTCACATTCAGCGAAGTCAGTCTCGCTCGCTCGGAATGAATCGGTCTGCAACAATGCTGGCAAACATAGCTACCAGTCCGGAAAAGGCCGCGCCTATCCACCTTGGCGCGGTGTCCGGCAGTAGAGAAAAGATAGCCACTAGTGGAGCAATCATCAGCAAGCTCATCAACACGGCTCGCTTCATGCTCCGGTGCCGTCGCCATTTTCCGACGGTCAGCAGCCAACCAAAGGCTGCCAACATGGCCCAACATATTACCGTTATTACCAGCAGTTCCGCGCTGCCCGCCACAGCTATCGGGTTCAGGACCTTGCCGCCACTTAGCAACACCAACAAAAGCACTGCGGCGAGGCCAGCGGCAAACAGGGACTGGCAAACTACCTGTAATGCGGTCGAGGTGTATCGCATCACTTGAGACTAGCGCCGTGCCGCACGGCCGCAATGGGGTTGTTTGCTGACCATCCGTTCTTGGACCTTCGCTCCAACGCGGGAACTACTGGAAATGGGTGGAAAGCAGTCGGGGCGTCTTTGTATGTGTCATCGTGTTGTGCGAGGGTGATCGGCATGGTGCGAGCAATCATCGAAGCATTGGGTGCCTACATCAGCCCTGCGCCCATGAGCGACGACACCAAAGGCTTTCGAGCTCGCCAAATCGCCTTCGTTTTGGTCACCGCGACCTTCATCGCCGGAGCATACCTCATGCTACGTCAGTAAACGTCCATAATGGGGTCGCTAGCAGCCGGGCCGCTTTCGGATCGGCCTATACCGGCGGGAATGTCCGAAATTGGGTGGAAAGCTGACAGTAAGCAGCTATCGCCCGTCACGCTTGGTGACGGAGGGATAGATGAAGTTTTGGCAACTGGTCTCGATAGCCAGAGAACAACCTGAACTCGTGTTGGAACTGGCCTCAGGGCATCCGGAATGGCTGAATTACGCCGCCGATGCTTCGAATATTTCGGTGCTAGTAGCTAATCAAGATCGCCATACGCTCGATCAGATAGTTGACCCCATGTTCGCGGAGGCCGTCCTGTCTGGCGTTAGGCAAAGGTACTATTTCGGCAACGGCTGGCTACGGTCCAGCCGTTTGGGCTCTGAGGAAGAGATTTCGGCCTTGGAAGCAGCGAGGCGTTTCGGCGGTGACGCAGTCGAGGATGCGCGAGAGTATGGATCAGTCGCCGTCTAAATGTCCGCAACGGGGTCGGCAGTCGACCGTCCGCTTCGTGGTTGTCCACAATGTTCTTTATTTGTTCTAGCAGATGCGCTAGCCTCGTGCAAGTGAGGCGCGCATGCAGAATCCAGTAAGCCATCCCTCTCGGCCCGCGTTGACAACACGGTCGTCTGTCAGTCGCCCTGGTGGCGCGTTCCGTCGAAAACATGTCGCGTGGCTGGCGCGCGCCTGTCGCGTCGGTGTCGCGTGTCGCTGCCCTCTCTCTGGGGGCGCCGTGAAAAACCGCTCTTTTCTGTCAACAGTGTCAACCGACTGTCAGCCGAACCCGATTGCACCCCCATCTGAAGGCCCCATATTCGCGCCATGACGATTCAGATCCGCACCAGCCTTGCCGAGCCTGAGACCGGCCCCGGCTTCGTTCCGCACCGTCCGCAGCGGCCCGCGAAGAGCGAAGGCGGGCGGGCGTTCAAGCTGGTCAGCGAATACACCCCCTCGGGTGATCAGCCGACCGCGATCGCGGAGCTGACCGAGGCGGCGCTGGCGGGCGAGCGCGATCAGGTGCTGCTTGGTGTCACCGGGTCGGGCAAGACCTTCACCATGGCCAAGGTGATCGAGGCGTTGCAGCGCCCCGCGCTGATCCTCGCGCCTAACAAGATCCTCGCCGCGCAGCTCTATGGCGAGTTCAAGAGCTTTTTCCCCGAGAACGCGGTCGAATATTTCGTCAGCTATTACGACTATTACCAGCCCGAGGCGTATGTGCCGCGGTCGGACACGTACATCGAGAAGGAAAGCTCGGTGAACGAGGCGATCGACCGGATGCGCCACTCGGCGACCCGATCGTTGCTCGAACGCGACGACGTCATCATCGTCGCCTCGGTCTCGTGCATCTACGGCATCGGATCGGTCGAGACCTATTCGGCGATGATCTTCGACCTCAAGAAGGGGCAGGTCGCCGACCAGCGGGAAATCATCCGCAAGCTCGTCGCGCTGCAATATAAGCGCAACGACGCGGCGTTCGCCCGCGGCAATTTCCGCGTGCGCGGCGACAGCCTCGAGATTTTCCCGTCGCACTATGACGACACCGCCTGGCGGATCAGTTTCTTCGGCGACGATATCGAGGAGATTACCGAGTTCGATCCGCTGACCGGGGCCAAGGTCGCGAACCTCGACTATATCCGCGTCTACGCCAACTCGCACCACGTCACGCCCGGGCCGACGCTCAAACAGGCGATGGAGGCGATCAAGCATGAGCTGGCCGAGCGGCTCAAGGAGATGCAGGCCGAGGGCAAGCTGATCGAGCATCAGCGGCTGGAGCAGCGCACCAATTTCGACCTCGAGATGATCGCCGCGACGGGCAGCTGCGCGGGGATCGAGAATTACAGCCGCTTCCTCACCGGCCGCATGCCCGGCGAGCCGCCGCCTACCCTGTTCGAATATCTGCCCGAGAATGCGTTGCTGTTCGTCGACGAGAGCCACCAGACGGTGCCGCAGATCGGCGCGATGGCGCGCGGCGACCATCGTCGGAAGATCACGCTCGCCGAATATGGCTTCCGCCTGCCCAGCTGCATCGACAACCGCCCGCTGCGCTTCAACGAATGGGATGCGATGCGCCCGCAGACCGTGAGCGTCTCGGCGACGCCGGGCGGGTGGGAGATGGACCAGACCGGCGGTGTGTTCAGCGAGCAGGTGATCCGCCCCACCGGCCTGATCGATCCGCCGGTCGAGATCAAGCCGGTCGAGGAGCAGGTCCAGGACCTGATCGTCGAGTGCCGCAAGACCGCCGAGATGGGCTATCGCACCCTCGTCACCACGCTGACCAAGCGCATGGCGGAGGACCTGACGGAGTATATGCACGAGGCGGGGATCAAGGTCCGCTACATGCACAGCGACGTCGAGACGCTCGAGCGGATCGAGTTGATCCGCGATCTTAGGTTAGGCGTGTACGACGTGCTGATCGGAATCAACTTGCTGCGCGAAGGCCTTGATATTCCTGAGTGTGGGCTGGTTGCGATCCTCGACGCCGACAAGGAAGGGTTCCTGCGGTCGGAGACCTCGCTGATCCAGACGATCGGCCGCGCCGCGCGCAACGTCGAGGGCCGCGTGATCCTCTATGCCGACCGCATCACCGGCAGCATGGAGCGCGCACTCAACGAGACCAGCCGCCGCCGCGAGAAGCAGGAGGCGTATAACCTCGAGCACGGCATCACCCCGACGACGATCAAGCGCAACATCGGCGACATCATCGCGCATGTCGCGAGCAAGGATCAGGTCACGGTCGAGATCGACGATGGCCCGGCGCACATGGTCGGCCACAATTTGCGCGCGTACATCGAGTCGCTCGAAAAGAAGATGCGCGATGCCGCTGCCAACCTCGAGTTCGAGGAAGCCGGCCGCCTGCGCGACGAGATTCGCGGGCTCGAGGCCGAGGAGCTCGGGCTTCCCCACGACCAGCACCGCGCGCCCGTGATGGGCCGCAGCAACGAGGGCAAGCCGGGGACGCGCAAGGGCCGGTTCGGCAAGCAAAGTCGGACGAAGTGGGGCGGGGGGAAGCGGTAAGCCGTCCGATGCGGTTGAGCCGGGGTGCACCTTCGCCCATAAGGCTCGGTATGCGTGTTATTTTTGCTTTCGCGTCGCTCGCCGTCCTTGCCGGCTGCGTGGCGCCATCCGCCCCGCCGCCCGCTCCGGCGCGGCCCGTACCGGTTCCCGCGCCAGCCCCGGCGCCGGCCCCGCTACCGCCGCCGCCGGCGGCGAGCAGCAACTGGCACGACTGGCCGCTGACCCCCGGCGGGTGGAGCTATCGTCAGGATTCGCGCGGCTCGGTCGCGCTGTTCGGGCAGGCAGGCGATCCGGTGTTCACGCTGCGTTGCGACCGTTCGGCGCGTCAGTTGCACCTGACCCGGCGCGGTGCGGGCGCGGGGACGATGACCGTGCGGACGAGCTCGACCGCCCGCAACCTCACCGCCGGGGCTGCGACCGATGGTGCATCGGTCTCGCTGCCCGCGAACGATCCGCTGGTCGATGCAATGGGTTACAGCCGCGGACGATTCATCGTGGAGAACACATCGCTGCCGTCGCTGGTGGTGCCAGCCTGGTCCGAAGTGCTGCGGGTTGCGGAAGATTGCCGGAGCTGAAGGGTGGTTCGCCTGCATCGCGCCAGAACCTTAAGAATCGCCGATTTCGCGGCGCAATACAAGACTTGTTCTGCGAATCAGGATGATTCATGTTGGCTGCGTGCCCAGGCCGGGTACGGCGTTTTAACAAGCGAAAGGAGGTGATCCGATGTCTCATGGTTCAGCAATGGGGTCGGTTCAGTTCGTTCGGGAGACGCGTCGCTAAGTTCCGATGCATCCGGTGGATCACCTCCACCGGAATGGCGCACGGGGGGTATTTTCCCCTAAACAACGGCGCCAGCAGCGGACAAGCGGCCCGCATGGTCTCCCGGGCTGGAGCTTCCGGCCGCTGACCATGTCGGAGGTCACCGGGTGCCAGAGATGGCCCCGGTGGCCTCTTTCATTTTCAGGGCGCGAGGTTCGCGCGGAAGGGCCTGTCATGGCACATAAGATTCTCGTCTTTTACGGTTCCTATCGCGAGGCGCGGATGGGGATCCGGCTCGCGCGCTGGATGACCGCGCGGATGACCGAGCGCGGGTGCGAGGTCGAACTGATCGACGCCCGGGCGGTCGGGCTGCCGATGCTCGACAGGCGGTACATGGACTATGCGCCCGGTGAGGCGCCGGCGGCGATGGAAGCGCTGGCAGAGAAGCTGCGTGCCGCCGACGGATTCCTGTTCGTCGCGGGCGAGTATAATTGGGGAATGCAGCCGGGTCTTAAGAACCTGACCGATCATTTCCTGGCCGAATGGGCGCGGCGCCCGGCGGCGATCGTGAGCTATTCGGGCGGGCGGCTGGCCGGCGCGCGGAGCAATTCGATGTGGCATCCGACGTTGACCGAGATGGGCATGGCAGTCGTGCCTGCGACGATCACGGTCGCTCAAGTCGGCCAGACGCTTGACGCGGACGACGTGCCACAAGGCGAGGGCGGAGCGGCGCTGGAACGCGGCTTCGGGCGGTTCGCGGACGAGTTCCTGTGGTGGATCGAGGCAGCCAAGGCGCAGCGTGCGCTGAACGGCTAGAAGATCAGTGTGACCAGATAGACGAACAGCGCGAACAGCAGGAAGGGCGCGGACAGGATCAGCGCGAACACGGCCATCACCGTCCAGGCGCGGCGCAGCCCGAATGCATCCCGCACGCAGTCGAAAATGACCTGCATCAGTCCGAGAAAGCCGGACTCGCGCATCACGCCTCCACCAGTCCTTTGAGCCGGTAAAGCGCGTCGAGCGCGTCACGCGGGCTGAGGCTGTCGATATCGAGGCCCGCGAGCTCGGCTCGCAGGGCATCGACGGCTTCCTCTTCATGCTCGGCAGCGGCTGCGAACAGCGGCAGATCGTCGAGGCCTGCGGCGATCCCGCCAGTTTTCTCACGACCGGCTTCCAGCTTGGCCAGCACCGCCTTGGCGCGCGCGATGGTGATGGGCGGCAGGCCGGCTAGCCGCGCGACCGCGAGGCCATAGCTGCGATCCGCGGGGCCTTCGCTGACCTCGTGGAGGAGGACGAGGTCGCCCTTCCACTCGCGCGCGCGGACGTGGTGAAGCGACAGCGCGTCGCACCGCTCCGCCAGCCGCGTCAGCTCGTGATAATGGGTCGCGAACAGGCAGCGGCAGCGATTGTCCTCATGGATCGCCTCCACGACCGCCCATGCGATGGCAAGCCCGTCATAGGTCGAGGTGCCGCGCCCGACTTCATCGAGGATGACGAAGCTGCGCGATGTGGCCTGCGCGAGGATCGCTGCGGTCTCGACCATCTCGACCATGAAGGTCGATCGGCCGCGCGCGAGATTGTCCGACGCGCCGACCCGGCTGAACAAGCGATCGACCAGCCCGAGTCTGGCGCGCGCCGCGGGGACCCAGGCGCCGGCCTGTGCGAGCACCGCGATCAGCGCGTTCTGGCGCAGGAAGGTCGACTTGCCGCCCATGTTGGGGCCGGTGACGAGCCAGAGCCGGTCGGTTTCGGAGAGGACGCAATCGTTGGCGACGAAACGCTCGCCGCTGCGGGCCAGCGCCGCTTCGACGACGGGGTGACGCCCGCCCTCGACCTCGAAACAGGCATGGTCGACCAGTGCGGGACGGGACCAGCCGCCCTCGGCCGCGCGTTCGGCAAGCCCGCCGGCAACGTCGAGGCGGGCAAGCGCGTCGGCGGTCGCGGCCACGCTCTCGCGCCGGTCGAGCGCGGCGGCAGTCAGGTCTTCGAGATGCGCCACTTCGGCAGCGAGCGCGTGCGCGCCGGCCTGGGTTACCTTGATCGCGATCTCGTGCAGTTCGGGCGCGTTGAAGCGCACCACGCCCGCCAGCGTCTGGCGGTGCGTGAAGCCACTGTCGGGGCGCATCAGATCGTCGGCATGCTTGGCCGCGACCTCGATATGATAGCCGAGTACACCGTTGTGCTTGATCTTGAGCGCAGCGATGCCGGTGCGCTGCTTATAGTCGGCTTCGAGCGCGGCGATGGCGCGGCGGCCGCCGGCTCCGGCATCGCGCAGATCGTCGAGCGCAGCATCGTAGCCCTCGGCGATATAGCCGCCATTGGCGGCGTCGATCGGCGGGGCAGGGACCAATGCGCGCTGGAGCAGGTCGATCAGCGCGCCATGACCGCGCAGGTCGGGCGCCAGAGATGCGAGCAATGCGGGTGGATCGGCAAGTTTCCCGAGCGTTTCGCCCAGCCGCCATGCACCGTCGAGACCGTCGCGGAGCTGGCCGAGATCGCGGGGCGAACCGCGGCCCGCGGCGAGGCGACCGATCGCACGGCCGATATCGGGGAGGGCGCGGAGCGAGGCGCGCAGATCGTCGCGCAGTCCCGGTTCGTCATGGAAGCGCTGGACGAGGTCGAGCCGCGCTTCGATCGCGTCGCGATCCATCAGCGGTGCGGCGATGTCGGCGGCGAGCAGGCGCGCGCCCGCGCCGGTGACGGTGCGGTCGACCGAATCGAGCAGGCTGCCCTTGCGGACTCCGGCCTGGCTCTGGGTGAGTTCGAGGCTCTCGCGCGTCGCGGCGTCGATCGCCATGCTGGCATCGGAGCGGGTGACGCGCGGCGGGCGGAGGAAGGGGAGCGAGCCCTTGGCGGTATGTTCGAGATAGGCGACGAGACCCCCGGCGGCGGACAGCGCCGCACGACCGAACTGGCCGAAGCCGTCGAGCGTTGCGACGTCGAACAGCCGCCTGAGCCGGGTTTCGCCACCCGCGCTGTCGAATTCGCTACGCGGGCGATAGCTGGTCGCCTCGAATGCGTCACTGCCATCCGCCGCTATGACTTCGGACGCATTGAGGCGGGCGAGAGCGGCGCCGACAGCGTCGGGCGCGCATTCGAGAATCTCGAACCGGCCGGTCGAGATATCGGCGGCGGCGATCGCGGTCTCGCCGCCCGCCTCACCGATCGCGGCGCACCAGTTGGCGGTACGGCTGTCGAGCAGCGATTCCTCGGTCAGCGTGCCCGCGGTGACGACGCGGATGATCGCGCGCGCGACCAGCGCCTTGGAGCCGGCGCGCTTCTTCGCCTCCTCTGGCGTTTCGATCTGGTCGGCGATGGCGACGCGCTGCCCGGCCTTGATCAGGCGCGCGAGATAGCCGTCCATGGCGTGGGCGGGGACGCCGCACATCGGGATCTTCTCACCGCCATGCTCGCCGCGTGCCGTCAGTGCGATGTCGAGGATGCCGCTGGCGAGCTTCGCGTCGTCGAAGAACAGCTCGTAGAAATCGCCCATGCGATAGAAGAGCATGCAATCGGCCGCTTCGGCCTTGAGCGCGAGATATTGCGCCATCATCGGGGTGGGAGCGGCGTGGGCCATCAGGGGACTCGATAGGGGTTCAGGGACGGACGGCAAGCCCGGAATCGGCGACAATTGTGGATGGGTCAGCGCTCGCGGAACTGGACCCAGTCGGTGGGGCATTGCGCGACGGGCCGGGGTTTCGCCTGAGCGCCTTCGATCGTCCAGCATTCGTCGAAGATCGAGCAATAGCAGGACCGGACCTGAAGCTTCCACCGTTCCGTCTCGAAGCGGTCCCACAGCGCCTTGCTCGACGGGGTTTCGGCGATCTGCATGAACTTGACGGTCTCCCCGGGGCGGGCGACGATTCCGGACGAGGGTGAGGTGGAGAGATTGAGCCCGCCATTGGGTTGAAAGCCGCAGCATTTGGTGAGCAGGTCGCGGGGATCCCGCACCGGCTGGCCCTGATAGCGGATCTCGATCGGTCCGAGCAGGGCAGGGCCGACGCCGTTGTTGGTGAGGTTCAGCGAGATCATGCGCTCGCCCTTCTCGCTGATGCCACTGTTGCTGGTCCCGTAGGAGAGGAAGGGCCAGGCATCGGCCTGCTGCATCTTCTTGGTCGCCTCGGCCTGGACGAAGGTGAAATAGGCGACCCCGACCGAGATCAGCATTGCCGGGGCGCCGATCAGGACGTGACTGGCCATCAGCCAGGGCAGGAATTTGAGCAACTTGCCCAGGCGCCCGCCGATATTGTCTCCGCGCGCGGAGAGGGTCGCGACCTCCGCTTCGAGCCTGGCGATGCGGTCCTGTTCGGGTGTCGGTGCGGTCATACGCGCTGGATAGCGAAGCTGCAGGGCACCGACAAATGGAATGGATGTGCGGATTTCCGCACAGATCGGGGCGGTTTCCGACCGGACGCAGGAAATGTCATCGGTGCGTCTCTTGCAAAGCGCCAGATTGCGGTGGCGCTGGCCCGTGCCTAAAGGGGTCGTGACCGGGAGAGAAGAATGTCCGAAGAAGCCAACATCCAGTTTTCCGAGCGCGAGGCGCTGCTGTTTCACTCGGAGGGCCGGCCGGGCAAGATCGAGATCATCGCATCCAAGCCGCTGACCACCCAGCGCGACCTGGCGCTGGCCTATTCGCCGGGTGTTGCCGTGCCGGTGCAGGCGATCGCCGACGATCCCGCGACGGCGTATGATTATACCGCCAAGGGCAATCTGGTCGCGGTGATTTCCAACGGTACCGCGATCCTCGGCATGGGTAACCTTGGCGCGCTGGCATCGAAGCCGGTGATGGAAGGCAAGGCGGTCCTGTTCAAGCGCTTCGCCGATGTCGATTCGATCGACATCGAGCTGAAGACCGAGGACGTGAACCGCTTCATCGATGCGGTTGAGCTGATGGAGCCGAGCTTCGGCGGCATCAACCTCGAGGACATCAAGGCCCCCGAATGCTTCATCATCGAGCAGACGCTGCGCGAGCGGATGAACATCCCGGTCTTCCATGACGACCAGCACGGCACCGCGATCATCACCGCGGCGGGACTCATCAACGCTTGCCTGCTCACCGGCCGCCGGCTGAGCGACATCAAGGTGGTCGTGAACGGCGCGGGCGCCGCCGCCATCGCCTGTACCGAGCTGATCAAGGCATTGGGCGTGCGGCAGGACAATGTCCTGATGTGCGACCGCAAGGGCGTGATCACGCCCGATCGTGAAGGCATCAACCAGTGGCAGTCGGCGCACGCCGTCGCCACCGACCGCACCACGCTGACCGAGGCGCTGGTGGGTGCCGACGTGTTCCTGGGGCTGTCGGCCGCGGGTGCGCTCAAGCCCGAGATGGTCAAGGATATGGCGCCCGCGCCGATCATCTTCGCGATGGCCAATCCCGAGCCGGAGATCCGGCCCGAACTGGCCAAGGGGGTGCGTCCCGACGCGATCGTCGCGACCGGCCGTTCGGACTATCCCAACCAGGTCAACAATGTGCTCGGCTTTCCGTTCATCTTCCGTGGCGCGCTCGACGTGCGCGCGACGGGGATCAACGACGAGATGAAGATCGCCGCGGCTCAGGCGATCGCCGAGCTGGCGCGCGAGCAGGTGCCCGAGGAAGTGGCGCTGGCCTATGGCCGTGCGCACAGCTTCGGTCCCGATTACATCATCCCGGCGCCGTTCGATCCGCGACTGATGGAGAATGTGTCGGCGGCGGTCGCCAAGGCGGCGATGGATTCGGGGGTCGCGACCAAGCCGATCCTCGACATGGAAGCCTATCGCCAGACGCTGCGCGGACGACTCAACCCGACCACCGCGGTGCTCAGCCTCGCTTATGAGGGGGCGCGCGCGCATCCCAAGCGGGTGATCTTCGCTGAGGGTGAGGAAGAGGTGGTGCTGCGTGCGGCGATCGCCTTCCGCGAGGGCGGGTACGGCACACCGGTGCTGGTCGGGCGCGACGATGTGCACGACCGGTTGCGGGCACTCGGCATCAGCGAGCCCGAGAGCTTCGAGGTGCATAACAGCCGCAATTCGCCGCTGGTGCCGGCGATGGTCGACTTCCTCTACAAGCGGCTCCAGCGCCGCGGTTACCTCCGCCGCGATTGTGAGCGGATGGTCAATCAGGACCGAAACATCTTCGGCTCGCTGCTGCTGCAGCTGGGCGAGGGCGATGCGATGATCACCGGCATCACGCGCCCCTATTCGCAGAACATGCGCGAGATCCGCCGTGTGATCGATGTGGGCGAGGGGCGCACGGCGTTCGGCGTGCATCTGCTGGTCGGGCAGAGCCATACGGTGTTCATCGCCGACACCACGGTCAACGAGCGTCCCAACGCGCAGGAACTGGCCGATATTGCCGAGCAGACCGCGCAGGTCGCGCGGCGCATGGGGCATGAACCGCGCGTCGCGTTCCTGAGCTATTCGAACTTTGGTAACCCCAAGGGCGCGTTCCTCGAGAATATCCGCGAGGCTGTGAAGGTGCTCGACGGGCGGCAGGTAGGCTTCGAATATGAGGGCGAGATGACGCCCGACGTCGCGCTCAACCCGCGCCAGCTCGCCAACTATCCCTTCGCGCGTTTGTCCGGGCCGGCGAACATCCTGATCATGCCGGGACTCCAGTCGGCGCATATCTCGGCGAAGCTGCTGCGCGAGCTGGGCGGGGATTCGGTGATCGGACCGATGCTGGTGGGCATGGAAAAGCCCGTTCAGGTCGCGCCGATGACGAGCACCGCGAGCGAGCTGGTGACGCTGGCGGTGCTCGCGGCGGGCGGGGTTACGCGCTAGGCGCGGGTCAGGCCCGCGCTTCGATCATCCAGCAGGCGGCGTTGAAGCGGACGGTGCCGCCTTCGACGAACGGGTCGAAGGCGGCGCGGACGATGCCGAAGACATGGTCTCGCGTCGCCGCGTCAGCTTGTTGCAGCGAGACGCCGATCCGGCCGAGGTTGGAGAAGTACGGCGCCAGCGCCGTTTCGGGCATCGTGCATTCGGCATCGATCGGGGTGATCGCGATGTCGCCCCAGCCGCTGTCGCGCAGGATGCCGCGGATATGCTCCGGATCGGCGAAGGCGAACTGACCTGGCGCACCCGGTTGCATCGGCGGGAGCGGGGGCAGCAGCGGCGCGGCGGCGCGCTCGGCGCAGGTCATGAAGGGATTGTCGGCGGGCGAACGCCACGCGATGGCGGCGAGCGGCGCACCGGGCGTCATCGCCGCGCGGATGCGCGCGAAGGCCGCGACGGGATCGTCGAAGAACATCACCCCGAAGCGCGATGTCGCCATGTCGAATGGACCGGCGCCGTCGAGGTGCGAGGCATCGCCACTGCGGAAGCTGGCGTGGACGCCTTCGGGTTCGGCAGCTGCACGGTCGCGCGCGCGGTCGATCATCATCTGCGACAGGTCGGCGCCGGTGCAGCTCCCGTCCGGCGCCAGCGCGCGGGCGATGGCGAGTGTGGTGGCGCCGGTGCCGCAGCCGATGTCGAGCACCGTACGGGGACGATGCCACCGCACCGCATCGGCCAGCACTATCTCGAAGGGCTCGAACAGCCGGTCCAGCGTCGCCTGCATCGCAAGCCATGCCTGCCCTGCCGGGCCGTTCCAGAGCTGCGTCTGGTTCATCTCTTCGATCTTCACGTCACCCATGGTGGCTCCTTTCGCTTGATTCGGGAGTGCAGAGGCTGCACCGTGCCACTTCAAGTCGACTTGAGGTCAAGCCATGATGTCGCTGGATATCTCGGAGGTCGCGAAACGCTCCGGTCTGCCGGCCTCGACGCTCCGTTACTATGAGGAGCGCGGGCTGATTGAATCGATCGGCCGCCGCGGACTCAGGCGGACCTTCGAGCCGAACGTGATTGAACGGCTCGCGCTGATCGCTCTGGGGCGGCAGGCGGGGTTCTCGCTCGATGAGATCGCGGCGATGTTCGACCCGCGCGGGATGGCTGTGATCGACCGCGATATGCTGGTCGCAAAGGCCGAGGAGATCGACGTGCTCGTGCGGCGGCTGAGCGCGATGCGCGATGGGCTGCGTCATGCCGCGGCGTGTCCTGCGCCGAGCCATATGGAATGCCCGACCTTTCGCCGGATTGTGAAGGTGGCGGCCTCGGGTGGACTAGCGCGGCGGGGGCCTCCGCCGAGTCTGCGATAAGAAGCGTCGTAATACGCTTGCTGCTACATTTGTAGCATGCTACAAATGTAGCAGGAGGTTCGCATGATCGAGTCGCTGCCGCGCCGCGAGCGTGAGGTTTTCGAGGTTCTGTGCCGGCTGGGCGAGGGGACTGCGGCATCGGTCCGCGCCGCGCTGGCTGATCCGCCGAGCGATTCGGCGGTGCGGACCTTGCTTGGACGCCTCGTCGCGAAGCAGCTGGTGACGCACCGGACGGTGAACCAGGCCTATGTCTATGCGCCGGCCGAGCAGACCGAAGTGGTCGCCGAGACCGCGCTCGAGCGGCTGGTGCAGACCTTCTTTCACGGTTCGGCAGCGCGCGCTGCCACGGCGTTGCTGGACATGGAGCAGAAGCTCGATCCGCAGGAGATTGAGATGCTCCAGCGCGCGATCGACAAAGCGCGGCGGGAGGCGGAGTGATGCTGGATCTGTTGATCGATCTCGGCTGGAAATCGGCGCTGGTCGCCGGCGTCGCGCTGTCCGTTAGCCATGGCGTGCGGGGACTGGCGGCGAGCGAGCGGGTGATGGTGCTGCGCGCCGGGATCGCCGCATTGCTGATGTTGCCGCTGTTCGCAGTGGCGATGCCCGCGCTGGAGTTGGCGGTCCTGCCTGCACAGCAGGCGGCTTCCGCGGTGTATCCACTCGCACCGGGTGGACCTGTGTCGGCGCCGGAGCCGGATGGACCGGCTGGTTTGATGCTCTGGCTTTACGGCGCCGGGGCGGCGCTGGCGCTGCTGCACCTGATCGCCGGGGTGCTCACCTTGCGCCGCTGGACTCGCGCCGCGGTTCCTCCGCTCGAAACACGCTGGGTCGACGCGCTGGCGCGTGCCGCCGCGTCGTTGCGGCGGCCGGTTCGGTTGCTGGTCTCGCCGCAGGTTCCGGGTCCGTTGAGCTGGGGCATCGCGCCCGCATGGCTGCTGATCGGGCCGGATGTCGAGAAACGCCCCGAACAGGCTGAGGCGGTGATCGCGCATGAGCTGGCGCATGTCCGCCGGTTCGACTGGCCGGTGCTGATCGCCGCGCGGATCGTAGTTGCCCTCTACTGGTTCAATCCGCTGGTGTGGCTCCTCGTCCGCACACTCGCGCATCAGACCGAGCTCGCCGCCGATGACGATGCCATCCAGCACATGACTCAGGCCGACTATGCCCAGACGCTGCTGACGGTCGCCAGCCCGGCGGTGCCCGCGGCGGCATGCGGCATGACCGTCTCCAGATCGATGCTGGCCAGCCGGATCCGCCGTGTCCTCGAGACGCGGGCGCATCGGCCGGCGAGCCGGTGGCTGGGCGGCGTGCTGCTGCTCGCAGCTCCCGGCACCGTTGCGCCCCTCGCCGCGATGCAGTTTGTTCGCGCCGCAGCGCCGCCGGTGGCCGAGGTCGGTCTTGCCGTGCCGCTGCAGCCCGATCTCCCGATGCC
This sequence comes from Sphingomonas sp. GW821-FHT09B04, assembly GCF_059418285.1. Classification (NCBI taxonomy): domain Bacteria; kingdom Pseudomonadati; phylum Pseudomonadota; class Alphaproteobacteria; order Sphingomonadales; family Sphingomonadaceae; genus Sphingomonas; species Sphingomonas sp. GW821-FHT09B04. The sequence continues at coordinate 614,508 of NZ_JBWKPO010000002.1, forward strand.
CGGCGCGAAGATTGCGGCGCGCGAAGCCGCTGCGTTGCCGGTCCCGAGCCGGGCGGTGCCCCCTCACGACAGGTCGGTCGAGGTACGGCCATCGCGCGCGCGCACTTCCGTTGTCACCGGCGCGCAAGGTGTACGAAACCAGACACCGACGCGCGAGCGCATTGCTCTCGAAACGCCGCAGCCGCATGAGGCGTCAGCCCGATACAGCCGGAGCGGACCCGAGATGGTCGAGAAACGGGCCACTGCATTGCGGCTGAGCGATTCGGCCAACGCGATGCGCGCTGAGGCGGATCGCGTCGAAGCCGATATCAGGAAGCGCGACGTGTCGCGTGAGGAACGGAGCGGGACGCTGGCAGGCGTGCGGGCCATGCGCGCCGAGGCGGAACGGCGCGATCAGGAAGCGAGGCAGCTGATCTTCGGGCGCTAGGCCCGAAGCAGCCCAACACCGCCATTCGGGAAAGAAGCGCGCGATTTCGCGCCACGGAACCGGCTTGCCCGGCGATCAAGGGAGACTGTCGATGCGAATGATCCTGTTGCTGCCGCTGTTGCTGCCGGGCGCGTGCGCGGCGAGCGCGGTCCCGCTCGAGCCGGTAGCGCGCATTGTCTATCGCGACCTCGCGCTGGCCAGTCCGGCAGGGCGGGCCGAGCTTCGCCAGCGGGTGACGGCGGCGGCGACGGCCTATTGCCGGGAACGCGAGGACGAGGTGACGCCGCAACTGATGCGCCGCGATCGCCAATATTGCCTCACAGCGCTGCGGGACAGCATCGCCCGGGACATGCCGGTGGCGGTGCGCCGTGCCTATGCCCGCGCACGGCGTGAGGCCGGGGTGCGCGGGCGGCTGCTCTAGCCGTCGATGCTGATGCCCAGCGAGGCGTTGACCAGTCCGCCATCGACTACCAGCGTATCGCCGACGACATAGTCCGAGGCGCGGCTGGCAAGGAAGATCGCGGCGCCGGCCATGTCCTCGGGTGTACCGACGCGGCGCATCGGGATCGCCTTGGCGACGGCGTCGCCATGGTCGCGGGCGGCCTTGTTCATCTCGCTGGCGAAGGCGCCGGGGGCGAGGCTGTTGACGATGATGCCGTCGCGGATCAGCCGCGCCGCCATGCGCTTGGTGAGATAGATCAGCGCCGCCTTCGACGCGTGATAGCTGTAGGTTTCCCACGGGTTGAGCCGCAGCCCGTCGATCGAGGTGATGTTGATGACCTTCGACGGGGCAACGTGGCTGGCATTGGTCTTGAGCAGACCGTGCAGCGCCTGAGTCAGGAAGAAGGGCGACTTGACGTTGAGGTCCATAACCTTGTCCCAGCCGCTCTCCGGAAACTCCTCGAACGCCACGCCCCATGCGGCGCCGGCATTGTTGACGAGGATGTCGAGGTGATCTTCGCGGCTGGCGAGTTCGGCGGCGAGTGCCTTGCAGCCTTCGACCGTCGAGACGTCCATCGGGATAGGGATGCAGTCGGGGCCGAGTTCGGCGGCGGTCTCCTCGCACGCCGGGGCCTTGCGCGAGGAGATATAGACCCTGGCGCCCTGCGCGATGAAGGCTTCGGCGATCATCTTGCCGATGCCGCGGCTGCCGCCGGTGACGAGCGCGGTGCGGCCTTTGAGGCTGAAGAAGTTGCTGGTGTCCATTGGCGATTATCCCTTGTGGCGGCCCCTCTCCCAACCCTCTCCCCAGAGGGGAGAGGGCTTTGGGCTAGCCTCCTCGTTTGAGTGTTTCTCTGGCGATGATGAGCTGCTGGATCTGGCTGGTGCCTTCGTAGATGCGGAACAGGCGGACGTCGCGATAGAGCCGCTCGATGCCATAATCCTCGATATAGCCGGCGCCGCCGAAGATCTGGACCGCGCGGTCGGCGACGCGGCCGACCATCTCGGTCGCGAACAGCTTCGCCGCGGCGCTTTCCATCACCACGTCCTTGCCCGCGTCCTTTGCCGTGGCGGTCTCGAGCACGAGCGCGCGGGCGGCGAGGCATTCGGTTTTGCTGTCGGCGAGCATCGCCTGAATCAGCTGATGCTCGGCGATCGGCTTGCCGAACTGCTTGCGTTCGCTCGCATAGGCGACGCAGTCGGCGATCAGCCGTTCGGCGACGCCGACGCTGACCGCGCTGATGTGGAGTCGGCCGCGATCGAGCACGCGCATCGCGATCTTGAAGCCTTCGCCTTCCTCTCCAAGCCGGTTGGCGGCGGGGACGGGGACATCGTCGAAGATTACGTCGGCGACCTTGGCGCCCTTCTGCCCCATCTTCTTCTCGGGTTCGCCGATCGAGACGCCGGGCAGGTCGCGGGGCACGAGGAAGGCGGAGACGCCGCGCGCGCCGGGTTCGTCGCCGGTGCGTGCCATGACGGTGAACAGCTGTGCCTTGTCGGCATTGGTGATGAAACGCTTGGTGCCCGAAAGCCGGTAGACATCGCCGTCCTGGACCGCTCGCGCCTTTACCGCGCCGCTGTCGCTCCCGACATCGGGTTCGGTGAGCGCGAAGCTGGTGATGATCTCGCCGCTGGCGATCCGCGGCAGCCAGTGTGCCTTCTGCTCGGGCGTGCCGGCCATGACGAGGCCCTGCGATCCGATCCCGACATTGGTGCCGAAGGTCGATCGGAAGGCGGGCGTGGTGCGCCCCATCTCGATTGCGACGCGGCATTCCTCAAGCATCGTCAGGCCGAGGCCGCCAAACTCCTCGGCGATCGACAGGCCGAACAAGCCGAGCGCTTTCATCTCATCGACGATGTGGTCCGGGATTGCGTCGGCGGCTTCCACCTCGCCCTCGAGTGGGCGCAACCGTTCGGCGACGAAACGGCGGACCGTATCGATCAGGGCGTCGAACGTCTCGGGGTCGAGCGCCATGCCATCCTCTCCTGAAATTTGCTCCAGCTATACCCGATGGGCGCAGGTCCGCAACATACCAGTATTTTGAAAATAGACGGATTGACGCATTGCAGGGCGGCCATATGCTGACCCGAAACTGCAAAATGCGGCGTGCACGATGTGGTCTGCAGCTTCGGGAGAGAGTGATGGACGGCACGAGTGAGGCCGCGGCGACCCCGCAGGTGCGACGGATCAGCAACCGGTCGATGCTGGCCTATGGCTTTGGCGCGGTCGCCTATGGGGTCAAGGACGCCGGCTTCCAGACCTTCCTGCTGCTGTTCTACAATCAGGTGATCGGGCTGCCCGCAGTGCAGGTCGGCGCGGCGATCATGGCCGCACTGATCCTTGACGCGATGATCGATCCGGCGATCGGCGCCGCGTCCGACCGCACGCGCAGCCGCTGGGGGCGGCGGCATCCCTGGATGTATGCATCGGCAATCCCGATTGCGCTCGGCTGGCTGCTGCTGTGGAACCCGCCCGAGCTGCCGCACGCCGCGATGCTCGGCTGGGTGTTCGCGACCGCGGTGGTCGTGCGGACCGCGGTGTCGGCCTATGAGGTGCCGTCGGTCGCGCTGACGCCGGAGCTGACCGCAGACTATGACGAGCGGACGCGGATCATGGCCTATCGCTATCTGTTCGGCTGGGCCGGGGGTCTCGCGATGCTGGTCGCGGCCTACACCTTGTTCCTCGTGCCGGGCGAGGGGCAGCCAAACGGGCTGCTCAACCGCGAGGGCTATGGCCTGTTCGCCGCGGTGGGCGCGGCGGCGATGGCGGGGGCGATCCTGATCTCCGCACTCGGCACGCACCACGAGATTTCCCGGTTGCCGCGGCCCGAGATCGAGAAGACGACGCTCAAGGAGACGTTCGGCGAACTGATCGAGACGGTGCGCAACCGCGCCTTCGCGCTGCTGATGGTCGCGGGGCTGTGTGCCTATTCGGCGCAGGGGATCAGCTTTGCGCTGTCTAACTATCTCTACACCTTTGTCTGGCTGTTCCCGACTGCCGCCTTTGCCGCGCTGGGCGCGGTGCTGTTCGCGGGCGTGCTCGCGGCGTTCTTCATCGCGCCGCGGGTCGCGCGGCGATGGGGCAAGCGTCAGGCGGCTGCGCTGTTCATGACGCTGGCGCCGGTGCTGCTGGGGCTGCCCTATTGGCTGCGGCTTGCCGGGGTCTTTCCCGAGCCGGGCGATCCGGCGATGCTGCCCGCGCTGTTCGGCATTTTCATCGTCAATACGACCTGCAGCGTCTCTGCCTTCATGCTCGGTGGATCGATGATGGCCGATGTGGTCGAGCAGTCGCAGGCGCAGACCGGGCGGCGGTCCGAGGGGGTGTTCTTCGCCGGGTCCTTCTTCATCCAGAAATGCACCAGCGGTATCGGCATCGGCCTTGCCGGGCTGATCCTGTGGGTGGCCGGATTCCCGGACGGCGCGAAGCCCGGGCAGGTGCCGATCGAGACGGTCGACCGGCTGACGATCGTCTTCAGCCTTTGCTACCTTGCGCTCGGTTGGGGTGCGGCATGGTTCTACGCGCACTTCCCGTTCGGCAAGGCTGAGCATGAGGCGCGGATCGCCGCCAGAGTCTGATCTGGCCAGAGCCTGATCTGGAATGCCCGCCGGAATGGTCTCCGGCGGGCATTTTCCTTCCCGGGAATGCGCAGCTCAGCCGAGACGGCCGAGCCGGTGATAGAGGTTCGCGAATTGGACCGAGCGGGGATCGTCGGCGATCTTGCGCGTGTAGTCCGCAACCGCTTCCTTGAGCAGGGCGAAGTCGGCGGTCGAGAAGACGGGCCGGGCGCTGGCGGGTTCGGGAGTCTTCATGGGGCTTCTCCTGTAAATTTCTCTGTATCCTGTGTGACTCGTGATTGGCGAAATTGACAGGATCGGTGATATTTTCTCGTGGTCATGGTGTGATTGACACATGACAGGCGATCCGAAACATTGTAAAAAATTGACAAGATGGTTTGCTGGCATCTTGCGGCGAACGTAACAGGAACGGGGTGTGTAGGAAAATGGCGGAGCGCAAGCTGTTCGCGGGACATGCGGTGCGGCGGCTGCGGCGTGCGCAGGGGCTGACCCAGGCGGCGATGGCCGAGATGCTGGGCGTCTCGGCGAGCTACCTCAACCTGGTCGAGCGCAATCAGCGGCCGCTGTCCGCGACCTTGCTGCTCGGGCTCGCGCAGACGTTTGACTTCGATCCGCGCGCGCTGGCGGCGGGCGAGCCGGGCGGGGGCGAGGAGGCGATCCGGCGGCGGCTGGCCGATCCGCTGTTCGCCGATATCGAGATCGACCGTACCGAACTGACCGAATGGCTGGCAGGCGCGCCGGGCGGGGCGGAGGCGTTCGCGCGTGCCTATGACCGGATCGGCGTGGGTGGTGTCGGCGCGGCGATGCCGGGCGAGGGCGAAGACCCCGGCATGGCGGTGCGGCGCGAGGTCGAACGCTGGCGCAACCATTTCGCCGATCTCGACGCGGCAGCCGAGGTGCTGGCCGACGATCTGCGCATCGCATCGAGCGATCCGTTCGGAGCGATGGCCGAGCGGCTGCGCGTCAAGCACCAGCTGTCGATCCGCGTGCTGCCAATCGAGGTGCTGAGCGGCCTCCGGGTGCGGCTCGATTTGCATGCGCGGCAGTTGCAGCTGTCCGAAGCGCTCGACCCGCCGAGCCGGGTATTCGCGGTGGCGAAGCAACTGGCGACTGAAGCGCGCGCAGAGATCGACGCGCTGGTGCGCGGCGCGGGGTTCGCCGACCGGGTCGCCGAGCGACTCTATCGCCGGCATTTGGTGAGCTATTTCGCCGCCGCGGTGATGATGCCTTACGCGCGCTTCCTGCGGGCGTGTGAGGCGACGGGCTATGATCTGGAACTGCTACGGCGGCGCTTCGGGGCGAGTGCGGAGCAGGTGGCGCACCGGCTGACGACGTTGCAGCGAGTGGGTGCGCGCGGTCTGCCCTTCTTCATGCTGCGGCTCGACCGTGCGGGACAGGTGTCGAAGCGCTTCGCCGGCGCCAGCGGATCGCCTTTGGTGGAGTCATCGGCGCCGTGCCCGCTGCTCGACGCCTATGCCGCCTTCCAGCGCGCCGATGAGCGTGTGGTGCAGCTGATTGAGCTGGAAGACGGATCGCGCTGGTTCACCTCGTCACGCTGCGTGTCGCCGCCGGGCGGCTGGGCGGGCGCGGTGAAGGCACGGTTCGTTGTGACGCTGGGGCTGGCGGCGGATGCGGCGCGGGGACTGGCGGCGGCGCGCGGGCTGGATTTCGGGGGCGAGGCGACGCCGGTAGGACTGGGCTGCCGGGCGTGCACGCGCGAATGCCCGCAGCGAAGTGCTGCGCCCGCGGGCCGCGCGATGCTGGTCAATGAGCGCGAGGCCGGGGTGTCGCCGTTCGGTTTTGCGGGAGATTAAGGGGCGGACTCGCGAATGGCCGAAACCAGCGGTGTGTTATCGCATGCCGATACGAAGCATCGCTGCCGACCCGATTGGGAGTAATTTCACGGCGTCGGACATTAATAAGCAGCGGTGCACATGTTCGTCTTCGTCTTTTGAGGACTCGACTCGGGCAAGGGCTGCGGTCTACTCAAATTCAACATGCGCAGGAGGGGGCGTTGGGGGCGAGATCCGGGCTGGTGTTGCTAGCCGCATTCGTCGTTGCAGGGGGGTGTGCCGCAGGCAAGGTCGAGCCGCAGCGGTCGTCTGCCTCTGTCGCGCTCTCCGCTGGCGATGCATCCAGGTCGGAATCCCCTGCCGAGTCACCTGTCGTACCAGTGCCTTCAATCGAGCGGCATGCGGAAGCGGCGCACGTACAACAACCTGCCCCAGGCGCTGCCCGGGCCCGGCGCAAGCAAGAACAGGCGATTGCAGATGTTCCGGTTTGCACACGCAAGCTCGGTACACTGTCGATCGTCGATGGCGACGATCCGCGCGGCTGGACTGACCGTGCATTGGCGCCGCCGCAGAAACTGCTCAAGCTGCTGGTACAGCGATCGGGCTGCTTTGACCTCGTGGATCGTGGTAGAGGCCTGCACGCGGCCGAGCGTGAACGCACGACCGGCGGCAACCTCGGCCTTTGGCGCGGCGCCAATGTCGGCCGGGGCCAGATCAAGGCTGCCGACTATGTCATGGTCGCCGAAATCCAGGGCATCAACAGCAACGTTAGCGGCAGCGGGGTGGGCGGCCTTATCGGCGGCCTGATCGGCAGCCGGCCTGGCGCGCTCGCCGCCGGCATCGGCAGCAAGAAGGTGGAAGCCAACACCGTCCTCTCGGTCACCGATGTGCGCACGACCGAGACGATCGCGACGGCCGAAGGCTATGCCGCCCGGAGCAATCTCGGGTTCGGTGGAGGCGCAGCAATTCTTGGCGGCGGGCTGAGTGCCGTCGGGGGCGGGTACGGCGACACAGAGAGCGGCCGCATCGCGACATTATCATTCATAAAGGCCTATTCGAAACTTGTGACCGAGCTCGGGGCGGTGTCACCGGATGACCGGTGGCTTGCGGTGGGGCGCGTGATCAGATCATTTATCGCACAGCGACCCATCGCATTGCGCGTTTCCGCGAGCAGCAAGGCGCGGGTCATCCGTACACTCCCGGGAGGCGCTACCGTCCACCGGACCGGCAACGCGAACGGATTGTGGTGGGAGGTTGCCGACGAGAACGACAATGTCGGCTGGGTGCTCAATACGGGCCTGGCGGCGGCAATGGATATGCGATCTCTTGCCCCGGAGGAATCCCTGCTGCCCTGGCCGCCGCCGCGTCCGTCGGCGATGTCCGAGGTTACTGGCAATTTCCGGGGAGGCGTCACGCTCGGATCCTATGACAAGCAGTTAGAAGCGCTGCTCATCCGCAAGGGGTATTCAGGCCTGCGCTACTTCAGTGTTCCGAGCGGGTTCGGCATTACGACGAATGTCGAACGGCTTGATAACGAGGGAAGGCCGCATCGGAACCGCTGGAGCCGAAAGCCGCCGCCCCCGGGTGGGTTGTTCGACTATGTCCGGCAGCTGATTCAGGGCGACACCGGGCGGTTTCGCGTATTGGTCTTCATCGTATCGGATCAAGAGCCGAGGCCTGAATCATATCGTGCCAAACAAGTTGATCTCGAGCGATGGCAAGAGCGGGGGAAACTTGCGTTGAGCAGCCAGACTGCGCGCGAAAGCTCGCCTTCATTAAGGGTATGGATGCTGGCTTATGAGTTCGTCAGCAGTAAATCCAAATCCGGAGATCTGGTTGCGGATAACGAGGGCGCGTTTCCGGCTAGCGTCCATACCAGATTTCTGGGCTTCCGATGACACGCGAACGCGCTATCCGCTGCCTGTTTATCCTCTGGGTATCGGCTTCGTTGGTCGCGACTCTTGTCGTCTCCATGCAGATACTGAGCGGAAAATATGGGGAAGATGGCCAGTTGGCGTTGAACTGGCTCTTGATCCAGTACACGCCGATTCTGTCAGTCTTGCTGGCCGCTGTATTTTCGGACCCAAGCAAGCGATGGCGTGAGGGTGTTGCAAATCAATGGCGATTTAGATGGGCATTGGCGATCAGCATATTCCAGATTCTGCTGATGCTGTGCTTGTTGTTGCTTCAGCCTTTTTTTGGTGCCTACTCAGTGACTGTCTTTTCTGTGTTTGAGAGCACGCAGCCGATCCTAGCAATTTTGCAAGGTCTCGGTGTAGCGGCGGTGGGCTCTGTCATCTTTGACGGGCGCTAGCTCTGTTCTTTACCCGACGGAACTGCACGAACCTGCTAAGGGACGCGCAATTCCGGCTTGTCCGACGACTGAGCCCAGCAAACCCGGTCCCGCCCCTCGCGCTTGGCACAGTAGAGCGCGGCGTCGGCGCGGTTGGCGAGCGTGTTGAAGCGTTCGCGGTGCGCGAGCATCGCCGCGCCGGCGCTGAGGGTCAGGAAACCCGCGGGCGATCCGGGATGAGGGATGGCGAGGCGACGGATTCGGTCGAGCAGAGCGTCGAACCGGTCTTGCGCAGCTTCGGGTGAAGCGCCGTGGAGGAAGACGCAGAATTCCTCGCCGCCCAGGCGCGCGGCCATGTCGAGCGGTGGGCAAAGGTCCGCGGTGAGCGCTGCGGCGACCCGTTGCAGCGCGAGGTCGCCGGCGCCGTGGCCGTAGCTGTCGTTGAACCGCTTGAAATAGTCGACATCGACGATCGCCAGCGCGACCGTCGTTCCTTGCCTGGCGGCGAGGTGCGCGACCCGTTCGGCATGGGCGAACAGGCTGCGGCGGTTGGCGAGGCCGGTCAGGGGGTCGGTGTGGGCTTGCTGATCGAGTATTGCAGTGAGAAGGAACTGACGGCGTTGGGAGTGCTCGCGCAGATAGCCGCCCATCGCGGAGACCGGCACCGCCATCAGCAGCATCGCGACGATCTGGAGGCTGTGCCCGAACCCGTGCCGCGTATCGAGGAAGAGCAGCACCAGCGCCGAAACGATCGCGACCAGAATTGCTCCGGCGAGCGCGCGGCGGAAGGTGAGGCCGAGCGGGAGGAAGGCGGCCATCACCACGACGATCTGGGCATTCTCCGCGGCGAACGCGCCTTTGCTGTGGACGACCATCGCGGTGACGGCAATGGCGATCCCCATCGCGGTGTACATCGTCCAGGACAGCCAGCCATAATCGCCGCGGCCTTTGCGGATGACGATCGCGCCGCCGACCAGCAGCGCCAGCACCGACCAGCGCGCGCCGATCCACAGCCAGACCTGCGCATCGAACCGGCCCCAAAGCCCGAGGGCGGAGAGGCGATGCAGGTCGAGCAACGCGAAGGCGAACCAGACGCACGCGCCGACGGCCGCGCAGATGGTTGCGGGAGAGCGTTCGGCCTCGATCAGCTTGCGGCGGTATTCCGCCTCGATTTCCGGCTCGAACCGCAGCTGCCGGAATCCGCGGCGCAACTGGCGCGCGTAGCGGTCTCCGGGCTTGCTGGTGAAATCGTTCGACTGGAACATTCCGGGGGCCGCGCTTCCTGCTTGTGATCCGGCGTCAACCGGCGTTGGCAGGCAAAGGTTGGCATTGTGTCAACGCGCGGACCGGAATGGGTAGCGCAGGAACGATGGGGTGGCTGGGTTAGCCGAGAATCTCGCGGGCGGCGGCGAAAGCGATCGCGGCGGCGCGGGTGTCTGCCGCGCTGCGGCGGCGGGTGCGAGGCCAATAGGGGGCGTCGCGGAGAGGCGTTGGGAAAGTCTGTTCGGTATTAAGCTTGTAGTTGAAGTTCACACAGGTTCCTGTTGAGAAAGATGTTGTTGCTCGCGCTTGGCGCGGGCGCGGTCGACGCCTTCCTGCCGTTCGGCCATTTCGATCCAGGCGGCTTCGGCGCGAAGGCAGCGATCGCGGACATTGTCCAGCGTTGCGGCATCGGCGTCGGCGCGCGCACGCGCAGCGTGCTCACGGTAGGGGACTTGAGCCATGATGGACTCCCTTGAGGCGAAGCGCGTGCGGCACGCCGGAGCGGCCGCACGCGGATCACGGATTATTCGGCGTGCTGGAGATTCACCGCAGCCATCTTGCCGCGGCGATCCTCTTCCAGCTCGTAGGTCACGCGCTGGTTCTGATCGAGCGTGGCCATGCCCGAACGCTCGACGGCCGAGATGTGGACGAAGGCGTCAGCGCCGCCATTGTCAGGGGCAATGAAGCCATAGCCCTTGTCGGCGTTGAAGAATTTGACGGTTCCGGTGATGCTCATAGCTATTCCTTCTAGTGATGGGCGACCCGAGTACCGGACTCGCCCGGTGCCGTGGCTGCAGAAAGAAGGAAGTAGGGGCCGCAAAGCTCCGAGAACCGTCGATTTGCGACTGTAGCGTGCCCTATATAGCGCAGCTTTACACAGATTGTAAGGGCCAGGCCGGGAATGGTCCCTAGAACAGCCGCGTGAGCAGGTAGAAGAGCGCGCCGACCGCGGCCGATGCGGGGATGGTGATGAACCACGCCCAGATGACATTGCGTGCGACACCCCAGCGTACTGCGCTGGCGCGGCGGGCGGTGCCGGCGCCGATGATGCTGCCGGTGATCGTGTGAGTGGTCGACACGGGGATGCCGAGCAGCGAGGCGGTGAACACCATGATCGATCCGCCCATCGAGGCGCTGAACCCCTGATGCTGCGACAGTTTGGTGATGCGGCTGCCCATCGTCTCGATGATCTTCCACCCGCCCGACAGCGTGCCCAGCGCAATCGCGATGTAGCAGGCGATCGCGACCCAATGGGGGACGTGGAATTCGCCGCTCAGATAGCCGGTCGAATAGAGCAGGACGGTGATGATCCCCATCGTCTTCTGCGCGTCGTTGAGGCCGTGGCTGATCGAATAGGCGGCCGAGGAGAAGAGGTGGAGGGCGCGGAAGCTCTTCTCGGCCGTGCGATTGGTGGCGCGGGAAAAGGCCCAGCTCGAGATCAGCATGATGAGCATCGCCAGCAACATGCCGAGCAGCGGCGAGAGGACGATGGCGATCAGCGTCTTGTTGAGGCCGCTCCACTCGATGCCGGTGACCCCGGCATGCGCGACCCCCGCGCCGACGATGCCGCCGACCAGCGCATGGCTGGACGAGGACGGGATGCCCTTGATCCAGGTGACCACGTTCCAGAACATCGCCCCGATCAGTGCCCCGAACACGACGCCGGGGGTGACCAGATCCTTGTCGATGATCCCCTTGCCGATCGTTTCGGCGACCTTGTGCAACTCGGGCCAGGCGAGGGTGAGGAAATAGGCGGCGAAGTTGAAGAAGGCGGCGAACGCTACCGCCTGCACCGGCCCGAGCAGCCGCGTCGCGACCACCGTGGCGATCGAATTGGCGGCGTCGTGGAGGCCGTTCAGAAAGTCGAACGCCAGCGCGACGATGATCAGGCCGACGAGAAGCGGGAAGGCGAGTTCATGCATGGGTCTAAGAACTCAAGTCTTTGCCGTCATTCCCGCGAAGGCGGGAATCCATTCGCCGTGACGTTTCCGCTCCTGCCGTGAGGCCAGCCAGAATGGATCCCCGCCTGCGCGGGGATGACGAATTGCGGGGTTGCGGGACATGGTCGCGATCACGCGTGGTCGATGACGATGCCGTCGATCTCGTTCGCGACATCCTCGAGCGCGTCGGTGATGCGTTCGAGATGCTTGTAGATCTCGCGCGCGACGATGAATTTCATCGGATCGCTTTCGCCATAGGCCTTGAACGCGCGCTTGATGCCGGCGTCGTGAATGTCGTCGGCATGGCCCTCCATCCGGACGAGGCGCTCGGTCAGCTCATGAAGGCGGACGCCATTCTTCGCGACGTCGCGCAGTAGCGGCATCGCTTCGGCGGTCAGGCGCGCGGCGTCGACGATGATCGCGGCCATGTCGCGCATCTCGTCCTCGAACTCGGTAACCTCGTAGAGATCGACCGCGGCGGCGGCGGCGTGCATCTCGTCCACCGCGTCGTCCATCGCACCGATCAGGCTGGTGATCGCGCTGCGGTCGAACGGAGTGAGAAACGTCTTGCGGACGGTCTGGAGCACTTCGCGGATGATGTTGTCGGCGTCATGCTCGCGCTCGATGATCTCGCGGATATGGTCGGCAGGGGAGCCGCCGCCCTGGAACAGGCGGGCGAGCGCGTCGGCCGAAGCGGTGATCGTTACCGCATGCGCCTCGAACAGTTCGAAGAAATTGCCGGTCTTTGGAAGCAGGCGCTGGAACCAGGCGAACATGTCGGAAACCCTTGATTTGTGCGCGGCGGCGGCAAGCACGCCGGTGCGGCGCGCGGCCGCGTTGAACTCGGTTGCACCAAAGCTGCGGATCAGATCGGCAAGGTCGGGCTCGTCGACTGCGTTGGCGGCCTCGGCGAGCGTGAACCAGCGGCGCTCGCGCTGATGCTGCTCTTTCCACTTGGGCAGCTCGTGCGTGACGGCGAGCGGGAAGACGTCGACATCGACCATCAGCGAGGCGCCGTTGCCGCGCGTCTTGCGATAGCGGAACGAGCCGAGCGGGGTGGGGCAGGCGGCGCCATGGACGCCGGCTTCCTCCTCCGCCTCACGCGCGGCGCAGGCGTGCGGCGCGGAGCCGGAGCTGACGGCATTGCCTTTCGGGATCACCCAGCGCCCGGTTCCGCGCGACGTGACCAGCAGGATGCGCACGGGCGCATCGATGGCGGTCCCTTCGGAACGGTACGGCAAGGCGGCGATCTGGCGAATGATGGAGGCTCCCGCCGCGCCGATGCCCGATTTCGTGGAATGTTACAATGATGTGACGTTCATGTGACGCCGAAGCCTGTGGATGACGGCAGGGCGTGGCAATGCAGCGGCACGTCACAGTTCCGCATATTGACACACTTTTGCGACAAATTCGTGGGAGACGCTTGCCTTCCTTCCCCCTGTGTTCATAGCGCGTCCCTCATGCGAATGATTCTTACCCTTGCCGCTTCGGCAGCGATGCTTGCAGCGTGCGGCGGCGGCGGCGATGCCCTGAAGAAAGGGCGCGAAGCGCCGCTGGTGACTGTGGCGGCGGTGCAGTCTGCGCGCTTCGTCGAGCGGATCGACGCCGTCGGCACCGCGCGCGCCAATGAGCAGGTCACGCTGACCGCGCCGGTGACGCAGCGGATCGTTCGCCTCAATTTCGATGACGGCGCTTTTGTGAGCCGCGGCCAGGTGATCGCGGTGCTCGAAGCCGGGACCCAGAACGCCCAGCTTGCCCAGGCGCAGGCGCGTTCGCGTGAGGCGCACCAGCAGCTCGAACGGCTCGAAGCGCTCAAGGCGCGTGGCTTTGCGACGCGCAGCGCGGTGGATACGCAGGTTGCGTTGGCGGGGCAGGCCAATGCGCAGGCGGCCGAGGCGCGGGCAGGGATCAACGATCGCGTGGTACGTGCGCCGTTCGGCGGCTGGGTCTCGCTGCGCAACATTTCCGCGGGTGCGGTGGTGACCGCCGGGACCGAGATCGTCACGGTGAGCGACGTGAGCCGCATCAAGCTCGACTTCACGGTGCCCGAGACGCTGCTGGCGCAGCTGAAGCCCGGTCAGCCGATCGTCGCCGTGGCGGCGGCATATCCCGACCAGCCGTTCCGCGGGACGGTGGACACGATCGACCCGGTGCTCAACCCGCAGACCCGCGCCGCGACGGTGCGCGCGGTGCTGGCGAACGGCGACCGCAAATTGAAGCCCGGCATGCTGCTGACCGTGACGATCGAGGCGGCAGCGCGGACCGCGCCGGCGGTGCCCGAACTGGCGCTGGTGGGCGAGGGCGAGAATCGCTTCGTCTTCACCGTCGAGAACGGCAAGGCGAAGCGCATCCCGGTTCGCACCGGTCTGCGCCAGAACGGCATGGTCGAGATCCTCGGCGGGCTGACCGCCGGCCAGCGCGTCGTGACCGAAGGTGTGGTCAAGATCGCCGACGGACAGGCGGTGCGCACCGGCGGCGCGGGCAACGCCAAGGGCAGTGAGACACCCAAAGCCGGCAACAAGGCCGGCTGATGCTGCTTTCCGACGTCTCGGTCCGGCGGCCCGTCTTCGCGGCCGTCCTTTCGATCCTGCTGACGATCGTCGGCGTGGTCGCGTTCCTGAGCCTGTCGGTGCGCGAATATCCCGATACCGACCCGCCGGTCGTGTCGGTCCAGACCATCTATACCGGCGCCGCGGCCAGCGTGGTCGAGGCGCGCATCACCCAGCCGATCGAGGAAGCGCTGTCGGGGATCGAGGGGATCGAAACGATCACCTCGCGCTCGCGCGACGGCTCGTCCGATGTCTCGATCGAGTTCCGTCCCGGCCGCGATATCGATTCCGCCGCCAACGACGTGCGCGACCGGATCGGCAGCGTGACCGAGGACCTGCCCGAGGAGGCGCTGGCCCCCGAGGTGCGCAAGGTCGACGCCGATTCCAACCCGATCCTGTTCCTCGTCGTCTCGCGGCCCGGCTGGTCGCGGCTCGAACTGAGCGACTATGTCGACCGCAATCTGGTCGACCGGTTCAGCACGATCGACGGCGTCGCGCGCGTGTTCGTCGGCGGCGAAGCGCGTCCGTCGATGCGCGTATGGCTCGACGCCAACAAGCTCGCTGCGTTCCAGCTGACCCCGGCGGATGTCGAGAGCGCGCTGCGCACCCAGAATGTCGAGCTGCCCGCCGGGCGCATCGAATCGCAGCAGCTGAATGTCACGCTGCGCGTCGACCGGCCGTTCGGATCGCCCGAAAGCTTCACCAAGCTCGTCGTGGGCCGCGGGCCGGATGGCTATCAGGTCAAACTGGGCGATGTCGCCAAGGTCGAGCAGGGGGCTGAAAACCCCTACACCACCTTCCGCATGAACGGTCAGTCGGCGGTGGGTCTGGGTGTCGTCCGCCAGTCCGGCGCGAACACGCTGGCGGTGGCCGATGCCGCGAAGAAGACCGCGGCCGAACTGGACCTGCCCGAGGGGATGACGATCACCGTCGGTTCCGACGATTCGCTGTTCATCGGCCGCGCGATCGAGGGTGTGTGGCACACGCTGGCCGAGGCCGCGGTGTTGGTGGTGCTGGTGATCTTCCTGTTCCTCGGGTCGTGGCGCGCGACGCTGATCCCGGCGGTGACGGTGCCGATCTGTCTGCTCGGCGCGTTCGCGGTGCTGTGGATATTCGGCTTCTCGATCAACCTGCTGACGCTGCTGGCGCTGGTGCTGGCGATCGGGCTGGTCGTCGACGACGCGATCGTGGTGCTGGAAAATGTCTATCACCGCATCGAGGAAGGCGAGCCGCCGCTGGTGGCCGCGTTCAAGGGCACGCGGCAGGTGGGCTTTGCCGTCGTCTCGACCACGCTGGTCGTTTGCGCGGTGTTCGTGCCGATCTGTTTCCTCGCCGGCCAGACCGGGCTGTTGTTCCGCGAGCTGGCGGTAGCGATGATCGGCGCGGTCGCGTTCTCGGGCTTCCTTGCGCTGACCCTGACTCCGATGCTGTGCTCGAAGATGCTGAAGAAGCAGCAGCGCGGGCGTTTCACCGGGTGGATCGACGACCAGTTCCAGAAGCTCGAGAATTTCTACGGCCGCTGGCTCGACAAGGCGATCATCAGGCCGCTGATTCCGATGATTGGTGTGCTGCTGTTCCTCGGCGCGGCTGTGGGCGGTTTCCTGACGCTCCAGTCCGAACTGGCGCCCGCTGAGGATCAGGGCGTCGCGCAGGTACAGGTGAGTGCCCCTGAGGGCACCGGCTTCGACCAGATGGACCGGTACGTCACGCAGACGCAGGAGAAATTGCTGCCGATGCTGAATGAGGGCACGGTGCGCACGGTGATCAGCCGCGTGCCGGGCGGGTTCGGCGCGAGCGACGATTTCAACAGCGGCATGTTCATCGTCTTCCTCAAGCCGTGGGAAGACCGCGAGAAAACGACGCAGCAGGTAGCGCAGGAGATCAACCGCATCCTCGCCAACGAGCCGGCGATCCGCGGCAACGCGCAGGTGCGATCGGCACTGGGTCGCGGGCGCGGCCAGCCGATCGGCTTCGTGCTCGCCGGCACGACCTATGAGGATCTCGCGAAGGCGCGCGACCGCATCCTGGCCGCAGCGGCGCAGAATCCGGGGATCATCAACCTCGATTCCGATTACAAGGAAACCAAGCCGCAGCTGCGGATCGAGGTCGATACGGCGCGCGCGGGCGATCTGGGCGTGTCGGTCAACGACGTCAGTCAGGCGCTGCAGACATTGCTCGGGTCGCGGCGCGTTTCGACCTATGTTGACCGCGGCGAAGAATATCGTGTGATCGTGCAGGCTGACGCGGCGGGCCGCGCGACGCTGGACAACCTCAGGACGATCCAGGTGCGCGCGCGCGACGGATCGCTGGTGCCGCTCTCGAACCTCGTCACCACACGCGAAGTGTCCGGTCCGCGCGACCTTGGCCGCTATAACAAGCTGCGTGCGATCACCTTGTCGGGTGCCGTCGCCCCGGGCTATTCGCTGGGCGAGGCGCTGACCTTCCTGCAGGAGCAGGCCGCGCAGTCGCCCGAAGTGATCGCGGTGGGCTATCGCGGCGAGAGCCAGGCGTTCGTCGAGACCGGCGGGTCGATCCTGCTGGTGTTCGGCCTGACCATCCTGATCGTCTATCTGGTGCTGGCCGCGCAGTTCGAGAGCTTCGTGCATCCCGGCGTCATCATCATGACCGTGCCGCTGGCGGTCGCAGGCGGCATGCTGGGCCTTGCGCTGATGGGCAAGACGCTCAACCTCTACAGTCAGGTCGGCATCGTCATGCTGGTGGGGCTTGCCGCCAAGAACGGCATCCTGATCGTCGAATTCGCCAACCAGCTGCGCGACGAAGGCAAGTCGATCGCCGAGGCGATCCGTATGGCCTCGGCGCGCCGTCTGCGCGCGATCCTGATGACCTCGATCGCGACCGCGGCGGGCGCGGTGCCGCTGATGATCGCGAGCGGCGCGGGCGCAGCGGCGCGGCAGGCGATCGGCGTCGTGATCGTATTCGGCGTGATCCTCGCGACAATGATCACCCTGTTCCTGATCCCGATCCTCTACAGCAGGCTTGCGAAATGGACCGGCTCGCCCCAAGCAGTCAGCCGCGAGCTGGAAGCGGCGATGGCGCAGCCGGAGCCCGCGGAATAGCAGCGCCAGATAGTGTCGGTTGCGTAACGTCCGGGTAAAATTCGCCCGCTAGAGGGGTGCGATGGAAATAGCGTCCAAGGGTCAGTTACGCCTCGCCTTCCTGCGCTGGGCGATCGTCACGATACCGTTCATCCTGTTGCTTGGCTTTGCGTCGGGACGGCTGTTCCCGAGCGGGGACGAGAATCTCTGGTATCAGGCGCTCGTCAAACCCGAAGCAACCCCGCCGGGCTGGGTGTTCCCCGTCGCCTGGACGAGCATCTATGTGCTGCTGGGACTGGCGCTGGCGATGATCGTCAATGCGCGCGGATCGCGGCTACGGCGGCCCGCGCTGATCCTGTTCGCGGTGCAGATGGTGGCGAACCTTGGCTGGTCGCCGCTGTTCTTTGGCTATCATCAGGTTTCGATGGCGCTGATGCTGATCGTCGTGATGTTCGTGCTGGCGCTGGCGACGACGCTTGTCTTCGCGCGGATCCGCAAGGGCGCGGCATGGCTGTTGGTGCCGTATCTGGCGTGGCTCTGCGTTGCGGGGATCCTCAACTACCAGATCGACAAATTGAACCCGAATGCGGAAACTCTTGTGCCCGCTTCGTCGGCACCCCAAATGAGTATCTGAAGTAAACCGAGATTCTGGGCCTGAATTGATATGCAAAGCGACAACCGCATTTTCGACGATTTCGTGAAAGCCATCAACGGCGCGGCCGGCACCTTTGCGGGTATGGCGCGCGAAGGCGAAGCTGCAGCGCGCGAGCGTTTCAAGGGCTTTGTCGGCGGGATGGATTTCGTCGCGCGCGATGAGTTCGAGGCGGTGAAGGCGATGGCCGCGGCGGCGCGCGACGAGAATGAAGCGCTCAAGGCGCGCATCGACGCGCTCGAGGCGAAGCTGGGCGGTGCTGTGGCGCCGAAGACCGCGAAGCCGAAAAAGGGTGCGGCGGGCGCGTAAACCGCGCTTTTCCACACCTATTTAGGCAGAAGTAACCATAACCCGCTTGTGCGGCGCAGCGCTGCAAGGCACCCATGCGCACAGGCAAGGGCCGGGCGGAGGACGACCGGATGCTCGATGAGAGCGAATATGAGCGCGACGATGCCGCGCCAATCGACATGCTGGAAACCTATTACGCGGCGCATGGCTGGAGCCATGAGCGCGAGGACGACGAGATCGTCGCGCGCGTAAAGGGTAGCTGGACCGAATATGAGCTGCGCGCGATCTGGCGCGAGGATGACGGCGTGCTCCAGTTCCTGGGCTTTCCCGACGTGCGCGTGCCCGATGAGCGGCGCAGCGACATCTATGAGACGATCGGGCTGGTCAACGAACAGCTGTGGATCGGCCATTTCGAGCTGTGGTCGTCGAGCGGCATTTTGCTGTTCCGTCACGCCGCGATGATCCCGGGCGATGACGGCGCATCGATGACGCTCGCCCAGACCGAATTGCTGGTCGAAAGCGCGATCGACGAGTGCGAGCGCTTCTACCCCGTGTTCCAGTTCGTGCTGTGGGGTGGGAAGAGCCCCAAGGAAGCGCTGGCCGCCGCGCTGATCGAGACACAGGGCGAGGCTTAGGGCCCCACTATGGGTGTTCAGCTGTCGTCCGTGCGTGCGGCGTCGCCTGGCACCCAACCATCGAAATAATCGGTTTGAGTAACGTACTCACACCGTTCCTCAACCACCGCCAACGATGGGTCCGGCGTGGTCGGCAGTTTGTCTTCAAGCCGCAAGCAGAGGAACGCTTGCCCGTCATAGCCGAATGTCGCTGAGCGGCATGTCGCTATCGATCGCACCGTGGAACCCAATGCGTTGTACGGATCAACGGATTTCCTGATGCGCTCATAGAGCGCGTCAGCATCTCCGAGCTGTCGAACATGCGGCTGAGCGATGTCGGGATTGAATATGCCGCTGTCGGGCGCCGCGCCGGGATCGAGCCAATCCACGGCATAGTGGAAGTGATCCCCTCCCTGTCGCAGGGCTTCGACAACGATTGTAGTTACGACCTCGATGCACAGGCGCGAGCGTTCGTCATTCTCCTCCAGATCGAACGTCGGGAAGATCGCGTAGCTTTTCATCCTCTCAGGGTGAGGCATCCTGTCGATACGCGCAACTAGGCCGTAACTCTCTCGGCACCTCGTCACCCCGGCCTTGTGCCGGGGGCCAGCTTGCCGCAGGGATCGCGCTCGCGGCTCTGGCGGCATCACCTGCTGCACGGTGGACCCCGGCACAAGGCCGGGGTGACGGTTGGAGATATATGTAATGGTTCCCCAAACCCTTTGGCTGATTGGTTGCGGCAATATGGCCGGAGCGATGTTGCGGCGCTGGATCGCAGCCGGAACCGTGCAGGGCGAAGACGTGTTCGTCCTCAATCGCGGCGACCGTGAGTTGCCCGAGGGGGTGCGGCAGGGACGGGTGCTGCCCGATGGTGCACTGCCCGACGCGGTGATGTTGGGGGTAAAGCCGCAGCAGATCGACGAGATCGCGGGGCAGATTGCCGGGCGGATCGCCGGGGCGCCGCTGCTCGTTTCGATCCTGGCCGGGGCGGAGGAAGCCGCGCTGGCGGCGCGGTTCGACGCACAGGCGATCGTGCGCGCGATGCCCAACCTGCCGGTTGAGATCGGCAAGGGTGTGGTGGCGCTGCATTCGGACGGCGCGGGTGCGGAGGCACGCGCGGCGGCGGACGCACTGATGGCGCCGCTCGGGCTGGTCGAATGGGTAGAAGCCGCGCGGTTCGACGCGGTGACCGCGCTGGCCGGGTGCGGGCCGGCGTTCGTCTATCGCTTCATCGATGCGCTCGCCGGAGCCGGGGAGGCGTTGGGGATTCCGGCCGATCAGGCAGTGCGGCTGGCGCTGGCGACGGTTGAAGGGGGCGCGTTGCTGGCGGCGCAATCCGCCGACTCTCCCGGCACACTGGCGGATAGGGTCGCGAGCCCGGGCGGGTCGACCCGGGCGGGGCTGAGCGTCCTCGATGCAGAGGATGCGCTCAGCCGGTTGCTGGTCGAGACACTCGCCGCATCCGCGCGACGGAACGCCGAAATGGCGGCTGCGGCGCGCGGATAGCGGGGAACGCTGCCACCGCTAATGGGTTGATGTGCCACACCCTTTCGATGGAGGCACATCATGGCGACGGAGACACAGGCCCGCGACAGCAAGGGCCGGTTCAAGGAAGAACATGGCTCCTGGTTCGGCGGCTACGGCTCGATTGCCGGCGCCGTCGCGGGCGGCGCGGCGTTGGGCGTGCTGGCGCTGCTGGGCCGCAAGGCCGTGGTTCAGGCACCGACCGCGCTTGCCGGCGACTGGATGGACGGGCTGATCGCCGAGCATCAGGCAGTGCTCAAGCTGTTCGACACGATCGAGGCGACCGAGGACAAGGCGCTGGGGCGCCGCATGATGCTGCTCGGCCAGATCAAGCATGCGCTGGCCAAGCATGCGATCGAGGAAGAAAATGTGATCTATCCCGCGCTGCGTGAGGCGGGGAGGGTCGATGAGGCCGACGAGCTGACCCGCGAGCACGGCTATGTGAAGCAGTATCTCTACGAGCTCGAGAATATGCCCAAGACGAGTCCGCTGTTCCTCGAGAAGGTGCGGAAATTCCGCGCCGATCTGGAAGAACATATGGACGAGGAGGAGGAGCGGCTGTTCCCGGCACTGCGCACGCAACTGACGGAAGAGAAGAACGCGCTGCTCACCAGGGCGATGAACAAGGAGGGGTTCAAGATCGCGTGAACTAACGCCCCAGGGCCGAGACGCGCTTGCGCTCGGCTTCGGGGATCAGGCCCTCCAGCACTGCCCAGAAGCCGCCGACTGCGCCCTGACCCGCGCTTGAATACGCAGCTGCGAGCTTGTCGCGCAGCGATTCGAACAGTTGTGCCTCGAGCGCAGCGCCCTCCGGGGTCAGGCGCAGCAGGCGTTGGCGGCGATCCTCATGGCCCGGACGGGTCTCGATCAGGCCGTGATCGGTGAGGTCGGTGAGCACGCGGCCCAGCGATTGTTTGGTGATCGCGAGCAGGGCGATGAGCTCGCCCACCGTCAAATCCGGCTGGCGCGCGACAAAATAGAGCGCGCGGTGATGCGCGCGGCCAAGGCCTTGCGCCGCCAGCCCCTCATCGATCGAGCGCGTCAGGTGGCTGTAGCCGAAATAGAGCAGCTCGACGCCGCGTCGGATTTCGGCTTCGCGCAGGAACAGCGGGGAAGCAGTTGGGACAGCCATGTTGACCTGTTTTGCCATCGGGCTTACGCCTGCGCAACCGGCATCTTGGATGCCATAGGCGTGATGGTGCTGACGCCTTGAACAGGAGAGAGAGTGAAGTGAGCAGCGCGATGTTCGAGTTCGAAGCCAACCCCAATCCGGTCGAAGCCAGCGAGCGCACGGCGCTTCTTGAGAATCCCGGGTTCGGCAAGCTGTTTACCGATCATATGGCGATGGTACGCTGGTCCGATGCCAAGGGCTGGCATGACGCGAAGATTACAGCGCGCGGACCGCTCAGCCTCGATCCCGCGACCGCGGTGCTTCATTACGCGCAGGAGATTTTCGAGGGGCTCAAGGCCTATCGCACCGGCGACGACGGCACCGCGCTGTTCCGCCCGCTGGAGAATGCCCGCCGCTTCCGCGAATCGGCGCAGCGTATGGCGATGCCCGAACTGCCCGACGACCTGTTCCTGGGATCGATCGAAGCGCTGGTGAATGCCGACCGCGAATGGATTCCGCAGATCGAGGGCGGGTCGCTGTACCTGCGCCCGTTCATGTTCGCGAGCGAAGTGTTCCTCGGCGTGAAGCCTGCGTCTGAATATCTCTATCTCGTCATCGCTTCTCCGGCGGGTGCCTATTTCAAGGGCGGCGCGCCGGCGGTGACCATCTGGGTTTCCGATCATTACACGCGTGCCGCTCCGGGCGGGACGGGTGCGGCCAAGTGCGGCGGCAACTATGCCTCGAGCCTGGTCGCGCAGGCCGAGGCGATTCGCGAGGGTTGCGATCAGGTGGTGTTCCTCGACGCGGTCGAGCGCCGCTGGGTCGAGGAACTGGGCGGCATGAACCTGTTCTTCGTGTTCGACGACGGCAGCATGGTGACCCCGCCGCTGGGCGGCACGATCCTACCCGGCATCACCCGCGAATCGATCCTGACGCTGGCGCGCGAGCAGGGCATTTCGGTGCGTGAGGAGCCCTATGCGATCGACCAGTGGAAGGCGGATGCGGAAAGCGGCAAGCTGGTCGAGACCTTTGCCTGCGGCACTGCCGCGGTGGTGACGTCGGTGGGCGAGGTGAAGAGCCGCGACGGCGAATTCACGATCGGCAGCGGCGGACCGGGGCAGGTGACCGAGGCGCTCAAGGCGCGGCTCACCGCAATCCAGCGCGGGCAGGCGCCCGATACGCATGGCTGGGTGCATCGTTTCGGTTGACCCCCTTTTCAAGCCGGAAGGCACGCTCTAAGGGCGTGCCTTCCGCGCATGCTGGGGCGTAGCCAAGCGGTAAGGCAACGGCTTTTGATGCCGTGTACCGAAGGTTCGAATCCTTCCGCCCCAGCCAGCCGCTCCCGCGGGATTTAAAGCCGCCGCAATGCCTGCGCCGGCCGCACCGACAGCACCGGCAGCGAGCCGAGCAATCCGATCCCGAGCGTGAGCAAAGCGCCGATCCCGAGCGTCGCCAGCACGATGCTCCAGTCGGGCGCCCAGCGGAACTCGAACACGCCGGTGATGACGTACCACGCTGCGAGCGTGCCCAGCCCCAGCGCCAGTGCGGCGAGCATCAGCGCGAGCAGCGCATATTCGAGCGCCTGTGCCGCCAGAATCTGCCGGCGGGTCGCGCCGAGCGTCTTGAGGATGACGCTGTCATAGGTCCGCGCCTGACGCGCCGCGGCGATCGCGCCGATCAGAACCGCGATCCCCGCGAGGATCGCGACCGATGCCGACAGCAGGATCGCGGTCGCCATCTGATCGAGGATCTCGCGCACCTGTCCGATGACCTCGCGCACCGCGATGATCGATGCGGAGGGGAAGGCGGCGAGCAGCGCGCGCGAGACGGCACCTTCATGCTTCGCGTCGATATCGACGGTCGAGGTCAGGCTGTGCGGCGCTGCGGCCAGCGTGTTGGGCGAGAAGACCAGCACATAGTTGAACCCCATCGTGTCCCAGTTGACCTGACGCAGCGAGGCGATGCGCGCTTCGATCTCGCGCCCGAGGATGCTGACCGTCATCGTGTCGCCGACCTGAAGATTCAGGATGCGTGCGGCCTCGCGATCGAGCGAGACCAAGGGCGGGCCGGCATAGTCCTTTGGCCACCATTGCCCCGCGACCAATTCGCTGCCCTGCGGCAGCGTGTCGGCATAGGTCACGCCGCGTTCGCCACGCAGGAACCATGCGCCTTCGGGCAGGGTCGCGAGATCGGCGACGCGCTGCTTGCCATAGGCCGTGATCGTGCCGCGCAGCGAGGGGACGATGTTGAGCTTCGCCTCGGGCGCCTCGCGTTTGACGAGTGCGGCGAAACGATCGCGCGACTCTGAGGGGATATCGAGCACGAACTGGCTCGGCGCACGTTCGGGGACGGCGCGGGTGATCTCTGCATCGAGGCTGGTCTGGATCGCGGCGAGGGTGACGAACAGCGTCAGCGCCAGACCCAGCGCAATCACCAGCGCGACCGTCTGCGCGCCGGGACGGTAGAGGTTGGCGATGGCGAGCCGCAGCAACGGGCGACGCGGCCGCGGGACGCGCGCGGCGAGCAAGCGGATCAGCGCACCGATGCCGAGCAGTACGAGCAGCACCGCGGCAACCGCGCCGAGCACTGCGGCGGCGAACATCGGCTCGCGCGCGGTGACAAGCGCGAGCGCGACGACCATTGCGCCTGCTGCTGCGACCAGAAAAACGCTGCGCCGGTCGATCCCGCGCGCGCCCTCGACTCCGCTGCGCAGCTGAGCGGCGGCGGGGTGGGTGCGTGCGCGTGCCAGCGGGGGCAGCGCGAAGGCGAGGGCGATCAGCACGCCGTAGACCGCGCTGGTGGCGAGCGGCAACGGGAACACCCCCATGCCGGGCGCGACCGGAAGCAGATCGCCGGCGAGGGCGACAAATGCGACCGGGAGCAGCGCACCGACCGCGAGGCCCGCGATCACCGCCATCGCGGTCGCCGCGCCGATCTGAAGCAGATAGATTCGGCTGATGTCGCCCGAGGTGGCGCCGAGGATCTTGAACGTCGCGATGCTGCCGCGCTTCTGCCCGAGATAGGAGGCGACGCCGTTGCTGACGCCGATCCCGGCGATCACCAGCGCTGCAAGCCCGATCAGCGAGAGGAACTGCCCCATCCGTTCGAAGAAGCGCACGGCGCCGGGGGCGGCTCGGTCGCGATCCTTATACTCCCAGCCCGCCGTCGGGAACCGCGCCTTGAGGCGGTCGACGGCTTCCTTGGGTGTTACGCCGGGGGAGAGGCGGATGCGATATTTGGTCTCGTAGAGCGCGCCCGGCTGGAGCAGCCCGGTGCGCGCCAGTCCGTCGAGCGAGACGATCGCGACCGGACCGAGCGTGAAGCCCTCACCAACGCGGTCGGGTTCGTCGGCGATGATCCCGGCGACGCGGAACTCCGCCTCGCCATAGCGGATACGGTCCCCGGGGGTGAGCAGCAGGCGCTCGGCGAGCGGTTTGCCGATCAGCACGGTATCGGGTGCGAGCGGGACGTAGCTTCCGCTGGCGAGCGTGAGGCTGCCATAGAGCGGGTAGCGCGTGTCGACGCCCTTGAGTTCGGTCAGCACCGCATCGGGCGCGCCGGTGGCAGGCGTTGCGCGGCGCGCCATGGCGCGGGTGCGGATCGTGTCGCCGACCGTTCCCAGCTCGGCCAGCGCCGCGCGTTCCGGCGCTGACGCCTGACGCTGGGTCATCGCCACCTCGACATCGCCGCCCAGCAGCACGCGCCCGCGCGACGACAATTCGGAGGTGATCGACGCGGTCAGGCTGCCGATCGTGGCGAGCGTGGCGACGCCGAGGAACAGGCAGACGAGGAGCAGCCGCAGCCCGCGAAACCCGGCATGAAGATCGCGCCGTGCGATCCCCCAGCTGGCGCGCCAGCCCAGCGCGTCCCCGGCGCTCAAGCGGCGCTGTCCGCGACGATCAGGCCGTCGCGCATCGTCAGCACGCGATCACAGCGTTCGGCGAGCGCGGGGTCGTGGGTGATGATCAGCAGCGTTGCACCCGCCGCGCGCTGGCGGTCAAAGAGCAGGTCGACGATCGCGCCGCTTGTGGTGCCGTCGAGATTCCCGGTCGGCTCGTCGGCGAACAGGATCTCAGGGCGCCCCGCCACGGCGCGGGCAATGGCGACGCGCTGCTGCTCGCCGCCCGAAAGCTGCACCGGATAATGGGTCAGCCGGTGGCCGAGCCCGACCGCCTCGAGTTCGGCTCCGGCGCGGGCGAAGGCGTCGGCGGCACCGGCAAGCTCGAGCGGGACGGCGACATTCTCATGCGCGGTCATCGTCGGGAGCAAGTGGAACGCCTGAAGCACGATGCCGACACGGCCGCGGCGCGCGCGCGCCAGCCCGTCTTCGTCGAGTGCGCTGTACGCGACCCCGGCCACGCTGACCTCGCCGCCGCTCGCGCGCTCAAGTCCCGACAGGATCGCCATCAGCGACGACTTGCCCGAACCTGAAGGGCCGAGGATCGCGACGCTGCTGCCGCGCGCGATGTCGACATCGATCCCCTTGAGAATCTCGGTCGGCGCCTCGCGCGAGCCGAGGGTGAGGGTGACATTGCGTGCGCGGATTGCGATATCCGCCGCCGGATCGATCAACATGCTTGGAGCAGACACCCTTGGCCAACAGACTTGCATCATATGCGGGCGCACTGCTGCTGCTCCAAGGGCTGGCGGCGTGTTCGGGCGAGAATAATTCCGCAAACCAAACGATCGCTGAGACGCCGGCGGCGCAGGCGAACGCTGCAGCCGCCGCTGAAGCCGCCGATGGCCGGCTGGTCGTGGCGTTCGGCGACAGCCTCTATGCGGGCTATGGCGTGCTGCCGCAGGAGAGTTTTCCTGCGCGGCTTCAGAAAGCGCTTGCCGCCCGCGGGGTCGCAGCAACGGTGCGCAACGCCGGTGTTTCGGGCGATACCAGTTCGGCAGGGCTGCGGCGGCTGGCGTTCACGCTCGACGGGCTGGACCGCAAGCCCGACCTCGTCATGGTCAACCTCGGCGGCAACGACATGCTGCGCGGGATCGACCCCAAGGAGACGCGCGCCAACCTCACCGCGATCTGCGAGGAACTGACGCGCCGGGGCATCCCTATCCTGCTCACCGGCATGGTCGCCGCGCCCAATATGGGCCGTGACTATGCCGATCGCTTCAACGCGATCTATCCTGAACTGGCGAAGCGCTATGATGCAAAACTCTATCCCTTCTTCCTCGACGGGGTGGTGACCGACCAGAAGCTGATGCTGCCCGATCGCATCCACCCCAATCCCGCCGGGGTAGACGCGATCGTCGCGAAGGTGACGCCGCTCGTAGCGGGAGTGCTCGACCCGGCGTGACTGCCGGCGGCGGCGATCAACCTGCCCGGCACGGCTTTGCGGCGCGTGCCATGCCGGGCCGGAACAGTGCGAAGCTTAACCCCGCCAGGATCCATGCCCCGATCCCGCCATAGAGCATGACGAGGCCGAAGCCGTCGCCGAGCGCGCTGCGGACCACCATGTCCGGCACATCGCCCAGGATCGCCCGGCCCGCCGCGAGCGCACCGGCATCGCCCGCGGCAATGCCTTCCGCCGTGGCGCGCAGCCGGTCGGCGTCGACGGGGCCGCCCGCCGCCCGCTGCAGTGCTGCCGCGATCCCCGTGACCAGAATCAGGCCCATCACGGCGATATTCACCGCGAGCGTGATGAGGCGTGCGCTCATATCGATGCCTGACGCCATGCCCGCGCGGCTCGGCGGAACCGATGCCGTGGTGGTGTTGGTCACCGGCGTGTTGGTGATGCCGAGCCCGATCCCCGCGAGCAACAGGCCGGGCAGCAACGTGAGCCAGCCGGGCTGCGCCGCATCGCTCCCGAGCTTCATCGCGACGAAACCGAGGCCGATGGAGAATAGTCCGAGCGGGATGACGGTGCCGGGCCCGTAGCGCAGCGACAGACGCTCCCCGAGCGGCGGGAAGATGAGTGCAGGCAGGGTGTAGGCGAGCAGGCACAGACCGGTGGTGAGCGGATCATAGCCCAGCCCGATCTGAAGATAGATCGGCAGATAGATCATGAACGGCCAGTAGCTGATGTTCATCGCCACACAGCCGAGGATCGCGCCGGAAAAGGCGCGGTTGCGGAACACGGTGAAGTCGAACATCGGATGCGCCTGCCGCCGTTCGACGAACAGGAAGGCGGCGAAGCAGGCGACGGTGGCCGCCGCGATCATTCCCGCAGCGCTCAGCCCGAGCGCCGGCCCTTGCGTGATGCAATAGACCAGCCCGAACACCGCCAGCGAAAGTGTGACGATTCCGGCGATATCGAGGCGCTTTGCGTCCGGATCGCGGGATTCTGCGACGGCGCCGATGGCGATCACCAGCGTCAGCACGGCGAGGGGGAGGTGGATGAGGAAGATCCATTTCCACCCCGCCAGCGCGATCACCGCACTCCCGACGAGCGGGCCGAAGCCAAGGCCGATACCCGACACGATTCCCCATGTTGCAAAGGCGCGGCTACGATCGCGCGCGTCCTGGAACTGGTGAGAGAGGATCGCGATCGAACAGATCAGCATCGCCCCGCCGGCAAGGCCCTGAAGGAACCGGCCGGCGATCAGGATATCCATGTTCGGCGCCAGCCCGCAGAGCGCGGAGGTGGCGCCGAACGCGACCACGCTGGCCACGAACACGCGCTTGCGCCCGAAGCGGTCGGCCAGCGTTCCGGTCGCCATCAGCACGGTGGTACAGGCGAGCGTGTAGGCGTTCATCACCCACTGCATGTCCTGAAAGTCGCCGTGCAGGACGCGTTCGAGCGTAGGGAGGATCACCGGCACGCTGGTGATCTCCAGCCCGAACATCAGTGCGCCGAGGCAGATGGCGAGCAGGGCCAGCTTGTTCTTGCTGGCGGCAGGTTCAGTCATGGGAGCGCCTTTCGAATGGCCGGGCAAGGCCACGGCAGGCGCGTTATCTGGAGGCACGGCGACGATAACGGAAATGATTATATTTTCTGGTATTCATGATTGATGTTAATTAATTGACG
Organism: Sphingomonas sp. GW821-FHT09B04; assembly: GCF_059418285.1. Taxonomy (NCBI): domain Bacteria; kingdom Pseudomonadati; phylum Pseudomonadota; class Alphaproteobacteria; order Sphingomonadales; family Sphingomonadaceae; genus Sphingomonas; species Sphingomonas sp. GW821-FHT09B04. Next base: position 643,009 of record NZ_JBWKPO010000002.1, read on the forward strand.
GGTATGGATATCGACCCTTCGCTGCTGCGCGCTTTTATGGCGGTGAGTGAGACCGGCGGCTTCACCAGCGCCGCGCGCCGGCTCAACCTGACCCAGCCCGCGGTAAGCCACCAGATCCGGCGGCTGGAGGAACAGATCGGCCGGCCGCTGATCCGCCGCACCACGCGCCGCCTGACCCTGACTGAGGATGGCGAGGATTTCCTGCAGCACGCCCGGCAGATCCTGGCGGGGCTGGACGCGCTGTCGCAGCGCTTCCGCCCCTCCTCGGTCGCGGGTGCGGTCCGCTTCGGTGCGCCCGAGGCGTTCATGGGCGAGCGGTTGCCGAAACTGCTCTGCCGCTTCTCCCGCGCATTCCCCGCGGTACGGCTCGACGTCCATGTCAGCACTTACCTCGATCTCACCACGATGATCGAGGCAGAGGAGCTCGACCTCGCCGTGGTGCTTTCCAGTGCGGGGGGCGAGAAGGGCGGGATCAGGTTGCGCCGGGCGGAGTTCGTCTGGGTCGCGGCCGACGACTTTGTGCATCAGCCGGGTGCGTCGCTGCCGCTCGCCTTCCACCCCCCTAATTGCATCAACCGGCTGGTCGGTGTCGCGGGGCTGGAGGCGACGCCGATCGACTGGCACATCGCCTTCACTTCGCCGAGCGAAACCGGCCTGCGCGCGGCGGTCCGCTCGGGACTCGCCGTCGCGGTGCTGATGCGCGGCGATGTCGAGCCGGGGATGCGCATCCTCGACGGCAACTATGGCCTGCCCGAACTGCCCAGCGCCGATTTCATGCTGATCCAGAGCCGCTGCGCCGCGTCGCCCGCCGCGCGCGCCTTTGGCCGGATGCTGGTGGAGATGGAGGCGCCCGCCGAGGCCGAGAGCTTCGCTCCCGCATGAGCTGAACGGCGGCGGATTGTTACCGGTGACAAAAAAGTTTCGGTCCGGACATTCGGAAAGCGGCAGGCGCGGCGTCTTTCTCTCAAGCGACGGGGCTTTCGATCCCGGCGCACAGGGAGATAACATGAAAACTCGGGGTCTTCGGGGTCTGTTGCTGCTCACCACGGCGGCAAGTGGTCTGGTCTTCAGCGCGGCGCCTTCATGGGCGCAGGCGAGCGACGAGGCGAGCGCACAAGCCGCACCTGCCGCGGAGGAGGATGCGTCGGAGCCGGGTGAACTCGTCATCACCGGATCGCGCATCGACCGCGCGGGCTTCGACGCGCCGACGCCGACCACGGTGCTGAGCGGCGAGTCGCTGCTGCAGGGCGACCGTCCGAGCATCGCGCAGGTGCTGAACGATCTTCCGCAGTTCCGCGCATCGACCACCCCGGTCACCAACTTCTCGGGCACCGCATCGGGCTCGTCGCCGGCCGACCTTCGCGGCCTTGGCTCGACCCGCACGCTGACCTTGCTCAACGGCCGCCGCTTCACCGGTGCGGGCGATCTCAACACCGTGCCGCAGGGGCTGATCAGCCGCGTCGAGGTCGTCACCGGCGGCGCGTCGGCGGCGTGGGGATCGGGCGCGGTCGGCGGCGTGGTCAACATCATGCTCAACGAGAAGCTCGAAGGGCTGACCATCGGTGCGCAGAGCGGCATCTCGTCGCGCGAGGACGCGTTCCGCTACGGCTTCGATGCAACCTTCGGGACGCGCTTCGCCGATGGCGCGGGTCACCTGATGATCGGTGTTCAGTATCTGAACGACGAAGGCGTGCGCGACCGCGATTCCCGCCCCAACCTTGGCAGCACGACGCTGTTCTCCAAGCCGGGCGGCGGTCGGGTGATCGCGCAGGACGTGAATTATTCCAACGCCAGCGTCGGCGGCCTGATCACGACCGGCGTGCTTGCCGGGCAGACGTTCGAGCGCGACGGCACGCTACGCCCGTTCCGCTTCGGCACTCCGAACGACGGATCCTCGATGGTCGGCGGCGAGGGCACCAGCCTGCGCGACGAGACCGCGCTGTCGGCGCCCTATCAGCGGTTGAACGGCTACGCTCGCGCCAGCTTCGAACTGGGTGACGCTAAGCTGTGGGTTGATGGCAGCTATTCGCGGATGTGGGCGGAATATCCCTTCTATGCCGAAAGCAATCGCGGGGGCAGCAATATCACCGTCTCGCGCGACAACCCCTTCCTGCCCAAGGCGGTGCGCGACCGGCTGATCGCGGCGAACCAGACCAGCTTCCGCATGGGCCGCGTGTTCGAGGATTATGGCTATCGCACGTTCGGCTATACGCGCGAGACCATCGATGCCGCGATCGGCATCGACGGATCGTTCGGCGGCGGCAAATGGCGGTACAGTGCCTATTACGGCCACGGCCAGCTGATCGACGATCGCGGCTATCTGAACCAGAAGGTCGACGCGAACTTCACGCGCGCGATCGATGTCGTCGCACATCCGGTGACCGGGGCACCCATCTGCCGCGTCGCGCTGACCGACCCGACCACCGCATGCCGTCCGCTCAATGTCTTCGGTGAGGGCAATGCCGATCCGGCGGCGGTCGCCTACGCCTTCTCGAACACGGCGCACGTCCGCAACACCACCAAGCTCGATACGGCGGCGGTCAGCCTGCGCGGCGATCCCTTCTCGCTGTGGGCCGGGCCGGTTTCGATCGCGATCGGTGCCGAAGCGCGCTGGGAATCGATCGAGTCCAGCGGACTCGATCCGATCTCCGCCGCGCGCGGCTTCACCACCTTCAACTTCTCCGAGCTAAACGGCGGTTTCAACGTCAAGGAGGGCTTTGCCGAAGTCGCGGTCCCGCTGCTCGATCAGGATTTCAGCAAGCTCGAGTTCAGCGCGGCCGGCCGGTACAGCCACTATAGCAACACCGGCAGCGTGAACTCGTGGAAGCTGGGCCTGACCAACCGCATCTACAGCGAGCTGCTGCTGCGCGTCTCGCGCTCGCGCGACATTCGTTCGGGCAGCCTCAGCGAATTGTTCACCAACCGCTCGACCACCCGGTCGACCGTCGCCGACGGGAGCAACGGAAGCTACGAGATCATCACCTATGGCGGTGGCAACCAGGCGCTGGATCCCGAGATCGGCGAGACGACCACGGTCGGCGCATCCTGGTCGCCGTCCTTCATTCCGGGCCTGAGCCTGTCGGTCGACTATTTTGATATCCGCATCAAGGGCGCCATCTCGACGCTGAGCGGCCAGGACATCATCACGCGCTGCGCCAACGGCAATACCGCGCTTTGCGGACAGATCGTTCGCGGCACCGACAACAAGATCAGCCACATCTTCGCGACCTTCGTCAATCTCGCCGAATACAAGACGCATGGGATCGATTTCGAGGCGTCGTATAATCTGCCGCTCAGCAAACTGTCGGCTTCGTGGCCGGGCACGCTCAAGTTCCGCGGCCTCGCGACCTATGTGCCGAGCCTGACTACCGACGACGGCGTCAGCAAGATCGAATATGCGGGCGAGGTTGGTGAGGCACTTCCGTTCGGCACGCCGAAGTGGCGCGCGAGCGGTAGCCTGACCTATCAGGATCAGACGCTGAGCATCGATGCGCGCGTGCGCCATGTCGCTGGCGGCATGTGGAACAGCGCGCTGAAGGATCTGGAGAACAACCGGATTTCGGCCCGCACCTATGTCGATCTCGGTGCACGGGTGACGATCGACAAGCTGACGCTGTCGCTCAACGTCAACAACCTGTTCGATGTCGATCCGCCGCTGACGACGACGGGTCAGATCCACTATGATCAGATCGGCCGCTACTTCTCGACCTCGGCCAAGATCCGGTTCTGACGCGCACAGGGGGAATTGCCATGAACTCACGTTACCCCGCCCTGAAAGCATCGATCCGCGGGGGCATAGCCCTCGCGACCGGCGTCGCGGTGCTGGCAGCCTTGCCCGCCACCGCCCAGTCCGCGACGCCGGTCACCGCCGCGCAGGTCGATCCGATCTTCGCGACGTTCAACTCGGACGCCGCGCCGGGCTGCGCCATCGCGGTGGACCGGGCCGGGCAGCGGGTGCTGAGCCGTGCATACGGAATGGCGGACCTTGAGCATGGCATCCATAATTCCGCGGACACGGTGTTCGAGGCGGGATCGGTATCGAAACAGTTCACCGCCGCGGCGGCGCTCGCGCTGATCGATGCCGGCAAGCTCAGGCTCGACACCGATGTGCGGACGATCATCCCTGAGCTGCCCGATTATGGCCAGGTCATCACCATCGACCAGCTGCTCAACCATACCAGCGGGCTGCGCGACTGGGGTGCGGTGCTCGCGCTCGCGGGCTGGCCGCGCACCACGCGTATCAACACCCAGAATGACTTCCTGATCATCGCCGCGAAGCAGAAGGCGCTCAACTACCAACCCGGCGCGGAATCGAGCTACACCAATACCGGGTATAATCTGCTGACCGAGATCGTCCGGCGGGTTAGCGGCAAGTCGCTCGCCGAATACAGCCGCGAGACGTTCTTCGTCCCGCTCGGCATGACGCACACCCAGTGGCGCGACAATTTTCGCAAGGTGGTGCCGGGCCGGGCGCAGGCCTATGACGCGAAAGACGGCCGCTATGAACAGGACATGCCGTTCGAGGACGCGTACGGCAATGGCGGCCTGCTCACGACGGTTGGCGATCTGCTGATCTGGAACCGCGCGCTCGACAGCGGCAAGCTCGGCAAGTTCGTGACCACCAAGCTGTCCGAACCCAGTACGCTGCGCGACGGGCGCAAGATCACCTATGGCCGCGGGCTATTCAACTACCGCTTCCACGGGGCGGAGGAGATTGCGCATTCGGGCGCGACCGCAGGCTATCGCGCATGGCTCGGCCGCTACCCGGCGCACGGGCTGTCGGTGGCGCTGCTGTGCAATGCCGCCAACGCCGATACCGGCATGGGGCGCAAGGTCGCGGCCTTGTTCCTGCCCGCCCCGCCCGACACGGAAATCGCCAAGCCGATGCCGGAGGGGCTGTTCGTCGATCAGGCGTCGGGCGCGCCACTGGATGTCGCGCGCTTCCGTGCGAACGACAGCCGGATCGTGTCGAAGGACCGGATCGAGCTGATCGGACGCGACGGCAATGTCGCGGTGTACCTGCGCACCGCTCCGGTCGCTGCGAGCGCGGTGAGGCTGGCCGACTATGCCGGCGCCTATTCGAGCGATGAGGTGGCTGCGGCCTATGTCATTGCGGCCGGCACCAATGGGCTGACCTGGGGTATTCGCGACCGTCCCGATTTCCAGCAGGCGCTCAAGCCGGTCTATCGCGATGCGTTTCAGGGGGACGGAAGCACCTTCCGGTTCCAGCGCGACAAAGCCGGCCGGGTCATCGCGCTGACCGTCAGCGTCGAGCGTGCACGCAACGTGCGATTCCCGCGGATTCCGTAGGGATAGGGGAGGGGGTAGCCACGTTATGCAAATTCCGAATACCCCTTTCGACATCGGCATTGGACGCTTCCCTGGTAACGGGGCAGCATTCAACTATGGAGTATGCGCAACAATCTTTCAAAGAACTGGAAGTGCGTCTGCGTCTATTCGTTTCGGCACGGGTCAGTAACCGGGGCGATGTCGATGATGTGGTTCAGGAATCGTTCCTGAAATTTCACTCGGCGTGTCGCGAGCAGATGATCGTCAATCCTTTGGGCTATCTGTGCCGTGTCGCGCTGAACGTGATCATCGATCAGGGAAGGCGGCGCACGCCGCTGACCAATTCAGTCGATATCGATGGTGTCGCGGAAAACTGTCTCGCGATGGAGGCGTCGCAGGAGCAGGGGCGTCGTTTGGCCGATCTGGAGCGCGCCTATCACGCCGCGCTGGCCGAGCTCTCACCCCGTTGTTCCGAAGTCTTCCAGCTTCGCCGGCATCAAAAGATGGCGACCCCCGAGGTTGCAGCGCGCTTGTCGATCACCACGCGGATGGTCCAGAAGCATATGGTCACCGCGATGGCGCATCTGCAGGATCGGCTACGCCCGTTCCTGTATGGCGATCACGTTGATGCGGCGTCCGATGATGGCGGTTTCAGTTCACCCGTCAGCCGCCAGATGACATCCAGCTCGCAAGCACATGCATAGGCTTCGCGGTCGTCGGTCAGGTCCGCAAGCGCGGCATCGGACAGCGGCGTGTCTGCCGTGATCCGTGCAACCAGTTCCTCAAAGCGTTCGGGATCGATCACGCGGTTCTGTCCTGGCCTGTGCCCCTCTGCATATGCTGCGCCCTTCACCGCGTCGATTCTGATTAGACGGATGCGCTCAGCGGTTGCGAACTCGCGCGGGAAATATTTTAGCCGGTACTCTAACACTGCGGCTACCGACTTCACGAAAGGCTCTATCATGACTTCTCTTGCAACCCTTGCATTCCTGCTTGCCGCCGGAACCGCATCCGCGGCGGACGTGCCGGGAGACAAGGCCGCGAAGGCGACGCTGTCGAGCGCATCTTACCGCGCCGCCGCCGCGCAGCTCGATCGCGAGCATGACCGGATCGTCGAGGAAATCGTCAAGCTGACCGAGATCCCCGCGCCGCCGTTCAAGGAAGCGAAGCGCGCCGCAGCCTATCGCGACATGCTGGCTGAAGCGGGTCTCACCGATGTCGAGATCGATGCCGAGGGTAATGCGATGGGCCTCCACCGCGGCACCGGCCCGGCAGGCGGCCCTGTCATCCTGCTCGCTGCGCATCTCGACACCGTGTTTCCGGAAGAGACCAATGTGAAGGTGCGTCGCGAGGGCACGCGCCTGCATGCCCCCGGCATCGGCGACGACACGCGCAGCCTCGCCGTCTTGCTCGCCTATGCGCGCGCGATGAAGACCAACGCCATCAAGACCAAATACGATATCCTGTTCGTCGGCAATGTCGGTGAGGAGGGGCCGGGCGACCTGCGCGGGGTCCGCTATCTGTTCACCAAGGGCAAGTACAAGGATCGCGTGCGCGCGTTCATCTCGATGGACGGCACCAATCCGCAGCGCATCGTCACCGGCGGCGTCGGGTCGAAGCGCTATCGCGTCACCTTCAAGGGGCCGGGCGGGCACAGCTATGGTGCGTTCGGGCTGGTCAATCCGATGGTCGCGGCGGGCCGCACGGTCACCGAATTCTACACGATCCCGGTGCCCAAGACGCCCAAGACCACCTATGCCGCCAGCGTCACCGGCGGCGGCACATCGGTCAATTCGATCCCGAACGAGATCTTCGTCGAGTTCGACATGCGCTCCGAGAATCCCGCCGAGCTCGCCAAGGTCGAGGCGCGGTTCAAGACGATCGTTCAGGCGAGCGTCGACGCCGAGAATGCCGCGCGCGACACGCGCGAAGGCAAGATCTCTGCCGACCTCAAGATGATCGGCGACCGGCCCGCGGGCAGCACGCCCGCGACCGCTGAGATCGTGCGGATCGCGAACGGCGTTATCACCGCGAAGGGCATGACCCCGAGCGCTTCCTATTCCTCGACCGATTCCAACCTGCCGATGAGCCTCGGCATCCCCGCGATCACGATCGGTTCGGGCGGGAAGGGCGATCGCGCGCATTCGCTCGACGAATGGATCGATGTCGAAAAGGGCGCGAGCGTTCAGGGCATGTCGGTCGGCCTTGGTATCCTCCTCGCGGCGGCTGGCGCCAAGTGAGCTCGGGCATGGTCCGCATCGCACTGCTGGCCGCTGTGGCCATGCTTCCGCTCACCGCGGCTCCGGCACAGGAGCCGCTGGTCACCACGCCGGTTCCGACGACCCCGATCGCGGACGAGTTCACGCTCGCCGCGGTCGGCGACCTCATCTATCTGCGGCCGATGCTGGCGACGCTGGAGGCGCGCAGCCCCGACATGGTGCGCCTGCTGCGCAGCGCGGACGTAACCTTCGGCAATTTTGAGATGACGGTGCTCGACCTTGCGACCACCAAGGGGGTTGCTCAGGCGGAATCGGGTGGGACGTGGATCCTCGCCGACCCGGGCGTTCCCGAAGACGTCGCCGGTCTCGGCTTCGATATCGTCAGCCATGCCAACAACCACTCGACCGACTGGGGCGTGGAGGGGATGGCGGAAACCGGGCGGCGCCTGACCGATGCGAAGCTGGTTTGGTCGGGTACCGGCCCGAGCATGACCGCCGCCCGCGCGCCGCGCTATCTCGATGCGCCCAAGGGACGCATCGCATTGGTCTCGGCGACCTCGACCTTCACCCCGATGTCGCGCGCAAGCGATGGCTATGGCGAGGTGGCCGGCCGCCCTGGCGCCAACACCTTGCGTACCGTTCGCACTGCGCTTGTCACCCCTGAGCAATTCGATGCGCTGACGGCCATTGCGGCCAAGTCGCCGCTGCGCACCGACGGGCGCAAGGGCGATGCGGTGACGCTGTTCGGCAACCGCTTCGCGCCGGGCGCGACCGGCGGCAGGCATCTCGACTATCGCTATTCGATGAACGCGGCTGACCTGACTGCGAACCTGCGCGCGATCCGTCAGGCGAAGCAGAACGGCAATTTCGTGATTTATTCGGTCCATAATCACGAGCCGGGCAATGATTTTCAGGAGCCCGCCGACTTCGCGATCGAGCTGGCGCGCAAGGCGATCGATGCGGGCGCCGACGCCTATATGGGCCATGGCCCGCATCAGCTGCGCGGGATCGAGATCTACAAGGGTAAGCCGATCTTCTACTCGCTCGGCAACTTCGCGATGATGAACAACTCGCTCGATGCGGTGGCGCCGGACATGTACGACCAGTTCGGGGTCGATCCGCAAAGCGCGACCGTTCCCGAACTGCTTCAGGCGCGCAACACACGCACTTTCTCCGACCCCAACCTGTATGAATCGGTGATCGCGATCTCGCGCTATGCCTCGGGCGGGCAGCTGGCCGAGATCAAGCTCTACCCGATCGATCTGGGGGTGGAGATCAAGGGCGCGGATCGCGGGGTGCCGCGCATGGCGTCGCGCGCGCATGGCGACAAGATTCTCGAACGGCTGCGTAAATTGTCGGCGCCCCTCGGCACGACGATCCGGATCGAGAATGGCGTGGGCGTGATCCGTCTCACCGCGCCGGGCGGCAGGGCAGAGTAGCGTAACTGCGGCGTTACCTGCCGCCCATCGCGGGCAGCGCGCTTGCCGCCTTCCACACCTGGTCGACCGATTGCCGCGTGCGATCGGCCGACCGGTACATACGGATCTCCATCCGCACATCGGCGCCCAGATCGCAAAGATAGCCGCTCGCCAGTTCTCGCCGGATCAGGCTCTCGGGCAGCCAGGCGATGCCGTGCCCGGCCAGCACCATCGCCTTCAGGATCTCGGCCACAGCGTTGTCGTTGACATGACTGGTCAGCAACTGGACGCCAAAGACCCGCGCGGCGTGATTGCTCAGCCGGCCGAGGAACGAGTTGGGGCCATAGGCCAGCAGCGACGCTTCGCCGTCCAGTGCGAACATCGGTTTGCCATCCTCGCAGCGCGATGCCGCGAGCAGCCGGTCTTCGCCCAGCACGATGAATGGAAACCGTTCGGGATCGAGCGACATCGGCACCGCGTCGTGATGGAAGGTGAGCAGGAAATCGCTCTCCCCCTCGACCAGCGACTGGATGCAATTGTGCGAATTGTCGGCGAGGACATCGGTCTTGAGCGGCCCCAATGTCCGCTCGATATCCTTGAGCCATTCGGGAAACACGCTCAGCGCCAGCGTGTGTAGCGCGGCGAAGCTGACGGTCTTGCGCGACAACAGGCGCCGCGCCTGCATATCGCTCCGCGCGTCCTGCAGCATGTTCAGCACCTCGTCCGCGGTCTCGCGGAACAGCCGGCCCTCATCGGTGAGCGAGGTGGGAAAGGTGCTGCGGTCGATCAGCGACGCGCCCAGCCACAGCTCAAGCGCCTGAATGCGCCGGCTGAACGCGGACTGGGTGACGTTGCGCGCGGCCGCGGATCGCGAAAAGCTGCGCGTCTCGCAGAGGCTGACAAAATCCTCGAGATGCTTCAGATCCATCGATTATCCCCGGCGCTTCGCTGTTTGCAGGGTTCGCTTAACGTCAAACCGCGCGTCTTAGAATGCGAATGCTAACCCGTGCCGCGAATGGCATCGCCGGAGAGAAGTTTCCAAATGCGCAAACGTGTCGAAGTCCTTGTGATCGGCGGTGGAATCGCGGGCATCTCCGCAGCGGCCCGAATTGCGCAACATGCCGAAACGGTGGTGCTCGAGCGCGAATCCGCGCTCGGCTATCATTCGTCCGGGCGCAGCGCGACCTTCTATCATTTCGGGATCGGCAACGATGCCGTGCGCGGGATGACCGCGGCGAGCAGCGACTTCTTCGCGGCGCCGCCCGCCGACTATCATGATGGTCCACTCTGGACCGCCAAGCCCGCGCTGTTCATTGCGGACCGGCAATCCATGCCCGAGCTCGAAGCGCTGCATGTCGAGATGGACCGGTTCACCACCACCATATCGCGCGTGGGGCCGGCGGAGATGTTGGATATCGTCCCGGTCCTGAAGACCGGGGAGGAGGGTATCGTCGCCGGCCTGCTCGATACCGGCGGGCGCAAGCTCGATGCCGACGCGCTGCTTCAGGCCAATGCCCGCGCGTTCCGCCGTGCGGGTGGTGAAGTGGTCTTCGATGCGCCGGTCACATCCATTACGCGGACAGGCGATGGCTGGGAGGTCGAGACGCCGGTCGGTTCCTATGCCGCGCGCATCCTGGTCAACGCCGCCGGAGCATGGGCAGATGCGGTCGCGGGCATGGCCGGGGTCCGCCCGCTGGGCCTGCAGCCGCTGCGCCGCACGATCATCGGGTTCGCGCCGCCACCCGAGCTCGACGTCTCGGGCTGGCCGTTCCTCAAGACCGTGGCCGATGAGGGCTTCTACATGCTGCCCGACGCCGGGCTGTTGCTGGCCTCGCCGATGGATGTGACTCCGGTCGAGCCGTGCGACGTCCAGCCCGAGGACTATGAGATCGCGCTGGCGGCGTGGCGGGTCGAGGAGGCGACGACGCTCAATGTCGGCCGGGTCAGCACGCGCTGGGCGGGCCTGCGCAGCTTCGTCGCGGACAAGGTGCCGACCGCAGGCTTCGCACCGGACGCGGACGGCTTCTTCTGGCTGGCGGGGCAGGGCGGCTACGGCCTCCAGACCGCCCCGGCGATGGCGATGGCGACCGAGGCGTTGATGTTCGACCTGCCATGGCCCGAAGCGCTTCGCGCGCAGGGCGTCGCGCCAGAGCATATCCGGCCCGAACGGCTGTTCGGCTAGTCCTCCACGGGCTGGGTTGCTGAATGAACCAGCCGGTTGGGGAAGGCGAGGGTGAAGACCGCGCCGCTGTCCGCGCCGTTGTTCGCGTTCACGCTGATCTCCATCGCGTCGGCAAAGCCCTTGACGATGGCGAGACCCAGCCCGCTGCCGCCCTGACGGTCGCTGCCACGCCCCTGCGCGAAGGTCTCGAAGATGCGCGCCTCCATCCCCGGTTCCAGCCCCGGCCCCTGATCGCGGATCGCGAGCAGCACCGCGTCTGGGGTGCGTGATCCCTCGATCGTGATCCGCCCGGTCTCGCCACCATGCTGCGCAGCATTGGCGAGCAGGTTGATGAGGATATGGTGCAGCAACGTCGGGTCGGCGGTGACGAAGGGAAGGTTCGCGGGAACCTTCAAGTCGATATGACGGCCGCGGAACAAGTCCTTGAGATCATGGACCGCACTGCCGACCGCATCGGTCAGGTCGATCGGCTCGGGCGCAAGCTTGAGCGCGCCGGAATCGATGCGGACCATATCGAGCAGATTGTCGAGGAAGCGTCGCAACCGCGCGACCTCCATTCGCGCGACCGGGAGCGCGGGGGAGTCCGGCTGCTCCACGCCCAGCCCTTCGATCGCGGTCGCGACCGATGTCAGCGGGGTCCGCAGATCGTGTCCGATCGACGAGAGCAAAGCCGCGCGCAGCCGGTCGCGTTCCTTGAGCACCGACACCTCGCGGACCTCGCTCTCCAGCTTCAGCCGCTCATGCGCCAGCGCCGCCTGACCGAGCAGGGTCGAGAGCAGCACCGCGCGATCCGCGGTCACCGGCTCGCGTCCGTCGTCGCGTGACAGGCCGACGACGGCGAGCACGCCGAGCGCGGTCCGCAGCGGATGGAATTGCCAGTCGGCGGCATTGAGCGTCGAGGTGCCCGAGCCCGCGGGTTCGCCGCGCTTCATCGTCCACTCCGCCGCCGCCTGATCGACCGGACCGAGCGGACTAGTATCCGGTGAGGCGCCCGCGCGCACCAGCTCACTGCCCTTCTCGCGCAACAGGATGACGTTGACCTCGAGCAGCCGCGCCATCTCCTCGCACACCAGCTGGCTGGTCGTCTGCCAGTCCGACACGCGCGCGAGCGTCTGCCCGAAGGCGGCGACCGCGGCATTTTCCTGAGCGCTGCGGGCGCCGAGCGTGGCGCGCGCCTTCAATCGCCCGGCAAGGTTCGCGGTGAAGGCGGCGATGCCGATCAGCACGAACATCGTCAGCAGGCTCTGCGGATCGGTGATCGTGAAGCTGTGCACCGGCGGCAGGAAGAAGAAATTATACGCCAGCGCCGATGCGATGCCGGTGAGCAGGCCCGGACGCAGGCCATAGCGGCCCGAGGCGAGGATGACGGGCAGCAGATAGATCAGGTCGACGCCACCGCGCCCGATCAGCGGCTCGACCAGCTTGCCGAGCAGCGTCGCCCCGCCGACGAGCGCAGCGATCGCGGTATAGATGGCCGGGCTGCCCCAGCGGCCGGGCAGGCGCGGCGCGCGCGACGAGCTTTCTCCCGACATCACCGCCGGGATGACATGCACCGCGAGCCCGTCGCTGGTGCGCAGCATCGTGTTGACCACCGATCCGTGACGCAGCTCGAACCACCAGCTGCGCACCGATTTGCCGATCACCAGCTGGGTCGCGCGGGTCATCCGGACATGCTCGGTCAGCCCGTCGATCACCGTTTCGGCGGGAACGGTCGCGATCGTCGCGCCGAGGCTCGCAGCGAGGCGAAGTGTATCGGCGATGCGTCGCTTCTGCGCCTCGTCGAACCCTTCCGCGCGGGCGGTGCGGATATAGACCGCCTGCCAGGGTGCACGCAGCGCATCGGCGAGCCGCTTGGCCGCGCGGACCAAAGTGTCCGACCCGCTCAGCTCGCTCACCGCGACCAGCACCCGCTCGCCGCCCGCAAAGGTGCCGGGCACCGCGCCCGCGTCGAGCTCGTCGAGTAAGGCGCGGTCGACGCTCAGCGCCGCGCGGCGCAGCGCCATCTCGCGCAACGCCGACAAATTCGCCTTGGAAAAGAAATGGCCGAGCGCGCGCGTCGCCTCGTCCGGGATATAGACCTTGCCGTCCTTCAGCCGCTCGATCAGCTCGTCGGGCGGAAGGTCGACCACCTCGATCTCGGCGCCTTCGAACACGCTGTCGGGCACCGTCTCGCGCACCCGCACGCGAGTGAAGCTCGCGACGACATCGTTGAGGCTCTCGACATGCTGGACGTTGAGCGTGGTGTAGACGTCGATCCCGGCGTCGAGCAGCTCCTGCACGTCCTGCCAGCGTTTGGGGTGGCGGCTGCCCTCGACATTGGTGTGCGCGAACTCGTCGACCAGCGCGAGGGTGGGGCGTCGCGTCAGGACTGCATCGAGGTCCATCTCGGGCAGGGTATGGCCCTGATAGGCGATCGTCCGGCGCGCAATCACCTCGAACGGCTCAACCAGCGCGGCGGTTTCGGCACGGCCGTGCGTCTCGACCACCGCGACGACCACATCGGTGCCGGCCTTCAAACGCTCGGCGCCCTCGCGCAGCATTTCGAACGTCTTGCCGACGCCGGGCGCGGCGCCGAGGAAGATCTTGAGCTTGCCGCGTTCCTCGCGCTTGGCGGCGCGGAGCAGGGCTTCGGGCGAGGGGCGGGATTCCATCAGGGGATAATTACGCGCGCCCAGCGGTGAATGCCACCAGTGGCGGGCGATCCATATGCTTTCTTAATGCCCACGTGCGGCTTTCACCGTCGCACCTTAACGGCCGACACGCCTAATTGAGCCTCCGAAACCATTCGGAGTCTGCCCCATGCAGGACGTGATCTGGCTCGCCGCGCTCGGCGGGCTCTTCCTCGTGACACTCGCCTATCTCCGCCTCTGTGACGAGGCCTGATGCGATGAGCCTTCACCTGACGCTCGCCGGGCTCACCGCGCTCGGCCTCCTCCTTTACCTCCTGGCCGTGCTCGTGCGGCCCGAGAAGTTCTGAAAGAACCGCCATGACCATTCAGGGTTGGGGGCTGATCCTCGTCTTCACTGCCATCCTCGTCGCGCTCGCAAAGCCGGTGGGGATATGGCTGTTCGCACTCTATGAAGGCCGCCGCACGCCGCTCCACGTCGTGCTAGGGCCGGTCGAACGCGGTTTCTACAAGCTCGGCGGGATCGATCCCGCGGCCGAGCAGGGCTGGCGCCGCTACGCCGTCCATATGCTGATGTTCCAGATCGCGACCGCGCTGTTCACCTACGCGATCCTGCGTCTGCAGGGCGTGCTGCCGATGAACCCGCGCGAGCTGGCCGGAATTGGCGCGGACGGGGCGTTCAACACCACGATCAGCTTCGTCGCGAACACCAACTGGCAATGGTATTCGGGTGAGGTCGCGATGAGCAACCTCAGCCAGATGCTCGGGCTGGCGATCCACAATTTCCTCTCGGCCGCCACGGGTATCGCCATCGCCTTCGCGATCTTCCGTGGCTTCGCGCGGCGGGAGAGCGGCACGGTCGGCAATTTCTGGGCCGATCTCACCCGCGTCACCCTCTACCTGCTGCTCCCGATCTGCATCGTCTACGCGACCTTCCTGATCGCCAGCGGCGTGCCGCAGACCTTCGCCGCCATGATCGACGCGACCACGCTTGAGGGCGCGAAACAGTCGATCGCGCTCGGCCCGGTCGCTTCGCAGGAAGCGATCAAGATGCTCGGCACCAATGGTGGTGGCTTCTTCAACGCCAACTCGGCGCACCCGTTCGAAAACCCGACCGCGCTCACCAACCTTGTCCAGATGCTTTCGATCTTCGTGATCGGCGCGGGCCTCACCTGGACCTTCGGCAAGGCCGTGGGCAACCCGCGTCAGGGCTGGGCGATCCTGTCGGCAATGCTGGTGCTGTTCCTCGTCGGCGTCGGCGTCACCTATTGGGCCGAAGCCGCGGGCAACCCGAACCTGCATGCGCTGGGCGCCATGGGCGGCAATATGGAGGGCAAGGAAGTCCGCTTCGGCATCGCCGCCAGCGCGCTCTTCTCGGTCGTCACCACCGCCGCATCGTGCGGCGCGGTCAACGCGATGCACGACAGCTTCACCGCGCTCGGCGGGATGATCCCGCTGTTCAACATGCAGCTGGGTGAAATCGTGATCGGCGGCGTCGGCGCGGGCATCTACGGCTTCCTGCTGTTCGCCATCCTCGCGGTGTTCGTCGCGGGTCTGATGGTCGGCCGCACACCTGAATATGTCGGCAAGAAGATCGAGGCGCGCGAGGTCAAGCTCGCGGTGCTGGCGATCGCCATCGTCCCGCTCTGCGTGCTCGGCTTCACCGCGCTGTCCGCCGTCCTTCCGGCGGGCCTCGCCGGACCGCTCAACAAGGGGCCGCATGGGTTCACCGAGATCCTCTATGCCTTTAGCTCGGCGACCGGGAATAACGGTTCGGCCTTTGCCGGCCTTACCGCGGGCACGCCCTTCTACAACGGCCTGCTCGGCGTCGCGATGTGGCTTGGGCGGTTCTTCATGATCGTGCCGGTGCTGGCCATCGCGGGCAGCCTTGCCGCGAAGAAGTACACGCCGGCGACTGCGGGGTCGTTCCCGACCACGGGGCCGCTGTGGGTGGGCCTGCTCGTCGGGATCATCCTGATCGTCGGCGGCCTGACCTTCCTTCCTAGCCTCGCGCTCGGCCCGATCGCGGATCACCTCGCGATGATCAACGGACAGCTGTTCTGATGCGTCCGCCCGGCTCGTCACCCCCGTCGTCACCCCGGCCTTGTGCCGGGGTCCACCCCTCCACCAGCCATGGCCGGCAAGGGCGCACGCGCACCGCGCCACCCGCTCTCGCTGCACCGTGGACCCCTGCACGGGGTGACGGAAACGCTTTCAATTGAGGTCCATCATGACCACCAAGACCATGTTCTCGGGCGAGCTGATCCTTCCGGCGATCGGCGACGCCTTCAAGAAACTGAACCCGCGGGATCTGATCAAGAACCCCGTGCTGTTCACCACTGCGGTGGTAGCGCTGCTGTTGACCGTGTTGCTGGCGTTGGGCGGGGAGCGGCTCTCGATCCCCTTTCAGGTGCAGCTGATCGTGTGGCTGTGGCTGACCGTGTTGTTCGGCACCTTTGCCGAGGCGCTGGCCGAAGGCCGGGGCCGAGCGCAGGCCGCCTCGCTCCGTGCCACCAAGTCCGAACTTCAGGCCAAGCGCCTGATCGGCACGGGCGAGGTGTGGGAACTGGTCGGCGCCGCCCGGCTCGCACGCGGTGAAATCGTGCTGGTCGAGACTGGCGACCTGATCCCCGCCGACGGTGAGGTGATCGAGGGCGTCGCCAGCGTCAACGAAGCGGCGATCACCGGCGAAAGCGCACCGGTAATCCGCGAAGCGGGCGGCGATCGCTCGGCGGTGACCGCGGGCACGCGCGTCATCTCTGACCGGATCAAGATACGCGTGACGCAGGAACCCGGGCAGGGCTTTCTCGACCGCATGATCGCGCTGGTCGAAGGCGCCGAGCGCCAGAAGACCCCGAACGAGATCGCACTGACGATCCTGCTCGTCGGCCTGACGATCATCTTCCTGATCGCGGTCGCGACGATCCCGGGCTTCGCCAGCTATGCGGGCGGAAGCATTCCGGTCGCGATCCTCGCGGCTTTGCTCA
This sequence comes from Sphingomonas sp. GW821-FHT09B04, assembly GCF_059418285.1. NCBI lineage: Bacteria > Pseudomonadati > Pseudomonadota > Alphaproteobacteria > Sphingomonadales > Sphingomonadaceae > Sphingomonas > Sphingomonas sp. GW821-FHT09B04. The sequence goes on from NZ_JBWKPO010000002.1 coordinate 659,731, forward strand.
TCACGCTGATCCCGACCACCATCGCGGCTTTGCTGTCGGCAATCGGCATCGCGGGCATGGACCGGCTGGTGCGTTTCAACGTGCTCGCCAAGTCGGGCCGCGCGGTCGAGGCGGCGGGCGATGTCGACGTGTTGCTGCTCGACAAGACCGGCACGATCACCATCGGCGACCGTCAGGCGAGCGAATTCCGTCACCTCGCCAGCGTTCAGATCGACGATCTCGCTCGCGCTGCCCTGCTTGCCAGCCTTGCCGACGAGACGCCCGAGGGCCGCTCGATCGTGACGCTGGCGCGCGAGAAGTTCGGCATCTCGGTGCCGAGCCTGCCTGCCGGTGCCGAAGTGATCCCCTTCACCGCGCAGACCCGCATCTCGGGCGTGAAGGTCGAGGGAACGCTGATCCAGAAGGGCGCGGTGGATTCGGTGCTGCGCGCCAATCCCGGTCTCGGCGATACGCCTGCGGCTGCCGAATTGCGCAAGCTCACCGACGAGATTGCCCGCGCCGGGATGACCCCGCTCGCGGTGGCCAAGGACGGCAAGCTGTTGGGTGCGGTCGCGCTCAAGGACGTGGTCAAGGCAGGAGTACGCGAACGCTTCGCCGAGCTGCGCCGCATGGGCATCCGCACGGTGATGATCACCGGCGACAACCCGCTCACCGCTGCGGCGATCGCGGCCGAGGCCGGCGTGGACGACTTCCTCGCCGAGGCGACGCCCGAGGACAAGCTCGCGCTGATCCGCAAGGAACAGGCCGGCGGCAAGTTGGTGGCGATGTGCGGCGACGGCACCAACGACGCGCCCGCGCTTGCGCAGAGCGATGTCGGCGTGGCGATGAACACCGGCACCCAGGCGGCGCGCGAGGCCGGCAACATGGTCGATCTCGACAGCGATCCGACCAAGCTGATCGAGATCGTCGGGCTCGGCAAGCAGCTGCTGATGACGCGTGGTGCGCTGACGACCTTCTCGGTCGCCAACGACGTCGCGAAATATTTCGCGATCATCCCGGCGATGTTCGTCACCCTCTATCCGGGGCTGGGCGTGCTCAATGTGATGGGGCTGAATTCGCCCGAGAGCGCGATCCTGTCGGCGATCATCTTCAACGCGCTGATCATCCCGTGCCTCGTGCCGCTGGCGCTGCGGGGCGTGACCTACACGCCGATGGGGGCGGGGCCGCTGCTCGCGCGCAACCTCTCCATCTACGGCCTTGGCGGCCTGATCGCGCCGTTCATCGGCATCAAGCTGATCGACCTCGCCATCACAGCTCTCAACCTCGCCTGAGGACAACAGAAATGCTCACCGACCTCAAATCCGCCCTGCGCCCCGCGATCGTGCTGACGTTGCTATTCGGTGCGCTACTCGGTCTCGCTTACCCAGCTTTACTCACCGGCATCGGCCAGATGGCTTTCCCGCATCAGGCCAATGGCAGCCTGATCCGCGACGGGGATCGCGTGATCGGCTCCGAGCTGATTGGGCAGAAGTTCGCTGGCGCGGGCTATTTCCATGGCCGCCCCTCCGCGGCGGGCAGCGATGGCTATGACGCCGCCGCCTCCGCCGGCTCCAACCTAGGCCCGACATCGCAAGCGCTGATCGATCGCGTGAAGACCGATGCCGACGCCCTCCGCAATGCACCAGCCGCTTCGGTCCCAACCGATCTGGTGACAACCTCCGCCTCGGGGCTTGACCCCCATGTGAGCCCCGAGGCGGCTTTTTTCCAGGTCGACCGCGTCGCGAAGGCGCGCGGGATCGCGCCGGAAAAACTGCGGGCGCTGGTTGAGCAGCATAGCGAAGGGGCATTGCTCGGCTTCCTCGGCGAGCCGCGGGTGAACGTCCTCGCGCTCAACCGCGCGCTCGACCAGATGAAGGCCGGGCGCTAAGCCTCGGGGATGGCGTTGCCCACCAAGGTTCTGATCGTCGAGGACGATGTTCATATCCGCCGCCTGCTCCGCGCTGCCCTTCAGCGCGCGGGGCATGTGGTGGTCGAAGCAGCGACCGCCCGAGAAGGGCTGTCGCTGCTCGACATCGACAAGCCCGATGCGGTGCTGCTCGACCTCGGCCTGCCCGACCGCGACGGGCTGGAACTGATCCAGCCGATCAAGGCGCGCTCGACCGCGACGCTGCTCGTCGTCTCCGCGCGCGAGGATGTAGCGGAGAAGGTAGCTGCGCTCGACCTCGGCGCCGACGACTATCTCACCAAGCCCTTCGATACTGACGAACTGCTCGCCCGCATCCGCACCGCGCTCCGTCACCGGCTCGCGAGCGATGCCGAGCAGGCGACGGTGTCGCTGGGCGAGGTCGAGATCGACCTCACCCATCGCCGCGTGAAGCGCACTGGCGAGGAAGTCCATCTCTCGCCCAAGGAATATGAGGTGCTCGCCGAACTGGCCAAGCGGCCCGATCGCGTGATCAGCCACGCCCAGCTGTTGCGCACTGTCTGGGGCCCGGCCCATGCGTTGCGGGTGGACTATCTGCGCATCGTCGTCCGCAACCTCCGCCAGAAGCTTGAGGCCGACGCCAGCCGCCCCGCACTGATCCGCAACGAACCCGGTGTCGGCTACCGGCTGGTCGCTCCGCAGACCTGACGATCGCCCCGGACGCTTGCAAGTTCCACGCGATCTGGCATCCTGTGAACGTTCACAATATCGAGGGGGGAGTAGGCGATGTTCGTCACGTTTGCACTGGCGCTGCAATCGACCCTGAGCGCGACCAACGTCTCCGCCGACGTGCTGATGACGGCTCCGGCGACGAAGCCGAGCTTTGCCGACGAGTTCAACGGCCCGCGCATCGACACCGCCAAATGGCTGTTCGATACGCACCGCAACAAGACCGGCTGGTACAATAACGAGCTTCAATATTACGCCGACGGCAGGCCTGAGAACGCCCGGATCGAAAAGGGCGCGCTGGTGATCGAAGCGCGGCGGGAAGCGCTCAGCAAGGCGAAGGACTGGGGCGGGCAGGAATACACATCGGCCAAGCTCGTGACGCGTCAGCGCTACGGCTACGGCTTCTACGAGATCCGTGCGAAGCTGCCGTGCGGTCGCGGCATGTGGCCGGCGATCTGGATGCTTCCGACCGACGGCAAATGGCCCGATGGTGGCGAGATCGACATCATGGAAATGGTCGGCTGGGACGCGAACGTGATCCATGCGACCGTGCACAGCTCCGCATTCTACCACGTCAAGGGAACGCAGCGCGGGGCACAGGCGAAGCTGCTGACGGCGTGCACCCAATATCACAACTATCAGCTCGACTGGCGGCCCGGTTCGATCACGATCGGCATCGACGGACGCGGGCATATGCGGGTGAAGGACGATCAGCCGGGCGGGGCGGCGGCGTGGCCATTCACGAAGCCGTACGAACTGATCCTCAATCTCGCGGTCGGCGGCGACTGGGGCGGGCAAAAGGGCGTTGATGACGCGGCGCTGCCGCAGCGTCTGCAGGTCGACTATGTCCGCTACTGGGCGTCTAGCGGCGATGCCGGATCGCCGGCACCAGCAGCCCGCCCAGCAGAGTAAGCCCCGCCAGCACCAGCATCACCGCGCGAAAATCGTGCGGGGTGGCGAGCGCCCAGGTAAGCAGGGGCCCGACCAGTGCGGGCAGGGTGTTGGTGAGATTGATCAGGCCGAGGTCGCGTCCGCGGTGGCGCGGGTCGGGCAGCAACTGCATCGCGAATCCCGAATGGAGCGACAGGTAGCCAGCTGAGCCAAGCGCATAGAGCGCGAAGGCCGCGGCTGCCATGGTCCAGTCGCGCGCGAAGGCAAGTCCAGCGAGGCCCAGCGCGGCGAGCAGCGCGAACGCGATCAGGAACGGCTTGCGACGTCCGATCCGGTCCGACCACCGCCCCGCCAGCACGGCGACGGGGACGGGAATGAGATAGGCGACCGTCATAAGCTGGCCGAGCGGGCCGACGCTTTTCGAGGTCGGCGTCCCGGGATCGATGCTTGCGAAATAGTAGACGAGATAGAGCCACAACACGTTGCCCGCGACCTGCACCAGCAGCCGCGACGCCCAGGCGACGGCCAGATCGCGGCCAAGCAGCGGCGCTTCCCCGGGCGCGACACTGGCGGGCGCTATCCGGGATGGGGTGGCGAGCAACGGCATGACGCACAGCAGCACCGCGACGAAGACGAAGCCGAGACGAGCCGACTCACCGCTCACACCCGCTGTGATCATCAGCGCCGCGACGGCAGAGGCGAGCGGCGCGCCGAGCGCGATCAGGCCCCCGGACAAGCCCTTCTGCGTGTCCGGCACTTCATCGGCCATGACGGCGAACATCGGTGCCAGAACCGCGTTGACCGCTGTCTGGAACAGAACGACAGCGAGAATGATCTGTCCCGGTGTCGCCGCAAATGCCACCGCAGCGAAGGACGCCGCGAGGCCGGCGAGGCCGGCCACGATCCACTTCCGCCGACCGCCGCCGCTTGCCACCGACCGGTCGCTGAGCCAGCCGAACAGGATGTTCGATGCGCTCGCGGCGACCGCGCCGGCGATGACGGTCGCTGTGAACACCGCAATACGATCATCGCCTGCGATCTCCGAGATCTTGACCGGTAGCAACAGCGTGAGCAGCGGCAGAAAGCCGATCACCCCGCCAGCATTGGCGAGCGCGACGAGCAGGATGAAGCGCAGCGACCGCCGCGCCGGATGGTCCGGCTCTGAACTGCTCCCCACAAGGCACCCCGTCGCATCCCGGCTGTCGCGGCCACGTTGATCGCAGGCGCCGCCGGTAGCGGGATCAAGCTAGGGCTTCATCGTCGCCGGGTCGAGGCTGGTCGTGAGCAGCATCGAACGGTCGGTCGCATCGCGCGCGATCGCGACGCGATAGGCGCCGCCGCGGATGCGCCAGCCGGGCAGGCTGGTGTCATAATCCGCGAGGATGCGCGGCTCGGCAGTGAGCGTGACGCGGCGCGTCTCACCCGGCTTCAACTCCACCCGCTGGAACGCGGCGAGGCGCATCGGAATGTCCGATCCTTCGCGAGTCACATAGACTTGCGGTACGTCGGCGCCCGCGCGCTTGCCGGTGTTGGTGACGTCGAACGAGACGGTAAGGCGTTTGCCGCCGGTGACGGCAGCCTTGCCATAGGCGAAGCTGGTGTAGCTGAGGCCGTGGCCAAAGGCGAAGAGCGGCTTCTGCCCTTTCTTCTCGTACCAGCGATAACCGACGTCGCTACCCTCGACATACTCCACGGGAAAGCTCGTGAGCTCATAGCCGCCGGGATTGGCGGGGTTCGCCGCAGCCGCGGCCTGAAGCGAAGTGAAGGTGTCGAGCCCCACTGGCTGCGGGCGCGGCGCCTGCCCCTCATGCGCAGGGAAGGTGATCGGCAAGCGGCCCGAAGGATTGACCTTGCCGGTCAGGATATTGGCAATCGCCTCGCCGCCGCGCTGGCCGGGATACCAAGCCTGGACCACGGCGGGCACGCGATCGAGCCAGGGCATCGTCACCGGGCCGCCGGTGGTGAGCACGGCCACCGTCCTGGGCTGAGCGGTAGCGACCGCTGCGATCAGCGCATCCTGATGGTTTTGGAGCTTGAGGTCGGGCACATCCTCCGCCTCGGTGGTCCATTGCGTGCCGAACACGATGGCGAGGTCCGCGGCCTTCGCTGCGTCGATGGTGGCGTTGAGGTTGCGCCCGTCAATGAAGCTGACCTCCGCGCCGGGCAGCGCTTTGCGTAACGCATCGAGCGGGGAGGAGGCGTGATAGGTCACGCGGACGAACGAGGCCGCCGGGCCATGCGCGAGCGGAATTTCGATCGGCGCACCACCGACCGAACGCACCTGGCTCGATCCGCCCCCCGACAGCACGCCGACATCCGCCCCCCCGCCGATCACGACGATCTTCTTCGCGGTGGCGGCAAGCGGAAGGATGCCGCCCTGATTCTTGAGCAGGACGATCCCCGCCTCGGCCGCGCGCTGCGAGACGAGCGCGTTGCGCGCGTAGTCGGGGGTCTGCGCCGCAGCCGGCATCGGCGTGTCATAGGCGCCGCTTTCGATCAGCCCGGTCAGGTAGCGCACGACCATGTCGTCGAGCCGCGCCATCGGTACGCGACCTTGCTCGACCGCCGCCTTGAGCGGCGCGTCGAAGTACATCGCGCGGTCGAGTTCCTGCCCCGATTGCTGGTCGAGGCCGGCCTTCGCCGCCTTTTCGGTCGAATGGACGCCGCCCCAGTCGCTCATCACCCAGCCGCGATAGCTCCAGTCGCGCTTGAGCACCTGATTGAGCAGGAAGTCATTCTCGCACGCCCAGTCGCCATTGACCTTGTTGTAGGCGCACATGACCGACGCGGGCTTGCCCTTCTCGATCGCGATCTGGAAGGCGAGCAGGTCGCTTTCGCGCAGCGCCGCTTCGCCGATGCGAGCGTCGAGCACCATCCGGCCGGTTTCCTGCGAATTGAGCGCGAAATGCTTGATCGTCGAGGCGATGTGGTTCGACTGGACGCCCGCGATGTGTGCTCCGCCCAACTCACCCGCGAGTAGCGGGTCTTCACCGAGATACTCGAAGTTGCGTCCGCCCCACGGATCGCGGTTGAGGTTGACCCCGCCCGCGAGCAGGACGTTGAAGCGCTTGGCACGCGCTTCTGCCCCGATCATCGCGCCACCGGCACGCGCGATCTCCGGATCGAAGGTTGCGGCGGTGGCGAGGGAGGAGGGGAGTGCGGTGGCGACATCGCCTTTGCGCTGCTCAACCTGATTCGCAACACCGAGCGACGCATCGCTCTCGCGCACCAGCGGGACGCCGAGCCGGGGATTGCCTTCGATATGGCCTGCCGAAGGTACCAACTCATGGGGCGGAGTGACCCTGGTCAGTGGCGGGAAGAGGCCATGAACCAACGCAATCTTCTCGTCGAGCGTCATCCGGGCGACGATCGATTCGGCACGGACGCGGACATCGGTTGCCGCGGGTACCTGTTGCGCGAAGCCCGAAATCGGCGCGAATGCCGTGATCGCGCTAGCCGCTAGCAATGCGGCGATGGTCCGGCTCATGCGTTTTCCTCTCCTGATTTCCGGCGTGTCCGCCGTGCATATGTGCAGCAACAACAGCATATATTGGGAACGTTCACAATAACGGTTTTCCGCCATTCTTGTGAGTTTCTACAATGAATGACCGATGCTTGACAACGTTGTACAATGGGTTCAAGTGAACGTTCTCAACGAGTGCGGATCCACCGCGCCGCTGAAGGGGAGGACGAGGATGCGGGGCACGACTCGCTCAGTTTCACGACTGGCAATTTCGCGGCTGGTGATCGGGGTGTCGACGCTGGCGATGGCCGCGACTCCGGCATTGGCTCAGGACACGCAGGATGCGCCGCCGCCCACAGAGGAGGCGGAAGAGGTTCTCGTCACCGGCATTCGCGCCAGTCTTGCACAGGCGATGACGATCAAGCGCGATGCGCAGGGCGTGGTCGACGCGATCTCCGCTGAGGATATCGGCAAGTTCCCCGACACCAACCTCGCTGAATCGCTTCAGCGTATCACCGGTGTGTCGATCGACCGGTCGAACGGCGAGGGATCATTCGTCACGGTCCGCGGCTTTGGCCCCGAATTCAACCTGGTGACGCTCAACGGTCGCCAGATGCCGACATCGGGCCTTGGCGATGGCGCGAGTGCGCCGGCTACGCGTTCGTTCGACTTCGCCAATCTGGCGTCCGAAGGCATTGCCGGCGTCGAGGTCTACAAGACCGGCCGCGCCGCGATCCCGTCGGGCGGCATCGGATCATCGATCAACATCAAGACGCCGCGTCCGCTTGACCGTCCGGGCCTGCGCGGGAGCATCGCGGTCAAGGGCGTGTTCGACAGCTCGTACAATCACGGGGACGAGATCACACCCGAAGTCTCGGGCATCTTCAGCACGACCTTCGGCGACAAGGTCGGCATCCTGCTCGCGGGCTCCTACCAGAAGCGCAAGGGCAGCAACAACGACTACAAGACCGACTGGCGCGACGGCTATCTGGGCAACGAGAACAACTGGGGCTCGCTCGCCAATCCGGGCGATCCGCGCTATGGCCAGATCCAGAACCGGCCTGAAGCGGGCGATGTGTACGAGGTCGCGCAGAACGGTTCGTACAACCTCAACGATATCGAACGTGAGCGGATTAACGGGCAGCTGGTCCTGCAATTCCGCCCGATCGAGTCGCTCACCGCGACGCTCGACTACACCTATTCGCGCAACACGGTTGAGGTGCGGACGAGCAGTGTCGGAATCTGGTTCAACCACAACAACACATCGAGCGCATGGACCGACGGCCCGGTGGCTGCACCGATCTTCTATTCCGAGGCGTTCGGCGCGGGTGAGCGTAAGGATCTGTCGTACAGCGGTTCTTTGACTGCCAACCGCAGCGAGAACCATTCGTTCGGCGGCAATTTGACCTGGGAAGCGCCGGGCGGCGTCACCGCGCAGCTCGACTTCCACCATTCGACCGCGACGTCGAAGCCGACCAACAAATACGGGACGAGCGTGTCGGTGGGCAATGCCGTGGTTGGCCTGGCGAGCCAGAAGGTCAACTTCGACACCTATCTGCCGGTCATCTCCACGACCTTCCACCCTGGCAACAATCCGCTCGATGCCGGGCAGATCATGCCGACCGGCAACGCCTTCCGGAACGCGTATTTCCGCGACGAGATCAATCAGGCGCAGTTGAAGGCGCGCTACGATCATGAGGGCGGCTTGCTCGACAGCATCGATTTCGGCGTCTCATACGTCGAGAACAAGGTGCGGTCGGCCTATGGTTTCCTGCAGAACGAAACGTGGAGTGGCGCGGGGCCGGCGTCGGACATTCCCGACGACATCTTCAAATTGGTGACGCTGCCCGACAAATTCCGGGGAATGGACGGCGCGGCCAACATTATCCCGAGCCTCTACGCCTTCGACTTCGAGCGGATGCTGGGCATTATCGAGCAGCGCTATGGCACCTGTAGCCGACCGCAGACCGGCAAGGCTCCCGCTGGAACCTGTCTTGCGGACTACACCATCGATCGCCGGATCACAGAAAAGACGCTGTCACCCTACATCCAGGTCGCGGGCAAGTTCAGCGCGTTCGGCAATGACGCACATATCGTCGCCGGCGTGCGCTACGATCATACCAACATCGACTCGATGGCGCTGGTGCCGATCCCGAACGGCACGTCATGGGACGCGGCGAACGAATTCTACATCTCCTATACCGGGCAGCAGGATTTCTCACGCTTCAAGGGCAGCTATCAGAACTGGCTCCCCGCGATCGACTTCGACATTTCGCCGTTCGAGAATGTGAAGCTGCGCGCGTCCTACAGCCACACCATCGCCCGTGCCGACTATGCCAGCCTTCAAGGCGGACTGACGCTCGATACACAATTCCGCATCGCCTTCGGCGAGGGCAGCCGAGGCAATCCGGGCCTGCTTCCCTACAAGTCGAAGAATATCGATCTCTCGGCGGAGTGGTATTATGGGCCGAGTAGCTACATCTCGGTCGGCTTCTTCAACAAGGATGTCGAGAATTTCATCGGGCAGGACCGCGTCACGCAGAACGCGTTTGGCTTGCATACAGTGGCGGGCGGGCCGCGTTACCAGGCAGCACTCGCCGCACTCGGGGCAAACGCCAGCACGCAGGACATCCGCCAGTATATCTTCACCAACTTCCCGGGATCGACTCAGAGGACCGGTGTCGATCCCGCCGGCTACATCACCGGCAAGATCTTTGCGTTGCCCGAAGATCCGCTGGTGCCGTTCCAGATCAAAACGCCGGTCAACAGCGACCAGACGGCTAACCTTTACGGCTTCGAATTCGCTGTGCAACACAGCTTCTGGGACACAGGTTTCGGTGCAATCCTGAACTATACGATCGTCCGTGGCGACGCGACCTACGACAATAGCAAGCAGGCGTCGGTGACTCCGCCTCAGTTCGCACTGACTGGCCTTAGCGACAGTGCCAACGCGGTGCTGTTCTATGACAAGAACGGCATCCAGGCGCGCGTCGCGTATAACTGGCGCCAGAAGTTCCTCTCAGGAACGGGCGCTAACCCCTTCTATGTCGAGGATTATGGCCAGATCGACGCGAGCGCGAGCTACGAGTTCAGGCCGGGGCTTACGGTGTTCGGTGAGGTCATCAACCTCACCGGCGAAAGCCGGCGCGGACATCGCCGATCCGAGAACAACGTCTATTTCGCTTCACCCGGCTACGCGCGTTACGCCGCCGGTGTCCGCTTCAATTTCTAGGCCTCCCTGTAGCCACCCTCTTCGGAGGGTGGCTTTTTTTGTTACGGGGTAGGATAGGGCTGGAGAGGCAATGGGTGAAACGGTGACGACGACAAGTCACGCAATGCTGACGGCGGAGGAGCATCGCCAGCTTCGCGTCCGTCGCGACCGCGATGAAGCGCTGGGCGACGGGGTGATGAGCTGCGTGACCATGCCCGCCGAGTTCCGGCGGGTGCAGGTGCATTATCCGATCCTGTTCCGGCGCAATGCCGAGCGCGACGCGTTCACCGCGCTCGCGCTGTTCGGCTTTCAGGAGGGCGAGAACCTGTTCCTGGGGCGCGGCGGCTGGGACGCCGACTATATTCCGCTGGCGATCGATATCCAGCCGTTCCTGATCGGGGGCTCGGCGGATGCGCCAGGGGCAAAGCAGGTGCATATCGACCTTGCCAGCCCGAGGGTTGGGACAGGCGAGCGTGTGTTCGATGATGCCGGGCGGCCGACCCCCTATCTGGAGGCGGTGTCGGAGCAGCTGGGCGAGCTGGACGAAGGCTGGCAGACCTCGGGCGACTTCTTTGCGGCGCTGCGGCGGTACGAGTTGCTCGAGCCGCTGACGCTCGAGATCACGCTGGATGACGGGTCGGTCAACCGACTGGTGGGCTTCCATGTTATCGATGAAGCGCGGCTGAGCGCGCTCGATGCGGCGGCGCTGGGCGCGCTTCACGCCGAAGGGCATCTGATGCCGGTCTTCATGGCAATGGCGTCGATCGGCAATCTCAACGCGCTGGTTGTGCGTAAGAACAAGCGGCTGGGCGATGGCTGAGGCCGATCCCGGCCCCTTGAGCAGACTTGCTGCGGTGAGGGAGGTTGCGGTCGCAAGCACCGCAGAACTTGATGCGCGGCTGCGTTCGGCGGATGCGCCATTCGTGGTGCGCGGGCTGGTGGCGGACTGGCCGCTGGTTGATGCGGGGAGACGCTCGGGCGGCGAGGCGCGCACCTATCTGCTCGGTAAGCATCGCGATTTGCCATTCACCGTCGCGCTCGGAAACGCGGCGGATGAGGAACGGATCTTCTACGACCAGGCAATGGCGATGAACTTCCGCACCTTGCGTGGACGGTTGAGCGATATCTTTGCGGATATCGATGCGGCGGAAGCCGATCCTGCCGCGCCTCCCATTTATGTCGCCTCCACCGACGTGCATGATTTCTTTGACGGCCTGCACGCCGACAACCATGTCGATCTGGGTGAGCGGCGGTGCCGCGCGGGAATCTGGATGGGCACCCGAACGCGGATCGCAGCGCATAACGACTTTCCCGACAATCTGGCCTGCGTTGCGGTCGGGCGCCGCCGCTTCACGCTGTTTCCGCCTGATCAGTTCGCGAACCTCTATCTCGGGCCGCTCGACAACACACCCGCGGGCCGCGCCGTGAGCATGGTCGATTTCGCTGCACCCGATTTCGTGGCGCATCCGAAGTTTCGCGACGCGCTGACGCATGCTCAGGTCGCGGAGTTGGAGCCGGGCGACGCGATCTTCATCCCGTCAAATTGGTATCATCATGTGGAGGGGCTCGACCCGTTCAATGTGCTGATCAATTACTGGTGGCGTGAGACACCCGGCTGGCTTGGCCAGCCCGAGGACGCGCTGCACCATGCCCTGCTCGCGATCCGCGATCTGCCACCGAACGAGAAGGCGCAGTGGCGCGCGCTGTTCGATCATTATGTCTTTGCCAATGGGGATGACGTGACGGAACATCTGCCCGAAGGAACCCGCAGCATACTGGACCCGCTGACGCCGGAAACCGCATCGCGCATCCGCGCCTACCTCCTGCGGCAACTCAGCCAATGAGCGCGCGTCCCACCCGTGTCGTTATCGCCGGAGGGGGTACTTCTGGCTGGATGGCCGCGGCTGCGATCAGCCGCACCATGGGCCATATGATCGACCTGACTCTGGTCGAGTCTGAGCAGATCGGCACGATCGGGGTTGGCGAGTCGACCATCCCGCCACTGGTCAATTTCAACCGTATCCTCGGGATCGGTGAAGCCGAGTTCATGCGCGCCGCGCAGGCGACGTTCAAGCTCGGCATATTGTTCGACAATTGGAAGCAGGATGGGGACAGCTATTTCCATAGCTTCGGCCTGTCGGGGAAGGACCATTGGTCGGCGGGGTTCCAGCATTTCTGGCTAGCTGGCCGTGCGCGCGGCAATCCTGACTCCTATGACGACTATTGCCTCGAATTGGCCGCAGCGATGCAGGGCAAGTTCGCGCATCTCCCGCAAGACCGGATGAACTATGCCTATCACGTCGATGCGACGCTATATGGCCGCTACCTGCGTAAGCTGGCGGAGGAGGCCGGCACGAAACGGGTCGAGGGTAAGATCCAGCGCGTCGAGCTGAATGGTGAGAGCGGCGATATTACCGCGCTGCATCTCGATGGCGAACGGCGGATCGAGGGCGACATGTTCGTCGATTGCACCGGCTTTCGCGGCCTGCTGATCGAGGGCGCGCTGCATGCGGGGTTCGAGGATTGGGGGCATTGGCTGCCCAACGACAGCGCGATCGCGGTACAGGCGAAGCATCAGGGACCGCCTCAGCCCTATACCCAGGCGATTGCGCATGATGCGGGCTGGCAATGGCGCATCCCGCTGCAGCACCGCATGGGCGCTGGCATCGTCTATTCAAGCGGCTATCTGTCGCGTGACGAGGCGCATCACCGGCTGATCTCGACCGTGGGTGAGCCGCTGATCGAGCCGTTCGACATCAAGTTCCGCGGCGGGGTGCGGCGCAAGCAATGGTATCGTAACTGCGTCGCCATCGGCCTGTCGGGCGGGTTCGTCGAGCCGCTGGAGGCGACGACGGTGCACCTGATCCAGCGTGCCGTGCTGCGCTTCGTGCGGCTGATGCCCAATGGCCGGGTCAGCGAACGCGACGCCGCCGAGTTTAACGAGCAGCAGCGGCAGGATATCGAGCAGATCCGCGACTTCGTGATCCTGCACTATAAGGCGACCGAGCGGCGCGACAGTGCCTTCTGGCGGCACGTCGCCAACATGCCGGTGCCGGACTCGCTGGCGCAGAAGATCGAGCTGTTCCGCGAGACCGGGCGCACCTTCCGCAAGAATGAGGAACTGTTCGCTGAGAACAGCTGGGTGCAAGTGATGATGGGGCAGGGGATCGATCCGCAGAACTGGCACCCTATCGCGGAGAAGCTGTCTGACGAGGAACTGAGACGGCTGCTTGCCACACTGCGGGAGGATGTGACACGGACCGTCGCGGCGTTGCCCGAGCATCACGCCTATGTCGCGCAATATTGCGGCGCGGCCGATCCGCTCGCGGCCTGAAGGACTGACGCATGGCACGCCGCAAACAGGCCGTCACGATCCGGCATGTCGCTGCTGACGCTGGAGTGTCGCTCCAGACGGTGAGCCGCGTCATCAACAAGGAACCGAACGTCCGGCCCGAAATGGCCGAGCGCGTCCGCGCCTCGATCGCACGGCTCGGCTACGTCCCCTCGATCGCGGCGCAGCGCATGAGTGGGTCGCGATCCTATCTCATCATGGCGCTGAACGACCGCGAACGCACGATCGACGGCTGGCGCGCGCGCGACGGCACCGACTGGGTCGACCAGATGCTACTCGGTGGCATGCTCACCTGCGCCGAGCACGGCTACCGCCTGATCGTCGAACTGGTCGACACGCATAGCGACCATATCGAGCGGGAGCTCTCTGCGGCGCTAGCGGCGCTGCAACCCGACGGGGTAATCCTGACCCCGCCGCACTCGGCCAACCCCGCGATCCTCGCATTGCTCGACGACGCGCATATCGGGCTTGCCCGGATCGGCTCGCTTGCCGAAGGGCCCGGCTTCCGGTTGACGATGGGAGACGATATCGCGGCGGGACTTGCCACGCGGCATCTGGTCGAGCTGGGCCATGAACGGATCGGGCTGATCGCCGGGCCTGACGAGTATGAACTAAGCGGCTGGCGCGTCGATGGCTGGCGTGCGGCGATGGCCGAAGCAGGTCTCACGACCGATGGCTTACTGGCGCAGGGCGATTTTTCGCGTCAGTCGGGCCGGAGCACCGCGCCCTTGTTGCTGGATGCGGGTGCTACCGCGATCATCGCGAGCAACGATCAGATGACGCTAGGCGCGCTGGAAGTTGCGCGCGAACGCGGGCTGGCAGTGCCTGAGGATCTGTCACTGGTAAGCTTCGACGATACGCCGATCGCACGCTTCAACCACCCATCGCTGACCGCGGTGACCCAGCCGATCGCGGATGTGACAGCGCGCGCGGTCGAGCTGATCATCGCAGAACGGAGCGGGCAGGACGCGCCCGCTGGCCCTGTGGTCGTGGTCCCTGCGCTGACGGTGCGCCAGTCGACCGGTCCGCGCCGCCGCTGACCTTCGTTGCTGCTGGTACGGGCGGGGGGACTTGAACCCCCACGGGCCAAAGCCCAACGGATTTTAAGTCCGGTGCGTCTACCATTCCGCCACGCCCGCGCGTGTCGAGTGGCTCTATCGTGTCATGTGGAGAGTGCCAAGCGGGTCAGACGTTCAAACGTCCGCGCATTTCCTTGCCTGGCTTGAAATAAGGCACACGCTTCGCATCGACATCGACGGTCTCGCCAGTGCGGGGATTGCGGCCCGAACGCGCGTCGCGTGCGCGGGTAGAGAATGCACCGAAACCGCGCAGTTCGACCCGGCCATCAGCGATCAGGCGCGTCGTGATCTCTTCAAAGAAGGTGTCGACAATGCGCTCAATCTCGCGCGCAGACAGACCGGGATTGTCCGCTGCCAGCATTTGCACGAGTTCCGAACGGATCATCGCGTATCCCCAGTTGTCCGGCAAATCGTGCCGGGAAACGCGCCTCGCCCCATCGTCGGTGCATGGCCTGGGCCGATTTTAGGCCCGATTCTATACCTGCATCAATAAAATCTTGCGGCGGGAATCCCGTTTTAGGAGACGCGGTAGCGAAGCCGTTGAAATGATTGGCGGGGCGGGCGGAAAAAACCACCCGCCCCGCACGAAATCACTTCTTCTCTTCGCGTGCCTTGAGCGCTTCGCCCAGGATGTCGCCCAGCGACGCGCCCGAGTCGGACGAACCGTACTGCGCAACGGCCTGCTTCTCTTCGGCGATCTGCATCGCCTTGACCGAGAAGGTCGGCTTCTTCGAACGATCGAGGCCGGTGACCATCGCGTCGAACTTCTGGCCGACCTGGAAACGCTCCGGACGCTGCTCGTCGCGGTCGCGGCCGAGATCGGTGCGCTTGATGAAGCCGGTCGCGCCATCGTCGCCAACCTGCACTTCGAGGCCCGCGTCGCGAACTTCGAGGACGGTCACGGTGACGACTTCGTTCTTGTTGACGCGCGCGCCGCCGCCGGCAGCCGCAGCCGCAGCGGTGGGGACGCCACCACGCTCAAGCTGCTTCATGCCGAGCGAGATGCGCTCCTTGTCCGACTCGACGGCCAGGACGACGGCCTTGACCATCTCGCCCTTGCGATGGAGCGCGAGCGCGTCCTCGCCCGAGATGCCCCAGGCGATGTCCGACATGTGGACCATGCCATCGACGTCGTTGTCGAGACCGATGAACAGGCCGAATTCGGTGGCGTTCTTGACTTCGCCCTCGACCTCGGTGCCGACCGGATGGGCGGCCGCGAAGGCTTCCCACGGGTTCTGGTGAGCCTGCTTGAGGCCGAGCGAGATGCGACGCTTGTCCTGATCGACCTCGAGCACCACGACTTCGACTTCCTGCGAGGTCGAAACGATCTTGCCCGGATGGACGTTCTTCTTGGTCCAGCTCATCTCCGAAACGTGGACGAGGCCCTCGATGCCGGCTTCCAGCTCGACGAACGCACCATATTCGGTGATGTTGGTGACGCGGCCCGACAGCTTCGCGCCGATCGGATACTTGGCGCCGGCGCCATCCCACGGATCGCTCTCAAGCTGCTTCATGCCGAGCGAGATGCGCTGGGTGTCGCGGTTGATGCGGATGATCTGCACCTTCACCGTGTCGCCGATGTTCAGCACTTCGCTCGGGTGGTTGACGCGCTTGTACGACAGGTCGGTGACGTGGAGGAGGCCGTCGATGCCGCCCAGGTCAACGAACGCACCGTAATCGGTGATGTTCTTGACGACGCCGTCGATCACCTGGCCCTCGGCCAGCGACAGGATCAGGCCCGAACGCTGCTCGGCACGGTTCTCTTCGAGGACGGCGCGGCGCGACACGACGATGTTGCCGCGCTTGCGGTCCATCTTCAGGATCTGGAAAGGCTGCGGCAGGTCCATCAGCGGCTGCACATCGCGCACCGGACGGATATCGACCTGCGAACCCGGAAGGAACGCCACGGCGCCGCTCAGGTCGACGGTGAAGCCGCCCTTGACGCGGCCGAAGATCACGCCTTCGACGCGGTTGCCCTGCGAGAATTCGAGCTCGAGCTTGTCCCATGCGGCTTCGCGGCGGGCGCGGTCGCGGCTGAGCATTGCTTCGCCGTTCGCATTCTCGACGCGGTCGACATAGACCTCGACTTCGTCGCCGACCTTGAGGTCAGCGGGCTGGCCCGGCGCTGCGAATTCGCGCAGCGGCACGCGGCCTTCGCTCTTCAGGCCGACGTCGATGATCGCGAGGTCGTTTTCGATGCCGGTGACGGTGCCGATGACGACACGGCCTTCAAAGCTTTCTGCTCCGCCAAGGGTCTGGTCGAGCAGCGCGGCGAAATCGTCGCGCGTGGGGTTTGCCGAAGTGGCCATAAAGGGTTCAGTCCTAACTATCGTTTTTCCGGCCGGCTGGTTGGATCCAGCGGTCTTGAAGGCCGAAATGCCGTGGCGGCCGCATGCCGGTCACGGCATCCGATGAACGGATGCGATTGGAGGCGGAACGCTTTGTATCCAAAGCGAAAATGGCGCGTGAGATCATCTCTCCGCGCCTCCCCTCCGCGAGCACCCACTCGTCGGACGGGGCGCGCCTTAGCCGCAGCGGGCGCGAAAGGCAAGAAAATCCCCTGCGCATAGAGGCGAAAGGGCCTCTCACACGGATTATTTACCTAGGCGGTCCAAACCATGCGCCCAGCAAAATATTGGGGGAGGGAGCGTGGCACCGATGGCACCATCGGCGGTGGATAGCGATTGTCAGGTCGTGGCGTCGGAGCCTGGCTTGTACGAGATCATCCGTGACGACCAGCTCAGGATCTTACGGATCAACCGTGTCGCCGTACAACAGCTTGGTGATGTCGATCGTTACCTTGCGGTGCTGGGCGATGTTGTGCGTGACGCCCGGCTGCGCTTTGGCCGGGTGCGCGTGCTGGCGGACCTGCGAAACTCACCGATCCGTACCCAAGAGGCGGCTGAACGCATGCGACTGGGCAATCTGGCACTATACCGGGAGGGCGACCGGGTCGCGCTGATCGTTGAGTCCAGTTTGCTGAAGATGCAGTTGCGCCGCACTTTGGTTGAATATCAGAACATCTTCCTCTCACCCCACGCCGCCGAGACTTGGCTGACCGCGCTCGATTGAGAGGTTGCCCGCCGCCACCCGGGAAGAGGGGTAGGCAGCGGCGGGCAGGGCGTTACGGCCGCCAGGCCGTAAACGGGAGGTTGAGCGCTTCGGCCACCGCTTCGTGGGTGATCGCGCCCTTGTAGACGTTGAGGCCCGCCGCGAGGTGCGGGTCGGCGGCCATTGCCTTCTCTGCGCCAAGGTTCGCGAGCTTCATCACGAAGGGCAGCGTCGCGTTGTTGAGTGCGAAGGTGCTGGTGCGCGCGACCGCGCCCGGCATGTTGGCGACGCAATAGTGTATTACACCGTCAATCTCATAGACCGGGTCTTCGTGCGTCGTGGCGCGGCTGGTCTCGAAACAGCCGCCCTGATCGATCGCGATGTCGACCAGCACCGATCCGCGCTTCATCGTCTTGAGCATGTCGCGCGTGACGAGCTGGGGTGCGGCGGCGCCCGGCACGAGCACCGCGCCAATCACCAGCTCCGCCTCCATCACAGCCGCCGCAATCGCCGCCTTGCTGGCATAGGCGGTCTTGATCTGGCTGCCGAAGTGCAGGTCGAGCTCGGCCAGGCGGGCGTTGCTGATGTCGTAGATGGTGACGTCGGCACGCAGGCCCGTGGCCATCTGCGCAGCGTTGATGCCCGACACGCCGCCACCGAGGATCGCGACCTTAGCCGGCGCGACGCCGGGGACGCCACCGAGCAGCACGCCGCGGCCGCCCTGTTCCTTCTCGAGATAGTGCGCGCCGACCTGAATCGACATGCGGCCTGCGACCTCGCTCATCGGCTTGAGCAGCGGGAGCGAACGATCGTTGGCGGTGACCGTCTCATAGGCGATGCAGGTCGCACCCGACTTGATCAGGCCTGCCGCCTGCTCGGGGTCGGGCGCGAGGTGGAGATAGGTGAACAGCGTGTGGCGCGGTTCGAGCATCGCCACTTCCTGGGCCTGCGGCTCCTTGACCTTCACGATCATGTCGGACTGCGCGAACACGTCGGCGGCAGTGGCGACAATGCGCGCGCCGGCGGCGATATAGTCAGCGTCCTGAATGTCGATGCCGCTGCCGGCATTGGTCTGGACGACCACGTCATGACCATGGGCGGTCAGCTCGGCGACGAGCGACGGCGTCAGGCCAACGCGATATTCGTGATTCTTGATTTCCTTGGGAACACCGACACGCATCTTCACTCTCCGGATTCTTGTTTGTTTCGGAGTGCAACGTAACGCAGGATACCGCCGCGAATCTCTGCAAACTTATGTGCTTTGCGCGAGTGAATTGCATGAATATGATGATCGCTGACAAATTACGCGGAATTCATGCACTATGGACCGAATTGACGAAGCGATCCTGAAGCAGCTCGCAATCAACGCGCGTGCGCCGGTCAGCCAGATTGCGGGGCAGGTGGGGCTATCGCAATCGGCCTGCACGCGCCGCATCCAGGCGCTCGAGGCGTCGGGGCACATCCTTGGCTACAGTGCGCGGCTGGGATTGCGGCGATTGGGCTACAGCGTCACCGCGATGGTCGATATCACGCTCGGGACCGAAGTGGGGGAGGACCTCGCGCGGTTCGAGGCGGCGGTCGCGCAGATTGACGGGATCGTCGAATGCGCGCTGGTTTCGGGCGGATATGACTATCGCCTGAAGGTATTGTGCCGCGATCTCGACGACTATGAGCGGCTGCACCGGGAAGAGATGGGACGGCTGCCCGGGGTGGTAAAGATCAGCTCCAGCTTCGTCCTGCGCGCGGTGCCGACGCGGAGCGAGGCGAACGCGCTGTTTCCCACCGCGGGACGATGAATTTCGGTGCAATTGCACCCCGATGCTGCGCGTGCTAACTGCGCCGCCGTTTCAACGGACAGGTAGCCGGTCTGACATGACCACTGCATTGCTCGCCACGGTACGCAAGTTTCTCCCGTGAGCGAGGCCAACGGAAGCCCCGAGCCGGCCGACGACTCGTCTTCTCATCACATCCATGATCAGCATCACGGACATGGCCGCCAGACGGCCATCGCGAAGCTGGTCGTCGGTGCGATCGGGATCGTGTTCGGCGATATCGGCACCAGCCCGCTTTATGCGTTCCGCGAAGCCTTTGCGGGGCACCACCCGCTGACGCTCGATGAGGCGCACATCATGGGCGTGATCAGCCTGATGTTCTGGTCGATGCTGCTGATCGTGACGCTGAAATACGTCACCGTCATCATGCGCGCCGACAACAAGGGCGAGGGCGGCAGCCTGGCGCTGCTGGCGCTGATCAACGCGGCCAGCGGGCAGAAGCGCTGGACGGCGGGGATCGTCCTGCTCGGCGTGTTCGCGACCGCGCTTTTCTATGGCGATTCGATGATCACCCCGGCGGTGTCGGTGCTGTCGGCGGTCGAGGGCATCGCGGTCGCCGCGCCGGCGGCCAAGGGCTGGATCCTGCCGATCGCCGTGGGCCTGCTGGTCGGGCTGTTCGCGATCCAGCGGACCGGTACGGCGCGTGTCGGCGCCCTGTTCGGGCCGATCATGCTGACCTATTTCGCGACGATCGCGACGCTGGGCGTGCTGAGCGCGATCCAGACGCCCGAGATCCTGTGGGCCTTCTCGCCGCACTATGCGGTGCAGTTCTTCCTGAGCGATGGGCTTGCCGCGTTCCTTGCGCTTGGCGCGGTCGTGCTGGCCGTGACGGGCGCCGAAGCACTCTATGCCGATATGGGCCATTTCGGGCGCAAGCCGATCCGCATCTCATGGCTGTGGTTCGTGCTGCCGGCGCTGATGTGCAACTATATGGGGCAGGGCGCGCTGCTGATGCGCGACGCCTCCGCGCTGCAGAGCCCGTTCTACATGCTTGCCCCCGAATATCTGCGGTTGCCGCTGGTGGGGCTGGCGACGATGGCCGCGATCATCGCGTCGCAGGCCGTGATCACCGGTGCCTTCTCGGTCACGCAGCAGGGCATCCAGCTCGGCTTCATCCCGCGCCTGCGCATCTCGCATACCAGTGCATCGACTGCGGGACAGATCTACATCCCGCTGATCAACTGGGCGCTGATGGTTGCGATCATCCTGCTGGTGCTGACCTTCCAGACCTCGTCCAACCTGACCGCGGCCTATGGTATCGCGGTGACCGGGGCGATGCTGATCGACAACTGCCTGCTGGCGGTGGTGCTGTTCAGCCTGTGGAAGTGGAAGAAGCGTTACGCGATCCCGTTCCTGGCGGTTTTCTTCCTGATCGATCTCGCCTATTTCAGCGCGAACCTGACCAAGATCCCGGATGGCGGCTGGTTCCCGTTGTTCGCGGGCGTGATCATCTTCACGCTGCTGACCACATGGGCCAAGGGCCGCCGCCTGATGGTCGAGCGGATGCGCGAGGGCGCGATGCCGATCAAGGTGTTCATCCAGTCCGCCGCAGGCTCCGCCACGCGGGTGGGCGGCACCGCGGTGTTCATGACCTCGACTCCCGAGGGCGTGCCCCATGCGCTGCTCCACAACCTCAAGCACAACAAGGTGCTGCACGAGCGCGTGATCCTGCTGACGGTGAAGATCGCCGACGTCCCCTATGTTGCCGAAGAGGCGCGGGTGAAGGTCGACGATCTGGGGCAGGGGTTCCATCGCATGCTGCTCTATTACGGCTTCATGCAGGAGGCCGATGTGCCCGGCGCGCTGAAGGCGGTGGGGGCATGTGGCGGCAAGTGCGGCGGGGTGTTCAACATGATGGACACCAGCTTCTTCCTGTCGCGCCAGACGCTGTTGCCCTCCGAGCGGCCGGGGATGCGGATCTGGCGCGAAAAGCTGTTCGCGTGGATGCTGCGCAACGCGGAAAGTGCGATGGAGTTCTTCCGCCTGCCCACCAACCGTGTCGTCGAACTGGGCAGCCAGGTCGAGATTTGAGAGCTACCCTCCTTGAGCCGTCATCCCGGCCCTGTGCCAGGATCCACCGGGCGGCAGGCGATGATGTGAAGCGTTGAGGGCATCGCTGGAGGCTCCGTGGACCCCGGCACAAGGCCGGGGTGACGGATGAAATGACTGCTGCTCCGATCATCGTGACGGCGCTGCTCGGCAGGTCGGATCAGGCGGCGTTCGATACCTTGCGGCGCGCGCATTATCCCCCTGAGCGCAATGTGCTGCCTGCGCATCTGACCTTGTTCCATCACCTTCCGCCGTCGGTGGAGGCGGAGTTGAAGCACAGGCTGACCGGCGCGACCCGTGGGTTGCGCGCACCGGTGGCGAAGGCGGTGGGGCTGATGTCGCTGGGGCGCGGCGTCGCGGTGAAAATCGAATCGCCCGGCCTGGCCGCAATCCGGCATGAACTGAGCGCGGCGTTCGCCGGTCTGATGATGCCGCAGGACGCGGGCGCATGGCGGCCGCACGTCACGATCCAGAACAAGGTGGCGCCATCGATGGCGAAGCTGCTGCTCGGCGCGCTGGGCAAGGAGTTCCGCGCGCGCGAGGTGGAAATCGTGGGACTGGCGACCTGGTGGTATCGCGGCGGGCCGTGGGAAAGCCTGTCGCGTCACATGTTCGCTTGACCGGGTCGGAAACGCCACTTATGTGCGCCGCTCGCCCAGAAGGGCCGCCTTGGTAGGGCGGAGTAGCTCAGTTGGTTAGAGCACGGGAATCATAATCCTGGGGTCGGGGGTTCAAGTCCCTCCTCCGCTACCATTCTTAAAATTCCACCGACGATCTGCTCCGGCCACCGGCGGATTTTTTTCGAGCAGAATCAAACATTTTTGATGTCCTGTTGCGGACGCGAGCCTCCGGTTGCGACCCGTTGCGGCCTTCGATGCAACTTGCCAGTCCGCTAAAGCGCTCTCAAATCGGCCGTCCAAAGGTGACAGCCGGCGATCCGAAAGCTGCTGTTCGCCAGGTTGGCGGCGGCAACTATTTCCTTACCAGTGGTCGCGGTACCTGGCTTGACACCGGCGAACCGCATCCGCCTATATAACGGTATGGGGAAAGCGATCTCCCCACGAGGCGGCACGCCGAAGCATCGCGTCCCAACGACATGAGGACGCATTATGCCTGCGATTCATTCAATCTCCGCCGACAAGCTTTTCAAACGGATCGGGACACCTGACGGCAGCGCGATAATCGACGTTCGCACCGCGGACGACTTTGCCGCGGATGCACGGCTTGTTCCGGGGGCGGTACGCCGTACCGCCGCCGCAGTTGCCGAGTGGGCGGCAGAATTTGACGGAAAGAGCGTTATCATCATCGGCGGGCAGGGCCATGGCCTGAGTGAGGGCGTCGCCGCCTGGCTGCGCCATGCCGGCGTCGATGCGGAGTTGCTCGAAGGCGGAACGCAGGGCTGGTCGGCTGCAGGCTATCCGATGGTGCCGGAGGCGGCGCTTCCGACGCGCGATCCGCGAGGCCGCACAATCTGGGTGACCCGCGCCAGGCCGAAGGTTGACCGTATCGCCTGCCCATGGCTGATCCGGCGTTTCGTCGATCCGCAGGCAGTATTCCTGTTCGTCACCCCTTCAGAAGTGGCGGGGGTCGCCGAAAAGTTCGCTGCGACGCCGTTTGATGTCGAGGGCGTTCGCTGGAGCCATGACGGTGACCGATGCACATTCGACGCCATGGTCGAAGCATTCGGTCTGAACCCACTTCCGGCGCTTCAATATCTGTCGATGATCGTCCGGGGTGCGGACACCGCCCGGCCCGATATCGTGCCGGAAGCCGCGGGCCTGCTCGCGGTTTCACTGGGCCTGTCGCGGCTCTACGCCAATGATCTCGAGCAGCTCGACGCCGGGATGTTGGTGTATGATGCCCTCTATCGCTGGTGCCGCGATGCGCGCGGGGAAACGCACGACTGGACCGCGCATGTGGCACGTGGAACGCGTCCATGACCGCGGCTGCTGCAACCGGCGCTCCCAGTCTCAGCCTCGCGGCCCTGTTCCTGAAATTCCTACGTTTCGGTGCGTTGGCTTTTGGCGGGCCGGTGGCACAGATCGCCATGCTGCGTCAGGCGCTTGTCGAGCAGGAATGCTGGATCGATTCGGCGCGTTTCAATCGGCTGCTCGCAGTGCTGCAGGTGCTGCCCGGGCCGGAGGCGCATGAGCTGTGCGTGCATCTCGGAATGATTGCCCGAGGTCGGATCGGAGGGCTGTTGGCGGGCTTGGGGTTCATGTTGCCCGGCCTGTTGCTGATGTTGGCTGCGGGCTGGGCCTATGTGTCTTGGGTCGCGGGCAATCCGGGCCTGTCGCAAGCGCTTCTCGGAGTTCAGATCGTCGTCCTGGCCGTGATCCTGCGCGCGGTCTTCCGGATTGGTTCGCATATTGTCGAGGATCGGCTGCTCGCGGTGATCGCCTCAGGCAGCCTGCTCGCAACGCTGGCGGGCGTGCCGTTCTGGATCCTGCTGGCCGCCGGAGGCCTGGCGTATGCGTTTTCGCATCGATCCGGCATTGCACTGCTCGTCGTTGGCGCCGCGCTTGGCGTCGCGATCGGGGCGCGTTTCCTCGATATCGCCGATTCCGGGGCGATTGGTTTGACGAGCGAGCCTGTGACGCTCGCTGCATTGTTCGTTGCCGGACTCAAGGGTGGGCTGCTCACATTCGGCGGAGCTTATACGGCGATCCCCTATGTCCGCACCGATACGGTCGGGCGCGGCTGGCTCAGCGATGCAACCTTCCTCGACGGGATCGCGCTGGCGGGCGTACTACCAGCGCCGCTCGTCATCTTCGCGACCTTTGTCGGCTATGTCGCGGGCGGTTTCGGCGGTGCGTTGGCAATCACGGCGGGAATGTTCCTGCCGGCCTTTGCCTTCTCGCTGGTGCTGTTCGAACGGCTTGAGGCACTGGTGGAGAACCCGGCGTTGCATCGGCTGCTCGCGGGCGTCGCAGCAGCAGTGGTCGGCATCATCGCTGCAACGCTTCTAGATCTGGGGTATGCGACGAGTGTTCGGGTGAGCAGCCTGCCGCTCGCCATGGCGTTGTTCAGCATCGCCCTTGCCATGGTCTGGCGCATGAAGGGCGGGTGGGTTACGCCAGCGATGGTCGCGTTCGGCGCTATCGCCGGTCTGCTGGTTTCACTTTGATGCCAGCAGTCGCGTCACAGAGAAGATCGATCCGTAGCCAAGGCTCACCCAAGCACGCCAGCTGACAGACTCCCCATTTGCTGGCGCGCCGAGCTGCGCGATCGTGGCGATTGAGGGGCCTCTGCCGCGGACTCACGAACGTCCGTAATAGGGGGATGCTGCCGAAGCGCTCACTCCCAATTTAGGTTGGCTCTAGTACCTTGAAAGATTGTTCGAACCTTCGAATCGTCCAAGCCATCGCGCGACCGACTCGTCAAACATGGCGTCATGCAGACGACATTTAAGTTCGCGCGGCTTGTAGCTGCCCTGATCCTCTCGCTCCTGATTGGGCTGGCCGCGTCGCCAGCGATGGCGGAACCGGCTAAACGTCTCGCCGGGGTGATCTCGCGCGACGTGGCGATCCCTGCAGGTGACATCACCCTGGCCGCGACTCTGCACCTGCCGCCCGGCGCGTCGAAGAACATGCCCGCAATCGTCATCGTTCATGGCTCCGGCCCAACGACGCGCGACATGACGGGCTTCTGGACCAACACCGTATTGCAGGCCGGCGGCGTCGCTGTGCTGGTCTACGACAAGCGCGGGACGGGGAAGTCGACCGGGAGCTGTCCCAATTGGGACCTGCCCACGACCGCGAAAATGTTCTCCGATTTCGCCAGCGATGCCGAGCACGCCGTACGCTGGTTGGCCGCGCAGCCCGGGATCGACCGGACGAAGCTTGGCATGATCGGGGGTAGCCAAGCGGGTTGGATCATGCCGATCGCCGCCTCGCGCGAGCCGCTGATCCGTTACCTGTTCATCGGCGAGGGCGTGCCGCTGGCGGCAGGGGTCGAGGATGTCCATTCGGGCTATCTGAATTCAGTGGCCAAATATGGCGAGATCCGCCCGACGCTGTCGCAGGTCGCCGGCGCCGACATCCTGGCGGAGGACTATATCGGCGAGCGCGGATTCGATCCCGCCGATATCCTCGGCAAGCTGGAGATTCCGACGATGTGGACCTTCGGCCTATATGACGAGGCGATCCCGACGCGGCTTTCGATCGACCGCATCGGCCAGTTGCAAAAGGCGGGGCGCCGCAACTTCGACATCCACATCTTTCCGTTCGGCGACCATAATTTCTACGATGTGTTCAGCGGGAAGCGGTATCCGCTGGCATCGGTGATCCGCGAGTGGCTGGACCGGAACGGCATTACGCGGCCAACGCATTTGCCGCCGCCACCGCACTCGGCGGACGGCCGATCACCGCGTTGAAGCAGCGCGCCATGTGGCTCTGGTCGCAAAAACCCGTTGCCGCCGCGACATCCGCCAACGAAGTCGCTCCTCCGTGAATCAACAGCATGGCCTGCTCGACACGCTGCCGCCGGGCGGTCGCCTGAAGGCTTTCACCCACGGCGTGCAGATATGCCCGCGCCAGCCACGCGGGGTGCAGGTCGAGCCGGCGGGCGAGATCGACAGTGCGGACAGGTCCGGCGGCCAGGGTGCGCTTGATCGTTTCCAGCCATCCAGGCTGCGATGTCGGCTGGGCGGCATGCGCCACCGACAGGAAGCGTGCGATCGGCAGGGCCGGGTCATGCGCCGGATACCTTAGTTCTCGCAGCAGCACTTGCGCCGCCCGTGCGGCAACCCCGCCGACCCAGATTTGGCTGGCGCCCCGCAGATCGAACGAAACCTGCCCGCGTAACAGCAATGGATCGAAGAGGATCGACAGCGTCTCGAGGCCGAGGCCCCCGATCAGGTTCGCATGCGGCGCGTGGGGCGGATGATAGGCGACCGCCGGCCCGTCTATCGGTGCCTCCCCTTGCATCACCTGCTCGATATAGCCACCGCATCGATATAGCGTCAGACAGGCAAGGTCGTGCCCATGCGCATCGATCCGCTGGCCGGACGGATGCTCGACGCGAATGATGCGCAGTCCCGGGATCGTGCGCAGGTTGGTTTGTCGACCATGGAACGCCATCGTTCCCCTGCCTGAATCCACGCGCCCATGCATCCTTGTCTGCTATATCAGAAGGGCCGAAGTCGCCATAGCAGCCGCCAACTATCGCCTCTATCAATGGCCGCTCTACGGACCCAATGGTGCGCTGAAGGACTGCGCTTCGGGTGAAAGCACTCAAGCAGGGCAGGGCGGGGCAAGCCCCGAACACGGACAGTGGCCTGGGACAAAATGTCCACCCGCGGACGGCATGACAAGCGCCTCGACCCGGACTAGGGAACGCTCCATGATCGGGGGTATCCGGGAGTCGCGCAACGCACGCCGCATCCTTGTGATGCTGTTCGCGCTCGTGCTGGCGATTCGCGTCGCGATCCCGACCGGCTTCATGCCTACTGTCGCACCCAACGGGATCGTCATCACGGTCTGTACCGGCATGGGCCAGGCCAAGGCGTTTCTTCCGATCGAGAAGGAAGGTGACCGGGACCGGCACAGCACCGCCGAAAGTCCCTGCACCTTCGCCGCAGGCCTGGGCGGCGGCTTTATCCCAGGCAGTCATGCCGCTCCGCAACCGGTGGTCCTGCCCGCGGCCATCGTCCCCGCATCGCGGGCCATCGCCGACCTCGCGGTACACCGCCTCGCGGCGCCGCCGCCGCCCGCCATCGGACCGCCGGCGCGCGCATAACTGCCGCGCGGCAGAGCGCCTGACATCGTTCGCCGCCTGATCGCACGGGGCGCATCGCGCCCGGTGCGGACGCGTCGTGCCGCGTGCGGCCGACGTCTGGCAAACGAGGTTCCGATATGTTGGTTGCCACGGGCGGGCATGCCGCCCTGACGCCTGCGCCGCGCCGGTTTCAACCGGCCCGGCTGCCGATCCTGATCCGCCGCGTTCACCTGTGGCTGGGGCTGAGCATCGGCCTGTTGTTCGTGCTGCTCGGCCTGACCGGCTCGGCGCTGGTCTTCTATGTCGAGATCGACGCAGCGCTGAACCGCGCCGCGATCGGTGAAGCTCGCGGTCCTGCGCCCGACTGGTCGTCCCCGGTCTGGGATCGCGCGCTGGCGACCGCTCGGGAGCGCTGGTCCGGCGGCGACTGGTCGTTCGAGGCTACCGGCGAAGGCGGCGCGATTCCGGCCCGCCACTATCCCCCATCGCTGCATCATGGCCACCACGCCGAGCGCGAGATGGTCTGGTTCTCCGCCGACGGAAGCGAGGTCGTCCGCGCCGAACCCTGGGGCAGCTACGCTATGAGCTGGCTCTACGAACTCCACATGCACCTGCTCGCCGGGGAAACCGGACGGCAGGTCGTCGGCTGGTCGGGTGTCGCGATGCTCGTTCTGCTGGTCACTGGCATCGCTGCCTGGTGGCCGCGCGGAAGCTTGCGCAAGGCTCTGGTGTTCAAGCGCCACGCGGTGCCGATCCGTCGCCTGCGCGATCTTCACAAGCATTTCGGGCTGTGGAGCTCGGCGCTGCTGCTGGTGCTCGTCGCGACCGGCATCCTGCTCGCGCTGCCCGACGTGAAGACGCAAGTTATCGGGACGGTGATCGCAAAGCCGGATACGGTCCCCGACCTGCGCTCGACCGCCGACGACGGCCCCCGGATCCCAATCTCCGTCGCGCTCGCGGCGGCGCATCGCGCGATGCCAGATGCCCGGCTCGCCTTCATCGACATGCCCGGTGCGGCGGACAAGCCGTTCCGGATGCGCGTGCAGGTGCCGGGTGACCCGCATCGCCGCTTCCCGGGCAGCTTCGTCTTCATCGACCAGCATTCGGGCCGGGTGCTCGCGATCCACGACATCCGGCGGGGCAATGCCGGTACGCGCGTCAGCGCGTGGATCCGCACGCTGCACGACGGCTCGGTCGGCGGCATCGTGGCACGCATCCTCGTTGCCCTGCTCGGTCTCGTCCCTGCCATCCTGTTCGCGACCGGCCTTCTCCACTGGCTGCGCCGTCGCCGCGCGCAGCGCCTCCACCCACGTTCCAGCCCATCATCAGGGAGCCATTTGTGAAGACCTCAATCATCGCCATCGCCGCGACCCTCGCGGCGACACCCGCCCTTGCGCAGGATGAAGCCGCGCGCGTCGACCCCGGCACGGTCGTCGTCACCGGCCAGCGCCAGCTCGAAAGCGAACCCGACATTGCCGGCCGCCTCGGCCTCACCAATCGCGAGACACCCGCGATCGTCGATGTCGTGACGCAGGCCGATTTCCGCAATCAGGGCGTTCGCACCGCGATCGAGGCGATGAACGCCGCGCCCGGCGTCGCATCGGGCAATTTGCCCGGATCGATCGGTTCGGTCTCGATGCGCGGGTTCCACCGCGCCGCCAACTATCTCTACGACGGTGTCCGCATGGCCAATTCGGACGTCGGCATCCGCAACTGGGACAGCTGGATGTTCGAGCGGATCGAGGTGATCAAGGGACCTGCCTCGGTCACCTCGGGCGAAGGCGCGCTGGCCGGCGCGATCAACTTCGTGCCCCGGCGCCCGAAGCTCGGCGACCTCGGCGGCGAGGTGCTGGCGAGCTATGGCAGCTTCGACACCGCGCGCCTCGCCGGCGACATCAACGTGCCGCTGGGATCGACGGTGGCGGTGCGCGGCGACATCGCCTGGTCGCGTTCGTCGGGCTGGGTCGACGATACCGACAGCCGCACCTTCGCGGCGTCGGCATCGCTACTGTTCCGGCCGAGCGACCGCTTTTCCCTGACCGTGTCGGCCGACTATTTCGAGGACCGGTATTCGAGCGCCTATTACGGAACCCCGCTGGTCTCGCGGGCAGTGGCACGCGACCCGTCCGACGCTGTTTCGGGCAGCGCCGGGCTGGTGCTCGACAAGGCAATGCGGCGGGTCAATTTCGACGTTCTCGACGGCGATGTCGGATCGGACACGCTGTGGTTGCGCGCGCGCGGAGAGTATGTGCTGTCGGATCAGCTGAAGCTGGTGAGCGACACCAGCTGGTACACGTCGGACCGTATCTGGCGCGACGCCGACGAATACACGTTCAACCCGGCGACCGGGCGGATCGACCGCAACACCTCGCTCATTACCCATGACCATCAATATTGGAGCCAGCGCCTGCACCTTGCCTTCGACGGCAAGGTTGCGGGCCTGCGCAACCGCTTTACCGCAGGGATCGAGTTCGGCGGGACCGACTTCTTTACGCAACGCCGTTTCGGGACGGCACCGTCCGTCGAGCCGTTCAACCCGGTGCGCGGCCGCTTCCCGCAGGACACGCCGGTCAATTTCGGCACGCGACAGGACATTACCGCGGAGGTTCAATCCTATGCGCTGTTCGCCGAGGACGCGCTCAACCTGACCCCGGAATGGCTGGTCGTCGGCGGCATCCGCTACGACCATGTGAAGCTCGACCGCCGCGTCGTGAATGCGACCAGCGGCGCAGTGCAGCGCTATGGCCAGACCTATGATCCCGTGTCGTGGCGGGTCGGCACCGTCTACAGCCTGACGCCGAAGACCCAGATCTTCGCGCAATACAGTTACGCGGTCACCCCGGTCAGCGGACTGCTGTTCCTGAGCGCGGCCAATGCGGGGTTCAAACTGACCACCGGCTACGCCTATGAGGCTGGGGTCAAGACTTCGCTGACCGGAACCGGGGTCGAGCTGACCGCATCGGTATTCCATATCCGCCAGGATGACATCCTGACGCGCGATCCGGCGAACCCGGCGGTCACCATCCAGGGTGGCAATCTGCGTTCGCGCGGCGTCGAGGTCGCGCTCAACCTGCCCGCGACCGACGAGTTGAACATCGCGGCCAGCGGCACGCTGCTCGACGCAGAATATGGCGCGCTGATCGAGGCGGGCGGCGCGAACCGGTCAGGCAACCGGCCGCCCAATGTGCCGGAACGGCTCGCCGACCTCGTCGTTACCTATGCCCCCAAGGCACTGCCGGTGACCCTCACCGGATCGGTCCGGCACAATGGTGGCTTCTTCACCTCGAACGCAAACAGCTTGAAGGTCCACGCCTTCACGACGATCGATGCGTCGGTCGCGTGGCAGTCAAAGCTCGGCACGCTCACGTTGCGCGGCCGCAATCTGACCGACGCATTCTATGCCGACTGGTCCGGCTACGCCGCCGGTCTGGTCTTTGTCGGCGCGCCGCGCAGCGTCGAACTCTCATTCACCCGCAGCTTCTGAAAGGATCCGAGATGAAACCCATTTCTCGCATGGCGGCAGGCGTTATCGCGCTTGCCATCGCAACGCCGATCACCGCGCAAACCGTAAAACGCGGCGACCTCTCGATCACCGACGTCTGGTCCCGGCAAACCGCGCCGGGGCAGGCGAATGGCGGCGGCTTCATGACGATCGGCAACCGCGCGAAGCGACCGGATCGGTTGATCGGCGGCAGTTCCCCGGTGGCGGAGAAGGTGGAGATCCACACCATGTCGATGGATGGCGGGATCATGCGGATGAGGCCGCTGCCCAACGGATTGGCGGTCCCCGCCGGGGGAAAGCTGGAGCTGAAGCCCGGCGGCTATCACATCATGCTGATCGGGCTGAGGGCCCCGCTCCGGCTCGGCACGCGGGTGCCGCTGACGCTTCGTTTTCAGCATGGCGGAAGCGTGACCGTCCAGCTCAAGGTCGAGCAGATCGGCCATGGAGCGGGCGCATGAGCGGCGCACGATCGGGCCTGGCGCGGCTGCGCATCTGGCTATGGGCCGTCGCCGGGGTCGCGGTGGTGGCGACCGGCATCCTCTACCTGCTGCCACGGGAAAGGCCCGCGCCGACCCCGGCCGAAAGCTATGCCAGCGCTTTTGGTGGCAGCTTCGACATGGTCGATCAGAACGGAAAGGCCGTGACTGACCAGACGTTGCGCGGCAAGCCCTATGCGATCTTCTTCGGCTTTACCCGTTGTCCCGATGTCTGCCCGACCACGCTCAGCCGCATGGCGGCGCTCCGCAAACAACTGGGCGCCGACGGCGACAAGTTCGAGATCGTGTTCGTCTCGGTCGATCGCGAACACGACAAGGCGAAGGACATCGGCGAATATGTGAAGCTGTTCAACACGCCGATCATCGGACTGACCGGATCGGACGCGCAGATCGCGCGGATCGTGAAGGCGTTCCACGTTTATTATGCCAAGGTCCCGATCGAGGGCGGCGATTATACGATCGACCACACCGCGTCGATCTTCCTGATGGACCGCGACGGGAAATTCGTCGCAACCATCGATCACAAGGAAGGCCAGCAGGTTGCGCTCGAGAAACTCAAGCGTGTGCTGTGATCCGAAACCAGATCGATCCTGGCGGTCGCTTCAGGGCGCTGCGGTCGCCCGGCACTGAGCGCCATTGGAGCGCTCGGCTGCCGGCAACCGGGCCGAGAATTCTTCCAGACCCCCGACTCCTCCGGTCTTCAGGCATGCCGCATTTCGCTTTCATGAGATCTCATGCAGGGTCGGGAACCGTTACATCACTGGAATGTTGTGCTTTTATCTCCACTAGGCGGGAATATACCATGGGTAGCAAGCCATCATCGGATGTCTGTTCAACGCTGATCACCGACCGTGACTTCAAGCAAATGCTCGCGGACGTGATTCCCCAACTGCGTGCGTTCGCGCGAGGCCTGTGCGGTGAACGCGAGCTCGCCGATGATCTGGTGCAGGAGACGATGCTCAAGGCATGGAGTGCCCGGGCCGCGTTCGAAGCGGGCACCAACTTCCGGGCTTGGACCTTCACAATCCTGCGCAACCATTATTTCTCGCTCCAGCGTCGCAAGCGCTTCGTCGGGGAATGGAACGACCTGGTCGCCGAGCGTGTGCTCTGCGCGCCTGCGAGTCAGGATCGGGTCGTTGAGCTTCGCGACATGTTGCGTGCTCTTCAGCAATTGCCTCCAGACCAACGTGAAGCGTTGATCCTCGTCGGCGCCGGGGGCATCTCCTATGAGGAGACGGCGAAGATCACCGGCGTCGCGACCGGCACGGTCAAGAGCCGGGTCTCAAGAGGCCGGGCCGCGCTTGAGATGCTGGTGGAAGACGGACAGCTTACACAGACCCGCGGTGAATTCCACGAGACCGACGACCCGGTCACCAGTATCTTCGCCTATATCGAGGCCGCAAGGAGGCGTTGCGGCGCGCTGTCCGAGGACCGAGGCCTCAACGCTATGGCAGCCTAGCGCCCGGGCAGCAGATCGAGCGCGATCTGTAATGCGTTCCTGTAGCGCCGCATTGATGCAGAAGCATGGGTGCTGCGAACGCGGTGGAGCGCGCGGCGGCTGTCCTGCTCGACCTCTTCTTGCGGCTCGACGCGGCGAATGCGGTTAGCGACGGTCACTTCGACTTCCCATTGGCCCAACTGCAACTGGGCGAACCTGCTCAACCCGCCATTTTCTAGCCCCAATGGTGCTGGTCCTACTCAATCAGACCGCGAGGTGTTTGAACGCATCCATTTGAATATGCGGGCGTTAGGCAAGAACCAGGAGGAGATACGCTGCGCATGAGCGAGGGGTTAGCTGGCATTTTTCCCGGCACGAGCGAGATGGCGCGCATCATGCGCGAGCATAGTTGGGAAGAGACACCGCTTGGGGATCCGGACCAGTGGCCCGATGCGCTCAAGATTCCGTTGCGGATGCTGCTGACCACCCGGTTCGAGATGTGGCTGGGCTGGGGACCGGACCTGCGCTTCTTCTATAACGACGCCTATATTCCGACCCTTGGTATCAAGCATCCCGCGATGCTCGGCCGGCCGTTCCAGGAGGTGTGGTCGGAAGTCTATGAAGAGGTGGCCGATCAGGTTCAACGCGTTCGCGCGGGTGAGGCAACCTGGAACAAGGCGCTACGCCTTCTGCTCGAGCGCAGCGGCTTTCCTGAAGAGACCTATCACAGCTTTTCCTACAGCCCGCTTCATAACGCCGATAACAGTGTCGGAGGACTGCTGTGCATAGTCAGCGAGGAGACTGCGCGGGTCATCGGCGAACGGCGCGTGGAGACGATGCGGCAGCTTGGACTCGCGCTGGCAGGCGCAATCGACCATGCGATGGTGCGTGGCGCGGTCCATGCGGCGTTCGCGACCAATCGCTACGATTTTCCATTCATCGCGTTGCGCCTCGCGGAGGATGCTGGCGACGACACCGCAATGTTCGAGCGGGTGGGGCCAAGCCTGCCGGATCGGTTGGGCGAGGCTGGAGAAATTGTCGCGCTCCTGCCTGATATGGAATGGCCGTCGGGCGAATGGGACCGGCCGCCGGCAAAGGCGATTGCGATCGCGATCCCCGGGGTGGGGGTGGGCGTCGAGGCGGGCGCGCTAATCCTGGCGCTAAACCCCTATCGCGCTGACGATGCGGATATTCTCGATGTCGCGCGTCTGATCGCGGCGCAGATCGGCGGTGCGCTAGCCAGCGTCGCCGCGCTTGAGGCGGAGCGCCGTCGCGGCGACCGGATGTGGAGCGTGTCGCGCGACCTGATGGTCGCGGTCGATGCCGACGGGATGTTCCGTTCGGTCAGCCCATCCTGGACACGGATTTTGGGGCATCCGGTGGACGCCGTCGTCGGACGCCCGTTCAGCGACTTCATGCACCCCGACGACATTGCGCCGAGCAACGATGCGCTCGCAAACGCGTTGAGCGCGCGTGAACTCACCAATTACGAGAACCGCTTCCGGGCGATCGACAGCAGCTACCATCGCATCGAATGGCATACGACCCTCGAAGACGGACTGGTCTATGCGTATGGGCGCGATGTGACCGAGCGCCGTCTGGTCGAAGACAAGCTGAGCGACAGCGAGGAACAGTTCCGTCACCTCGTTCAGGGCGTCACCGACTATGCGATCTATATGGTGGATCTCGAGGGCCGCGTCTCGAGCTGGAACGAGGGCGCGCGCCGGATCAAGGGATATGAACCCGGTGAGATCATCGGCCAGCATTTCTCGCGCTTCTATACGGAAGAGGAACGCGAGGCCGGCGAACCTCTCCGCGCGCTGGAGACGGCCCGCCGCGAGGGGCGGTTCATCGCCGAGGGCTGGCGGGTGCGCAAGGACGGCGAGCGCTTTCGCGCGAGCGTGGTGATCGATGCGATCCGCGACGATGATGGCCGGCCGATCGGTTTCGCCAAGATCACGCGTGACATCACAGAGCGCGAGCAGACCCAGCGCGAACTCGAAGCGGCGCGCGAGGCCTTGTTCCAGTCGCAGAAGATGGACGCGATCGGGCAACTGACCGGCGGCGTTGCCCACGACTTCAACAACCTGCTCATGGCGGTGCTGAGCAGCCTCGATCTGCTGGGCCGGCGCCTGCCTGACGATCCTCTAGCCGAGCGCCTGCTCAACAACGCAGTGGAGGGCGCCCAACGCGGCGCGGCACTGACCCAGCGCATGCTCGCCTTCGCGCGGCGTCAGGATCTCAAGGTGGATCGCATTGACCTCTCGCAGCTGCTCGCGGGTATGAACGACTTGGTCCAGCGTTCGATCGGTCCGGAATGGCCGATCTCGACCAGCTTTCCACTCAAGCTCCCACCGGTGCGTGCCGATGCGAACCAGCTCGAGATGGCGCTGCTCAATCTCATCGTGAATGCGCGCGACGCGATGGTTTCGGGCGGCCCGATCCTGATTTCCGCTGCCCGCGAAACCGTGACCGAGGGCGGTGCCCCAAAGCTCCCGGCGGGCAGCTATGTGAAGCTGGTGGTGAAGGACAACGGCACAGGGATGGACGCTGAAACGCTGCGGCGCGCCACCGAGCCGTTCTTCACGACCAAGGGTGTCGGCAAGGGTACCGGGCTGGGCCTGCCGATGGTGCATGGGATGGCGCAGCAGATCGGTGGAACGTTCGAGCTACTGAGCGAGGTAGGCGAGGGCACCCGGGCGGTGTTGTGGCTGCCGGTGGCGGAGGATGCGCCGGTGGCAGCCGCGGATCCCGTCGCGGAAACGCCCCCCCGGCGCATGGACCGTCTTAGTATCCTCGCCGTGGACGACGACGCGCTGGTACTCATCAACACCGCCGCTTTGCTCGAAGATCTCGGGCATGAGGTGATCGAGGCGGATTCGGCGGTTGAAGCGCTCAGGGCGTTCCGCGAGCGCGACGATATCGACCTGGTCGTCACCGATCAGGCGATGCCCAACATGACCGGGGTCGATCTGATCGCAGCGATCGACGATATCCGGCCCGGCATGCCGGTGATCATCGCCAGTGGCTATGGTGAAGGCGTCGAAACGCCCGGCCGCGATACGGTTCGCTTGAGCAAGCCATTCAATCAGGTCCGTCTCGCTGAAGCTATCGCACAGGCTATGGATCCAGACTGAACGGGGAAGGGGGCTGGCCAACATATTGTCTTGATACAGGAAAATATGGAACATATAATGAACATATGTCCCAGCTCGATGTCCGGCAGAAGCTCGCGATCCTGGCCGACGCGGCAAAGTATGACGCCTCCTGTGCCTCCTCGGGAACGAAGAAGCGCGATAGCGCGGATGGCAAAGGCATCGGATCGACCGAGGGCATGGGCATCTGTCATGCCTATGCGCCCGACGGGCGGTGCATCAGCCTGCTCAAGGTCCTGCTGACCAACAGCTGCATCTTCGACTGCCACTACTGCATCAATCGCAAGAGCTCGAACGTCCGCCGCGCCCGATTCACGGCCGACGAGGTTGTCCGGCTGACGCTCGCCTTCTACCGGCGCAACTATATCGAGGGGCTATTCCTCTCCTCGGGGATCATCCGCACCTCTGACTATACGATGGAACAGATCGTCGAGGTGGCACGTGCTCTGCGCGATGATCACGACTTTCGTGGCTATATCCACCTCAAGACCATTCCCGACGCCGACCCGGATCTCGTTCGTCGCGCGGGTCTGTATGCCGATCGAATCTCGATCAATGTCGAGCTGCCGACCACCGCGGGACTGGAGCGGCTGGCGCCAGAGAAGAGCGCCCGGCGGATCGAGGGTGCGATGGGCGTAATGAACACAGCGATCCTCGACGGTGCCGACGCGAAGGCGCGCTACAAGTCCGCGCCCGATTTCGCGCCGGCGGGGCAGTCGACGCAGATGATCGTGGGCGCGGACGCGGCCACCGATGCGGCGATCGTGTCCCGCGCCGCGTCGCTCTACGACCGGTTTCGCCTCCGCCGTGTGTATTATTCGGCGTTTTCTCCGATCCCGGATGCGAGCGCTGTGCTGCCGCTGATCCGGCCACCGCTGATGCGTGAGCACCGGTTGTACCAGGCTGACTGGATGATGCGCTTTTACGGCTATTCCAGTCGCGAGCTCGCGGATTCGGCGGACGCCGGCGGCAACCTTCCGCTCGATATCGATCCCAAGCTCGCCTGGGCGCTCAAGCATCGCGACTTCTTTCCCCTCGACGCCAATCAGGCGCCGCGTGAGGCGTTGCTGCGCATTCCGGGACTCGGCGTGCGCGCTGTGGACGGCGTCATCGCGGCGCGGCGCCATCGCCGGCTGCGGCTCGATGATATCGCTCGGCTGACCGTCTCGATCGCACGGCTTCGCCCCTTCCTGATTACCGCCGACTGGCGGCCCACGACGCTGGCCGATGCGCTGCTCGCGTCGCGCCAGCCCAAGCCGAGGCAACTGGAGCTGTTTAGTGCGTGAGCTCCGCACGATTCAACTTGCCGAACAGGACGATTTCGATGGCTGGCGAAGCGCTGCGCGGGCGCTGGTCCTGGAAGGCATTGCACCAGAGGACTTGCTTTGGCAGGTCGAAGGTGAGGGCGATCTGTTCGGCGCGCAGCCCGCGCCGATCATTGTTGCAGAGAATGTCTTCTCCGTTCCGCGGTCCTTCGTCGATCTCGCGCAGACTGCGATCTGTCACCGCGATCCGGAACGTTTCTCGCTGCTGTTCGCCTTGCTCTGCCGCGTGCGTGATAAACCTGGGGCGATGGAGGATGGCGCCGATCCGCTGCGGCGCAAACTAGCCCGGATGGCGAGCGCGGTCCGACGCGACATGCACAAGATGCGTGCCTTCCTGCGCTTCCGCGAGGTGAATAGCGGCGAGGAAGAGCGCTATGTCGCCTGGTTCGAACCCGACCATCATATTGTGCGCGCCAATGCGGGCTTCTTCGTGCGCCGCTTCGCCAGCATGCGCTGGTCGATCCTGACGCCTGACCTGTCGCTCCATTGGGATGGGGAGGCGCTGACGGAAGGGCCTGGTGCGAGCAGGGCCGAGACGCCGGATGGCGATCCGGTGGAGGCGGTCTGGAAGACCTATTACGCATCGATCTTCAACCCGGCGCGCGTGAAGGTCGGCGCGATGCTGAAGGAGATGCCGAAGAAATACTGGAGAAACATGCCCGAGACCGCGTTGGTGCCGAGCCTGATCGCGGGCGCGCAGAGGCGGGAGAGGGAGATGGTCGCGACCGCCGCCGCCGGGATGACCGGCGTCAATGCAACGAAAAGTTGGGACTCGTTGCGCGTCGAGGCGATGCGTTGCACCCGCTGCGATCTATACAAATGCGCGACCCGAACCGTCTTCGGCGAGGGGCCGTTGGGAGCCGATATCGTCTTCGTCGGCGAGCAGCCGGGCGATCAGGAGGATCTCGCGGGCAGGCCCTTTGTCGGTCCCGCTGGCCAGCTCTTCGACCGCGCGCTGGCCGATGCCGGGATCGATCGCGAGCGCGCCTATGTCACCAACGCGGTCAAGCATTTCAAATTCGAACGACGCGGCAAGCGGCGCATTCACGACAAACCCAATGTAGGCGAAATCTCGGCCTGCCGTTGGTGGCTCGAACGCGAGCTGGCGCTGATCCGCCCGCGGATCACGGTCGCGCTCGGTGCCACGGCGGCGCGTTCGCTGTTCGGCAAGGCGGTGACGGTTTCGGCATTGCGCGGCAAAGCGCAACCTCTCTCCGTCGACGGAGAAGCCTGGGTCACCGTCCATCCCAGCTATCTGCTGCGCGTCCGGGAGGACAAAGACGAGGAATATGCACGCTTCGTCGAAGACCTTCGCCGGATCGGGAGGCATGCCGCGACCCAGAGGCGCTAGGTTATTCGATCATCTGAGGGAACGATCTCGACCACCCGATCACTGTCGGAAAATCTGATCGAGAAGGGTGTCCGTGTGAACGCGGTCGTGCCCGGGCCGATCTGGACCCCGCTCAATCCGTGCGGCGGCGCCAGCCCCGAGAAGCTCGAGAATTTCGGCGAGAGCACCCCGATGGGCCGCCCGGGCCAGCCGAATGAGGTCGCACCGAGCTTCCTGTTCCTTGCCTGCGAGGATTCGAGCTATATGTCGGGGCAAGTGCTGCATCCCAATGGCGGAACGATCGTCAATGGCTGAGCGGATCGGCGGCTCAGTCCGATAGGGATTGGGATACCTCATTCGCCACGACGGAAACCAAAGATCCCAGCCGGGATCGGGCTGGCGGGTGAATCGGTCACCTGATGCCCGAAAGCGGGCGCTCGTCAGAACCCCTTGCCAGGAAGGTATGGAAGGCGACGTGTCGCCTAAAATCGCGCTCCCAGCCTTATGCCGATCGTCTGCGGGGTGATCGGCACAATATAGGGACGCTGATCGCAGGCGCCGCATTGCTGGAAACGTGTGATCTGGCCGCGCTCGTTCCAGATATTCTGAGCGAACAGCTCGAGACTATAATCTGCGAACTCATAGCCGATCGCGAGATTGCCCGTGGCATAGGATTGGAGCCGTCCGAGCGCCGCCGCCTTGGCGACACGGATGTCCGACGCCGCCGAGCTCTGATAGGCGACCAGCCCCTGCACATAACCGCGCCCAGACCCCATCGGCACCGAATAGCGGGCGGTGCCGGTAAGCTTGAAGCGCGGCGTGACCGGCAGGCGCGTTCCCTTTGGCGCCAATACATCGGTGCCGGTGCCGCTGCAGATCTGTGTCGCGCACAGATCCTGCCGTGTCTTGGCATCGGTGAACGAGCCCGACACGGTCAGGTTCAGCCCGCCGAAAGAGGCATTGGCGTCCATCTCCACGCCATAGATGCGCGCGTCGGGACCATTCTGGATGATCGTGAAGCTGTTCGGGCCGAGGAATGAGAATTGGAAGGCGCTCCAGTTCTGCATATAGACCGCGCCGTTGAAGCGCAGGCCATCGACCAGTGTCGTTTTCCAACCCAGCTCGTAATTATAGAGCTTGTCCGCTGAATAGGGCGCGACATCCCCGCGTCGATTGATACCGCCGGGGCGGAAGCCGCTGGAGGCGGCGGCATAGAAGAGCAGTCCGTCCCGCGGCTTCCAGGTCAGGTTGAGGCGATAGGTGACGCCCTGTCCCTCGGTCTTCTTTGGAACGAGTTTGCCGTTGGTGAAGGTCGCAAGGTTTGTGCACGGCCCGCCCGCGATCATTGCCGGCAGCAGCGTATTGGTGGGGCTGCCGTCGAGATAGGCGTCGC
This sequence comes from Sphingomonas sp. GW821-FHT09B04, assembly GCF_059418285.1. Lineage (NCBI taxonomy): Bacteria > Pseudomonadati > Pseudomonadota > Alphaproteobacteria > Sphingomonadales > Sphingomonadaceae > Sphingomonas > Sphingomonas sp. GW821-FHT09B04. Next base: position 699,610 of record NZ_JBWKPO010000002.1, read on the forward strand.
GCAGCGTCCGCCCATCCGCGAGGTAGCAGCTGGCGACACCCGTGCGCGAGCTGCCCGCGGCATTGAATGGCGACGCCGTGAAGGGGCGCCCGTCCGCCGGATCGATGCCCGGATTGCGGCCGAAGCCGAAGAAGCCGATCAGTGAGTTGTCGTAGATGTAGCCGCGCGCTCCCGCGGTGAAGGTCAGTTGCGACGTCAGGTCGAAGCTCGCCTCACCGAACATCGCATAATCCTTGTCGACGCGATGCTGCTGAGTCAGCCACAACGTGCCCGGCGAGCCATTGACCGAGACGGCGGACCCCAGTCCGGGAATCTGATAGTCTTGATGGATCAGGTTGGACTGGCGTTGATAGAAGAGGCCTGCGACCACGCGGAAGCGATCCGTTGACGGAGACGCGACGCGCAGTTCCTGGCTGGTCTTCTTGAAGTGATCGCTGCCGATGACGACCTGGCGCGGGTCGATCGTGTTGCCGGCATTGTCCTGATAGTAGAAATAGCCGGCCAGCCCGCCGACCGAGGCATAGAGATTGTCGTAAGCCTCGGAATAATCGGTGTAGTCGTTCGAGGCATAGGTCTTTCGGTCGAGATAGGCGCCCGCATAGGTGACGTCCCAGTTGCCGACCTTGCCCTCGATCGTCAGCGCGCCCTGGATGAAGCGGTCGCGGCGATATTCGGGGTAGAAATGCTGCACCTTGAGATCGCCGACCCGCGGATCGTAGCCATAGACGCCGTGGGCGCGCATCTCCTGGTACAGCACGGTCGGCGTGACGGTCCAATTGTCGTCGAGATCGATCTTCAGCGCGGCGCGCCCGCCCCAGGTATCGGTGTCGTTGTAGTTTTCCTTGACGAACGCGTTGTTGTTGACGGTGATACCGCCCGGGGTAGGCAGGAAGCTGCGGGTGCCTGCAACGTTGTCGATATAGCCGGCATCGCGCTGGTAGAAGCCGACAATGCGCAATGCCATATTGCCGGATAGTGGCGCGTTGATCATCCCCTCGATCTTGCCGCCTTGCCCGCCACTCTTGACGGTGTTCATCTCGGCATCGACCCGGCCTTCGAAACCCGCCGTGTCGGGCTTGTTGGTGATGATGCGGATCGTACCCGCCTGGCTAGACGCGCCGTAGAGCGTGCCTTGCGGTCCGGAGAGACTCTCGATGCGCGCAATGTCGTAGATATGGACGTCCAGCGTACCACCGATCGTCGTCACCGGCTGTTCGTCGAGATAGCTGCCGACCGAGGGGAGCGAACCCGAATGGTTGCCGTCGCCGCCCGATGCGACTCCGCGCATATAGACGGTGGTGGAGCCAGGCTGTGAGGTCTGGAAGGCGACCGAGGGCAGCAGCTGGGTGAATTCGTTGAAGTTCGAGATGTTGAGCTGATCGAGCTTGCGCGTGCCGATCGCCTGGATGCTGATCGGAACCGACTGGATGTTCTCGTCGCGCTTCAGTGCGGTGACGACGATCTCGTCCACATCGGGTGGAAGGTCGGGGGCGGTGCTTTGCGTGCGCTGCTGCGCTTCGGCGGAGACGGGTAAGATCAGGGCTGCCGATGTGAGCAACCCGGACATCACAGCACGACGCATTGAAATGATCATTGCGGCCCCCTGAATATATTTATGTCTCAGAAGACTGTAGTTCGGCGCAATAAACGTCAATCGTCACGAAACGAGGCGTTCACAATCTTCGATGACAGTGATGTTTCTGCAACGTTACTTCGCGCCGGGCATGTCCGGGTAGCGGTCGACCAGATCGCCGAGCGCGGTGGCGAGTGGGGTGAGGTGCGGGGCGAACGGCAGCCAGGCGCGGTCGCCGCCGGTGAAGATCGGCTGGCGCACCTGTTCCGAACTCGCGGTGCGCACCGCGCGTTCGGTCTCGTGAAAGGCGAGGCAGGCTGGCTCGAACGCGACGCCACAGGCGTCGAGCAGCCGACGCACTTCGCGCTCGGTATCCGCCACCAGCGCCTCATGGATCACGCGGTGGACGCGGCCGGGCTGGACGCGATCGAGGTGCGCCATCAGCCGCGCATAGTCGCGATAATAGCGCCCCATATCGTCGAGCGCGTAGCTGAACGCCTGACCTCGCGCGAAATGCTGCTTGAAGTTTGAGAAGCAGCAGGCGCGCGGTTCGCGGCGCGCGTCGATGATGATCGCATTGGGCAGGATCAGGCGGATCAGCACGACATGCGCCCAGTTGTTGGGCAGCTTGTCGATGAAGAAGGGCCGATCGCTGCGGCGCTGGACAGCGGTGCGGCGTAGATACTCCTCGCCCAGCTCGCGCGCTTGCGCCGCGGTCAATCCGGCGAGGCCGTGCGGATAGTCGGGAATGCGCCGCGCAAGCGCGGGCAGGTCGGGAAGCTCGGTCGTGCCCTCGATCGCGCTGTGGCTGGCCAGGATCTGCTCGATCAGGGTTGAGCCCGCACGCGGCATGCCGAGGATGAAGATCGGATCACGCGCGTCGCATCCCCAATCGGCTCGGTCGGCAAAGAAGTCCGGGCTGGCCAGCGCGATGCAGTCGTCGACGAAGCGCCCGGTCTCGTCGGCGTCATAGACGAGCTGGGTGCGGCGCAAGGCGTTGCCCGAGGCATAGTGGCCGAAGGCGCGATCGGCCTCTCCGCGATCCTCGAACGCCTTGCCCAGCGCGAAATCGAGGTGGAAGCGGTCTTCCTCCCCAAGCGCCGGGGCCGCGCGCGCGGCCTCCATCGCGGCGATGTCGGTATCGTCGAACCGCACGGTCTTGAGGTTCGCGAGACTCCACCATGCTTCACCCAGCTCCGGCCGCAGTTCGATCGCGCGGCGATAGGCGGCGATGCCGTCGGCCTGCCGACCCACGGTCTTGAGCATATGGCCGTAGCTCATCCACAGCTTGGGCTGCGCGGGCGCCTCCGCCAGTACGCGCTCGTACAATGTGATCGCTTCCTCGAATGCGCCGAGCCGGCCCAGCGCGGCCGCCTTGAGGTTCGCATGGCCGGGATGATCGGGTTCCGCATCGATCAACGCGTCGAGCTCGGCCAGCGCCTCTTCCGCGCGGTTCTGGCGGTAGAGCACGAGGGCAAGGTTTGCGCGCGCCGCGGTGAAGGCGGGTGCAAGCTCGACCGCCCGGCGCAACAGGGTCTCGGCATCCTTCAATCGCCCGATCCGCCCGGCCAATTCGGCAAGCATGCGGATCGCGCGCGCGTCGAACGGATCGCGCTTCAGATAGGCCTTGAGGCCGCGCTCGGCCTCGGACAGGCGATTGTCGTGCAGCGCCAGCGCCGCGTCCATGAGGTCGGGTGGAAAGCGCGTCACAGCCATCGCGCATGATGATCATGCGGCCGCGCGGCGATCAAGCGCCGTCCGCATTTTTCCCGCTGGACGGATGTCGCCGCGGTGGCGACAAAGAGCGCATGGCCGATGGAGTCCCGTCAACGCCACGTCGCGCGCTCGGCTTCTGGCCGGCGCTGGCGCTGGTCGTGGGCAACATGATCGGATCGGGCATCTATCTGCTGCCCGCGACGCTCGCCCCGCTCGGAACCAACGCACTGATCGGCTGGGGCGCGACGATCGCCGGTGCGATGATGCTGGCCTTCGTCTTCGCCCGGCTCGCGGCGAAGCTGCCCTGCGCGGGCGGCCCCTATGCCTTTGCCGATGCGGCATTCGGCCCGGTGGTCGGCTTCGCGGTCGCCTGGAGCTACTGGATCCTGATCTGGGCAGGCAATGGCGCGTTGGCGATCGCGGTGGTGAGCGCGCTCAGCGTGCCGTTCCCGGGGATTGCGAGCGGGCTGCCGGCATTTGCAACTGCGCTGCTGCTGATCTGGGCGTTGGTCGCGATCAACATTCGCGGCGTGGCGCTGGCGGGTCGTATCCAGCTGGTGACGGCGGTCACGAAGCTCGTCCCGCTGGTCGCAATCGTCCTGCTCGCGCTGTGGCTGCTGCTTGCGGACGGTCGGGCGGCGATCGTCACCAACCCGTCGGTGCCGATCAGCGCGGGCGCGATCTCCGCTGCCGTTGCGCTGACCTTCTGGGGATTCCTCGGCGTTGAATCAGCGACGGTTCCGGCCGATCGGGTCAAGGACGCGGCGCGGATCGTGCCGCTCGTGACGTTGCTGGGTACGGCGCTGACCGGGCTGGTCTATTTACTCGTCGCCGGCGCGATCGGGTTGATGATGCCGGCGGACGTCACCGCCGCTTCCCCCGCTCCGCTCGCCGTCTTCCTTGGCCGCGCCTGGGGGACGGGCGCGCTGGAGATCGCCGCGATCTTCGCCGCGATCAGTGCGCTCGGCGCGCTCAACGGTTTCATCCTGTTGCAGGGTGAAATGCCCTGGGCGATGGCGCGCGGCGGCGTCTTCCCCGCCTGGTTCGGTAAGGAAAGCCGCCAGGGCACTCCGGCGCGCGCCCATCTGGTGTCGGGGGTGCTGGTCACGATCGTGATGGCGCTCAACTATACCGGACGCACCGGCACGCTCTTTGCCGACATCGCGACGATCAGCCTCGCGGCCGGGATGCTCGCCTATTTCGTCAGCGCGCTCGCCGCATTGAAGCTGCTCGCCGGCGACCGCGCGGTAACGCTGGCGGCAATCGTCGCCGCGCTGTTCGTGCTGTGGATGATCTACGGCCTCGGCCTGCGCGCCAATCTCTGGGGCCTCGGCCTGCTCGCACTCGGCCTGCCCGTGTATCTGTGGGTGCGGCGCACGCGCTAGACCGGCAGCATCCGCCGCACGAACGAGCGGTCACGCAGGATCTCGTGCGCGGCATTGTGCCCCGGCGCCCCGGTGACGCCGCCGCCGGGATGCGTGCCCGCACCGCACATATAGAGTCCCTTGATCGGCCCGCGATAGTCGCCATGCCCGAGCATCGGGCGCGACGCCCACAGCTGGTCGAGCGACATATGCCCATGCATGATGTCGCCGCCGATCAGCCCGAACTTGCGCTCCAGATCGAGTGGCGAGTGGATCTGCACGCCAAGGATCGACTTGCGGAAATTGGGCGCGTGCCGCGTGACCGTGTCAATGATGACGTCGGCCGCCTTCTCGCGCTCCGCGTCCCAGCTCCGGCCATCGGGCAGCACCGGCGCGAACTGCTGGCAGAAGAGTGAGGCGATATGCATCCCCGGCGGGGCAAGGCTGTCGTCAACGCTGGTGGGGAGCTTCATCTCCACGATCGGCGCGTCGGACCAGCCCTTCGCCTTCGCGTCGGTGAACGCCTTGTCCATATAGTCGAGCGTCGGCGAGATGATGATGCCGGCGGTGTGGTGCTCGGCCTTTTCCTTGCCCGGCAGCACGGTGAAGTTGGGGAGCTCGCTGAGCGCCACATTCATCCGGAACGTGCCCGATCCGGTCTTGTAGCCGTCCATTCGCCGGGCGAATTCGGCGGGCATGTCGCCGCGGTCGACAAGCTGGCGATAGAGCAAAGCTGGGCCAGCATTTGAGGCGACGATCGTCGCGGCGATCTCCTCGCCGCTTTCCAGCCGCACGCCCGCGACCTTGGCGCCATCGACCAGCACTTGCGCGACCGGCGCCTCGAGGCTGATCTCGACGCCCGCCTCCTCGGCCGCCTCGGCCATATAGCGCGTGATCGCGCCCATGCCGCCGACACTGTGGCCCCACATGCCCTTCTTGCCGTTGATCTCGCCAAAGACGTGGTGGAGCAGGACATAGGCCGATCCCGGCGTATCGGGACTCGCATAATTGCCCACCACCGCATCGAAGCCGAACGCAGCCTGGATATACGGGTTCTCGTACCAGCCGTTGAGGAAGTCGCGCGCCGACTTGACGAACAGGTCCATCACGTCGCGCTGCGCCTCGACGCTCATGCCCGCGAGCCGCTTGCCCTGTATCGCCGCCGCGAGCAGTGCGCGCAGCCCGCCCCCGGCATTGGGCGGAGTCTTGAGCGACAGGTCGCGCAGCACTTCGGCGACGCGCTCCAGCGCTTCCTCGTAGCGCGGGAAGGTCTCGGCGTCTCTTCGCGAGAAGCGCGCGAACTCGGTCTGGGTGCGCGCGGTGCCGCCGCCGAGCTTGAGATAGCCATCGTCATGTGGGAAGAAATTGCTGATCGTCCGCTCGACGATCCGCCAGCCGCGCTCGTGCAGCTTCATGTCGGCGATCACCTTTGGCCGAAGCAGGCTGACGGTATAGCTCGCGGTCGAGTTGCGGAAGCCGGGGTGGAATTCCTCGGTCACCGCTGCGCCGCCGACAACGTCGCGCCGCTCCAGAACGCGGACCTTCAGCCCCGCACGGGCAAGGTAGAAGGCGCAGACAAGGCCATTATGCCCACCGCCGATGACGATCGCGTCGTATCTCTTCATGTTTCCCCCGATCTCAGACGGTGTGTGGGCGGCCCGACCAGCCCGGTGCGGGCGCGCGATGCAGTCGCGCCTCGGGAATGATCGCGCGGATCTTCGCCGCGAAGCTGCGCAGGCACACCTCGCTCGCCCCGATCGGCCCGGCGGTGTAGCTGCTCGACGCCATGCCCTGCTGCACCCGCTCGATCAGCCAGGTGTCCTCGGCATTGACCACGCGGTTGATCCGCCAATTGGCATAGCGGGTCAGCTTCATCTCCCGCCGATCATCCGGAAGCGCGAACGTCATCTCGCGCAGCACGCAGGTGGTCGGCGAGGCTGGCAGCCACTGCATGAAGTCGATCTGGTCGGCATAGATGTCGAACGCCATGTTCGGCCACAATTTGTAATAGAGCCACAGCCGCTGGTTCGGCTCGGGCAGGTGATCGACATGCGGAAGGTGCCGCTGGTAAAAGGCCTCCCACGGATTGGCCGAGACGCGGTCGACCAGATAGCCCGACATCTTGTCGACCCATCCCGCCGCCTCGATTCCATAGGATTTGCCGAACAGCCGGGTCAGCCCGTCATGCGCGACCGGGATGTGGAGGTTGTCCGAGTAGTTATCGCCGACATTCTTCCAGTTGACCGCACGGTCGCGGACACGGAGGTCCCCGATCCGCCGCATCTCCTCGAAGCGATAGGGTGCGATCTCATGGTCGTAAGGCGCCATCATCTCGGCGGGGGAAGGGCCGCCATCATCCTCCAGCCGCACGAACACGAAGCCGCGCCAGGTGGTGAGGTCGACAGGAACAAGCCCGCCCGCTTCCATGTCCAGCGCCGGATAGTCTTGCCGCATCGGCACCCCCGACAGCCGTCCGTCCAATTCATAGGTCCAGGCATGATAGGGGCAGACTAGCTTCTTCGCGCAGCCGGCGCCGCCCTCGACGATCCGCATGGCGCGGTGACGGCAGACATTGTGGAAGGCGCGGATCGTCCCGTCACGCCCGCGCACCGCGACGACATTCTCGCCCAGATAGGAAAGGGTGCGCCAGTCGCCTGGTTCGGCAAGATCACTCTCGTGGCAGACGATCTGCCATGACGGGCGCAGAATGCGCGCGGTCTCGAGCTCGAGAAACTCGGGATCGGTATAGATCCAGCCCGGCAGCGACCAGTCGGCGTCGGGATCAAACCCGGGTTCGGGCAAAGGGGCAGGGGTGGCCATGATCGGCTCCGCAATTTGCTTATTATACGATCGTATAATAAGCTCGCATGATGAGCAAGCCCGGCTTCACCCGCGCCGAACCCGATGCGCGACGCCTGTCACTGATCGAGGCGACCGCACGCGTGCTGGGGCGTGACGGAGCGAGCGGCGCATCGGTGCGGGCGATCGCGTTGGAGGCGGGGGTTTCTCCGGGCTTGGTCGCGCATCATTTCGGTGGGGTCGATGCGTTGATCTCCGCAACCTATGCCCATGTCGGAGAGCGGGTCTCGGTAGCGCATGATTCTGCGGTAGAGGGTGCGGGCAAGGATCCGCGGGCGCGGCTTATGGCCTACGTAGCGGCGAGCTTTGCACCGCCGATTGCCGATCGCGCGCTGCTGGCGACTTGGACGGCGTTCTGGGGGCTGGTGATCGCGCGAGGCGAGATCGCCGCGCTTCATGATGCGCAATATGCGCGCTATCGGGACGGGCTCGAAGCCTTGCTGGCCGCTTGCGGGCTTCCGCCGATCGCACGGCGCCGTGCCGCGATTGCGATCGCCGCACTGGTAGACGGCCTGTGGCTTGAACTTTGCCTGTCGCCCGCGGTGCTTGACGCGGACGAGGCGCGCGCGATCGCAGAAGCGCAGATCGCCGCGTTGTTTGACGGGTGATTCGCGCCGAACGGTCTCAGGATGCGCAGGGACACATCTGGAAGATCGTCATCGTGCCAGGGTCAGGGTTGGTCCAGGCGCTATGCGAGGCCAGCCTGCGCTATACTCGCCGCCGAACTTGCGCGCTTCGAGCTCGACTGGGATGAGGCGGGCGTCGACGAACCGACCGCGCGCGAAGCGGGCATCGACGATCATCGATCGCCAAGTAGCGGGACCGTAGAAATCGTCGGCCTTGCGGGTCTGGAAGATGAAGTTGCCGAGGCCGTGGAACAGCGGGGCGCCGCGATACATTTCCCACCCTTGCATCAGCGGCGTGCCGTGCGCGACGAAGGCCGCAGCGCCGGCATCGACGCATTCGCGCGCGAACGCTTTTTGCCAGGCCGGGGTGTCGGCCTGCACCGGCTCCCAATAGTGATTGTGCAGGCACATCAGCACCGTCGCCCCCGCCGCGCGCGCGCTGCGGATCGCGGAGAGGGTGCGGTCGACATCCTCCCGCTCGAGCGCGCCGGACCGGGCGCGGCGCAATTCGTGCACGCCGGGCCGGGCGGGCGTAGCCGCCGCACCCTCGCGGATCGCCCCCGCCGCTGCCGCAACCAGCGCAAAGGCGCCCGCGGGAGTCTGGCGGAACGCCGGCGCAGCGGCGGCCGCAAGATCGCGTCCGGTACCGGCATGCGCGATACCGCGCCGGTCGAGCTGCTCAATCGCGGCGAGGATGCCGCCCGGCCCCATATCCCAGGCATGGTTGTTGGCAGTCGTCACCAGCGAGACGCCGAGCGATTTCAGGCAATCGAGGACCGCCGGCCTGGCGGCGTGGAAGACTTCGCCGGTGCGGGTCGGTGGTCCCGCGCCCGGTGCGTCGATCGCGGTTTCCAGATCGGTGAAGACGATATCCGCCCGGCGCAGCTGCGCGACGATCCCGGCCATCCCCTCCCAGCCGGGCATGCACAGATCCTGCTGGATCAGCGACTGGCCCAGCAAGGCGACGCGCATCGATCGCGGGTTCGCCGCCGCCGCGGGCAGCGCCGCGCATGCGGCGAGGCCGAACAGCAGGCTGCGACGATCCGTCAGGGGCGTGTCCATCCGCTTCTCCTGCCCATGGGTGCAACAGCGATATCGAATGGTGCGCGAGAACCGGCAACATCATACCATCCATGATATGTACCAATGATCCTGCGCCATCACGTTTCGCCGCTCCGACGGATTGATAGGCTTGTCCGCGAATCGAAAAAGAAAAGTTGGGGGAGAAGCATGATCGACCGGATTTCACAGGCCCGCCGCACGCGTACAGCCCTTGTCGGCGTCAGCCTGGCCGCGCTCGTGGCCGCTGTGCCGACCTTTGCCCAGCAGGCTGCCGATACGGCGGAAGAGGCTGAGGAACCCGCGATCGTCGTCACCGGATCGCGCATCCAGCGCACCGATGCCGCCAGCGTTGGCCCGGTGCTGACCCTGACCGCCGAGGATATCGCCAAGTCCGGTACCGCCTCACCGGGCGAGCTGCTGCAAAAGCTGCCCTCGGCCGGCGTCAGCCTCAACTCCAATGGCACGCAGGGCACGTCCTACGGCGCATCGTCCATTAATCTGCGTTACTTGGGCGGCGGCGAGGGCAGCGGCAATCGCGTGCTCGTGCTGGTCGACGGGCATCGCTGGGTCGATGCCGTCGGTCAGCGTGGCTTTCGCGACTTTGTAGACCTCAACACCATGCCGATGGGCATGATCGAGGGGATCGAGGTGCTGAAAGACGGCGCCTCGGCCATCTATGGCGCCGATGCGATCGCGGGCGTCATCAACATCAAGACCATCCAGCCGTTCAGCGGAATCCGGGCCAGTGGCCGCGTGGCGACCACGGACAAGGGCGATGGCGCGGAATATTCGGCGATCCTGAACCTCGGCCACAAGTTCGAGCGCGGTTCGGTGATCCTGTCGGCGAGCTATTTCAAGTCACAGCCGATCCGCACCGACGCACGCGCGCTGACCACTCAGACGCTGGTGCCGGTGACTGCGCCGGGCACCAGCCCGGCGGGCCTCTACATCCTGCCGGGTCTCGCCGGGAACGGCTATTTCGGCACGGCTGCGGGCTTTGGCGGAAGCGCGGCGCCGATCGCGCTCAACGGCGCCGATGCGCGCTACGGCACCGGCAACCTCGCGGACAACGCATTCCACGTCGCGTCGCTGCCGGGCGATGCGTACAACACCCAGGCGCAGGGCATCTATTCGGCCGGACCGTCCGAACGCTACGGCTTCTACGGCCGCTTCGCCTATGAAGTCGCCGACGGGGTCGAGTTCCATATTGACGGCCTGTACAACCGCCGCAAATCGAACCAACTCTTCTCGCCGGTCCTGCTCGACATCGGCGGTACCGCGGGCACGGTGCGCGGCTTCGCGATCCCCAACAGCCACGCCTTCAATCCGTTCGGCACCGGCAATGGCGTGCCCGTCGCCAATGCGCTGGGCTTCGCCGCCAACTCGGCGTTCCGCATCCGCAAGGTGATGAGCGAGGTCGGCAACCGCGACAACATGCAGGATGTCGAGACCTACCGGGTTGCCGCGGGGCTGGACGGCGAGTTCGGGCTGTTGGGCAATGTCTGGCGCTGGGATGTCTTCGGCAGCTATGCCCGCAACGCCATCGAGTCGACCGCGCAGAACGGCATCAACTACGACAATCTGTTCCTGGCGCTCGGCAATCCCGCGACATGCGCGGCGACCGCCGGGTGCGTGCCTGTCAACCTGTTCGGCCAGATGACGGCGGCACAGGCGAACTATATCCGCTTCACCACGCGCGAATCCAATCGCACCGAACTATGGAACGCCGGGGTCAACGCGACGGGCGACCTGTTCGCGCTTCCCGCCGGCAATGTCGCGCTCGCGGTCGGCTATGAATATCGCCGCAACAAGGGCGTCGACAATCCCGATCCGATCGCCAACGCCGCACCGACCTATCTCAACGCGGCGCTCTATGCGAAGACCACCGCGCAGACACGGACGCCGACCAGCGGCAGCTACGACCTCCACGAAGTCTATGGTGAGCTTTCGATCCCGCTGCTCAAGGATTCGCCGCTCGGTCAGGCGCTCGATCTCAGCCTCGCCGCGCGCTATTCCGACTATTCGACGGTCGGCGGCAAGGCGACGTTCAAGGCGGGGATGGGCTATCGCCCGATCGAACCGATCCTGATCCGCGGCACCTATGCCCAGGGCTTCCGCGCCCCGTCGATCCTCGAACTCTATCAGGGTGCGCGCGAGACGACCTTCCAGGGCACCGATCCCTGCAATGGCGGCGCGGCGGCAAACGCATCACGGCCCGGCTGTGCCGGCGTGCCGGCGGGCTATAATCAGGCGAACTACAACCTCAACGGCCTGATCCCCGGAGTCATCAGCGGCAACCGCACGTTGAAGCCCGAAACCTCGAACAGCATCAGCGCCGGCGTCGCGATCACCCCGATGCGCGGGCTTTCGCTGACCGTCGATTACTACAACATCAAGATCAAGGACGCGATCGCGGCCCAATCGGCGACTCAGATCCTGCAGCTGTGCGCGCAGCGCGCAGGCGTGTTCTGCGATCTGGTGCGGCGCGATGCCGGGACCGGCGCCGTGCTCAGCCTGTTGCAGGGATCGCAGAACCTTGCCTCGATCCTGACCGATGGCGTCGACGCGACGCTGCGCTATGACTTCAACAGCGGCATCGGCCGGCTCGGTGCGATGGTCGACGTCTCCTATCTCAGCCGCTTCCGTACCGACTCGCCGGACCCGGCGACCGGCGGGGTGATCGTCGATAATCGCGCGGGCAGGGGCGACCAGCCCCGCTCCACCTATCCGCGCTGGAAGGGCCAGGCCTCGCTGAGCTGGACCGGCGACGGTGCCGATGCGGTGCTGCGCGCCCGCTATATCGGCAAGACCACCGACGTCGCGAACGCGGTGAAGGACAGCTGGACCAAGGCGATTACCTATATCGACGCCGAGGTGAATTTCGACGTGCAGGACGGTGCCGCGCGCTTTGGCATCGGCGTCAACAACCTGTTCGACAAGATGCCGCCCGCTTCCTACGCCAACGCACCAATCAACTATGACATCTACACCTATGACGGACGCGGGCGCTTCCTCTACGCCCGTTTCTCGGTGAAGATGTAGGCCCGGCGCACGAACGGGGACGGGGCGATGGAAAGCGGGAAGATTGCCGGGCGGCGCAGCTGGCTCGACCGGATCGAGCGGCTGGGCAATATGTTGCCGGATCCGGCCTTCATCTTCCTTGGGCTGATCGGGCTGGTGATGCTGGTCTCGCTGTTCGGCGCGCAGGCCGGGTGGAGTGCGATCAACCCGTCCAGTGGCGCGCCGGTCGTGGTGGAGAGCCTGTTCTCCGCCGCGAACCTGCGCAAGCTGCTGGTCGAGATGCCGCAGACCTTCGCGAGCTTCCCCCCGCTCGGCTTCCTGTTGGTAGTGATGCTGGGCGCGGCGGTGGCGGAGCGCGCCGGACTGTTCGCTGCACTGATCGGTCGCTCTGCCCGCAACCTCCCGGTTCGCTACCTCACCCCCGCTACCTATTTCATTGGGCTGATGTCGCACCATGCCGGTGATGCGCCCTATGTCGTGCTGATCCCGCTGGCGGCGATCGTCTATGCCGAGGTCGGGCGCCATCCACTGATGGGGATCGCGGCCGCCTATGCCGGGATTTCGGGGGCTTTCGCGGGCAACCTGCTGCCCGGCCAGTTCGACGTGCTGATGCTGGGAATCACCCAGGCGGCGGCGCAGCTGCTTGAGCCTGGCTATCCGCTCAACCCACTCGGCAACTGGTGGTTCACCGCCGCCCTGGGACTCATCCTGCTGCCCGTCGTCTGGTTTGTCGGCGACCGGATCGTCGAACCGCGGCTGGCGCGGTGGCAGGCGACGCCGCCGGACGGGCTGGAACCCAATGCCGGCACGCTGAACGACGCGCAGCGGCGCGGGCTGCGGCATGCGGGGATCGCCGCGCTGGCGGTAGTCGCGCTGTTCGCGGCGCTGACCCTGTGGCCGGGCTTTCACCCGCTGCTCGATGACAAGGCGGCGGGCGGCGCTCGGCTCGCTCCCTTCTACGCGGCGCTGATCGCAGCGTTCTTCCTGCTCTTCCTCGGCGCGGGCTGGGCCTATGGCGCGGCGGCCGGCACGATCAAATCGCATCGCGACGTGGTGACGATGATGGCCGGAGGGATGCGCGATCTCGCCCCCTATCTCGTGATCGTCTTCTTCGCCGCGCATTTCGTGGCGATGTTCGGCTGGTCGAAGCTCGGGCCGGTGATGGCGATCGAAGGCGCGGAGACGTTGCGCGCGCTGGCCCTCCCGCTGCCGCTGATGCTGATCATGCTGTTGTTGCTCTCATCGATCTTCGACCTGCTGATCGGATCGGCCAGCGCCAAGTGGAGCGTGATGGCGCCGATCGCGGTGCCGCTGCTGATGCTGCTCGGCGTGTCGCCGGAAATGACCACCGCCGCCTATCGCATGGGCGATTCGATCTTCAACATCGTCACCCCGGTCGCGTCGAACTTCATGCTCGTGCTGATCATGTGCCAGCGCTGGGTGAAGGGGTTCGGCGTCGGATCGCTGATCGCGATGATGCTGCCCTTCTCCATCGCGATCGGCCTGACCGGGATGCTGCTCGTCGGCAGCTGGGTCACGCTCGAATTGCCGGTCGGTCCCGGCGCGCCTGCAGCGCATGTCGTCCCCGTCGCCCGATGATCACCGACCCTGTCATGATCGCCGATGCGATGGTGCCGATGCGCGACGGCGTGCATCTCGCCACTGATATCTACCTGCCTGAGGGCGCAGGACCGTTCCCGGTGCTGCTTGAGCGGACCCCCTATGGCAAGCGCGAGGCCAATCACGGCGACCGCACCGAGCAGGATCCCGAACCGCGTACCAAGCCGCAGGTCGCGCGCTGGTTCGCGCAGGCCGGCTATGCCTTCGTCCTGCAGGATTGCCGGGGCCGCTACGAGTCCGAGGGCGAGTTCACCAAATATCTGAACGAGGCGGAGGACGGTGCTGACACGCTCGCCTGGCTGCTCGATCAGCCCTGGTGCGACGGACGCATCGGCACGCTCGGCCTGTCCTATGGCGCGCATGTGCAAAGCGCGCTGGCGTGCCTCGACCCGCCTGGACTCAAGGCGATGTTCCTCGACTCCGGCGGCTTCTCCAGCGCCTATCATGGCGGTATCCGCCAGGGCGGGGCGTTCGAACTCAAGCAACTGACCTGGGCGCTCAAGCATGCGCTGCTCGCGCCTGAAACCGCCGCCGATCCGGTGCGGCGCGCGGCGCTTGAGGCGCAGGACATGCGCGAGTGGATCGGGCGGCGCTGGACGCGGGGCAACTCGCCGCTGGCCGCTGCGCCCGAATATGAATCCTATGTGCTCGAACAATGGGACCATGACCGGCTCGACGGCTTCTGGACGCGGCTTGGCCTCTATGCGCGCGGCTATTTCGACCGCTATGCCGATGTGCCGATGGTGCATATGTCCAGCTGGTACGATCCCTATTCGCAGACCGCGATCGAGAATTTCACCGGCCTGACCCCGATCAAGCGCGGACCGGTGAAGCTGGTGCTGGGTCCGTGGACGCATGGGCAGCGGTCGGTCCGCCATGCCGGCGACGTCGATTTCGGGCCGGAGGCGCCGCTCGACGGCCATATCGGCGGCGACTATTTCGCGCTGCGCCGCGACTGGTTCGATCGCCATATGCTTGGCCACGATGCACCCGAACATCTGCCCGCGCCCGTCCGGATCTTCGTGATGGGTGGGGGCAGCGGCCGGCGGACGGCGGAGGGGCGGCTCGACCATGGCGGTCTATGGCGCGACGAACAGGAATGGCCGATCGCGCGGACGGTGGAGACGAAGCTCTATCTGCACGGCGACGGTCGACTGGCGGCGGAGCTGCCGGACGCGGATGCTCGACCGCGACGCTATGACTTCGATCCCGCCCGGCCGGTGCCGACGATCGGCGGTGCGCTGGCATCAGGTGCGCCGCTGATGCATGCGGGCGCGTTCGACCAGCGCGAGGCGGCCGGCATGCTCGGCGGGGCCGTATCCGGCCGCGCGACTGCGGAACGCGACGACGTGCTCGTGTTCGAGACGGAGGCGCTGGCGCAGGATGTCGAGGTGACCGGCAGCGTCGTCGCGCATTTGCTGATCGAATCCTCGGCGGTCGATACCGATTTCACGATCAAGCTGGTCGACGTCTATCCGCCCTGCGCCGACTATCCGCAGGGCTATGCTATGAACCTGGCGCATGGCATTCTGCGCGCGCGCTTTCGCAATTCGTTCGAGCGCGCCGAACCGTTGGAGCCGGGCAAGGTCCATGAACTCGTCATCCCGGCCTTCCCGACCAGCAACCGCTTCGTCGCCGGGCACCGCATCCGGATCGAGGTGTCGAGCAGCAACTTCCCGCATTTCGACGTCAACCCCAACAGCGACTGGCGCGTCCCCGGCGCGCCTCCTCAGATCGCGCGCAACACCGTGCATGTCGCGCGCGAAGCCGCGTCATACATCCGCCTGCCGGTCGTCCCGATCGGCTGAGCGATGACTGTGACACCGGCGCGTCCGCATCAGGTATCTGCGCTCGGCGTGCGCACATTGACTGCCTTTGCCGAAGTGATGCGCACCGGATCGGCGACCGCGGCGGCGCGCAATCTCGGTACCACCCAGCCGGGGGTAAGCCGGATGCTGACGCAACTCGAGCGCACGATTGGCTTCGAGCTCTTCTATCGCGACCGGGGCAAGCTTGTGCCGACCAAGGACGGTCTGATGCTGGCGCGCGAGGTCGAGTTCGCGCTCGCAGGTCTGCAGCGCGTGAACAGCCTCGCCGCGGATATCGCCAGTTCAGCGACAGGCGAGCTTCGCGTCGTCGCACCGCCGAGCTTTGCCGAAGGATTGCTGCCCGAAATCGTCGCGAGCTTCCTCAAACTCTATCCCGGCGTCCGCTTCAGCCTGGATTCTCGCAGTACGGAAACTGCCAAGGCGATGATCGCCACGCGGATCGTCGATTGCGGTTTCATGAAGATGCCGGTGAACGACGATGAGCTTCATTGTGAGCCGCTGATTGCGAACGGAACCGTCGCGGTGTTCACCGGCGATCATCCGCTCGCAGCCCATTCCGAAGTGACTCCGGACTTGCTCAAGGGACAGCCGCTGATCCTGTTGGGATCTGGACGACATTGGCGCGCGCAGGTCGACCAGGTCTTTGCGACAAGCCGCCTGCGGCCTACCGTTGCGATCGAAACCCATACGCACGGTTCGGCCTGCGCGCTCGCCGCGCAAGGGGTGGGCATCGCGATCGTCAACGAGTTGCTGGCGCGCAGCTATCTGCGTCCGCCGCTTGTCTCGCGCCCGCTAGTGCCCACAATCCTGCACGAATACGCATTCGTCACGGCTGCACAGGGCCAGCCCGGGCGGCTAACAGAGGCGTTCCTTGAGCAGGCAAAACTGCTCCTCGCTTCGATACGGCATTAGTCAGGATATGGCCCCGGTCTCATTCAGGGGCCGATCGGTGCGGGACACGGTGAAGCCGATGCAGATGCGACCCGGTTCGTTTCGGGAAAACACCGATCCGCCGTGCATTCGTGCAACTGCTTTGACGATCGCCAGGCCGAAGCCATGGCTTTCGCCACTGTTGAAGCGTGCGGGATCAATCCGGTAGAAACGGTCGAAGATGCGGTCGAGGTGAACCGGATCGATCGCCGCGCCAGGGTTCGATACACCGATCGAGGCGGCGTCGCCCTCATAGCCGATCGTGACGGTGACCCGGCCCGGCGTTTCTCCATGCCGCACGGCATTATCGAGCAGGTTGGTCATCGCGCGTCCGAACAACGCCCGCTCGATCGGGACCTCGGCATCGCCGTCGATCTCCAGCGTGACGCCGGCTTCGTCGAACACCGGGGCCATGAATTCAGCACTCTTTCGCGTTTCCTCAGCGAGCGAACAGAGGCTCAAATTGGCAGCTACTTCGCCCTGATCGGCGCGGGCGAGGAAGAGCATGTCGTTGACGATGCGGCGCATCCGATCAAGTTCCTCGAGGTTGGACTGGAGCATCTCCTCAAGCTCGTTCGCCGGGCGGTTGCGCGATAGCGCGACCTGCGTGCCGCCGATCATGTTGGCGAGCGGGGTGCGCAACTCGTGCGCGACATCGGCGTTGAAGGTCGACAGACGTTGATAGCTGTCTTCCACGCGGTCGAGCGCATCGTTGAGCGAGAGCACCAGTCCCGACAGCTCGGCGGGCAGGGTCTCGGTCGGCAGGCGCTGCGCCAGAGTTTCGGCGCCGAGCAGCCGGGCATGCTCCGACAGGCGGTCGACGGGGGCGAGGCTGCGGCGCGCGATCCACCAGCCGAGCGCAGCGACAGCGGCAACGGCGAGGAGCGACATGACCGCGATGCCGATGGCGAGCCCCGTCTCGGTCTCGTCGACATATTTGCTGCGCGACGCGATGATCAGCCGAACGTCGGGCCGCTCGCCCGCCGCCGGGATGATGCGTGCAAGCGTCAGGTATTTCTGACCGGACAATATCGTCTTGTCGAAGCCGTCACGCGGCGCCTTCCACTGCGTGCCGGCCAATGCTTGCGGGCGGAGCGCGAAGCGAGGATCGGGGCTTTCGACGATGAAATAGAGGCTGCCGTCCGGCGGGGTGAAGTCCTCGAACTTGGCGACGATGAAGGGCCATTTGCGGGCATAGTGCAAATCCTGCACCATCCGATCGACGATCTGGAAGCGGGCACCCAGTTCCTCGCGCTTGTGGTGGCGCAACTGGTCCGACTGGAACGCGAACAGCGCGATGCCGGCGATCGTCGATACCGCCGTCACCGCCAGCCCGAACATCAGCGCAAGCCGCCCGGCGATCGAACGCGGCATCATGCGGCCACCTCGTCGCGCGGTTCGAGCACATAGCCCATGCCGCGCACGGTATGAAGCAGCTTGTCCTCGCCCGGTGAGTCCAGCTTGGCGCGAAGCCGTTTGATTGCGACTTCGACGACATTGGTGTTGGTATCGAAATTAATGTCCCAGACGAGTTCGGTGATGACCGTCTTGGATACGATCTGCGAGCGCCGCCGCGCCAGCAGCGCTAGCAATGCGAATTCCTTTGCTGTGAGGTTCAGCCGCCGCCGTCCGCGGGTCGCACGTCGGGCGATCAGGTCGACATGGAGGTCGGCGACGCGAACCTGTGTCATCTCCTGACCGCGGCCCCGGCGCAGGATCGCCTGCAAGCGCGCCAGCAGCTCGAGGAACGAGAAGGGCTTGACCAGATAGTCGTCGGCGCCCGCGCCAAGCCCGCGCAGCCGGTCGTCGACCGTATCCCGCGCGGTGAGCATGATGACGGGTGTGTCGCGTTCAGCGCGCAGCGCCGCGAGCAACGATATGCCGTCGAGCCTGGGCAGCATCACATCCAGCACGATCGCGTCATAGTCACCGGTGGACGCGAGGTGCAGACCGTCCTCGCCATCGGTCGCATAGTCGACGGCGTAGCCCTGTTCCGCGAGCCCGCGGCGCAGATAGTGGATGGTCTTGGTTTCGTCCTCGACGATCAGAATCTTCACTGTCCCGCGCCACCGCCTCCGCTTGCCACCGCGGGCGCCACGCCCATCTGTCGGTGGAGCGAGACCAGCCGCGCCGACACGTCCGCCAGCGCCCGAGCATGATCCCGCTCCGCCTGATAGACGGTTCGCGCCGCGTCGAGAACCTCGAGCTGTGATAGTGTGCCTTCACGATACTGGAGCTGCGACAGCTCCGCGGCGCGCCGCGCCGCCGCCATCGCCCGGCCAAGCTCACGCTCGCGCACCTGGCCCTGAAGATAGGAGACGATTCCGGTCTGCGTTTCCTGCAACGCGCCGCGCACGACGCGCTCATAGTCCAGCCCGGCCTGACGCAGCTGCGAATCCGCCGCATCGAGTTCTGCGCGCCGCCGCCCAAAGTCGAGCACAGGCAGCACCAGCGCTGCCGCGACCGAAGCGATGCTGGTCCCGCCGTCGAGAAGACCGCCAATCCCGCCTGCATCGAGGCCGATCAGCCCCGACAGCGACAGCGAGGGCAGGCGAAGCCCGGCGGTGCCGTCGCGCCGCGCCGCCGCCGCCGCATAGCGCGCTTCGACCGCACGGATATCCGGCCGCGTGGCGAGGACGTCGGCGGGCGAGCGCAGCACGGCGAGCGGATCGGCGGCGGGGATCGCACCACCATTGGTCAACCGCGCAGTCATCTCCTCCGGCGTCGCCGACAGCAGATAGGCGAGGCGGAAACGATCCGCATCCGCCGCCTCGCTCGCCACGGCATGCTCCGAGCGGGTCTGTGAAACCAGCGCCGCTGCCCGCTCGACATCGAGCGCGCTGGCCATGCCGAACTCGAACCGGTCGCGTGTGATGCGCAGCGTTTCCTCCTGCGCCGCAACGGTTCGCGTCGTCAGCGCGATCAGCGAATTTTGCAGGCGATAATCGATATAGGCGCGGGCGATCTCCTCGATCAGCAGCAGCCGCACCGCCTCGGCATCGGCGGCGGTGGCGCCGGTGTCCGCGCGCGCCGCACGCACGGCTGCGGACAGGCGTCCGCCGATATCGGGCTCCCAACTCGCACCAAGCCCTATGCTGGCGGAATCGTTGGTGGCGCGGCGAGCCGAGGTGCTCCGCGCCTCCGCGGTGATCTCGGGAAACAACCCGGCGGTGGCGGCGCGGCGCAGCGCGTGTGAGGCGATGACACGCTCTGCCGCGATGCGGAGATCGACATTATGTTGCTGTCCGCTGTCGATCAGGCCGTCGAGCACGGCATCGTTGAAGCTCGACCACCACGCGCCGGGTATCTCGCCAGTCGGCATCGGGGTTGCCGCCTCCCAGCGCGCAGGCACGCTGCCGGGAACAGGGGGTGCGGCGGGCGTATGCGCGCAACCGGCGAGAATCGCGAGAAGGGGAAGGGGGAGGAGATGCATCCTGTTCATGCCATGGCGCCTTCGAGCATGGTCTTGAGGCGAGGCGTCCGTGCGGGGCGTACCCGGTGGAAGAGACGGTCGAGCGCCAGATAGACGACGGGGGTGGAAAAGAGGGTGAGGACCTGGCTGATGACCAGCCCGCCGACCACTGCGACACCAAGCGGCTGTCGCAGCTCCGCGCCCGTGCCGAAGGCGAGCATCAGCGGGATCGCGGCAAGCAGCGCAGCGATCGTCGTCATGATGATCGGGCGGAAGCGGGTGATCGCGGCCTCGTAAATTGCCGCTTCCGGCGAGAGTCCGCGGGTCCGCTGGGCATCGAGCGCGAAGTCGACCATCAGGATGCCGTTCTTCTTGACGATGCCGATCAGCAGGATGACGCCGATCAGCGCCATGATCGAGAAGTCGAGGCCGAACAGCCACAGCATCAGCACCGCACCGAGACCGGCCGACGGCAAGGTCGACAGAATGGTGAGCGGGGTCGAGAAGCTCTCGTAGAGGATGCCGAGAATGATGTAGACCGCGATCAGCGCGGCGAGGATCAGCAGCGGCTGGGTCGCGAGCGAATCCTGGAAGGCCTGCGCCGAACCCTGCGCCGTGCCGGTGACCGTCGGCGGTAAGCCGATCTCCTGCCGGATGCGCTCGATCCCGGCCATTGCGTCGCCGAGCGCTACGCCCTCAGGCAGGTTGAAGCTGATATTGGCCGCGGGCGACAGCCCGTGACGTCCGATCGAGAGCGGTCCGGCGCGCTGCGTATCGATCCGCGCGACCGCTGAGAGCGGCACCATCGCGTTGGTCACCGGTGAGCGCAGGAACATCGTGTCGAGGCTGGCGACCCGGGCGTAGCGCGCGGGATCGGCCTCCAGCACCACGCGATACTGGTTCGCCTGGGTCTGGAACTCGCTGATCTGGCGCTGGCCGAAACTGTCGTAGAATGCCTGATCGATAGCATCGACGCTGAGCCCATAGCGCGCGGCGGCGGCACGATCGATCGTGATCCCCTGCATCCGCGCGCCGAGTTGAACGTCGTTGCGCACGTCGCGGAACAGCGGCGACTGGGACATGGCCTGAGTCATCTGCGTCGTCCAGCGCGCCATCTCGCGCGTGTCGGTCGATTTGAGCACATAGGAATATTGCCCCGCGCCGCCACCCGCGCCGATGTTGATGTCCTGCGCCGAGCGCAACGACACCGTGATTCCCGGGATGCGCGCGAGCTGCGGGCGCAGACGTGCGATCAGGCCCTCGGACGAGACGTCGCGGTCGCCGCGATCCTTGAGCACGATCCATACCCGGCCATTGGCGAGCGACTGGCTGCCGCCGGTCGTCCCGATCGCGTGGTTGAACTGCTCCACCGCCGGATCCTTTGCGATGATCGCGGCGATTGCCTCATGCTTGGCGCGCATGTCCGCGTAAGAGATATCCTCGGCCGCGACTGTCTGTCCGAAGACGAAGGCGGTGTCCTGAAGCGGGAAGAACCCCTTGGGGATATAGGCATAGCTTGCGCCCGCCGCGGCGATCGTCGCCGCGAAGCCGAGCAGGGTCAGCTTCTGGTGGGCCAGCGTCCAGTTGAGTGCCCGGCCATAGGCGTCGATCAGCCGATCGGTGAAGTGCCGCTTGCCGCCCGCGTCGATGTGCTTTGGCGTCTTGAGGTAGCGCGCGCACAGCATCGGCGCGAGCGTAAGTGAGGCGACCACCGAGATCAGCAGCGAAATCGTGACCGTCAGCGAGAATTCGCGGAACAGCCGGCCGATGATCCCGTCCATGAACAGCAGCGGGATGAAGGCGGCGATGAGCGAGAAGGTGATCGATATCACCGTGAAGCCGATCTCGCGCGCGCCCTCGATCGCGGCCTGCATCGCCGTCTTGCCCATCTCCATATGGCGATGGATGTTCTCGACCACGACGATCGCATCGTCGACGACGAAGCCCACCGCGATGACCAGCGCCACCAGCGTCAGATTGTTGAGGCTGAAGCCGAGCAGGTACATCGCCGCGAAGGTCGCAATCACCGAGACGCCGAGCACTGCGGCGACGACCAGTGTCGCGGACACCTGCCGCAGGAACAGCCCCATGACCAGCACGACCAGCGCGAGGGTGATGACAAGCGTCAGCTGGACCTCGTGGAGCGAAGAGCGGATCGTGCGCGTGCGATCGTTGAGCACCGAGACATCTACGCTGGCGGGCAGCGACGCGGTCAGGCGCGGCAGCGCTTCCTGGATCGCGTCGGCGATGCGCACGACGTTGGCGCCGGGCTGGCGCAGGATGATGATGCCGAGCCCGGGCTTGCCGTTAGGGAAGGCGCCGACATAGCTGTTCTCCGCGCCGACGCTGACCTCGGCCACATCCTGTAGCCGGATCGGCGCGCCGTCGCGCCACGCCACGACGACCTGATTGTAGTCGGCGGGGGTGAAGAGCTGGTCGTTGGCTTCGAACGTCGCCACCGTATCGCGCCCGAACACCGCGCCCTTGGCGAGGTTGACGTTCGAACCCTGCACCGCCTGCCGGATATCGGCCATGCTGACGCCATAGGCGGCGAGCCGGTCGGGCTGAGCACGGACGCGGATCGAGGGTTTGTTCTGTCCGGCGATGAAGACCTGCGCGACGCCGTCGATCTGGCTGATCTGGCGCGCGAGCTGGTTGTCGATCAGGTCGCTGAGCTCGGTCAGCGGCATTTCGTCGGAGGTGGCGCTGAGCACCAGCACCGGGCTGTCGGTCGGGTTGACCTTGCGCCAGGTGGGCAGGTTGGGAAGGTCGCCCGGCAGGCGCCCGGCGACACTGTTGATCGCCGCCTGAACCTCCTGCGCCGCCGCGTCGATATCGCGTGTGAGGGTGAACTGGAGCGTGATGCTGGTCTGGCCGAGTCCGCTTGTGGAGGTCATCTCGGTCACGCCGGGGATGCCGGTGAACGCCACTTCCAGCGGGGTGGCCACCGACGAAGCCATGGTCTCGGGGCTGGCGCCGGGCAGGCCGGCGCTGACCTGGATCGTCGGGAAGTCGGCTTCGGGCAGCGGCGCGACCGCAAGGTTGAAGAAGGCGAACAGGCCGAGCAGCGACGCCGCCAGCGTCATCAGCACGGTGGCGACCGGGTGATGGATGAACCAGGTGGCGACGCCGCGCCGCGCCGGTGCGTCGTCCGCAGCGGGGAGGGATGCATCGCTCATTGGCCACCCCCGGCGGCCGCGCCGGTGGGGGCTCCAGCGGCGGCGATGGTGACCTTTGCCCCGTCGCGCAGGCGCGAGAAGCCGTCGCGCACGATGACGTTGCCCGGCGCGATCCCGCGCGTGACCACGGCGACTTCGTCATTGGTGTAGCCGAGCGTGACGGGGACGCGCCGGGCCGTACCGTTGGTCACGCGATAGACGAAATGTCCGTCGACGCCGGGGCGGACGGCGACCGCGGGCAGCACCACCGCGCCCGGCGTCAGGCCGGTGCGCATCCGCACGGCGACGAAAGCACCGGGGGCGAGCTGCTCGGCGGCGTTGGCGAATTGCGCGCGCACGCGCCCGGTGCCGGTGCGGGGATCGAACGCATTGTCGAAGGCGGTGATGCGGCCGGTGCCGAGCAGGGCATTGCCGTCGCTGTCAAAGGCTTCGACCGATGCGCCCTGCGTGTCGCGTGCGCTCGTCCGCAGGCCGGCGAGGCGGGACTGTGGAACCGGGAAGACGATCGAGATCGGGTCGACCTGCGCGACCGAGACGATGCCGTCGGTGTCGCCGGTGCGGACGAGGTTGCCGGCATCGACGCGGCGGATGCCAACGCGGCCGCTCACCGGCGAGACGATGCGGGTGTAGGAGAGGTTGACACGCGCAGTGTCGACATTGGCGCTGTCGAGGCGGACGGTCGCGCGCAGCTGATCGGTCTGGGCGCGCTGCTGGTCGACCATCTGCTGCGAGATCGCGTTGCGCGCGACAAGGCTCTGGTAGCGCGCCAGATCGAGCTCGGCGGCGCGCAGCTGCGCCGCATCGCGCGCGAGCTGTGCCTGCGCGGCTTCCAGCGCGGCGCGCTGCGGGCGGTCGTCGATCGTGGCGAGCAGCTGGCCGCGGCGGACGAGATCGCCCTCGGCGAAATGCAGTCGGGTGAGGACGCCATCGACCTGGGAACGGACCATCACCTCCTGGAGCGATTCGACCGTGCCGACCGCCTCGATCACATGGGGCACGTCACGCTGTGCGGCGGCGATGGTGCGGACCGGCACCGGCGGTTGCGCTGCAGGTTGCTGTTGGGTCTGTCCGGTCGTCGAATAGGCGAGGGCGGCGAGGGCGAGCAGGCCCGTGCCTCCGATCAGAAGGGCGGGTTTGCGGCGCGCGCGCTGCAGCAGCGATGCTGTGTCGGTCATTCCGCACCGCTAGATGCGCATGCGGGTCGTTACGCTGACGTCAATATGACAATTCTGTCAGCGAAGCATTGAATGGCGGGGGCTACGTGAAGTTCGCCAGCTGGCGGCAATGTTCGGTCGCTTAAGGACCGGCGTCGGGCTGCAACCCGCTACGACCAATGCCCAACCGCTTCCTTTCCGCCTTCGCACTCGCCGCGACCGTCATCTTCCGGCTATGATCAATGAGTCATGACCCTGAGGCGCCACTATCATACCTCAAGGCAACCCTTGCTCGGATAGATTGTGGAGAAGGCGAGTTGCTGGAGAATGGACATTTCCCGAGCGGCGAATGGCGGCTGACGCTCCTCTACCTCTTGCCCCTGAAGGAACCTTTGCTGGATAGAGAGGCTCTGGATGTTTGCGGTGCTGCAATCACAGCGGCGCTTGCTGGCTGGAGCGCGCGTGGGTCGTAGCGAAGAAGAGGCGAGTGTCGGAAACGAGCTGGCAATTGCTCCACGTCCAGCACGGCGCTGGCGTCGTGCGGTCGTCGGCGTGCTGGTGCTTGCGGCCGTGGTTGCTGGAACCGCATGGCTGCAGCGGCGGACGATCGCACTCAGCTTCATCGACAGCGAACTGGCCAGACGCGGCGTTTCAGCGCGATACGAGATCGAGCAGCTGTCGCCTTGGCGGCAACGGCTGATCAACGTGTCGATCGGCGATCCGGGCGATCCGGATCTCGTCGCGGACTGGGTTGAGCTTCGTACGTCTCTTTCTCCGTGGCACGCCGAAGTGCTGGTGGCGAAGGCGGGCAAGGTGCGGGCAAAGGGTCGGATCGTAGATGGTGCGCTTTCGATGGGGTCGCTGGACCGGCTGTTGCCGCCATCGTCGGGCAAGCCGTTCGCACTGCCGCGCATGATCGTCGATGTCGCCGACGCACAACTCCGTCTCGACAGTGGTGCGGGTCTGGTCGTGCTCGGCCTGAGCGGCAAGGGGATGCTGGCCGACGGCTTCACCGGTACGCTGCGCGCCCGCTCCACCCGCCTCGACCTCGCGGATTGCGCTTTGGAGGATTTGGCGGCCAGGATGCAGGTACGCATCAAGGGCGGGGCACCGCGTCTTGATGGTCCGGTCCACGCGGCCCGGATCGACTGCGCGGATACGCGCGCGACGCAAGCCCGCATCCTGGTTCGGGCTGCCCTGGAAGCATCGCTGGCACGCTGGGAAGGCAGGGCGGGCCTTGATGTGGCGACCATCGACTCGCTTTTCGGTCGGTTGAACCGGCTGAGTGGCAACGTGGACTTCCGTGGGGACCATCATCGTACGAGAGGCAGCGTTGCGCTCCGTTCAGGGGCGCTCGCTGTCAGGGAGTTCAACGCGAATTCCGCGACGATATCCGGCCGATATGTGTTCGGAGAACCGACTGGATTTCAGGGCAAAGCCGCCGTGCAAGGGGCGACATTGCCACAGTCGATGCTCGGTCGCGTCGCGGCCTTTGACGATGCGGGTCAAGGTACGCCGGTTGCGCCGCTGGTCCGCCAGCTCATCCGCGCCGTCGGTGAGACCGGCCGCGGCTTTGGCGGTTCCGCCAGTCTCGCGTTCACGCTGGGGGCTGACCGGACTGCATTCCGCCTGCAGCAATTGGAGCTTGCTGCAAGATCGGGCGCGCGATTGCGTTTCGGAAGGGGCACGGGGCTGGGACTCGACCTGCGCAACGGCGGACTCGATCTCGCGGGTCAGCTCTCGCTCGCCGGCGGCGGGCTGCCGGATGCGACCGTTTGGCTGTCACGCCGGCCGGGGAGTGACGAACTGCGCGGCACCGGCGTCGTCCGGCCCTACACGGCTGGCGCGGCGCGGCTCGAACTCACCGGCCTGGATTTCAGTTTGCGTGGCAGGGCCGGCGAAGTGCGGACCGGAATGATCCTGTCGGGACCGCTGAACGATGGACGCGTCGACGGGATGTCGATGCCGCTTCTGGTGCGTTGGGATGCCCGGAATCTCGAGGTGAACCCGCGATGCAGCACGATCGGTTTCTCGCGCATCGCCATGGCCAACGCTGCCCTGGACGGCGATCGCCTTCAACTGTGCCCGCTTGGGCCGGCAATGGCCCGATGGAGTCCGAAGGGCCTTGTGGGTGGCGTTCGCGTCTTGAAGCCGGATTTGAAGGGCAGGGTGGGCGAGAATCCATTGCGGCTTTCAGCGGACGCGGCGCAGCTCGATCTGGCGGCCAGCCGTTTCACGATTGCCAAGGCGGCGGTGCGCCTGGGTGCCGATCAGCCGACACGTCTCGATATCGGGCAGTTGAACGGCGGCTTCCGCGCGGGCCTGAGCGGGGATTTCGATGAGCTCAGCGGCCAGATCGGTTCGGTGCCGCTGCTCATCTCCGATGGCAAGGGGAGCTGGCAGGTCGAGCGGGGTGATCTCCTGCTCCGGGGCGGCTTCACCCTCGCGGACGCGGGGACACCCGCTCGCTTCGAGCGCTTGACGGCTCCGGCCGGAACCTTGCGGCTGAGCGATGGCAAGATCAGCGCGCAAGCCGCGTTCGTCAGCCCCAGGCGACAGCTATCCGTGGGAATGGCGAAGGTCGCGCACGATCTGGGGCGGGGGGAGGGGCAGGCGCTGCTCGAGGTGCCCGGTATCCGCTTCCATACGGATGGCCTTCAGCCCAGCGATCTCACGGCGCTCACTTATGGCGTGATCGCCGATGTGGACGGCCTCATTGCCGGGACCGGCCGGATCGACTGGGCCGGCGACACGGTGACGAGTACCGGCCACTTTACCGCGACAAATGTCAGTCTGGCGGCGGTATTCGGACAAGTACAGGGGCTGACGACGCAACTCGATTTCGCCGATCTGCTCAACATGCGAACCGCGCCGGGGCAGGGGGCCAGTGTGGGCGAGATCAATCCCGGTGTTCCGGTTCGCGACGGTGCACTGCGCTATCGGCTGCTCGACAGCCGCCGCGTGGAGGTGGAGGGAGGGCGCTGGCCCTTTGCCGGCGGCGAACTCGTTCTGGATCCGACAGTCCTTGATTTCGACGAGGCGCGTGAACGGCGGCTGACCTTTCACGTGAAGGGCGTCGACGCGGCGCTGTTCCTCAAGGAAATGGCCTTCGACAATCTGGATGCCACAGGCACGTTCGACGGCACCCTTCCGATGATCTTCGATGCGAAGGGAGGCAGGATCGAAGGCGGTGAGCTTCGCGCGCGCGCGGGTGGTCGTATCGCCTATGTCGGCGAGATATCACGGCAGGACGTCGGCTTCTGGGGCAATATGGCGTTTCAGGCGCTGAAGTCGCTGAACTACCGGAACCTCACGCTCCGGATGAGCGGCCCGCTCGCCGGCGAGATGATCACCGATGTCAGCTTCTCCGGCGTGAGCCAGGGCGATGGTACCAAGTCCAACTTCCTGATCCGCAGGTTGGCGCGCCTGCCCTTCGTATTCAACGTCCGGATTAGCGCGCCCTTTCGCCAGCTGCTTGATTCGGTCCAGTCCTGGTACGATCCCAGCCGCCTGATCGAGCGTAACCTGCCGTCGTTGATTGAGGAACAGAAACGTGCACAGGAGGCCGCCAAGCCCGCCGTTCAGCCCCGCGAAAGCGCTCCTGTCCCATGAAAGGCAAATATATGCAGCTACGAAGCATGACACAGGTGTTGCCGCGATGGCTTGGGTATCTTGGGATCGCGCCGGTGATCGCCTCGGGTGGTTGTGTCAACGTCACCGCCCCCGACAAGCCGATCGTCATCAACCTCAACATTTCGATTACTCAGGAAGTGGTCTATCGTCTCGACAACAAGGCGAAGGCCATCATTCAGGACAATCCGGGGATATTCTGATGCGCAATTTGCTTTCCACATTCGGCCTGGCGGCGCTTGCGGTCGCCACGATCGTTCCCGCCTCCGCTCAGCGGGATCCGGCCTATCAGGCGGCCCGGCAGGGCGGGCTGGTCGGTGAGCAGCCTGACGGCTATCTGGGCATCGTCGGCGCCGCGACGCCCGAGCTTCAGGCGATCGTGAACAACATCAACATCCAGCGTAAGCGCCAATATACCCAGCAGGCTGCGGCCAGTTCGACGGTCGAGCAGATGGCGTTCGTCACTGGCTGCAACCTGATTTCCCGTACCGTGCCGGGCGAGAAATATCGCGCGCCTGACGGTCGCTGGCTGACGCGAGGCAGCGATGCGCCGGTGAGGGATCCCCGCTGCCTCTGACCGGCCCCGCCGAGATCCCAAAAGCAGACGTTCCCAGACCGGACTCAACGGGATTGCAGGGTTGCCCAATCCAGCCCGAAACGTGCCAGATACTTGCGCAGCCGGTCGGCATCATTGGTGGTGCTGCGGCGCGCGCGCGAGACTGCAAAAAGGGCGCGGCCGGCTTCCGATAGCGAACGGCTCCTCTGGCAAACCCGGACCGTTTCGGCGAGCTGCACACGGTCGATGAGGTCGATCTCTCCAAGCGCTTCGGGCGTCAGGATCTCGGCCAATATGCCGGAAACCTCGTCGCGCTTGCCGGACCAGAGGCGTTTGAGCCGCTGGATCTCTGCATCGGTGCACATCAGGTCGATACGCCCTTTGGGGCTCAGGGTGGCCATGCGGGTCACGCTCGCCGCGAGGTCGCGAAAATTGCCCGGCCACGAGGCATCCGGCCCCGTCGCGAAGGCGAGATAGCGCTGCCGCGCTTCCTTGTTGAAGCTGGCGCGGTCGCCTTCGCGCTCGGCGAAGCGGTCGAGCTCATAGTCCAGATTGGGCTCGATATCCTCCCGGCGCTCGGCCAGGCCGGGCAGCTCGAACGTCCAGAGGTTGAGTCGGGCGAATAGGTCATCGCGGAACGCCCCCGCCGCCACAGCCGCGCCCAGATCTCGGTTGGTGCCGGCAATGAGCTGGAATTCGGAACCGGATTCCTTGTCCGCGCCGACCGGCAAGAACCGCTTGTCCTCAATCGCTCGCAGAATCATCGCCTGCTCGTCGAGCCCGAGCTCGCCGATCTCATCGAGGAACAGCATCCCCTTGTCGGCGGCGCGGAGCAGGCCGGGTCGATCGGCGACCGCGCCGGTGAACGCACCCTTGCGATGCCCAAACAGGGCCGACATCGCGCCATCGCCCTTCAGCGTCGCGCAATTCACTTCGACAAAGGGACCGGCGATCTGGTGCTTGAGATGTCTAAGTTCATAGATGCGTCGTGCAAGCTGGCTCTTGCCCGCGCCCGTGGGACCCATCAGCAGGATCGGAGCCTTGGAGCGCAGCGCGACGTGCTCGATCTCGTCGATCATCCGGTTGAAGTCGGGATTCCGGGTTTCGATACCTGACTTGAGGAACGAGGTGCTCTCGACGCTCGCGGCGGCGAAGCGGGTGGCGATGCTGTCGTAGCGCGACAGGTCGAGATCGATGCTAGTCCAGCGACCCGGTGCCGCGCCGCTCTCGAGCTTGGCCGCGGGCTGGGTCTGGAGCAGCCGTCCGGGCAGATAGCGCGCCTCGGTCAGCAGAAAGAGGCAGATCTGCGCAACGTGCGTGCCGGTGGTAATGTGGATCAGATAGTCCTCGGCCTCCGGATCGAAGGGGTAACCGCGCACAAAATCGAGCAGCTTGCCGTAAACCTCCTCGAAATCCCACGCGTCGTTGAATTCGATCACCTGCGGCTCGACCCGCGTTTCGGGCGAAACCGCGGCAATATCCTCCGCAATATAGTCCGCCAGTCGGCTGTGCTTGCTGCCGTGAAGCAGCACGAAACGGTCGACGCGCAGATCTTCATGCATCGTCAGTGCCACCGATGGGCGCCACTTGCTCCAGCGCGACGGGCCGAACTTGCTTGCATCCAGCGTCGAGCCGAGGAAGCCGATGACGACGAGCGGTTTCATGCCATCCCTATACAAATGTATAAACTTATATCGCAAGTAATAGGATTGTGCGTTGCCTCGAAATATCGGCGATGTGGTGCCCGGGCTCGCCAAGTAAATAAAATCACTATAAATCAATATTTTGAATAGAGTATTCAGACCGGTTTAAAAAACTGGCACGCAGCCTGCAATTCCAATCCCGTCGGCATCGTCGCCGACAGCACAAAGGCAGGGGCGGCCGGAATGGGCCGGCCGCCCCGGAACCTGCGGCGGAATTGAAAGGGACGTGTCATGGCCAACAAGGGCCTCTTCGCCTCTGCGATCGCGAAGCTCCTGCCGGCGGTAAACACCGTCAACCGGGAGGGTGCGCCCGCTTATGCCTATGGTCCGGAGGCGCTGCTTGCGCAGCTTGCCGCTACCGGCACGCTCGGCGACGCCTATTACGCGACGGCCGAGGAGCAGCTCGAGCAGACGCTCGACGCGCTTGCCGCGGTCGATCCCCTCTATGCGGCGCAGGTTGCGGTCTATGCCCGCAAGTCGGGCGCGATGAAGGACATGCCGGCGCTGATCGCCGCATGGCTGACGGTCGCCGATCCGGACCTGTCGGTCCGCGTCTTCGGGCGCGTGATCGACAATGGCCGGATGCTGCGCAATTTCGTGCAGATCCTGCGCTCGGGTCAGGTCGGGCGCACCTCGCTCGGTTCGCGTCCTAAGCGGCTGGTCCAGAGCTGGCTGGAGCAGGCGTCGATGCGCGACCTGATGGCGGCCGCGACGGGCAACTCGCCTTCGCTCGCCGACATCGTGCGGATGGTGCACCCCAAGCCCGCGGATGCGGAGCGGCGTGCCTTCTATGGCTGGCTGATCGGCAAGCCGTACGATGTAGCCGCTTTGCCGGCCGAGATCGCCGCGTTCGAGACATGGAAGCGCAACCCGCGCGGGATCGCGCTGCCGCCGGTGCCGTTCGAATGGCTGACCGCCTTTCCGCTGCGCGATGTGCAGTGGGGGGACCTGGCCGGGCGGATGGGCTGGCAGGCGCTGCGGATCAACCTCAACACGCTGGCGCGCAATGGCGCGTTCGGAGTGAAGGGGGTGAGCGAAGCGGTCGCCGCACGGCTCGCCGATCCGGAGGCACTCACCAAGGCACGAGTCCTGCCCTACCAGTTGCTGGTGGCGCTGAACTCGGTCGGCGAGGGCGTGCCCCTCAAGGTCCAGGCCGCGCTCGAGGATGCACTGGAAACGTCGCTTCGCAACGTTCCGGCGATCCGCGGAAACGTGGTCGTGTGCCCCGACGTATCGGGGTCGATGAGCTCGCCGGTCACCGGCGTCCGCACGGGCGCCACGACCAAGGTGCGCTGCATCGACATCGCGGCTCTGGTCGCGTCGGCGATGTTGCGGACCAACGCGCGGGCGCGCGTGCTGCCGTTCGAACGGCACGTCGTGCGCCTGAACCTTGATCCGCGTGCCCGCCTCGCTGTCAATGCGGCAAAGCTGGCGGCGATCGGGGGCGGCGGGACGAATGTGTCGGCACCGCTGGCGCAGCTCGTTTCGGAGAACGCGGTGGTCGACCTGGTGGTGATCGTATCGGACAATGAGTCGTGGGTGGATGCAAACCGCCGCGGCGCGACCGAGACGATGCGCCAATGGGACAAGATCAAGCGGCGCAACCCGGGCGCGAAGCTCGTGTGCATCGATATCCAGCCCTACGGGACCACCCAGGCCACCGGGCGGGCTGACATTCTCAATGTCGGGGGCTTCTCCGACGCGGTGTTCGACACCGTCGCACGTTTTGCCCGTGGCGAGACGCGCGACTGGGTGAGCATCGTCAAGCAAGTGGAGGTTTGAAAAACGGCCGTGGCGAATGCTGGTGGGACTACATCCACCACGATAGTCCGGAGAGTAAAGCGCCCAGGATCGCTGCAAGGCACCAGGGAGACGCGGGTTCAAATCCCGTCCGTTGGAGGTAGCTTAAGGACGCATCGTCTCACCAACTCTCGTCGCCACGGCCGACGAATTTTCTCCGGCGAATGCCGGCGGGACTACATTGTGGATCTCAGGGTCGCCGGTTCGAATCCGGTCGGGCTTCGGCCCGTAGCTCAGCGGTTAGAGCATGAGGAATGTCTCGCCACCCACTCGTCGCCGGAACCAGCAACACCGGGCGAATGCCGGTTGGACTACATGGTGTCGCGGGTTCGAATCCCGCCCTGCGCAAGCGGGTAGCTCAGCGGTAGAGCACAAACTGTCCGCCAGAACCTCGTCGCCCGAACGAACACTCACGGCGAATGCCGATCGGACTACATGGAACCGTAATCCCGAGGCCGCGGGTTCGAATCCCGCCGGGTCCACCAATGGGGGCCCGTAGCTCAGCGGCAGAGCGCGTAAACCGTCTGGTCAATCTTCGTCGCCGTGAAACCAATAAGCTGGCGAATGCCGGCGGGACTACATCGGTAGAGGCCTTCGGGCTTAGGGGTTCGAATCCCCGTCGGGCTTCGGCCCGGACGTCCCGCCAATCTCGTCGCCGGTACCAATGCCAGGCCGGCGAATGCCGGTGGGACTACAGGTCAGAGCACCCGCCGCAGGGCGGGAGGTCGGCGGTTCAAGCCCGCCCCGGCGCAAGCCGAGTAGCTCAGGGAAAACGTCTCGCCACATCTCGTCGCCGGCACCATGATAGCAAGCAGGAGGTCGACATGACCGATACGACGACGTTCGAATACCAGCATGTCGAGGGTGGCGTGCCGATCAAGAGCTGGACCCGCGGCGTGCCCGTGGACGACAAGGCGCGTGACCAGCTCGCGCGCGCGGCGAAGATGCCGTTCGTCTTCAAGCATGTCGCGGCGATGCCCGACGTGCATGTCGGCATCGGCGCGACCGTCGGCTCGGTGATCCCGACCAAGGGCGCGGTGATTCCGGCGGCGGTCGGCGTCGACATCGGCTGCGGCATGATGGCGGCGCGCACCTCGCTGATGGCGCATGATCTGCCCGACACTCTCGAGGGCATCCGCAGCGCGATCGAGCGCGCGGTTCCGCACGGCCGTTCGGTCGGGCGCGGGACGCGCGGTGACAAGGGCGCGTGGGGTATGCCCCCGGCGCCGATCGTCGAGGCATGGGCGATGCTCGCGGCGCGGTTCAAGCGCATCACCGACAAATACCCGCGGCTCGAGAAGACGAACAACCTCGTCCATCTCGGCACGCTCGGCACCGGCAACCACTTCATCGAGCTGTGCCTCGACGAGGAGGCGCGGGTTTGGGTGATGCTCCATTCGGGGTCGCGCGGCGTGGGCAATGCGATCGGCACCTTCTTCATCGAGCTGGCGAAGCAGGACATGCGCAAATGGCATATCAACCTACCGGATGCGGATCTCGCCTACTTCCCCGAGGGGACCGATCATTTCGACGATTATGTCGAGGCGGTCGGCTGGGCACAGGACTATGCGGCGCTCAACCGGCGCATGATGATGGCGAATGTCATCGCAGCGCTCCGGGGGCAGATCGCCAAGCCGTTCGAGGCAGAAGCCGAGGCGGTGAACTGCCACCACAATTACGTGCAGCGCGAGAATCATTTCGGTGAGAATGTGCTGGTCACGCGAAAGGGGGCGGTTCGTGCGGCCAAGGGCGTGATGGGGATCATTCCCGGATCGATGGGTGCGAAATCGTTCATCGTCCGCGGGCTGGGCAATGCCGACAGCTTCGACAGCTGTTCGCACGGAGCGGGGCGCGTGATGTCGCGCACCGAGGCGAAGAAGCTGGTGACGCTCGACGAGCATATCCGCGACACCGCGGGGGTCGAGTGCCGCAAGGACGAAGGCGTGATCGACGAGACGCCGCGCGCCTACAAGCCGATCGAAGCCGTGATGGCCGCCCAGGCCGATCTGGTGGAGATCGTCCATACGCTGAAACAGGTGGTGTGCGTGAAGGGTTAGCTCTTGGCGCGCACCCCGGTCACCGAAAGTCCGGTCGTGATACAGTCACTCTACTGCAATCGGTGCCGTGCGCGCCTGAGCCTTGGGCTTTCGGTGCTGCCCGCCAAGAAGGCCGACATGCCCGAGGTCGGTGAACCCGTGACGCCGCGGGGAGTCGCGCTCGAATCCGAGATGGCGGTGCCGTGGTTGAATCGCGCGGCCCTTCCCTGGCTCAACTTCACCCCCCAGCTTTGGCTGAATCCCGGCGATCTGACCGACGCCATTACCGACGATCCACGTGCCAACGATGGATGCTGCGGTATTTCCGGGATGGACGGGCGCAACCAACTCTGCCGCTGCAAGGCGAAAATCGGCACATTACAGGCCGACTGCATCCTGCCGCATGTTTTCATTCCCGATCCCGGCGCGACCACGATGCGCGCCGACACCAGTGACCATTGGAACTACGAATGACCGACCTGAACGCCGCCATCTCCAATGCCGTCCGCCACGAGATCGAGAGCCGCCTGTCTGCCATCGAGCGCGAGGATGGCGTGCGCGTGCTGATGGCGGTCGAATCCGGCTCGCGCGCGTGGGGTTTCCCCTCGCCCGACAGCGATTACGATATCCGCTTCATCTATGTCCGGCCGCGCGATTGGTATCTGTCGCTGACCCCGGGCCGCGACGTGATCGAACGGCCGATCCTCGACGAGATCGACCTGAACGGGTGGGACATACGCAAGGCTTTCGGCCTGCTGCTCAAGTCGAACGCGGTGGTCAGCGAGTGGATCGAATCTCCGATCCGCTATCGCCCCGACGATCCGTTCGTGGCGAAGTTCGCAGCGCTGGCGGACGCCATGCTCGATGTCCGTGCGCTCGCGCATCACTATGCACGGCTCGGGCGGACGGCGGCGGACCGCTGGCTCGACGGCGATGGCGACGTGGCGGTGAAGCGGTATTTCTATGCGCTCCGCCCCGCGCTTGCGATCCGCGTGCTGCGCCTGCATCCCCACCGGCGCCCGCCGATGAACCTGCAGGCGCTGGTCGCGCTCGCGGACCTGACGGCGGAGGCCGAGGCGGCGATCGCCGCTTTGGTCGAAACCAAGGCGCGGACCAACGAACGCAGCAACGGCACGCGTGTCCCCCTGCTCGACGCGCTGATCGCGGACGAACTGGGCCGTGCCGCGGAGCTGGCGAACCGCGCGCCCTCGCCCGAATGGGCGAAGCGCGCCGATGAACTCTTTATCGAACTGGTGAATTCATGATCGTCATCGACGGATCGGAAGGCGAGGGCGGGGGGCAGGTGGTGCGCAATGCATGCGCGCTGTCACTCATTACCGGTCAGCCCTTCCGCATCATCAACGCGCGCGGCAAGCGGTCGAAGCCGGGACTAATGCGCCAGCACGTCACCGCGGTCGAGGCAGCGTGCACGCTCGGCAATGCGACGTGCGAGGGGCTGGCGGTGGGCGCGTCCGATATCGCCTTCGCCCCCGGCAAGGTCGTGCCCGGCGAATATCGCTTCGCGGTGGGAACGGCGGGCAGCACGGGGCTGGTGCTTCAGACGGTGCTGATGCCGCTCGTGTTTGCCGACGCGCCGTCGCGCCTCGTGTTGGAGGGCGGCACCCATAACATGCTTGCCCCGCCTTTCGAGTTCATCGCGCGGACGTTTCTCCCGATCCTTAACCGGATGGGGCCGACGGTCGAGGCGCGGCTGGTGCGGCACGGCTTTTACCCGCGCGGCGGCGGGCGGATCGAGGTGGACATCAACCCGGCGTCGCTCACGCCGATCGAATGCGTCGATCGCGGCGCGTTGCGCGAGCGGGCGGTGACGGCGTTCTTCGCCGCGCTGCCCTTCGACATCGCCGATCGCGAGATCAAGGCGGCGCGCAAGGCGTTGGACTGGCCGGAGGAGAGCTTCGCCGTGCGCCAGCTTCCCGAGGATCAGGGGCCGGGCAACATCGTGTTGATCGAATCCGCGTTCGAGCATGTGACCGAGATCGT
The DNA here is from genome assembly GCF_059418285.1 of Sphingomonas sp. GW821-FHT09B04. NCBI lineage: Bacteria > Pseudomonadati > Pseudomonadota > Alphaproteobacteria > Sphingomonadales > Sphingomonadaceae > Sphingomonas > Sphingomonas sp. GW821-FHT09B04. The sequence continues at coordinate 735,681 of NZ_JBWKPO010000002.1, forward strand.
CAGCGGCTTCGGCCAGCTCGGCGTGCCGGCCGAAACCGTGGCCCGCAAGGCGGCGGGGCGGATGGCCGGATATCTCGACTCCTCGGCTTTTGCCGGGCCTTATCTGCAGGACCAGTTGCTGCTGCCCTTCGCATTGGCCGGAGGTGGCGTGTTCACTACCGTCAAGCCCAGCCAGCACAGCCTGACGGCGCGTGACGTGATCGAGCAGTTCACCGGGAAGCGCGCGGTGTTCAGGGATCAGCCCGACGGGACGCACCGGGTGGAATGGCGCTGATTGGCGGAACCACATGTCGCACTGGTGTCCGTTGCGGAAGTCGCCAGCTACCGATCGGGCTAGGCCCGTCCGCGTTACCGCATCCACTCCACGGCCAGTTCAGGCCGTGGAGAAAGACGATGGGATACTCGTAATATGATCCTGCCATTCAGGACCACCCTGCGTGGATACGGGTAAAACGGTCAGGCAGGTGTCGGCCCCAAATTATCCGTTCCCTCGATACCCGGAAAACGGCGTTTCAGATGCCAAACCAGCTGCTGATCAACGACAGAAGCGTTGCGACGGCTTCGGACTCTTCGATTTCACCGCCCACCATAAGGCCCGAAAGCGCCTCAGCAGCGCCGATGATGGCGGCGCAGCGAACCGCCAGCGTCGCATCATCGAGCTGCGCATAGGGACGAAACGCCTCCGCATAGGCATCGACATAGCGGCGCAGGAGTTCGCGGCCGAACCGCTCCATCGCCTCGTCGCCCTTCATCGCTGCAACGATGGCGAAGGCCTCGGGCCCAATGGTGGCGTAGCAGCGCATATAGGCCCCGCTGGCCGCTTCGGCGACCGAAAGGAAGGTCGGCTCGGCATCCGCGAGCCGATGCCGGAGCGCCTCGAGCTGGCGCTCGGCGATCTCGGTATAGAGCGCGATAAACAGGCCCGACCGTGTTCCGAACTGGTCATAGACGACTGGCCGGGTAACCCCCGCCGCCTCGGCAAGCGACACAAGGGTCAGCGCATCGGCGCCATGAGCCCCAACGATCGCCTTCGCCGTATCGAGAAGCTGCCGCCTCCGCTGCTCGCGGCTCAAACGCGTACGTTTCGTCCCGATACTCATATCGCAAAGCCCAGTTGACTATATACATAATGTAACTTACATAGTGTACATAGCTTGCCGCGGAAGTCCACTCGCGAAGCAGATTGAGGGTATGAAGGATATGAACACGGACAATTCATGGGTGCTTCTGGTAGGCGCTTCGGGTGTTGTGGGGCGGCAGGCCGCGACGCGCCTTCGTCAGCGATGGCCCGACCTGCCCTTGCTTCTTGGCGGTCGCGATCTTGCGAAGGTCGAAGCCATGGCGCTGGAACTCGGCAATGCCCGGGGCGTGGCAGTTGACCTGAACCGCCGCGATCTGGGGCTGCCGGACGATATCGCGGTTGGCGCCACCGCGATGTTCGTGAAAGACGAAACCCTGAACGGCCAGCTCTTCGCGCAGGATCGCGGCGCCGCCTTCATCGACATTTCGAGCGCAGCGTTCGAACTGGGACCGCAAGCGGCGTTCTACAGTGAGCGCCCGCAGACGGCGCCGATCCTGCTGGCCAGCAACTGGCTTGCCGGGGCGAGCACCTTCGCGGCGCTCGACCTCGCGAGCGGCTTCGCCCGCGTGGACAATGTGCTGGTTTCGGCGCTTCTCGATGATCAGGATATCGGCGGGGCCGCCGCCGAGGCTGACTATGTCCGGCAGACGCAAGCGGGGCCGTCGAGCCTGGTACGCAGGAACGGCCGTTTCATCTGGATTGCCGGCGAAGACGCTGCGGGCGCGTTCGAGGCCCGGGATGGAACGCGCTTCGACGCGCAGGCATTCGGCAATCTCGATATCCTCAGCCTCTCGGCGGCGACCAACGCCCCCGACGTCGCCTTTCAGTTCGCCGTCGGCGAAACGTCCAGCCGCCGAAGGGGCGAACGATATTCGCACGAGATTCTGATCGAAATCACTGGGCTTTCGCTCGACGGGCAGATGACGCACGCACGGCGCTTCATTATCCACCCCGAGGGTCAGGCGCCAATGACCGCATTGGGCGTCAGTCTGGCGATCGAAGCGATGCTCGGCCTCAAGACCGGCAAGAAACTGGCCCCGGGACTGTATCTTCCACATGCAGTCGTCGATCCCGCACAAGCCGTCGAGGCGCTTAGGGATATCGGGGCGGTGATCGATGACAGCTGGGATTTGGCAGCGGGGGAGGCGGGACAATGAGCGGCGATGGAAATGCCATCCCGCTGTTGGCAATCGCTACACGCCTTCGGTGACGAATAGCAGGATCACAGATCGGGAATCGACTGAGAGGCGCTCTCGCTCTGTTGGGCTGCGGCAAGCTGCGATCAGTCCGGCGAGACCGGCTGTGCCCGAAGCTGTGCTTGCTGGTCCTCCCGCCCGCTCCATCGTCCGGCACGCCGCCCGCAAATCGTCTTCGATCACCTGAATCGCGGCTGCGTCATGTCGAAGAAGAATGGTCAGGGCGGGCGCGGATGCCGCGCCGCAGGACAGCATCTCCGCGCAGGTTTCGAGCGTGCCTTCGATCTGGACCGGAACGCCATGGGCAAGCGCAGCCGCGACGCACGCCGCCGCCGCCGGCTCGACCACGACAACGCGGCGCGGCATCGACATGGCACCGGTGAGGCCCTCCGCCATGGCAGCGGCAAGGCCGCCGACCCCAGCCTGCAGGAACAGGTGAGTCGGTGCCGGGAGGGCGTCCGTGAGCAGCTGCGCCACCACCTCTTCCGCGACCGTCGTGTAGCCTGCCATTACGTCCGCGACGACGACATCGTCCGGGTCTTCGGTCGTGTCGGCGATCAGCAGGCCCTCTTCGCGTGCCGCTGCGGCATGGGCTTCACGGACCGCGTCATCATACGTCCCGCATATCCGCACGATGGTCCCGCCCATGCCGCGGATGCGCGCTTCGCGCGCGTCGCTGACATGATGGGGCAGATAGACGCGCGCCTCCGCGCCCGCCTCACGGGCTGCCGCTGCCACGGCAAGGCCGTGATTCCCGTCGCTGGCGCAAAGCAGCATTCGCGGGATCCGGCCGGGCCTGCCGGTTGCATCAAGACGAGCCAGCGCGAGGCGGGCGGCGTGCGCCCCTCCCAGTGATTTGAAATTTCCCAGCCGCCGATGATTTTCGCATTTGACCAGAATGGCGCCAACGCCGAGCTGGGCAGCGAGGGTCGGGAGTGTGATGAGCGGCGTGGCGCCGTGCGTGCTGGAATTGCCGTTCATCCCGCGAGTATAGATCCGGCGTTTGCAGTTCGTCCGCGATTTGGCGCCATTGCGCGCCGCGAAGCCGCGAATATCGAAGCTAAAGCGCGTCCGGCATCGCGATCGCCAGCCCGCGCTTCACCACCCCCAACGCGACGTTGGTCGTAAAGCGCCGGACGTTCGCGTTGCGCGCGACCAGCCGCGACATGAGGTCATCATAGCTCTCGGTATCGGGCGCGGTCACGACGAGGACGAAATCGGCCTCTCCCGTCACATAATATACCTGCTGGACCTGTTGCTCCGCGCTGAGCCAGCGTTTGAGTTCGGCAAGCAGTTCAGGCCGCTCGCGCTCGACCTGAAGCGACACGATGAAGAATGTCGGGCGGCCCAGCTTCTTCGGATCGCAGACCGCCACGTCCTTCAGGATGACGCCTTGCTCGCGCATCCGCCGGATCCGGCGCTGGATCGCGGAAATCGACAGCGGCACCTGTTCGGCGAGTTGCTCGGCAGTGAGCCCGGCATTCTCCTGAACCAGCGCAAGCAAGCGGCGATCGAATAAGTCGAGTTCCATCCCCGCAGTTTATCGCCGATCTTTGTCGAAAGAAGGCGTTATCGGCATCATTTTCGCGGTTTGCCCGCATCCACCCGCTCTATTCTTCGAGATCAAGCGAATGGAGTGGAAATGGACTGCCGACATCCTGCCGACATTGACCGACTATATCGCAATCCCGGGCGTCTCAGCGGCGTTCGAGGCGGATTGGGCGACGCTCGCCCCTGTGGCTGAGGTCGCAGCGCCGATCCGGTTCACCCCAGAATTTCACCGCAAACAGGAAACTCCAATGCGCCTGCTTTATCAGACCCACTCGCCCTTCGCCCGGAAGGCGCTCGTCTTCGCCCATGAGATCGGAATCGCCGACAGGATCGTGGTGGAGCATCACGAAACGAGTCCCACTGCCCGAAACGATGAGGTGTTCGGCCAGAATCCTCTGGGCAAAGTGCCGGTCCTGCTCCGTCCGGACCTGCCTTCTCTGTTCGATTCAAGCGTCATTTGCGCCTATCTGGACACGCTTCACGATGGCGACAGCCTCTATCCCGCCGATCCCGAAGCGCGGTGGCAGGCGTTGCAGCTCGAAGCGCTCGCCCAGGGGATGGCGGATGCGGGGATCGCTGTGCGCTGGGAAACCGTGCGCCGCCCCGAAGCGCTCCGGTTCGCGGATCTTCGCGATGGCTATATCGCCAAGCTGGAAGCGAGCTATGCGTGGCTCGAACAGCATATGAACTTCGATGCGGGTCTCCATATCGGGCAGATCGCTCTTGCGACGACGCTCGACTGGCTCGAGTTCCGGAACCTGCCATCGTTCAGGAAATCGGCTCAGCTGAGCAACTGGTTCGACGCGTTTGTGTTGCGACCCTCGATGACCGCCACGCCCTTGTCAGGGGATACGGTCGACGTCGCAGGACCGCCAGCGCAAGCAAAGGCCTGACAGCTGACGAGATCCCGTCGGGTGATCCGGGGCGCCGACCATCATCGTGGATGCCCCTTGTTACGCGTCGCGACCCGACCGGGGCATGGCCGCGACATGACAATAAGGTAATGCCGGGGTCAGCTTTCGGACGGATGCAAAGGAGTAGGATCGACAGATCGCAACGGGAGAGTATCTCCATCCCGTCGCGGTGACAGGTGCCCGTCAAGGGGGTCGCATGAAGAAGCTGCTGTCCGTCCTGATCCTTGCGTTCGCTCTTGCCGCGGCCATCTATCTCTATGCCGGCTATTATACCGGCCCCGTGTACCGTGACCTGCCCGTTGCGCGCCCGGACTCCGCCAGGCCTGCCATCGTCATCCTGTCCGGCGATATGGGTAACCGGCTCGGCATGACGCCAAAGATCGCCGCCCGGCTCAACGCCCGCGGCTATGCCGTCGTCACGGTCAATTCGCTGACCTATTTCTCGCCGCGGCGCACGCCCGGGGAAGCCGCGGCGCTCATCGACGATGCGATGGCGCGGGCGATGCGCCTCGGCCGGACGGATCGCGTCGTGCTGATCGGCCAGTCCTTCGGCGCCGATATGCTTCATGCCGGACTTGCCCAGTTGCCGCCCGTGCGTCGTCAGCCGATCCAATCGGTGGTACTGGTCGTTCCCGGCGCGGACATCGTTTTTCGTGCCTCGCCGATCGAACTCGCCGGGCTCGAGATTCCCGATCAGCACGCGCTGCAGACCGCCTCGAAGCTGACCTGGGTGCCCGTGACCTGCATCCGCGGGGCGGAAGAGGACAACAGCCTGTGCCCCGAACTCGCCACGCCCAATGTCTGGCGGATCGTGCTGCCAGGCGGCCATAAGCTCAAATCCGACGACGGTGCGCTGGAGGCGGCGATCCTGCCCGCCATCCAGCGCGCCGCAGTCACAACCGGGAGCAAATGAGATGCGTCTTCTCGCCGCGATAGCGTTGTTGGGGCTGTCCGCCACCGCACAGGCCGAAGCACCGCTCACGCCGATCGGCCTATGGCAGAATCCCAAGGGCACAATCCTTGTCCGCACTCACGCCTGCGGTCAGCTGCTCTGCGGCAACATCGTCTGGGCGGCGCCGGCAGCGCTCGCCGATGCGCGCGCGGCGGGGCTGAGTTCGCTGATCGGTACCGAGCTGCTCGTCGACTATCGCTCCAAAGGGGCCGGACACTGGACTGGACAGGTCTATGTTCCCGATCAGGGCCGCCGCTTCTATTCGACGATCGCTCAGACCGGCGCGAACAGCCTGCGCATTTCGGGCTGCATCCTCGGCGGCCTGATCTGCAAGCATCAGGACTGGACCCGCCGATGATCGCAGGCACCGGCCTTGCGCGCTGGGTCTCCGCCCGCCGGCGCGGGCTCTCGATCCTCACCGCGCTGCTGGTGGCCGCGCTCGGCCTGACGGCGCTGTTCAAGCTGCTCCACACGGTCCGTCCGCATGAAATCCGCCACGCCTTCGACGCCCTGTCGGCCGGCCAGATCGGTATGGCGCTGCTGCTCACCGCGGTGAGCTACTTGCTGCTCACGCTCTATGACCGGTTCGCGCTTCAGGTCATCGAACGCAAATTGCCATGGCGGACTTACGCGCTCGCGTCATTCACCAGCTACACGCTCAGCCACAATCTCGGCCTGGCATTGCTGACCGGGGGTTCGGCTCGCTATCGCATCTACCGCTCGGCGGGGCTGGACGCGGGCGAGATCGGCAGCGTCATCGCGCTCGCCAGCTTCAGCTTCTGGAATGGCGTCATCCTGCTGGCGGGCCTCACGGCGATGACGAGCGCGCATATCCTGCCACTGTTCGACTTCGCACTGTCGCTCCCGTGGCTGCATTTCGCGGGGCTGACGGTCGTGGTGTTCTGTCTGGTTCCGCTGCTGCTGCGCCGGTTCGGGTTGCGGGCGGTCGAAATCGGCGGCTGGCGCACGCCGCTTCCCGGTCTGCGGCACGGCGCGATGATGACGGGTGTTGCGGCGCTCGACCTTACCGCCGCGAGCGCGGCGCTGTTTGTGCTGCTTCCGGCCCATGATCCGGCGCTCTATCCGGCGTTCTTCCTCGGCTATGCGCTCGCGATCATCGCATCGCTGATCAGCCATGTGCCCGGCGGACTCGGCGTGTTCGAGGCGGTGGTGATCGCGACCGTTCCGGGCGACAAGGCGCAGCTGCTGGCGGCGCTGCTCGCCTATCGCGTCATCTATTATCTGCTGCCGCTGCTTCTCGCCGCGCTGCTGCTCGCCTGGCATGAGGGCAAGGCGTGGCGCGGACCCGTGCAGGAGCTCGCACAGGCGGGACAATCGCTACTTCGCGAGCTTGCCCCGCCGCTACTCGCCGCGCTCGCCTTTGCGGGCGGCCTGATCCTGCTGCTGTCGGGATCGACACCGGCGGAGACGAGCCGGATGCACGCGCTCCGGCATATCGTGCCACTGCCGTTCGTCGAGGCGTCGCATATCGCCGCGAGCCTGTCCGGCACACTGCTGCTGTTCCTCGCGCCGGGCCTGTTACGGCGCCTCGACGGCGCGTTCTTCACGACGCGCGTGCTGCTCTTCGCCGGCGCAGCGTTCTCGCTCGCAAAGGGCGCGGACTATGAAGAGGCGGTCATCCTGCTCGCGATCGGCGCCGCGCTGCAGTGGAGCCGTCCTGCCTTCTATCGCAAGACCTCGTTGCTCGACGCTCCGCTCTCGACGGGCTGGACCATCGCGGCGCTGACCGCGATCCTGACATCGGTCTTCGCCGGTTTCTTCGCCTACAAGCACGTTGCCTATACCAGCAGCCTTTGGTGGCAGTTCAGCTTGACCGGGGACGCGCCGCGCTTCCTGCGTGCGCTGTTCGGTACGGCGGTCCTGCTCGCGGGGCTTGCGCTCTGGCGTCTGTTCGCGCCGTCACCGCGGGTCGCACGGGCCGATCCGGTCGCGCGCGATCAGCTGGAACCGGCGCTTGCGCTGGCGCGGCACAGCGACGCCTTTCTCGCGCTGACGGGCGACAAGAGCTTCATCCTGGCCGATGAAGGCGACGCGTTCCTGATGTATCGGGTGCAGGGGCCGAACTGGATCGTCATGGGGGATCCGGTCGGCCACGAGGCGCGCTGGGCCGATCTGCTGTGGCGACTGCGCGAACGGGCGGACGCGGCACAGGGCCGGATTCTGCTCTACCAGATCAGCGCGGCCTGCCTGCCGCATGCGATCGACCTCGGTCTTTCGATCGTCAAATATGGAGAGGAGGCCCGGGTCGATCTCGCGAGCTTCACCCGCGCCGGAGCGCAGGCGAAATCGCTTCGGCACGCCGAGCGCAAAGCGGTGCAGGAAGGGGCTGAATTCGCCGTGGTGGACGCCGCCGGGGCATCGCACCTGATCGGCGAACTCAGCGCGGTGTCGGACGCGTGGCTGGACAGCAAGAAACAACGGGAGAAAGCCTTCAGCCTCGGCCGCTTCGATCCCGCCTATCTGTCGCACTTCCCCTGTGCGGTGGTCCGCGTCGGCGGGCGGATCGTCGCGTTCGCCAATATCCTCGCGACCCCGAACCGTGAGGAAATGTCGGTCGATCTGATGCGCCACCGCCGCGACATCCCCTATGGCACGATGGACTTCCTGTTTCTGCGCCTGATCGAACACGCTCAGGCGGAGGGCTATCGGTGGTTCACGCTCGGGATCGCGCCGCTGGCAGGCATCGAGGGCGGCAGGCTGGCCTCGATCTGGGCGCGCGGCGCGGCGTTCCTCTTCCGCCATGGCGAGATGCTCTACGGGTTCGAAGGCCTGCGCAACTACAAAGCCAAGTTCGCGACCCATTGGGAACCGCGCTACATCGCCGGCCCGCGCGGCATGGCCTTTGCCAGCGGCATGGCGGCGGTCCACCATCTCGTCTCGCGACCGGCCGGCGGTAGCCGCCGCTCACGGGCTGCCGCTGTGGCTGGACAGGCGGTCGCGTGAAGCACCCGCGCGGCCTCTTTCTTCGACGGGCTTGTCGCTGCTCCACCTTGTGGCGGTGATCCTGTTCGCGGCGCACTGGGGTGCCGGATCGTGCGCGCCGCATGCCGGCTGATCCCCGGTCTGACCTATGAGCTTCAGCGGCCGGCAAATGGCGACCGTCCGTACCTCAGTGTTCACGTGTCTTGAATATGCTGCGTTCCGGATCATGGAAGTCCACCATTTTCGGCTCGCCCTTTTCCAGCTGCCGATCTGCTCTAGCGCTCGAGCCAGTTGTGGCGGCGGACCCAGGTGTGGAACAGCTCGGGCCATGCCGCGACGGCGCTGCCCTTCGGCCCGAGGCCGAAGCTGTGCCCGCCGGTCTCGAACAGGTGCAGCTCCACCGGACGCCTCGCGGCGATCATCGCGGCATGGAGGCGCAGGCTGTGCTCCGGCGCGGCGATCGGATCGTCCGCGGCATGAGCGAGGAAAATCGGCGGCGTGGCAGCCGTCACGTTCGCCTCGATCGAGAAGGCGTCGCGGAAGTCGGGCAGGCCCTTGAGTTCGCGGAAGGTGCGCGTGGTGTCGATGGGCGCGCGCATCGACACCACCGGATAGATCAGCGCGGCGAAATCCGGCACCGCGCTCACCTGATCGATCGCGTCGACGGCCGGATAGAAAGCGTCGGTACCGCGGGTCGCGAGCGTGCCGGCGAGATGCCCGCCCGCCGAAAAGCCAAGGACGCCGATCCGCTTGGGATCGATGTCCAGCGTCTTCCAATTGCCGCGCAGGATGCGCATCGCGCGCTGCCCATCCTGAAACGGCGCATCTGCGTTCCAGCCGTCACCCGGCAGGCGATAGTAGAGGACGAAGGCGGTGATCCCCTGCTCCGCCAGCCATTGCGCGGTCGGCATCGCGGCACTGCCGATCTGGATTCGGAAATAGCCGCCGCCGCCGATCACCAGCATAGCCGCGCCATTGGGGTTCTTCGGCCGCACCACCACCATGCGCGGCACGGTGACGTTGGATACCGAACCGGTCGCCGACCCTTCGCTCCCGACCTTTTCCGCCCCGGCGGGCTTGCCGCCGCCCGGCATGACGCCGGGCCAGAGGTTGATCACTTCCCCGTCCTGCGCCGCGGCCGGAGCCGCAACGAGGAGCAGGACGAAAGCGGCGAGCCAGCGCATCACGTCCCTCAGAACTTCTTGCCGATGGAGGCGTAGATGTAGCGGCCATAGGGCACGTAGAGCGAGCCCAGATAGCCGTCGGCGGTGATCGGCGGCTGGGTATCGAAGATGTTGCGCGCGCCGATGCGGAAGCGCGTATCCTCGAGCGGGCCCTTACGAACGCGATATTGGGCGTAGAGGTTGAAGAACGCCTTGCCCTCGAGCGGGTAGGGGTTGCCCTGCGCATCAAGGAAGTTGGTGTCGTAGACCTTGCCGATATAATTGCCGAACGCGCCGATCTGGAACCCCTTGTGGCTCCAGGTAAGCGATCCGGTGAGGCGCCATTTGGGCTTGCCACGTTCCTCGATCAGGTCGCTGGCATCCGTAAGCGGCGTCGCCGGATCGATGGTGCCGGCAGCCCGCGCATCGAAGAGCGCCTGCACCGCGGGCGGGGTATCGCGCGAGAATTTGGTCAGCCGCGCCGCGTTGATCGCGACGTCGAACCGGCCGATGCCGGTGCGGACATTATAGAGCAGCGCAAGGTCGATGCCCTGCACCGTCTGCGGCAGCAAATTGGTGAACTGGTCGTTGATCCGCGTTACCGCGCCCGCCGGAGCAAGGCCGCTGCCCTGGTAGAAATTGACATCGTCGGCATTGGGTGCCGAGCGGATCACGTTCGGGTTGCTCGATCCCTGAAGGCGCAGGAGATAATCGAGCACCAGCGCGTTGCGCGGGCCGAACTGGCCGACAATGCCGGTCTGCTGGATCGACCAGAAATCGGCGGTGAGCGTCAGGCGGCCATATTCCGACGGGATGAACTTCGGCTCGATCACCGTGCCGACGGTCCAGTTGGTGCTTTCCTCGGGCTTCAGCTCGGGATTGCCGCTGATGAAGATCGAATAGCTGGCACTGCGATCGCATGCGCCCATGTTGGGGATCGGATTGACCGGGCGGCGCATGTCGACAACGCAACGGTAATAGTCGTTGTTCGAGCCAAGCCGCGAATAGGCGACGGTCTTGGTCTGCTCGAGGTTCGGCGCGCGGAAGCCCTGCGACCAGGACCCGCGCAGGCGCAGGCCATCGACGATGTCCCATGCGGCGGCGATCTTGGGCTTAGCGACCGATCCGAAGTCCGAATAATTCTCGAACCGCCCGGCGAGCTGAAGGTCAAGCCGGTGGATCAGCGGAATGTTCATCTCGGGCGAGACCACCGGTACAGCGAGTTCGGCAAAGGCAGAGAACACGCTGCGGCTGCCGCGTGTCGAGGGGGTCGGGCTGACCGCGGCGACGTTCGACAGGTTGGTCTCGCCGGTCACCATGTCGGTGAAGGTGATCGTGCCGTTGAGGCGCGGGTCGCGGATATCCTCCTGAGTCTCGCGCCGCCCCTCGACCCCGAACGCGATGCCGAGGCCGCCGGCGGGCAGGTCGAACAGGCTGGCGTTGGAGAGTTTGAAATCGCCGAGCAGCAGGCTGGTCTTCGACTTGCGGACGAGGTTGAAGCTGAATGAGTCGATCGTCGCCTGACTGGCGGGCGAGCAGTCGCCGAGCGACGGGGTGGCCGAGCAGCCGCCGCTGAACGGATTGTACGCGGCAGGCGTCGACAGCGCGAGGTTACGCTGGAGCGCGGTCATGTCGATCGCGTTCGAGCTGTCGCGTGCCTGCGCCTCCGAATAGAGGATCGCGGTATCATAGTCGAAGCTGCCGATCTTGCCGCGCGCGCCGAGCAGGAAGCGTGACTGCCAGTTCTCGACATTCACCACCTGATTGCCGGCATCGACGAAGCGATAGGTGCTGAGACGCACCGGCAGGCCGGCGGCGGGAACATTAGTGAGGCCGGGGATGCGGTTGGGGTTGGCCTGACCGTTGGCGAAAGTGGTGGGACCGAACGGGTTCCAGTAATTGCTCGCCGGAATGACGATCGCGTTGAGGTTGATTGTCGGCGGCTGGATGCGCTGGGTATCGGCGAGGTAATAGCCAAGCTCGGTATAGAGCTCGACCGCATCGCTCAGCTCGTAGCGGCCGGTGAAGAAGGCGTTATAGCGATTGAACGATGGCGTGACGGTGGTGCCGGGACGCGTGTCGAAGCGCTCGCTGCGCAGGGTGGTTGCGGTCGCGCGCGTGCCGCTGCCGTAGCAGACGTCGCTGTTGATCGTGACAAGGCAGCCGGGATTGAGCGACGACTGGGTGTGGAACGCGCCCGCCGAGGAGGTCAGCGCCTGATTGCCCGGGCTGCGGCGGATCGTACCGGGGCCGCCCACGACAGCGAGGTTCGCCCAGGGACTTTGCGTCGCGCGGCCGTCCGCCGTCAGGTTGCCGGCATAGGCAGGGTCGTCGGCGAAGTACGACATGAGGTTGTCGGTCGCGGTGTAAGGCTGGTCCTCGGCCATCTGCGCGGTGCGACGGACATAGTTGAAGAACAGCGAGAAATTGCCGCGCCCTTCGTCGAAACTGTGCCCGACCAGTGCCGTGCCTTCGAACTCTTTACGGTTCGTGCCCTCGGCAAAGCCATAGCGCAGGTTGAGCTCGGCGCCGTCATAGTCACCGCGCGTGACCGTGTTGACCACGCCCGCGACCGCGTCCGAGCCATAGATCGCCGACGCGCCGTCGCGCAGGATCTCGAGCCGTTCGATCCCGGCGACGGGCAGCGCGTTCGAGTTGTAGCCGAGCACGGGCACGTTGCCGTCACCGGCCTGGCTGGTCGGGTGATTGACCATGCGGCGGCCGTTGAGCAGCGTCAGCGTATTGCCGACGCCCAGATTGCGCAGATTGATCGAATTGACATCGCCACGCGCCGCATTGCTGGTCTGTGGGTTGTTGGCTTCGTTGAAAGTGACGTCGCCCGCCTGCGGGATCGAGCGGATCAGGTCGTCACCCGACAGTGCGCCGGTGGCGTCGATCTGGTTGCGGTCGACCACCGACACCGGCAGCGCGGTGGTGATGTCTTTGCCCTTGATCTGGCTGCCGACGACTACGACCTCGGCGGGCGGCGCCTCTTCGCCGGCCGGATCGACCGGCGCCGCTTCCTGCGCATAGACGGGCAGCGCCAGCGTAAGTGCGATCATCGCGGTGCCGCTGCGAAGCAGGCGGAGCCTGGTGCGATCAGTCATCTCTTCTCTCCCATTCGTGGGAAGCCGGGTTCTTTGCCCGGCTTCCATTCGTTGATTCAATCCGGATCGGTTTCGGTTGCGGGCCGTGCGGGTGTGTCTTGCGTGGGACCGCTAAGCGCGCGGTGGAGGGCGTCG